>NZ_JBCLVJ010000016.1:0-263306 GCF_048537925.1 Gordonia sp. CPCC 205515 | reverse complement strand
CAAATTCCGAATCATGCCCCGACAACCGCCCTAACCTGCGCAAACACGCCGCAAGATTCTCACGAACCGCGATCTACGGCTGTAGTACTAGGCGAGGGCGAGTCGAAACCACGCAAGCCAAATACTATGCAGCACAACACCATGTGAAAGAAAGGTCCCGATGACCACCAACATCATCGTGACCGTCGGCGTCGGCGGCATGGGCCAGGCCATCACGCGACGCGTCGGCTCCGGTGCGCGTATCGTGCTCGCCGACCACGACCCCGACCTGCTGGCCCACACACACGAGGCGATGGCCGACGACGGCTACGACGTCACGCCGATGGCCGTCGATGTGTCGTCGGCGGAGTCCGTCCGGAACCTGGCGCGTGCCGCGGCCGATCTCGGTCCGGTCCGGCATCTGGTCCACACAGCCGGGGTTTCGGCCGCCAAGTCCGATACGTCATCGATCCTTGCCGTCGATCTCTTGGGTGTGGCGCTGTCAGTCGAGGAGTTCGGTGAAGTGATCGCGCCCGGTGGCTCGGGCGTGGTGATCGCCAGCATGGCGGGAACCCTTGCCGCGCCCAGTGTGAGCTCCGAGATGGAACAGGCGTTGCGGGTGACTCCACCCGACGAACTGTTGTCGCTGCCCTTCCTTGACTCCGATGCGTTGCCGTCGGCTCCTTATGCCTATGCCATTGCCAAGCGCGCCAATCAATTACGCACGGCAGCCGCTGCGGTCCGGTGGGGAGCGCGGGGCGCCCGGATCAATTCGATCAGTCCCGGGATCATTTCCACCCGGCAGGGTCGTGACGAACTCGCCGGCGAGTCGGGGTCGTCGATGCGCGGCATGCTCGACGCCTCACCGCGCCGTCGATTGGGGACACCAGGCGACATTGCCGCAGCCGCCGCATTCCTCCTCGGCCCGGACGCCGATTTCATCACCGGCACCGACCTTCTCGTCGACGGTGGTGTGGTTGCGGCGCGGATGGTTGAGTGAAGTCTCGCTTCGCTAATCAACTGTTGCGGCGGGATTTCGGGTTCGTACATCAGCTGGGACCCAGGAGATTGTCGGACACATGGATCAAGTGTGTGCGCATGGCGGACTGAGCCGAATCAGGGTCGCGATCACGCAACGCGTCGACGATCGCGACGTGTTCGTCGTGGTAGCAACTCCGGCGTTCCAGGCTGAAGGCCCGTCGCTTTCGAGTGCCCCAAATTGGTAGTGCGCGTCCGGCATTGAGGACGTCGTACATGTTGAGGATCAATCCGTTGTGGGCAGCTTCGGCGATTGCGCGGTGTAACTTGCCATCCCAGCTCTCGAAGCCCTCGAAGTCATGGCTTCGACCGCCCGCCTCCAGATACTGGCCGATCCGATCCAGGTCGGCTCGGGTTGCTTCTCGCGCGGCGACCGCGGACACCTGGGGCTCGAGCACCATGCGCGCTTGCATGATCTCGGCCGGGCTGGTGTCGGCCGGCGCCCCGCCCGAGGCGGCGACTGCCGCTTCGGTGAGGAACGTGCCTCGTCCGACGTGACGTATGACCACACCATCGCGTTCGAGGGACTCGAGTGCGCGGCGCACCGCGGAGCGTGGCGCAGCGAACTGTTCCACCATCTGCCGCTCGGTGGGCAGTTTCGATCCAGGCTGGAAAGTTCCCTCGGTTGTCCTTTGGGAGAGATACTCGCGTATCTCCTGCTCGATGGTCATGCGTCCATGATCGGATATTTGTGGTGACCAATCAAGACCAATTCAGGTGACAGAAATGCCCATGTAATTGGGCCTAGACAGCGCTTGGCCGCACGCGTATGGTCCCTTCATGACCAAATTGGTCACATTGATTCAGATTGGTTTGCAATGAAACTGGTGACGTACTCGAATGGAACCGAGACCAGGGTGGGCGTGGTCGATGTAGATGCCGGCGAAGTCCGCGATATCGGGGATCTCCTTCCGGCCGGTTCGGGGATGCTCGAGGTGATCGAGAATTGGTCGAGTCTGCAGGGCGCGATCACCACGCAGGCACCGTCGCAGCCTTCGGTACCGCTGGAGAAGGTGCGGTTGCTCGCACCGATTCCGACTCCGCGCCGCGACATCTTCTGTGTGGGCAAGAACTATCGGGAGCACGTCGCCGAATTCGGGCGTTCGGGGTACGACCAGCCCGATCGGTCCGAGGCGCTCCCCGAGGATCCGGTTGTGTTCACCAAGGCGACGACCTCGGTCACCGGACCATTCGATGACATCGATCCCCATTCCGGGGTCACGTCTGAACTCGACTACGAGGCAGAGTTGGCGGTCATCATCGGTACCGGGGGTCGTGGAATCTCCTACGACGATGCGCTCGATCACGTATGGGGTTACACCATCGTCAACGATGTGACGGCCCGCGATCTGCAGCGGAAACACAAGCAGTGGACCATCGGCAAGTCTCTCGACACCCACTGCCCGATGGGTCCGTATGCGGTCACCGCCGACGAGATCGTGGACGTGACCGCGCTGCGCGTCGAAAGCCACGTGAATGGGGCCGCACGCCAGTCCGCGGCGGTCAAGGACCTCATCTTCGACATCCCTGAACTCATCAGTGTGCTGTCGGCCGGCATCACGCTGTTGCCGGGCGACGTCATCGCCACCGGAACGCCGGCCGGTGTGGGTATCGGATTCGATCCGCCGCGTTTCCTGTCGTCGGGGGACGTCGTCGAGGTGTCGATCACTGGTCTGGGCGCACAGCGCAACCGAATCGCCTGAGGAGCCAACAGTGCACATCAACGGGACAGATCTCGCCGTCGAGACCGACGGCCCCGACGACGCACCGGCCATCGTCATGATCCACGGCCTGGGCGCCACCGGGAACTTCTATCAGATTCAAGCGCAGGCGCTCTCCGAGAACCATCGAGTGGTGCGGATCGATTCCGCAGGCGCCGGCCGCTCGGCGACCGCTGATGACATCAGCATCGGCCGTCACGCCGAGGACGTCGACGCCGTATTCGACGCTCTGGGCATTCAATCGGCAGCTGTCGTCGGCCACTCGATGGGCACTCTGGTGGCGCGCGAGTTCGCCGCCAAGCATCCGGACAAGGTGACCAAACTCGCGCTGCTCGGCGCCGTCGCCGAACCGGCTGACGCCGGCCGACAGGCCCAACGTGATCGTGCCGCTGTGTTGCGGGACAAAGGCACTTCGGCCGTGGCCCCGGGCGTGGTCGCCAATGCGCTCTCGGAGTCGACCCGAAACGACAAGCCTGAAGTCGCCGCGTTTGTCCGTGAGTTGGTGATGCGTCAAGATGCCGAGGGCTACGCCCGCAACTGCGAAGCACTCGCCGCTGCCGGTGACCCCGGTGACATTGCCGGCACCATCGACCTTCTGTTGATCACCGGCGACCAGGACAAGGTCGGGCCACCGACGGTGAGCCAGGCGATCGCCGATACGCACGGCTCGGCGACCGTCAAAATACTTCCCGGCGTCGGCCACTGGACCGCGCTGGAAGCAGCCGGACCCGTCACCGACCTGCTGGTCGACTTCCTTTAACCCCACAGCCTCAACGAGGAGCACAGCCATGTCCGTACCGTCAGCCAAAGTCTTGTTTCGCAACGTCAATATTCTCGACTCGACGGGCGTCGACCCGTATCCGGGCGATGTCCTGGTGGACAACGATCGGATCGTCGCGGTCGGCACCGTCACCGACGGTCAGGTCGATGGGGCACGCGTCATCGAAGGACGTGGCCGCACCCTGATGTCGGGACTGTGCGACGCGCACACCCACTTCTCCTGGAACAACTCTGCAGATCTCGAAGGGCTGGGCAACATGCCGACCGAGGAGCATCTGCTGTTCTGTCTGGAGTCGGCCAAAACCTTTCTCGATTACGGGTACACCATGTGTGTCGGTGCGGCGTCGGCCAAGGAACGACTCGATGTTGTTGCCCGAGACGCGATCAACGCGGGGCGCTTCCCTGGACCGCGCTACCTCGCCAACGGGCCGGAGATCGCGGTCACCGGCGGCGCCATCGTCAAATCGATCACCAAGTTCGCCGATGGGCCGGAAGGCATGCGGAAAGCCGTCCGGGAGCTCGTCGCGGTTGGTGTAGATCAGGTCAAACTTTCGATGACCGGCGAGGAGATCGCCGACATGCACGCCGATGACACGTACTTCTCCGAGGAGGAGTGTGCTGCCGCGGTCACCGAGGCTCATCGATTCAACAAGCGCGTGTGCGCCCACGCCCGCAGCGCCGAGAGCGTGAAGATGTGTGTGCGCAACGGAGTCGACATCATCTACCACGCCAGCTACACCGACGCTGAGGGCATGGACATGCTCGAGGCCAACAAGGACAAGGTATTCGTTGCGCCCGCCATCAACTGGCTGGTCGCCACACTCTACGAGGCCGCGTCCTTCGGCTTCCCGCAAGAGGCCGCCGAGGCAGTTGGTTACAAGCACGAACTCGACTGTGCGATAGAAGGTTTGCGTGAAATGCATCGTCGCGGGATCCGTGTGTTGCCGGGCGGTGACTATGGATTCGCGTGGACACCGCACGGCACCTACGCGCGCGATCTACAACACTTCGTGGAACTGCTTGGTTTCACCCCGATGGAAGCGATCCTCGCGGCCACCGCACAGGGCGGCGAAATCATGCTTCGCCCAGATGAACTCGGAAAGGTCGCACCCGGCTTTCTCGCTGATCTCATCCTGGTCGACGGTGATCCGATTGCCGACATCACGATCCTGCAGGATCAGGATCGTCTGCATTACATCATGAAGGACGGCAAGTTCCACAAGGAGGCGGCGGAAACCCCAGCCGCCTGAACCGACATACAACCACCGCCGAGGCCGACATGGGCAGCTCCGCTCCATGTCGGCATCGCGCACGACCAAGGGTGACAAGCCGTCATGCCCCTCCTCATCTGTCGTACCTGTCCGCGCTACGACCTACCGGCCAGCGGAACCTTCCGTCATGAGCTCGATGATGTGTTCGCACGTGACGGCGCCGTCGAACCCGGTGCGGTTCGGCATGTCCTCTGCCTCGGTGGCTGCCCCGAGGATGGTGTGGCAGCGCTCGATGCGCCAGGAAAGGCACGCGTGCGATTCACCAAGCTGACCGGTGCCGATGCTCCGGCACTGGCTGCCGCCACCCGTGATTATGACGCCAGTGACACCGGTGCGCCGGATGATTGGGACGTACCCGCCGAACTTCGGGACCGCATCAGTACAGTCACCACCAAGCGGCAGGCTCGCACCTGTCAATAGGCAAGCGCAGTGGGTGCCGAGGAACTCACCCACACCTCACCCATGGGGCGGTAGATGCCCATTCCGGGGCGCAGCCACGTCGCCGTGGCTGCGCCCCGGAATCGTCAGCAACTCAGCGAGATCAACTCCGCCGCTGCGGCCAATGGCATCGGAGTGGACGACAGAAAACCTTCTGTCGCGCCGACCATGTCAGCTTGCATATGCGCTGCTTCGACGGCGCGGCGTTTGAACGCCTGTGCGGCGAGGCTGAGATGGTGCTGATCCGGAGCCAATCGGGATGGCAATCCAGCCATTTCAGTTGCACCGAGGATTCGCATCTCGCAACGACCGGACTCGATGGCCGAGACGGCCTCGTCCCGGATCCCGGCATCCGAATCCAGCAACGTCGCCGAAATCGCCAATGCCTCTGGCCACGGATCGGCGTCGCGCCGATCGAGTGAACAACGCAAGTTGTAGATGTCGGCACCCAATATCTGCCATGGACGCGGATCCCCTCCCTCCAAGACGTGAACACTGACATCCCAGCCGGCCAGCGATTGATCGAACACCCATCCGCCGGACAACATGAGCGCCTCGACGGGGTCCGCCGCGACCACCGCGAGACGATGGCGCAACGGGCGCCGACGCGCCGCAGCCCGCATGCGTGACACCTCTCGCGCTCCGAAGGACGGGTGATACACCACATTTCCGGACACAGTCTTCACAATGTCTCCGTATTCCTGGTCGATGGATCGAAATTTCACTGAAGGCTCCATGGCGGTCGGGTACTCCTGCCGGTCATACAGCTCACAGCTGCGTGTACACGGTCTTGGTCTGCAGGTAGCTCTCGACGCCGTCGCGGCCCCACTCGTGTCCCCAGCCGGATTGCTTGTAGCCGCCGAACGGCATCGAGTGGTCGAATACCATCTGGCAGTTGAGGGTTACCGTGCCGGCCTCCAGACGTTTGGCCAGCCGGTGTGCGCGAGCGATGTCCTTGGTCCACGCCGTCGCAGCCAGTCCGTAGTCAGAGTTGTTGGCCAGCGCGACGACTTCGTCGTCGTCGTCGAACGGCATGACGGCGACGACGGGACCGAAGATCTCTTGCTGATAGAGATTCATCGACGGGTCGACATCGGTCACGACCGTGGGGTGGACAAAGTAGCCGCGACGGTCGAGTCGATGACCGCCGGTCACGACCTCGACCCCGTTCTCCTTCCCATCGTCGATGAACCCCATGACGCGACCCAGTTGCTTCTCGCTGATCAGTGGACCGATCAGGGTGCCTTCCTCGTCGGGGCCGCCGAGCTTGACGCCATTGGCCACCATGGAGAGTCCTTCGACGACTTGGTCGTAGACCCCCCGCTGCACGAAGATCCTTGAGCCGCAGATACATCCCTGGCCCGAGTGGATGAAGATGCCCATGCCGGCCATCATGATCGCCTGTTCGAGATCGGCGTCGTCATAGATGAGAACCGGTGACTTTCCGCCGAGTTCGAGCATGACGCGCTTGAGGTTGCCGGCGGCCGCACCGATGATCTGCTTGCCCACCTCCGTCGAGCCGGTGAACGCGATCTTGTCCACATCCGGATGTTCGGTGAGCGCCTTGCCCGCGGTGTGCCCATATCCGGTCACCAGATTCACCACGCCGTCGGGGACGCCGGCCTCGGCGAGGATTCGCTGGAGCAGAACAGCCGACAGTGGCGTTTCCTCCGCGGGTTTGACGACAGTACTACAACCGGCGGCGAGCGCAGGCCCAAGTTTGGCCGCCGCGTTGAAGACTGGTCCGTTCCACGGAAAGATGAGACCGACGACGCCGTAGGGCTCTTTGAGCGTGTAGGCGTGCATGTTCGAGTAGGCGCCGGTGATGCCGCCGGTCATCTGGACGTCATGGGCGATGCCGTTCAGCTTGGTGCACCACCCGCCGTAGTACCGGAAGACCTCGGCGCTGGTGCCCATGATGGATTTGGCCTGCTCGAAATTCATGCCGGTGTTCAACGAGTCGAGCGCTGCGAGATCTCCGGCGTGCTGATCGATGAGATCGGCGATCCGCCACATGATCTTGGCGCGCTCGTTTCCGGGCAGCCCGTGCCAGACGGCGGATTCAAACGATGCGCGGGCGCGCCCGACTGCTTCGTCCACCGCCTTCGCCCCGCCATCGGTGAACTCCGCGATGGGCTCTTCGGTGACCGGGTTGATGATCGGGATCAGATCGCCGTCGCCGGGCCGGCTGCGTAGTTCGTCCAGAATGCTGTCCACAGTCATTGTCTTGTCTCAATTCTTCTCGTCGAACTCGATGTGCAGTTCCGTGAGTCCACGCAGGAGGAACGTCGGCTCATAGCTGAAGTTCCGGTTTCCTGCGGGTCCGTGGATCGTTTCGTTGAGCCGGATATTGGTCATCCGGTCGAGCAGCCGATTGATCGTTACCCGGCCCTCGACGCGCGCGAGCGGTGCGCCCGCGCAGGTATGGATGCCGCGACCGAACGCAATGTGCTCCCGCACGTTCTTGCGGTCCAGCCGGAACTCATTGGGGTTCTCGAACTTTCGTGGATCGCGGTTGGCTGCTCCGAGGCACAGCATGATGACGGTGCCGGCCTTGATATCGACATCGCCGAGCGTGGTCGACTTACGGGCCAGACGGAAATCGACCTTCGTGGGGCTCTCCATGCGCAGGGCTTCTTCGATGAACGGGATGATCAGTTTGCGATCGGCCCGCAATTCATCTTGAAGGTCCGGCCGTTCGCACAACGTGAGCAGTGCGGAGCTGAGGAGCTTGGTGACCGTTTCCTGGCCCGCAGCGAACAGGAATGTCGCAGGGTGTACCACCTCGATCACCGGCGGCACCGAACCGTCCGGATAGGTGGCCGATGCCAGTCCGCCGAGGACGTCGTCGCGTGGTTCGCTGCGGCGGGCTTCGATATAGCCGGCGAAGAGGTCGTCGAGATACTGAAGGGGATTGCTGCCGACGGGCTCGTGGTCGAGCGCGCCGACCCGGCTGCCCGGGGCGTTGCCGGCACCGAGGTTGCGGCGGACCTCGTCGCGATCCTCGTCGGGAACACCGAGAAGATCGGCAATGGCCAAGGTGGCGAAGGGTTTACCGTAGTCACCGAGAAATTCGCACGCGCCACGCTTGATGAACTCGTCGATCTGTCGGTCGGCCAGGTTCCAGACAAACTCTTCGTTCTCCTGCAGTCGGCGCGGGGTCAACAGCCGGAGCAGGAGCGACCGTGCCTTCTGGTGGTCGGGCGGGTCCATGGTGACCATGTGCTCGAAGATGGGGAACTCATGTCGATGGGCTTCGATCAGCTCGGTGATGTCGTCGCCCACCGGTTCGAACGGCAGGGGAGGGAAGGGGCCGCCGATGGCGTTGACGGCGGAGAACGATTCGGTGTCCTTGAAGGCTTCCTGCGCCTCTTGGTAGCCGGTCACCGCGATCACGTTCTGGTAAGGCTCACGCGTCACCGGACCTTGGCTACGCAGATGGTCCCAGTACTCGTACGGGTCCTGCGACACCTTGCTGTCGGAGAAGTAGTCCACTGTGGCTGGATTCGTCATGGCTGACAAGACCTTTCATCATGAAGAGGGGAATGTGGGCTGGGGAGTCAACATGGCCGCCGATGAGCGGCTCAAGAGGGACGTCGAGATGCTCGGTGAGCGGGATGAGAGCGAGATACTAACCCGGCACTGGACCAGAACCGGATCAGAGTCCGATACGCGTGTTCTTGACCTGTTGGAATTCGTAGAGACCTTCGACGCCGCCGGAGCGTCCGGTTCCGCTCTTCTTGAAGCCGCCGTACGGGCCCTGCGGCGAGATGTCGCTGTTTCGATTGACCCACACCGACCCGGATTGCAGTGCCCGTGCAATGCGGTGTGCTCGTGGAAGGTTCATGGTCTGGACGTAGGCGTTGAGGCCGTAGTCGGTGTCGTTGGCCAGGGCGATGGCCTGGTCATCGTCGTCGAACCGCATGACGGAAACCACGGGACCGAACGTCTCGTGCTGTGCGAGGGCAGACTTGTTGTCGACATCGGCGAAGACCGTCGGTTCCAGGTAGTAGCCGTCCGCGAGTTCTCCGTTCACTCGCTGTCCGCCGGTGACGAGCGTGCCGTCCTGGTTTCGTGCGGCGTCGTCGATGACGCCGAGGATGCGGGTCATCGACGATTCGCTGATGACCGGCCCGACCATCACGTCGGTGTCGAATGGATCGCCGATCTTCGCTGCGGCCAGAACCGCGAGGAATCGCTGCATGAACTCGTCATAGACCGCACTCTGCACGAGAATCCGGCTACCGCACGCGCAACTCTGTCCGGACTGGCCGAGCGGTCCTTGCCAGGCTGCCAGAATGGCAGCTTGATCGAGATCGGCATCGGCAAAGATGATGTTCGCCGACTTGCCGCCGAGTTCGGTCGCCACAGGCGTGAGATTTGCTGCGGCCGTGATCAATACCTCACGAGCGGTAGTTCCGCCACCGGTGAAGTGGATCTTGCCGACGCCGGGGTGGGCGACGAGCGCGCGACTTCCCTCAGCGGCGGCGGGTAGGACGTTGACGAGCCCGCGGGGCAGTCCGGCCTCGACGCAGATCTCGCCGAACCGCAACGCGCTGAAGGGGGAAAGTTCGGACGGTTTGAGAATGACCGCGTTGCCTGCGGCGAGTGCAGGGGCGACGCTCATCCCCACGACCACCATCGGACCGTTCCACGGTGCGATGACGCCGACCACGCCGTAGGGTTCCCGCTCGACGATGTTGAGGTCGAGTTTGCCGGACACCTGCGATGTCTCGCCGTGTGCCTTGTCGACATGGCCCGCGTAGTAGCGGATGAAACTCTCGGCGAGCATCGCGTGACCGGGTGCGGTGCGCAGCGGCACCGCGAAATCGTGGATGCTCAGTCGACCGAGTTCGTCGATGTTGTCATGTACGGCGTCGGCGAGGTCGAACATGATGTCGCGACGTCGTCCGATCGGCAGGGACATCCATTCCCGTTGCGCTTCACGCCCGGCGGTCACCGCGCGATCGACCTCGGTATCCCCGGCGAGAGCGATTGTCGCGTTTGCGATTCCGGTCGCAGGATAGATGTGATCGTGGGTTCCGCCGGACGAGTCGGTGACCGAGTCGCCGGCGATCAGCAGGCCGGTGGGCAGCACATCCGCTGTGCGCGGATCAATGGTGGCAGTCAACACTTGCTCGATTCGATTGAACGTGAATGGTTTTCATCGAACGGTGAATCCGGCATCGAGCGCCCACTGAGTGCCGGTGATGAACTTCGCCTCGTCGGAGACGAGGTACGCGACGGCGTTCGCAACGTCTTCGGCTTCGAGCATCTGAATCGGCAACGCATTCTGCATGCCGGAGATGGTGTTTGCGCCGCCGGCCGCCGCCTCGACCATCAGCTTCTGCATGGCCTCGTTGATGGTCATGCCGCTGGCCACCCCTGTCGGGTGAATCGTGTTGACGCGAATCCATTCCGGAGCAAGGTAATTGGCCAATCCCTGCATCAGTGCCACCACTCCGCGCTTCGCCGAGGCATAGGCGTTGCCACTCGCGTTGATGGAGGCCGACGCCTTGATGCCCGCGGAGGAGCTCGTGATCACGATCGACCCTCCCCGCTCTCCCTGACGCATGGCGGGCAGCGCGGCGCGGATGGTGTGGAACACGCCTGTCAGGTTCGTGTCGATGACATCGTTCCACTCAGCCAAGAAATTGTCGGGATCCTCGGGTCCCATCTTGATGATTCCGGCGTTGGCGATGATGATGTCGACGCGGCCGAACTCTGCATAGCCTTCGTCGAATGCGGCGGAGAGCGCCGCGAAGTCGCGGACATCGGCTTTTCGGGCGACCGCTCGGCGGCCCTCCTTCTCGACAAGGCGTGCGGTCTCTTCGAGGTCCTCTAGAGATGCATTCGGATAGGTCATCGACGCGACGTTCTCGCAGATGTCGACGGCGATGATGTCGACGCCCTCTTGGGCAAGTCGGATGGCATGCGCACGACCTTGTCCACGGCCGGCGCCGGTGATGAATGCAACGCGTCCTTCGAGTCCTGACATGTTTTGTCTCGTCTTCTTTCGTGTAGTCGGCGGGAGCCGGAATGGGAAGTGGGGCTGTTGATTACGAAGTGATGCGCGCCCAGGCCTCTTCGCTGGCGGAGTGCAGCGCCTCGGCCTTCGCGAAACCTGAGTAGGCGGCCAGTTGCAGGACGACCTCATCCATCTCGGACTTGGTGATGTCGCCGGATTCCAAGGCCGATCCGGTATGGGAGTGCAGGGGGGTGAGGGCGTCGCAGACCGCCACCGACGCCACTGTGATGAAGCGACGATCGCGACGACTGAGTCCCGGTCGTTGCCACACGTGGCCGAACACGAAGTTGAGGATGCCCGCATGGATGTAGGGCGTCGACGGTTCGGGGGCCTCGATCAGATTGACATCGATGAATTCCTCTGTGCCACTGGCGATTCTGCTGTCCCAGTCGTTGATTCCAAGGCTGTCGTTCTCAGGCTTGCGCACCGCTCCGGTGCCACCGGCCTCGCGGTCGATCACCGCCCACGCCCGCCGGATGACCCCTTCGAGATGAGAGGCCTTGGGCCAACCGTTGTACACCGCGAAGTGCAGCACGAACTCGAGCATCTCGTCAATGGTGATGTCACCACTACGTAGAGCATCGTCGACCTGGTCGGCGATCGGCTTCTGTGCGTCCGCGGCACCTACGCAGGTAAGCGTCACCCATCGCCGCTCACGCCTTCCCAAGCCGGGGCGGGCCCAGACCTGATCCTGGGCCCAGGACTGTTGTGCCTGTTCAAACGGGGTGATGGCGCTGGACTCCGCGGGGCTGTAAGTATCCATCGGGCTGCTGGTCATGTGACCCACCTCTCAGTGCTAGTGACTGAATATTAAGTCGTGCGACCTAATTTGTCTATGGTTTGATTATGGTTATGCCGACAGAGGCGCGCTCCGCCAAGGAGCGACTGATATTGACCGCCGAGCGGCTCTATGCGCTCCACGGTCTCGATGGTGTGGCGTTGCGGCAGATCGCGACGGAAGCCGGCACCGCGAACAAATCGGCGGTCCAGTATCACTTCGGTTCCAAGGACGCGCTGGTCACAGCGGTTTTGTCCAATCGAGTTGACGATCTCGACCGCCGCCGTGCGTTGCTCTACGCCCGCGCGGATCTCGGGGACGTACGGTCGGTAGTCGAGGCTCAGCACTTACCTCTAATCGAACTCGGTGAGGACGGCGACTGCTACTACCTGGAGTTCATCGAGCAACTCGAGCGGACGTCGCATCCGTTCCACGATCTACCTCTGGCCAATCAGTTGACCGAGCAGGCCTACTATGACCGCGTCGGTGACCTGCTCGAATCCGTGCCGGCCGAACTGCGCGAGATCAGAATCAGTCAGGCGACCGCTACCTGTCTGCATGTGTGCACGGACCGTCGCCGCACCAAGGAACTCGGCGAAGCGGTCCCCCCATACGCGGTGCACGTGAGCCAGTTGCTCGACAGCTTGGTAGCGCTTCTCACTCTCGAGCCATCCAGCGAGACGCTTGCTGCGTTGAAGATCTGGAACGATAGCGAATTGCGTTAGGGTGCAGGGGAATTAGATTCCTCGGTCAGTGCTCCGGTCGACTCTTCCCATGTGTCCTCGAAAGAGTCACTATGACAGTAACTTTCGATCACCTGGCCGTTGACAATCTGATGTGACCCGTGCAACACTGCATTTCGAGCGTCCGGCATCTGTGTCGGCGACAGCGAACCCGATGGCGGGCGCAGCTCAATCAATCACATCTGTTGAAAGTTGGTGTATCCCATGGCTGGACGTATGGAAGGCAAGGTCGCGTTCGTCACCGGCGCCGCGCGCGGACAGGGCCGCAGTCACGCATTGCGATTGGCGGAGGAAGGCGCCGACATCATCGCGGTTGACATCTGCGGGCCGGTAACCGAAGACACCTCGATCGCGGCGTCGACGTCTGCGGATCTCGCCGAGACCGTGGAGTTGGTCAAGCAGCATAATCGTCGGATCATCGCGACCGAGGTCGACGTCCGTGACTACGACGCGCTGAAGGCCGCGCTGGACAACGGTGTAGAGCAATTGGGGCGCCTTGACGTCATTGTTGCGAACGCGGGAATCGGAAACGGGGGTGAGACACTCGACAAGACCAGTGAGACCGACTGGCAGGACATGATCGACGTCAACCTCTCCGGCGTGTGGAAGACGGTGAAAGCCGGTGTGCCCCATCTGCTTGCTGCGGGTGGCGGCTCGGTGGTGCTGACCAGTTCGGTGGGCGGGATGAAGGCATATCCCAACACCGGTCATTACATCGCGGCAAAGCATGGCGTCATCGGGTTGATGCGGAGTTTCGCCGTCGAGCTCGGCGAGAAGTCCATCCGCGTCAATTCGGTACTCCCGACGAACGTCAACACCCCGATGTTCATGAACGAGGGCACGATGAAGATGTTCCGGCCCGATCTGGAGAACCCGGGACCGGACGACCTCGCCGTCGTCGCACAGATGATGCACGTGTTGCCGACCGGTTGGGTGGAGCCACGCGACATCAGTAACGCGGTGCTGTTCCTGGCGTCTGATGAGTCGCGTTTCGTCACCGGCCTCGCCCTTGCGGTGGACGCCGGCAGTCTCTTGAAGTAGGTGCTGTGGCTGCCGATGGATTACAGGTGGCAGTAGACACGCAGCTGTGTGAAGGACACGGTCTGTGTGCTCTGCTGGCGCCCGACGTGTTCGAAGTCGGAGATGACGACGTGGCGGTGTGGGATGATCATCCGTCCGAGGAGAAACGTGACGTCGTCCGCGCGGCTGTGAGTGCCTGTCCGCGGCAGGCGATCTCGTATTCTCAGGGGTGATCGGCGCGGGGTCACCACAGTGCGGTGCGGTGTCCCCAGACGTTGCATCGGTTCGGACGGTGGCGACCATGTTGCACCACAACGCCAGCCGCCTGGGAGGGCCTCCCAGGCGGCTGGCGTATAGGGGTCAAGCCGGGTGACGTCCGATGAAGAAGTCCTTCAACGGTTCATCGGGGATGTCGAAACCGGCCGCCAGCAGCGCTGCGCGGTAGCCATGCATCTGCTTGTCCTGCAGTCGCATTGTCGGCATGCGCAGCGGGCCGCCGTTGTAGCCCTGAAGCCAGCCCTGGTACTTCCAGCCCATCCTGTTGAGTACTGATCCGCCGTGCACTGTCGCGAACAGAGCGTTCTTCGCCACGCGAGCGGGGTGCAGTTTCCAGTACAGCTCGGTGGCCTTCTCGTAATCACCGTCTCGGATGAGCTTCATGATCCGGGGGATCATCGGACCGAAGTACTCGTGGTCGCTGGTGGCGGACAACTGGATCGGGACCAACTGTGACAGCGGGATGAGATCACCCTCGATCGGGACTGAGATGACCACCTCGTCACCGAAAAGTCGATGACATTCCACGGCGTTCATGATGTTCGGATATCCGCCCTCGGCCTTGATCACCGCGATGTTGTCGGCAGCGTCGATGATTCGCCGGGTGAGGTCGGTCGGTATGTCGGAGGGGTGCAACCGCGAGAAGTTCCAGATCGTCATCGGGAACATGATGATCGCGAGGTCGGTCGCATCGGCGAATGCCGTGGTGTAGTCGAATACCTCGCCCTCGGTCTCGGGGTAGAAGTTCGGCGGGTAGGTGAGCAGGATGAAGTCGGCGCCGGCTGCTTGGGCCCGCTGAGCCATCTCGATGTTCTCGTCGAGGGTGTTGAAGCAAGCGTGATGGCAGATGAAGAAGTTGTCGCCCGCCTCGTCCTTGGAGATCCGGATGAACTCGATGTACTCGTCGGGAGTGATGCTCACCTCGCCGATGGCGAGACTGCCGACGAATCCGTGCTCCTTGGCAAGGGCGATGTCATGTCGGATACCGGCTTCGTTGATGTTTCTCAGGTCGGCCGTGAATGACGGGATCGTGCAGTTGACGGCGCCGATGAGATTCTCGCGCGCCCAAGCACGTGACTCGGATTTTGTGTAGGTAGACACTATTCTTCTCTCCTCCAGGGGATTCAGTGGTCCCGTGACCCTTCCCAGGACAGGTACTTGATCTCGAGGTACTCCTCGATGCCGTAGACCGAGCCCTCACGCCCGATCCCGGACTGCTTGATCCCGCCGAACGGGGCGACCTCGTTGGAGATCAGGCCGGTGTTGATCCCGACCATGCCGGCTTCGATTGCGGCCGCGACCCGCCAGACCCGCTCGCTGTCGCGGGTGAAAAGGTAGGACGCCAGTCCGAAATCGGTGTCGTTGGCCATCCGAATCACCTCGGCCTCATCGGTGAATCGGATCAACGGAGTGATCGGACCGAACGTCTCTTCCCGCGCGATGAGCATGGTCTGGGTGACCCCGGTCAGGACGGTCGGTTCGTAGAACAGGTCGCCGACCGAACTCGGCTGCCCTCCCGCGGTGATCCGTGCGCCTTGGCTGACGGCGTCGCGGACGTGCTCGTCGACCTTGGCGACACCGGCGGCATCGATGAGTGGGCCGATGGTCACGCCGTCGCCGAAGCCGTCACCGACCACGAGTTGCGTTGTGCGTGAAGAGTATTCCGCGGCAAAGCGGTCGTAGATCCCGGCCTGCACGTAGACCCGGTTGGCGCCGATGCAGGACTCGCCGGTGTTTCGGTACTTCGCGGCCAGGACGCCGGCAACTGCGGTCTCGAGATCTGCGTCGTCGAAGATGATGACCGGAGCGTTGCCGCCGAGTTCCATCGATACCTTCTTGATCGTGGCCGCCGACTCCTGCATGAGCTGACGGCCGACCTCGGTGGAGCCGGTGAAGGTGACCTTACGAACGATCGGATTGGTGGTCAGTTCGGGACCGATGGTGCCGGCGCTGCCGACGACCACGTTGAGCACACCGGCCGGGATACCCGCCCGGGCGCCAAGTTCTGCCAGTGCGAGAGCGGTGAGCGGGGTCTGCGACGCGGGCTTGACGACCATGGTGCAGCCGGCGGCGAGCGCGGGCGCGGCTTTGCGGGTGATCATCGCGGCCGGGAAGTTCCACGGGGTGATTGCGGCGCATACGCCGACCGGCTCTTTGAGCACCACGATTCGGCGAGATGCCAAAGGGGCGTCGAAGATGTCGCCACGGATGCGTTTGGCCTCCTCGGCGAACCATTCGAGAAACGATGCGGCGTAGGCGACTTCGGCTCTGGCCTCGGCCAGCGGCTTGCCCTCTTCGAGGGTGATGATCGCAGCAAGGTCATCGGCGTGCTCGGTGACCAGGTCGAACCACCGTCGCAGGATCGTCGATCGGTCCTTGCCCGAGCGGGCACGCCACCCGGTGAGCGCGCGGTTCGCGGCGTCGATGGCGGTGGCCGTCTGCTCGCGGCTCAGTGCGGGGAGTTGCGCGATCTCGGTTCCGGTGGACGGATTGATGACGCTGAACGTTCCGTCACCCCCCTGGCGGATCCAATCGCCGTCGACAAAGGCAGCGTCGCGGATCAGGGCGGGTTCACGCAACAGCGAACTGATGGCAGATCCGGTGGTGGCAGTCATGAGGCTCCTATTTCTGGACCGGTCGGATGTGGATGGGCAACTCGACGCCGACGCTCGCCTTCTCGGCGGCGGCGACACACATCGCGGCAACGGCGAGATCCTGGACTGCGGAACCGACGGACTTGTAGAGGACGTTCTGCCTCGGATGGACCCGACCCGGTTGGCGCCCGGAGACGATGTCGGCCAACGACTTGACGTGATCGCTGACATCGATGCCCGCCGCCGACGCGGCCAGGAGATCACCCGAGTCGTGCACGACCTCATCGACCATGTCGGCGACGATGACATCCGCGCGCGCGATGGTGTCGGTGTCGACCTCTCGCTGGTCGCGCAGCGTCGATCCGATCGAGACGACGGTGCTTCCCGGCTTCAGCCATGCCCCGCACAGAGTCGGGGTCTCGTCGTAGGATCGCGCAGCACAGATCACCAGCGACGCGTCGGCGACGGCTTCTTGCGGGGAAGAACTTGGTTGTACCACCGACGCCGTGTGGCCGAGGTCGTGAGCAAACCGCGCACGGCTTTCGGCGCGAGGGCTGAAGACCGTCACCGACGTCAGCGTGCGCACCGCGGTGAGTGCCTCGAGGTGCTTACGCGCCTCGAACCCGGAGCCGATCACGGCGACGTCGAGAGCGCCTGGCGGGCAGAGGAGATCGGCTGCGAGGGCGGACGTCGCGGCCGTGCGGTAACCGGTTATCGAGTTGCCGTCGAGCAGTGCGACGAGTTCGGCGGTGGTCGGGTCGAACAACGAGATCAGGTAAGAGAACATCCTGCGCTCGCCGAGGGCGCCGGCGATGGTCTTGGTGCCCATCAGCCCCGCGTTGGCGGGCACCCCGCTGAGAGTGCGCAGCAGTCCGGAGCCACCCCGGGCCAATACGCGTGGCGGGAAACGACTGGGCTCGGAGTCGGCCGCGTAAGCGTCGCGGAGTGCAGCGACCGCCATCTTCCAGTCGAACACCGACTGCACGGTTGCGTCGTCGAGGACGAGGGTGCTCACGAGCTCTCCTGAACGCTGGAAGTGATGACGAGGTGGTCTGGGTTGGTCATTGATCTCTCGTCCTTTTCGGCGACGCAGCGGGTCCGTTGGATGCCGAGTCCGTCGATCTCGCACTCCATCACGTCGCCGGGGCGCAGATAGCGGCCATAGTGCGATCCGTTGCCGGCGGGCGAGCCGGTGATGATCATGTCGCCGGAGCGCAGCTCACTGAATCTGGAGATGTATGAGATGAGTTCGGACGGACCGAACACCATGTCCCCGGTTGTGCTGTCCTGCATCGTTTTGCCGTTGAGTCGCAGCCGGATACCCAGCGCCAGCGGGTCGGGCACAAACGACGCCGGCACCAGCCAGGGACCCGTCGGGAAGAACGTCGGGAAGTTCTTGGCCCGCATCCAGTCGGTGCCCATCATGGGAATGTCGCGGCGCGGTACGAGGCTGCGCGTGGTCAGGTCGTTGCAGATCGTGTAACCGGCGATGTGGTCGGCGGCGTCGGCGACCGCGATGTGGTGCCCGGCACGGCCGATGACGATCCCGAGCTCGAGTTCCCAGTCGTGGTCGTCCCAGCCCGCGGGTAGGACCACGTCGTCGTAGGCGCCCGACATCGACGCCGACACTCCGGTCCACACATAGGGTTCGCCATGCGCCTTGCGCTCGTCGATATCGCGGGCGGCTTCGGTCGCGAGCTCCGCCGGAGAAGCGTCCGGGCGGCCGAGTCCGTGCGCGACGGCCATCTGGATGATGTGCTCACGGTAGTTCGCTCCGGCGGCGTAGATCTGGCCACGAGGGGTCACCGGAGTGTGCACACGCAGGTCGTCGGCCCTTCGTGGCGCGCTGGTCGGCGCGTTCGCCTCGGCGGCGAGACTGACCTGTGCGCGGTCCCAATCCTCGAGTACCGCCAGGGTATTCGGGTACGACGTGAAGTCGCGGATGTCGTGTATGTCGTCGCCGAGCACGAGTCCGGGAAAGGTACCGGCGCCCGCGTCGTAAGTGCCGAGTGCGTATGGTCGCTGGCTCATGATTCTCCTTCGGCCGAGTTCCGTTGGGCGGGTTCGGGTTTGGTCAGTATCCCACTCGATTCCAGTTCTCGTCCCATGCGAATGGCTTCTCCTCCGGCCACCAAGGCGCCGTGTCGACGGCACCGATCGGTGTGCTCAGTACACCCACCCTGTCCAGCGACAGCTCGAGGACGTCCCCGGGCGTGAGCTTGCGATCGATCTCGAACCCGGACCCGAAGCCCATCGTCCCGGTGCCGATCAGATCGCCGGGCAGGACGGCATCCGCGACCGACACCCAGGCGACCATCTCGGCGGAGTCGAACGTGCGTGGTGTCGATTCCACCGTCGAGATGACCTCGTTGTTGAGTCGCACCTCGCCCTTGAGTCCGTCGACATCGGCGAGTTCGTCGGCGGTGACGATCCACGGGCCGATGCCGAATGCGAAGTCTTTCGATTTCTGCGGACCCATGTGCATGTCCATCTCGCGGGGCTGTACGTCGCGTGCTGACCAGTCGTTGAAGATCGTGTATCCGAAGATGCTGTCGCGTGCTTCGTCGGGCGTCAGGTTGTGACCGTAGCGCCCGACGATGATGCCGATTTCGAACTCCCAGTCGAGGAAGTCGGTGAAGTGGGGGTAGGGGAGTGGTTCGCCGGTGCCGTAGATGCGGCTGGCTGACCCCTTGAAGAAGGGCGGCGTCTTGAACGCCTGCGGGTTGGGCTTACTACCGACTTTCTCCAGGAAGTTCTGCATATGGGTGGGGTAGGTGAGACCGTCGCGGATCACCGGGGAATCAACTGCCGCGATGAAATTGACGTCATCGACGTTTGAGCTGGCGTCGTCGGCAGCAACGAGTGCGACGTGGGCGGCGTCGAGAAAGGCGTCGCCGGCGGCGATGGCTGCGGACATACTCGACGGAAACAGTGCGCGCGCCACCCGGGTCGCACTGTCGGCAGTGCCGCCTCGCCGCTGTAGCGACAGCGCATACGCTCGGGCAAGGTCGACGACGGTGGTGTCGGAATCGGTCACGGCCACGATGCGGGCTTGGTGGCCATCCGGAGACGGGACAGTGATGCGTCCGAGTTTCATGCTCTCTCCTCGATGTAGGTGTGCGTTGGTGCGTGTGAGAAGCGTTGTCTAGCAGGCAATCTTCTACACACATCTCACGTCCACCGCCCGGCTTCGACAGCGGCGATGCCGCGACTCGACCTGGTGTAACGCGGGTCACGTGTTATTCAAACACGTCCGATACGATACGTCCAGTACTAAATGGGAATCCGGATTCGCGGTCATTGAAGCGGGGCTTGTGATCCGGGTCACCGAGAGTTACATTGAGTTCGATACGAGACGTCCAGTACTTGATCAAGTGCTGGCAACGATCTGATTGTGAAGGAGGACGTAGACGTGCCTCACGACTACGAAGTGATTGTCATCGGCGTGGGTCCGGTCGGCGCCACAACGCTCGGCCTACTCGGTCGCGCGGGTATCCGCGTACTAGGCATCGAGAAGGACGCCGAGCACTGGAGCGGTGCGCGCGCGGTGCATTTCGATGGCGAGACCATGCGTTCGCTGCAGACGCTGGAACTCGCGGAACCGGTGACGGCGACCAGTCGACCGATGGAGGACTTCAGATTCCTCAACGAAGACAACGAGGTCCTGATCGCCGCCACACTCGGACAACTCGGCGATCAGGGCTGGCACGACGACGTGTTGTTCCATCAGCCAGATGTTGAACGATTGCTCGATAGCGTTATCAATCAACAGGATTCGGTGACCATCACACGAGAGTCGACGGTTTACGACGTCGATCAGGAGGCGGACGGAGTCCGGGTGTGGGTGCGTGATGCGCAGGGCCAGGAGGACAGCTATACCGCGCGCTATGTGATCAGTTGTGACGGCGCATCGTCGCCAGTCCGCCGGCTTCTCGGAGTCAAGACGGAAAACCTGGGGGTCGACGATCCGTGGCTGGTCGTCGATGGTCTGCTCCGTGGTGCGCCGGGTATCGACGGCGACATGGTGTTTCTCGGACGGTGGTCGCGCCCGGCGTTGTGGATCCGGCAGGCGGGCGAACGCGTGCGCATGGAGTTCAAAGTGATGCCGGGTGATGACCCCGACGAGCTCGTGACCCCCGCGGGAATCGAGAGGGTCAGCCGCGGCGTGCTCGGTCGGGAGCATTTCACCCCAGATAGGGCGACCATCTACACCTTCCGAGCGCGGCTCGCCGAGCATTGGCGGGTGGGCGACATCTTCTTCGCCGGCGATGCCGCACATCAAGCGCCCCCGTTGTACGGCCAGGGCCTGTGCGCCGGCATGCGTGACGCCGCCAACCTTGCCTGGAAACTGAACTACGTCCTGCGCGGACTAGCCGGCGAATCCTTGCTCGACACATACGAATCCGAACGCAAGGAGCACGCCCGATACTGGGTCCAGAGTGCCGCCGAGATGGCCCATCTGGTGCAGACGACGGTGCCCGAGGTTGCCGCACAGCGCGATGCCCACATGCGTGCCAATCCCGGTCCGGCCAGCCCGCCGGCGCCGCCGCTTGGCCCGGGTCTGCACGCCGATCCGGCCGACGGCCATTCGGGCTACCTCAGCCCCCAGCCGATCCTCGCCGACGGCACTCGCCTTGACGACATCGTCGGCTACCGATTCCTGCTGGCCGCCGACCCCCGAATTCTCGAGGAACTCGCGGATGACGTTCGCGGCCAGCTCCACGACACCGCCGAGATCGCGGTGATCACCGACCCCACCCAAATCGGCGAGCTGCTGGCATCGACGGGCCGACGGGCCACGATCGTCCGGCCCGACCACTACATTCTCGGCAGCGCCGACGACGCACCGGCACTTGTCGAACTTCTCCGCAGCGTTCCGGTGGCGAAGTCCGCTACACCCGCTCGCTGACACACTCACTTAGCAAAAGGGAAAGTCATGCCTTTCAGTCTCATCAGCCATCTGCGGCACGTCGACATCGCTGTGCCCGACTACGACAAACAACTGTCGTTCTACCGAGACCACTGGGGTCTAACCGTCGTGGGCGGCGAGCCCGGCCTGACCTATTTCGCCGCTGAAGGATCGCCCGAGCAGTACGCGGTGCGGGTACGAGAGTCCTCCGAAAAGCGGCTCGACCTGATCGCCTTCGGCGCGCCCACCCGAGCCGACGTCGACGCACTTGCCGCGAAGCTGGGGACGGAAGGCATTCAGCTCGTCCACGAACCGCAGGAGCTGCATTCCCCCGGTGGCGGTTACGGTTTCCGCTTGTTCGATCTCGAGGGGCGCGTGATCGAGGTGTCCGCCGACGTCGCTACCCGCAAACACCGCAAAATCGAACCGCGCGAGGATATCCCGGTCCGTCTCTCCCATGTCGTGGTGAACTCGCCGCAACCGGAGGCACTGCTCGCCTGGTACGAGAAGCACCTCGGCTTCCGCCTCTCCGACACCAACACCCACCCGCACGTCGGTGCCATCTTCTACTTCCTGCGATGCAGTCCGCAGCATCATTCGATGGCGATCGCCCGCGGCCCGCACGTCGCCCTACAACACCTGTCGTTCGAGCTGCGCGGCATCGACGAGTACATGTACGGGTCGGGGCGCATGATACGAAACGGCTGGGAGAAGATCTGGGGACCTGGGCGACACCGGGCCGGTGACAACACCTTCACCTACTTTCTGGACCCGAACGGCAACACCATGGAGTACACCACCGAACTCCTCACCCTCGACGAGGACACCTGGCACCCATCGATATTCGACGTCACCGACTGGCAGACGGCCGACCAGTGGGGGACCTCGAACCCGATCGATGACTTCATCACGAACAAGATGTTCAACGATCCCGACAAGGGACTCTTCGTCGCGCCCCCGGTGTGAGGACTCCGGCGCACGTGGAGGCCACACTGGATCGTCTGGCGTGTCACCGAACCTGGGCGCCCGATGCCATCGTCTCGATCAGCTTGTCGAGAAGAGCCTCGGCTCGCGGACTGAGCGTCATCTGTTGCGGCCATGTCGCCACCACGTTCGTCATGCCGGTTCGTGGACTCAGGGGGAGCGTGACGAGGGGGAGTCCCTCCGGGGACATGTCCGGTGCGTGCGGTCGTGACATCAGGAGTCCGTATCCCATGCCGCGCCCGATGAACGCCCGCGCCAGATCGATGGTGGGGACCAGCGTGCGGATGGTGGGGCTCACGCCGAACTCCGCGAACACCCGGTGCGTGTGGCAGGTGCTCGGCGCCGTGTCGAGCAGGATCACCGGGTCATCGACGAGGTCGGTGAGCGACACCGCGGCCCGGCCCGCCAAACGATGATCCGCCGGGAGTGCGGCCGTCACCTCGGTGGGGTAGATGGCTCGCCGGTTGAGGTCCGCGGGGAGCGAGATGTCGTAGAGCAGGGCGAAGTCCAGGGTGCCCCGGTGTATTTCCGGGAGCAGCTCGTCATCACCGCCCACGCGCACCTCCACCCGCGCCCGCGGGTGCTCGCGCGCGAAGTGGGCGACCGCGGGCGGCAGGATGGTGCCCGAGAAGCCCACATAGCACCCGACTCGAATCGGTCCGGTGATCTCGCCACGGTTGGCCGACAGTTCGTCGACGAGGGAGCCGGCCTCTTCGACGATGCGGCGGCTGCGTTGCGCGAAGTACTGGCCGGCCGGGGTCATCTGCAGCCCCTTGGCTTTCCGGCGGACGCAGAGCTGCTCACCTACGATCCGCTCGACCTCGGATACCGCCTGCGACAACCCGGATTCCGAGACATGAAGGGCTGTAGCGGCTTCCGACATCGTGCGGTAGTCGGGCAGGGCTGCCATGAGCTCGAGTTGCCGGAGCGTGAGCTTCGCCATCTACTTCACCTCGACTGCAGATGTTTCTCGATTTTCTTAACTTTACAAGAGGTTCCGTGTGGCGTGAACTGAATCACAGATGGCGCGCAGCGTCGCGCTGCAGTGGAGAGGACCAGCAATGTCAGAGATCAGTAGCACCACCGAGAGGTGTCCGTCGGTTGAGTGGGTTGACCCGGCTGCGTTGACGGCAGATCCCTATCCCACCTACCAGCGCCTTCGCCGGGAGGCGCCGGTTGCATGGGTGCCGGCATTGAGTCGCTACCTGGTCACCGGCTACGACCAGTGCCACGAGATCGAATCCGACCAGGAGACCTACACCGCCGATGTCGGCGGCTCGGGCGCGACGATGAAGCGCGCCCTGGGCGGCCACCCGATGTTGCGCAAGGACGACCCGGATCACGCCACCGAGCGCACGGTGATCAATCCGACGTTGCGGCCCAAGGCGATCAAGACGCGGTGGGCCGAGTTCTTCGAGCGCAACGCGCGCACCTACCTCGACGCGCTCGCGGATGCAGGACCGAAGCATGCCGACCTGAACCGCGACTATGCCGCACCGGTCGCCTCGCAGAACCTCATCGACCTGCTCGGCTTCCCCGGCGTCGACGTCGAGGACATGCGTCGCTGGTCGCACGCCTTCATCGCCGGCATCGGCAACGTCGGCGACGACCCCGACATCTGGCTGCGCTGCGAACAGGCCCACACCGAGGTCGACGACCTGCTGTCCGAACTGCTGCCGCATTACGCCCAGCACCCCAACGCATCGATGACCTCCGCGCTGATCAACAGCGGCCTGCCGGCCGAGGTCGCCGCGGCCAACGTGAAGCTGACCATCAGCGGCGGCATGAACGAACCGCAACACATGATCACCAACATGGTGTGGGCGCTGTCGACCCACAACGAGCAGCGGCGCGACGTGCTCGACGACCCATCGCTCTTCTCGTCGGTGTTCGACGAGACCGTGCGCTGGCAGTCGCCGATCGGCATGTACCCGCGCCAGACCACCCGCGAGGTGACACTTGGTGGGATGGCATTGCCGGCCGGCGCGTCGATCGGCGTGGTCGTCGGCTCGGCCAATCGCGACGAATCCCACTTCGCCGGTGACCCCGCGGTTTTCGACATCCATCGGGAACGACGACCCCACCTCGCCTTCGGCAGCGGAGTGCACCTGTGTGCCGGCCACTGGGCGGCCCGCTCGTCGGTCGGGGACATCGCGGTTCCGATGCTCTACCAACGCTTCCCATCCCTCACCGTGGACACCGATCGCGAAACCCGATGGGACGGTTGGGTGTTCCGTGGCATCACCGACCTGCCCGTCACCTGGACCGACTGACCACCCACCAACGCACCGAAAGAACACGAACCATGACGAAAGTGACCTTGCACCAGCCCGACGGCCGCGTCGACACCCTCGACGTCGCCGACGGAACCTCGGTGATGCGCGCCGCGCTGACCGCGTCGATTCCGGGCATCGTCGGAGAATGCGGTGGACAGGCGATGTGCGCGACCTGCCACGTCTACGTCCGCGACGAGTACCTCGACCAATTGCCGGACATGAGCGAAGACGAGGACGAGATGCTCGACTGTACCGCCTCGCCACGCGACGACCATCGCTCCCGGCTCGGCTGTCAGATCACCCTGTCGACCGCACTCGACGGCATCGAGGTCGACATTCCGGCCACCCAGATCTGACATGGGCGGCACCGTCATCATCGGCGCGGGCCACGCCGGCATCGAACTCGCCGACGCCCTGCGCACCCGAGACCCACACCGGCCGATCACCATCCTCGACGCGGAACGCGATCTGCCCTACCAGCGGCCGCCGCTGTCCAAGGACTATCTCGCCGACACCGAATCTCAACCATTACCGTTGCGCGGCAGCGACTTCTACGGGCAACGACACATCGACCTGCGACGCGGGACCGAAGTGACAGCCATAGATCGCCACGCCCAAACCCTCGCATTGGCCGACGGCTCGCATCTCGACTACGACGATCTCGTGATCGCCACCGGCTCGGCCAACCGGCGGCTGACGGTGCCCGGAGCCGACCTGCCCGGCGTCTACTACCTACGCACCACCGACGATGCGCACCAGTTACGCGACGCACTCGCGACGACGCGGCGGGCGGTGGTGATCGGTGCCGGCTTCATCGGGCTGGAGTTCGCGGCCATGGCACGCAAACACGACATCGACGTCACCGTCCTGGAATACGGACCGCGCGCCCTGATGCGCGCACTGTCGCCGACGACGAGCGACCATGTGGTGAACACGCACCGCGCCAACGGTATTGGTGTCGAGTTCGGGGCACAGGTCACCGAGATCACCCAGCACGGCGACACGCTCGCCGGTGTCCGCACCGAGGACGGACGTTACTTCGACGCCGACCTCGTGGTCGTCGGCATCGGCGCCACGGCTCGCACCGACCTCGCCACCCGCGCCGGGGTGTCGGTCGAGCGCGGTGTCGTCGTCGACGAGTTCCTGCGCACCGACGACCCGCACATCTGGGCGATCGGGGACTGCGCGACCTACCACTGCACCCATGCGGCGCAAAGGGTTCGGCGAGAGTCCGTGCAGAACGCCGTCGACCAGGCTCGCGCTCTCGCGGCAACACTGACCGGCACCCCGACCGCGTACCAGGACGTGCCCTGGTTCTGGAGTCATCAGGGTGCGTGCAAGATCCAGATCGCCGGCCCCGGCGGAGCCCTCGACCAGACCGTCGTGCGCGGTGATATGGCGACCGGGAAGTTCTCGGTGCTGTGCTTCCGTGAGCATTGGCTGGTGTCGGTCGAGTCGGTGAATCAGCCGGCGGTGCACCTCGCCGCGCGACGGGCGATGGCCGGTGCACCGATCACCGACGCCGAATTGGCTGCGGCCGATTACGATCTCAAGGCCTTGACTGCGGCGACCCCGGTGTGACCCGTGCCAAGGCCCGCCCGTTGCGACATACGACGATGCGGCATGCACCGGATGACGGTGAATGCCGCATCGTCGCACCACGAACCAGCGCCCTCAGCTCACGGTGGCCGGCCACTCCTTTGACCGGCAGCGAATGATCGCTGCTCGACGTGGATGTGGTGTAGTTTGTCGATCGTGGGCGCACGGCCCGGATTCAGGCGCGTGCCGGTTCGTCGAGCGTCGAGCAAGCGCCAATTGCCATGGCGATCTGAGCTTCGAGTTCGGCGACGCCGTGCGCCGTGCCGAGCAGATATCGATCAGGCCGGACGACCGCTGCCACCGTGTTCGGATCGATGTCCCGGAGGGCGCGCAGGAACTCATCGAACCCCGGCGTGTCTTCCGAATGCAGCGTGATCCGCGAGGACTGTGCCGCCGCGGTGCGCACCGAATCCGGTAATGCGTCAAGGAGTTCGCGGCCGGCGACGACGGCGAAATCGGGGCCGAGAACGTCGTCGAAGCGCCGTCCGTCGGCGAGGATGGGTTGTGGCGCCGGAGCTCCCGCCGGACCGACGCCGGCGTGCAGACCGTCGCCCAGCGACGGTGAAATCGGTTGTCCGTCCTCTGGATGTGCCCTGATGTGTGCGTCGCGTCCGGCGGCGACGGCGGGATCGGTGGTCTGCACGAGCCGTGACAGTTCGGTGGCCTGTGCGATCCACGCCTGGGTGTGTGCGGAGCGTTCGCTCTCGTAGGTGTCCAGCAACGACTCGGGCGCACCGCCGAGTACCAGGTCGAGCTTCCACAGGAGGTTGGCGACGTCGCGCATCCCCGAGCACAGGCCCTGGCCGAACAGCGGGGGAGTCAGGTGCGCCGCATCGCCGGCCAGGAAGACTCGGCCGGTGCGCCACGGCGTGGCGACCCGAGACCGGAAGGTGTACACGGCCGTTCGCACGAGACGGAAGTTCTCCGGTGTGAGGAGCCCGCCGGACAGTCGGGTCACGCCCTCGGTGGTGGCGAGCTCATCGGGATCATCGCCGGGCAGGATCTTGAACTCCATCCTGGCCCGCCCGCCGGGCATCGCCGCCCAGATGTGCGGCCGTGAATGATGCCCGAAGAACACCATGCTGCCCGCGACCGGGGCCTCGGCCACGAGCTCGCCGTCGGCAACCAGCCACTGGTCGTCCGGGCCGAGCGTATCCCATTGCGCCCCAACGATATGGCGAGTCGTCGAGGTGGCGCCGTCGCAGGCCACCAGGTACGCGGCGGTCACCTGGTACTCGTGGCCGGAGGCATCACGCACGGTGGCGGTGACCGAGTCGTCGGTCTGGGTGATACCGACGACCTCATGCCCGGTTCGCAGTTCCGTCGTGTCCGAGCGATCGATCTCGGCTCGCAGGAGTGCATCGATCTCCGGCTGATTGAACATGCTCGACGCGATCCAGCCGTGCACACCGATCTGGTCGGTGGGCGTGTCCAGCAGGATCTCGCCGGCCTCGTTCTCCATGCGGTAGTCGCGCATCGGAACGCAGGCGGCGGCGATCGCATCCGCCAACCCGGTGGGCTGGAAGGAACGGAACACCTCGCCGTCGAAATGCACTGCGCGGGGTTTGGGCCAGATGTCGGCGTCGCGCTCGAATCCGATCGCCCGTATTCCCCGGTGCGCGAGCTGCACCAGCATCGTCTCGCCGACCGGCCCACCGCCCAGCACGATGACATCGACTTCGTTCATGGCATTCTCCATTGTTCTCTCCTGCGACGCTCAGACCGGCGACTCGGTGTACTGACGGCTTTCCTGCCACGGCGGGAGGACGCCCGTCGCGGCCCGCACATGGGTTCGCTGTTGGCCCAGGCCGCTGATCTGCGCCTCCATGTAGTCGCCGTCCTCCAGGAATCGCTTCCAGTAGGAGCCGTTACCCGCCGGTGAACCGGTGATGAGCATGTCCCCGGGTTCGAGTACCACCAGTGACGAGGTGTAGGCGATCAGTTCATTGATGCCGAAGAGCAGATCTCCGGTGTTGGCGGACTGCATCACCTGGCCGTTGAGGCGCATCTCGATCGCCAGGTCGGCGGGATCCGGAACGAAGCGAGCGGGCACGAGGTAGGGGCCGGTGGGGAAGAACGTCGGTTGGTTCTTCGATCGGAGCCAGTCGGTGCCCATCATCGGCATGTCCGATCGCGGGACGAGGGACCGTGCCGTGATGTCGTTGCAGATCGTGTACCCGGCGATGTGGGATGGGGCATCGGCTGCCGAAATGCGGTGCGCCCGACGGCCGATCACCACCCCGAGTTCCACTTCCCAGTCCACATCGGTACCCACGTCGGGCAGGATGCCGTCGTCGTAGGCGCCGGACACGGCGGTCGGCAGGCCCGGCCAGACGTACGGGTCGCCGTGTGCCGCGCGTTCGTCGAGTTCGCGGTTCGCCTGGTTGCGCAACTCGTCGTCGCTGGCACCGTCGACGCCCAGACGATGGGCCACGGTGATCTCGAGGACATGTTGGCGATAGTTGGCGCCGGCACCGAAGACCTGCCCGATGGGCTGGACGGGTGGCCGGACGGTGACATCGCTGATGTCACGGGCCGCGGCCTCTGACGCCGCGGTGTCGACAAAGGCTTGGAGCCGGTCCAGATTGCGGTCCCAATCGTCGAGCAACGCGCGGGTCGACGTCACCGTCGGCAGGATCGTCGTGATGTCGTGGACGCGGTCACCGACGACCAGCCCCGGGAACGCGCTCCCGCGGTCCTCGAAGGTGCCGATGGCGAAACTGGTTGTCATAGTGGAAATGCCTATCTTGTGGGAGGGGAAGTCCGGTCAGTGCTGCGAGCCGACGGCGTCGGGAGTGTGCAGTGCGCCGCGCACGATCAGTTCGTCTTCGGTTCCCGGCACGAGTCCCTGCTCGGTCGCGGTCGGCTGCGGTGCCGGCGGGAACGCTTCCAGCATGCTCTGCGGGAGCGTGACGTTGCGGTAGAAGTCGTCGCAGCCCTCGGCACCCGACCAGCGGTAGGGCTCCCAGTCCGGGACGTAGTTCCGGTAGCCGCCGGAGTTGACCTCGATGCGGAGCCCGCTGGCCTCACGGAAGTACAGGAAGTCCTGCTCGCCGATGCCGTGCATGCCCGGCCCGTATTCGATGCGTGTGCCGTTCTCCAGCAGCAGATCGGCCGAACGCTTCAGATCCTCGTGGGTGTCGACCCAGAACGCGTAATGATGGATGCGGCCGGGAACGTCCGATCCGTCGAGGAGGACCCCGAGGTCGTGTGACTTCTCGTTCGTGGTGAGGACTCCGAAGAACGTGACCGGGGTGTCCGGCAGACCCGCGTATGCCATCAGACGGAAGCCGAGGACGTCGCGGTAGTACTCGCAGAATCCGACGACGTCGCGGGTGGCGATGGTGACATGGTCGAGGTGCCGCGGCGCCAGCCCGTGCGAGGACCGCTTCTCCGGGCGGTCGGGATACTGAGAGGCGAGTTCGGCTGGGGCCTTGTACTTTTCGACCTCCCAGAACAACTGCATGGTGTGGCCGTAGGGTCCGGTGAACACGTAGGACTTGCCGAGCCGCGCGCCCGGTTCACGCCACTCACCGGTGTAGCCGGACTGCTCGATCCGGCGTACCGCCTCGTCGAGCGCTTCCGGGCTCGTGGTCCGCCAGGCCATCGAGACCATGCCGCTGGCTTCGCCGGGTACCAGGACGACGCTGTAGGGGTAGTAGTCGCCCCACGCCCGCAGGTAGACCTTGTCGGCGTCACGCTCGAGCACCCGCAGGCCGACGATGTCGGTGTAGTAGCGAACCGATTCCTCGAGGTCGGTGGCGTAGATTTCCACGTGTGTGAGCTGGGAGAGCAATTTGATCATGGCGAATCACCTCATTGGCAACTGTGATTGATAACGGGAATGTCCGGGACTCGTGGTGCCCCGTACGACTTTCATCAATCACTGTGTCACCCCTCACAGCGGTCGGAGAAGACCCAAGTTGGTATGGGGCGCTATAGCGATCCCGAATAGTTGATCACCCCGGGCGGTGCGGCTCGGTGAATGCCGCGGCCGCCACCGCGATCTGCTCACGCAGCCATCGGTGTTCGGGTTCGTCGTCGATGTCGGGGTGCCACCAGAAGGCCTCCCTGATCGGGCCGAGCTCGAAGGGTGACGCCACCGCCCGGATGCCGTCGAAAGTGCTTGCGGCCCAGCGTCCCAAGCTGCTCTGCACGAGTGCCACCCGGTCTGTGCCGGCGACCAGGGAGGGAATGGCCAGGAAGTTGGGGGTCACCACGGAAATACGCGGTATCTCGCCGTGCAGGCGTAGCTCCAGTAGCGCCGGGGTCTGGGCGCGTTTGCCGTCGTGGATGGAAACCCATTGCAGATCAAGAAGTTCGGCCGACGTCGGCATCTCACTCACATGCGGGTTGGCGGTGTCGAGCAAGCACACCCACTCGTCCTCGACGACATCGCGATGGGGGCAGTCGTCGATGTACCCGTGGGGCAGAAAGATGCCGTCGCAATTGCGGATGGAGGCCGGCACCGCGGTGACGACGTCGATGCTGATGTGGTCGAAACGCACGGTGGCGTGCGGGGCACTCGCGGCCAGCATCTGACACAACGTGCTGCCGACCCGCCAGGTGACGAAATCGGTGGCGTAGAGCACGAACTCGCGTGTACAGGTGGCGGGGTCGAACGGGCTGTGTTCGGCGAAGATGGTGTCGGTGGCATGCAGGACGTCGGTCACGCTGTCGCGCAGCCGTAATGCCAAGGGCGTCAGTCGATAGGCGGACCCGTCGCGGACCAGCAGGGGATCGTTGAAGTGACGCCGCAGACGGCCCAGCGCGACCGACGCGGTGGGTTGACTGACGTTCAGTCGTTCGGCGGCGCGGCTGACCGACTGTTCCTCGAGGAGTGCGCGCAGCGGCCGAAGGAGATTGAGGTCGACGTTGCCGGCGAGCACGGTTCTGTCCTTCGTCTGTGGTCGCACGCGGTGTGCGTGACCGTAGCCTATCCGCAGTCGGCCGCCCGACGACGACGTTTTGCGTCGTCAGACCCGCGCCGGGCTGCTCAGGTCCTGGGCGAGGGTCGCGATCTTGGCCGACAACTCGCCGTCGGGCGACTCCAGTGCGGCCCGGGCGATCCGTCGGACGTGCTCCTGCTGCACCCGGTCGAGGTATTCGACCGGGGAGTCACCGTCGACGCGGGCGAGCAATAGTGCCGGCAGCAGTCTCGCGGTCCGCGCGGACACGTCGGCGTCCGGCTCCCAGTCGACGTGGCCGACATATGCCGTGACCAGGGCGGCGGCGGCGCCGGCGAGCCGATCGGCCGAGGCGGGGACTATCACGGTCTTGAGCAGCAGATGATTGACGACGAAGGCCAGGTCGAAGGCCGGGTCGCCGAACCATGCGCACTCGGCGTCCAGAAAGACGGGCCCGTCGGGACCGCACAGGATGTTCTTGGGGCTGACATCGCCGTGCACCAGGACTCGGTGCGTCGAGGCGACGTTCCCGGTGATGGCCGCGATGACCTCGGCACGATCCGGATGGCGCTTCGCCGTCGAGACCAGATACGGGGTGAGCCGGAGCTGATCGAAGTTGCCGTCGGTGGCGAAACGATCTCTGATCGCCGGGTCCTGCGCGCTGGCCCGGTGGAGTTGCCCGAGCAGGTCGCCGACCTGCGCGGCGAAGGCGACGTCGATGTGCCCGGCCACGAGTTGCTGCTTCCACACCGGCGCACTCTCGGGCGGGAGGTAGCTCATCGCGAACAGTCCGAGATCGGGGGCATGCGCGAGCGGCACGGGCACGCATCCGGGGAACGTGCGGTGCGCAAACGACAGCCACTCCCATTCGACGGCGTTGCGGCTGCGTGGCGCATGCCAGTCGGCGTCGACGCGCAGCTTGTCGAGCGCACCTTTGACGCAGATGGTGCCGGTGGGCAGGTCCACCCGCCACAGCTCCGACGAGACGCCACCGGTGACCGGTGTCCAGACGGCAGCGTCGTCGGCGGCCGCCAGTCCCGCGGCGATCAGGAACTCACCGGCCGCCGAGGGTGCCGCCAGGGGAGTCTGCCCGCCGGTCATCGGGTGCTCGCCGTCGTCGAGTTGTGTTGCAGGGCAGGGAATGCGGTCATTCCTGCGAACTCGAGTGTGGTGTCCTCGGCGATCCGCAGCAGCTGGTTGTACTTGGCGAGCCGATCCGAGCAGCGGACCGAGCCGATCTTGATCTGTCCCACGCCGGTGGCGACCGCGAGGTCGCTGATGAACGTGTCCTCGGTCTCGCCCGACCGTGCCGAGACGACCGGGATGTAGTTGGCTGCAGAGGCGTCGTCGATCACGTCGAGCGTGCCGGTGAGGGTGCCGTTCTGGTTGACCTTGATGAGGATGCCGTTCGCGGCACCCGTGGTGATTCCGTACCGGAGACGATCGCGGTTGGTGGTGAACAGATCGTCGCCGATCAGGTTGGTCCGGTGCCCGACTTGCTGGGTCAACGTCGTCCAGCCCGCCCAGTCTTCCTCGTCGAGTGGGTCCTCGATGGACACGATGGGGTAGTCGCCCACCCACGAGGCCACCATCTCGATCATCTCGCCGGTGTCGACCCGCCGCCCTTCCCGCGCCAAATGATAAGTGTGAGTGGCGGAATCCCACAGGGAGTGGGCGGCCACGTCGATCGCGACCTTGATGTCCTCGCCGAATCCCAGCCCGGCTCGCACGCATGCCCGTTCGAGGAGGTCGAGCGCGTCCCGGCCGGTTTCACATCCGGGGCTGAGTCCGCCCTCGTCGGCGAGCAGGGTGCTCAGACCGTCGTCGGTCATCACGTCGGCAGCGGCCGACCGCAGACGGCCGATCAGTTCCAGTGCTTCGTCGATCGACTGCGCCGAGGCCGGGATGGCAAGGAAGTCCTGCACGTCCATCCCGCGTCCGGCATGCAGGCCGCCGCTGAGAATGTTGACCATCGGCATCGGTACGGTCGGGCGGGCAGAACCGTGCAGCTGCGCGAGGCGCTGGTACAGCTGTTGACCACCGGCCTCGGCGGCCGTGCGGCACACCGCCAGCGACGTACCGAGAATTGCGTTGGCGCCCAGAGTGCTCAGCTGCGGGGTGCCATCGAGTTCGAGCAGCAGGCGGTCGATGCCCGGTTGGTCGTCGACGTCGCGTCCGATCAGGGCCTCGCGGATGGTGGAGTTCACGTGGTCGACGGCACGGCGGACGCCGAGCCCGCCGTAGTACGCCGGATTGCCGTCGCGGAGTTCGTGCGCTTCGGCGCTCCCGGTCGAGGCGCCGGAAGGTACCGCGGCCCGGCCGAGGTGACCGTCCGACGTGCGGATGTCGACCTCGACGGTGGGGCGCCCGCGCGAGTCGAGGATCTGGCGGGCATGAACATGGGCGATGGTGGTCATCGAACTCGTTTCCTAATCGGGTGAGTTGCAGGGGTTGAGCGGCGGACTGCCGCCGAGGACGCGGACGACTTCCTGAGCTGCCTTGGTGCGGAGCTCGATCAGGGATTCGTCGGAGGAGAACGCCACGTGCGGAGTCACGATCACGTCCGGGTGCGCGAGGAGGGCCGGGTCGACGACCGGCTCGTCCTCGAGGACGTCGAGTGCGGCGCCGGCGAGATGGCCGCTGTGCAATGCGTGGATGAGAGCTGCGGTGTCCACCAGACCACCGCGGCTCACGTTGATCAGATACGCGCCCTTCTTGATCGTGGCGAGCGCGGTCGCGTCGATGAGATGCCGGGTCTGATCGGTCAGTGGCGCATGGATGACGACGACGTCACTCTCGGCCAAGACCGTCGGCAACGGGGCGATCTCGACGCCAATGTTGTTGTCCTGCGCATGTTTCGACGACGTGGCGAGGACTCGGCAACCGAAGCCGGACAGGATCGCGGCGGTTCTCCGGCCGATGCGTCCGAAGCCGACGATGCCGATCGTCCTGGACGACAGTCGGGTCAGGCGCGCGGTTGCGGGCTGCCACGCGCCGGCGCGGACGCTGCGGTCGAAGGCGGCGACTCCGCGGGTGAGGCCGAGGATGAGTGCGACTGCGTGTTCGGCGACTTCCTCGGTGCAGTAGTCGGGAACATTGGTCACCCACGCTCCGGCCGCGGTGGCGGCGGGGACGTCGATGTTGTCCAGCCCGACACCCATCCGGGCGATGACGCGCAGACGAGTCGTCGCCGCGATGGCGGCTGCGCTGATCGGTGCCCAGCACGTCAGAATCGCCGCGGGATCGGCTGTGGTGATGGCGTCGTCGAGGTCGGTGACGGTGAGCTCGGCAGGGCTCACCAGCAACTCGTACCCAGCCCGCTCGACGATGGAGCGCTCGATCTCGACGTCCGGCCATGCGTAGTCGGTGATCATCACCGAATCGTGTTTGGCCATGGCAAATCCCACTCTCCAGTGCGTCGTGGTCGCGCACCCGGCCCACACTTCGCATGGTGGGTGGCCGTGCGCTTGCATCTATACGATACGTATCGAATCTGAAACGTCAAGGTCTATGCCGCTCGCGCCGGCGTCGCGGAGTGAGGGCGAAGGCTACTTCGCGCGCCCGGCGCGGGCCGGTGGGTGAGTCGGTGTCGCAGGCCCGAATCCGCGGAGGACCGCATCGAGTTGCGCATCGATGACCTCGTCGGTGAGGTCGTTGGTCTGGAACAGCAGGCGGAAGTAGATGGGCCCGTAGAGCGTTTCGGCGAGCACGGTGGGGTCCACGTCGGGTCGCAGTGCACCTTCGCGGATCGCGCGCTGGATGAGCGTGCTCGAGGCGTCCACCCGACCACGCCAGAATCGCTGCTTGAACTCGTCGAGGGTGGAAGGATCGAATTGGCATTCCGCGATGAGTTGCGCGACCAACCGACCCTCCGGGCCCGAATACACGCGCGCAAGCGATTTGAGATGTTCGCGTAGGGCATCGATCGCCGGGCCCTCGTCCTGGATCGGGGTTTGGGCGACGTGGTTGTCGATGAACGAATCGATGACGATGGCCGCCTTGTTCGGCCACCATCGATAGATCGTCATCTTGCTGACCCCGGCCTGGCGCGCGATGGCCTCGATGGAGAGCTTCTGCAGGGTGATCGGCCCGGGGGGTGTGTCGCTGAGCAGGTCCATGGTGGCCTGTAGGACTGCCTTGCGGCTGGTTTCGCTGCGTACTGCCATGAGTAGATGCTATTCGGTCCGTCTCGGATCGTGTGTCTGCGCGACATGTGCCGCTGAAGTGTGGATCGCCGGCCCCGCCCCGATGTGTCACACCAGGGCCGGCGATCGAAGAGTCACTGGGGGAGACTCTGCCGCTTCTCGCGGATGATCGCACCGGTGCCGAGAGCCATCAGGCCCGCGATCAGTCCGACAACTCCGATTGCCGGTGACAGTCCACCCACCTGGACAGCGATGCCGTTCATCAGGATGGGTGTGACGAACTGACCGAAGAAGAATGCGGCGAGGAACCATCCGGTGGTGCGGCCGCGTTCGTCGAAATCGACCCGGGCGACGGTCCAGGTGAGCAGTGCCGGCAACAGGATGCCGGAACCGAAGGACGCGACGATGGCACCGATGACGAGGCCGGGCAAGCCTGGGATCGCGAAAACGAGGATCATGCCGCAGGCCTGTAGGCCGAATGCTCCGGACACGAGCACACGGGTCCCGAACCGGACGAGGCGGGGAAAGAGGAGACCGCCGATCGCCGTGGCCAATGCGACGAACGCCGCGATCGCCCCGATGAGCCTGGTGTCTGTGGCTTCTATCCCACGATCGACTGCAAGGTAGCTCGCTTCGATGACGAACACGTAGAAGGTAAAGCCGCCGACGACCGTGATGGCAACGGGGAGCCGGATCGCCGACCACGGAGTCCGCACCACCGCGGCGCTTTCCGACTGGTCGGCTTTCGGTCGTGTCGGCTCCCACAGCAGGAACACCATCGGAATCGCGATGATCAGGCTGAGTGCATAGATGAAAAATGGTGTGCGCCAGCCATGTACGCCGACAGCGCCGCCGACGGCGATGAACACGGTGGCGGCCAGGGTGGTCACCACCGTCTGCAGGCTCAGGTACCTGTTGCGCTGATGTGCTTCATGGAAATAGTCGACGATCAACGTGGTGCACACGGTCATGATCGCCGCCTCGCAGACGCCGACCAACGCCCGGCTCGCCAGGATCGACCCGAGCGAGGAGAGCCACGCCGGGGCCACGCCGACGACGGCGTAGGCGAACATCGCGACGAGCAGTAGCCGCTTGCGGCCGAGTCGGTCGACGATCTGCCCGGCAAACGGGGAGAACACCGCGACCAGCAGTGCCGGTACCGTGACGATCATCGGAACCAGCACGTCGGCCATCGCGACGGAGCCGAAGTGCTGCGAGAGTTGCGGCAGCACAGGCGTTATCAGCACGCTGCCCATCACCGGCATGCAACTCCCGGCGAGCAGCAGGGCCGCTTGCCGATGTCCTGCCGTGCGTTCGCGGGTCGGTGCCGCCGACCCGGTTGTGGTCAAAGGCGATTGAGTCATCTGTTCTCCAGGGTGAGTGCGTGCAGTGATGTGCTGAGGGAGGTGGGCCGGCAATGCGGGCTGCTCGAACGACACGGACTGTCGTCAATCCTCGGATCGCCGATCCGAGTGATGTGATACTAAACGTCCCGTATCGTGTTGGCAAGATCACACCGATTTCGTCGCGGATCGAAAGTTCTGCGTCGCCTCTGGTGATCGCCGCCACAATCGACTACAGTACGGTACGTATCGAATCGAATGATTGGAGAATCCGATGAAATTCGGACGTATCAAGACCGTCACCCCCGACGGCGTCGTGCAGCGCATCGTGGCCGTGCAGCCGGAGGCGAACCGGGTGATCGATCTGGCCTGGGCGTATCGGCTGGTCCAGCAGCGACGGGGCGCCGACGAGGCGGCCGCGGCCCGGCTGGCGCGGGTGTTGTTCCCGTCGAGCATGGCGGCCGCGATCGCGGCCGGACCGGTGTTCCGTGACGCGGCCGAGACTGCGCTCGGTGCTGCCGACGACGCATCCATTGCCATCGACGCGGTCGACTGGGCGGCGGCGGTGGACCCACCGGTGATTCGGGACGGGCTGACCTACCCGCTGCACATGGAGCACTTCAGTGCGAAAGTCGGTGGCGGCCTGCCCAACCCGCAGATCTTCAAGACGCCGCCCTACTTCAAGGGCGCGACCGGGGTGATCGTGGGTCACGACGAATCCATCGCCTACCCGTCCTTCACCGACTATCTGGACTACGAATTGGAGATCGGTCTCGTCGTCGGCGGCGGTGGCCGCAACCTGACTCCCGAGCAGGCCGAAGAGCGGCTGTTCGGCTACACCATCTTCAACGACTTCTCGGCCCGCGACCTGCAGGCTGCCGAAATGGGTATGGGCATGGGTCCGCAGAAGTGCAAGGACTTCGCGTTCGGCATCGGCCCGTGGATCGTCACACGCGACGAGATGCCGCCGCTGGCCGAGGTCAACGGCACCGTGACAGTCAACGGCGAACAGTGGTCCACCTGCACCGCCGACGGCGGAATCTATTCTCCGGCAGAACTCGTGGCGTGGGTCTCGCTCGGTGAGCAATTGCAGCCCGGTGATCTCATCGGCACCGGCACCCTGGGCTGGGGTGCCGGCCTGGAGATCGATCGCAAACTGAACCCCGGCGACGTCCTCGAACTGCAGCTCGACGGTGTCGGCGTGTTGCGCACCCCGATCGGTGAGCGCGAGACGGTCCCGTGGCGGCCCGAGGAAAAGCCGTATCCGTTCTCCGCAGCAGCGGCACACTGAGAAGAGAGATGACGATGACCAACTCCGACAGTGCCGTGCGCACCGCAACCGTGCGTCGCGTGGTGACCGCGGTCGACGACGCCGGCCGTTCCTATGTCCTCTCCGATGGCAATGCGCCCAACGTGTTCCGGTCGGACAGCGTGGCCGGATTCGGGGCCGCCCAGGTGTGGACCACCCAGCCGGGTCCCGTCGACAACGACGGGTCGGCCGATCCGGCCGATGCGGGTACCCAGATCCCGATGTATCCCGACCTCGGCGGCACCATCTTCCGGGTCGCGGACTTCCCGCCCGACAGCGCGTATCAGGAATCCGGCAAGGAGGGGCTCTTCTCCGACATCGGCGGCGAGCACGCCCGCGAGGAAGCCACCGCCAGTGCCGATCGCCACTTCTGGTTCCACAAGACCGACTCGATCGACTTCGCCGTCGTCCTCGAGGGCGAGATCTGGCTGTTGCTCGACGACGGCGAAACCCTGCTGCGCGCAGGCGATGTGATCGTGCAGCGCGGTACCGCGCATTCCTGGTCGAACCGCACGGATCGCCCGTGCCGCATGGCCTTCCTGCTGCTCGGTGCCCTGCCGACCACGTCACCGGCGGTCGAGTCCGCGTCGGTGATGGAGTCGTCGTGACCGCCCCCGCCGCGCCGGTGCTCTGGGCACCCGACCCGCACCGGCACGGGCGTGAATTCGCGCGCTTCACCGACTGGCTACGGGAGTCCGGGCGCCTCGACCATCCCGGCATCCTGACCTATGCCGATGTGTGGACGTGGTCCACCACCGATCCCGAGGCGTTCTGGCGATCGTTCGCCGAGTTCGCCGGGGTCGCCGTCGACACACCGATCGACACGCCTGCGGTACCACGGTCACTACCCGGGCACGGGTGGTTCCCCGGCACCACGATCAACTATGCGCGACACGCACTGGGCGACGCCGATCGCCACGGGGACGCGGTCATCTCGATCGACGACGTCGGGAACACCGCGACCACCTCGTGGGCCGAGCTGCGTCGCCAGGTCGCCCAGTTGGCGGCCTTCCTACGGAATTCCGGTGTCCAGCATGGTGATCGGGTCGCGGCGGTCCTGTCCAACCGGGTCGAGGCGGTGGTCGGGCTCCTCGCCGCGGCGTCGGTCGGCGCCATCTGGTCGGTGGTCTCACCGGAGTTCGGCACCGAGGCGATCGTCTCGCGACTGCGTCAACTGGAGCCGGTCGTGCTGCTGGCGGCCGGCGGCTACCCCTACGGTGGGCGCATGCGCGATCGCACAGATGTGCTGGGCGAGGTGATCGGCGAGTTGCCGGCGCTCCGCGAGATCGTCTGGGTGGCCGATCCGCCGGCCATGCACACCGGTGCGCGACAGACATCGTGGGCCGCAGCGACCTCCGGGGATCACCCCTGGGTGGCCGACGACCTCCCCTTCGATCACCCGCTGTGGGTGCTGTTCTCCTCCGGCACCACCGGTGTGCCGAAAGGCATCGTCCACGGGCACGGCGGGGTCGTCCTCGAACACCTGAAAACGCTGTCCCTGCACGCGGATCTGGGTTCCGGCGAGCGGCTCTTCGTCGTCGGGTCCACCAGTTGGGTGGTGTGGAACATGCTCGTCTCCGGATTGCTGCGCGGCGCGACCATCGTGCTGTTCGACGGCAATCCGGGATACCCGAGCGTCGACCGGATCTGGGAGATCGCCGCCACCCACCGGGTGTCGATGCTCGGTCTGGGTGCCGCCTACGTCCACACGAGTATGCGGTCGGGCCTCGCTCCCGGCCGCGACCACGACCTGTCGTCGTTGAGGATGATCCAGGTGACCGGATCTCCGCTGTCGCCCAGCGCATTTCGCTGGATTTACGAGCAGGTCGGCGAGGATGTCTGGCTGGCGTCGGTCAGCGGCGGTACCGACGTTGCCGGGATCTTCCTCGGCGGCGCACCCGGCGAACCGGTCCGCGAGGGACGCCTGCAACCACCGGCACTCGGGGTTGCCGCTGCCGCATGGGATCCCGACGGTCACCCCGTCGTGGATCAGGCCGGCGAGCTCGTCATCACCGAACCGATGCCGTCGATGCCGTTGTACTTCTGGAACGATCCCGACGGCTCGCGGTACCACGACAGCTACTTCGCCACCTATCCCGGTGTGTGGCGGCATGGCGATCTCATCGAGTTCGCCGCCGACGGCAGTTCGGTCATCGTCGGCCGCTCGGATTCCACGCTGAACCGCAACGGGATTCGACTCGGACCCGCCGACCTCTACAACGTGGTCGAGTCGCTGCCCGAGGTCGTCGAGGCACTCGTGGTCGGGGTCGAGGAGTCCGACGGGTACTACATGCCGATGTTCGTCCAACTCGCCGAGGGCGTGGATGCCGACGCCGCGATCCCCGCGATCACCACGGCCATCCGGTCGGCGCTCTCGCCGCGATACGTGCCCGACGACATCATCGCGGTATCGCGAATCCCGCACACCCGCACCGGCAAGAAGCTCGAAGTGCCGGTCAAACGACTCCTGTTGGGCAACTCCGTCGAGCAGATCGTCGATCCCGGTGCGGTCGACGACGTGTCGCTCCTGACCGAGATCGCCGAGTCCACCGCCGGCCGACGCCGGGAGGTGGTGTCGTGACCGTCGCCGACTCTGTTGTCGCCATGCTCGCCCGCGACGCCAGCCTCGCCGGGTACGGCATCGATGTCCTCTACGCGTCCGACGGGTATGCCAAAGCGCAGATGACCGTCGACGAGTCCCGGGCGAACGGTCACGGCATCGCACACGGGGGAGCGGTCTTCGCACTCGCCGACACCGCTTTCGCCTGCGCGGCCAACAGCCGACTCGCCGACACGGTCACCGCGGGCGCGTCGATCACCTACTACACGCCCGCCCACATCGGCGACGACCTCGTCGCCGACGCCACCGTACGACACCTCGAAGGACGCCACAGTCTCGTCGACGTGACCGTCCGCTGCGGGGAACGGGTGATCGCCGAATACCGCGGCCGCGGTGCGGTGATCCGACCCACGCACACTAACCCAGAGAAGGACAGGTCGAGTTCATGAAGCAATCCGTCTTTGTCGTCCCGGCGGTGGTCGAGGTGGCCACGCGGCGCGGCCTCTTCGACGCGTGCGACGTCGAGGTGGACACCCTGATGGTCCGGTCGTCGCACGAGCAGCGCGCTCAACTCGACGACGGCACGGCCACGGTCGCGATCACCGCATCGGACAACCTGTTCGTCTGGAACGCCGACGGATCCGACATCCTGTTGATCGGACAGATTGAGACGACCACTGACTTGTCGTTGATGATGCGGCCCGGTGTCCCCAGTCTCCATGACGCCAGGCCGCTTCGATTGGCGGTGGATGCCCCGACCAATGGCTTCGCTATCGTCGCGTACGCGATGTTGTCGGCGTCGCAGGTGATCCGTGAAGACTACGAGATCGTCGAGATCGGTGGCGTGCGTGAGCGTTTCGAAGCGCTTTCCAACGGACGTGCGGACACTACGCTGCTGGCACCACCGCTCGACGAGGTCGGTCGAGTGCAGGGGATGAGTGTCGCGATGACTATCGGTGAGCTCACGCCGTCGTACCCTGGTCTCGGTATTGTCTCTGGTCGTCGCACAACCGGAGAGCAAGCGGACGAGATCGAGCGCTACCTGCGCGCCTTGACAATGGCCAATATCTGGATGCGGGAAGCCAACCCATCCGAGGTCGAAGAACTTCTGGGCGCGGCAGGTATGGGGCCGGCCGCGGTCGGCTCGGCGATTGCCAATGCGCCCGAAGACCTCTCGCCGCACCCTGACGGTTTGCGAACGCTGGCTGCGCTGCGCGAGTCGGTGGGCATGTCGGTCGAAGCCGCTCCCGATGTGGGTGCCATGCTTGGGATGTGTGGTCGGTAATTTCCCCGGCTCAACTACGCCCACGAGCGCATCCAATCCGGGGCACGCGTCAATGGAGTTCGCTCTTTGTCACCTTTCCGGTGGCGTTGGTGGGGAGGCGGTCGAGGAACTCGATCGAGCGTGGGGCTTTGAAACCGGCCATGCGCTTGCGGCTCCACGAGATCAGTTCGTCGGCCGATATGACCTCTCGCGCAACGACAAATGCCTTGCCCACCTGACCGAGTCGCTGGTCGGGCACGCCGATGACGGCGACCTGGTCGACGGCGGGATGTTCGAGGAGGTAGCCCTCGATTTCGGCGGGGTAGGCGTTGAAGCCGCCGACGATGAACATGTCCTTCTTGCGGCCGATGATGCGTAGCCTGCCGTCGACGAGTTCGCCGAGATCGCCGGTGTGGAGCCAGCCGTCGGGGTCGATGGCTTCGGCGGTGGCCTCGGGGTCGTCGAGGTAGCCCTGCATGACGTTGTACCCGCGGATCAGGACCTCGGCGTCGACTGCGATGCTGATCTCGATTCCGTCGCAGGGCTTTCCGACAGTAGTGGCGATCTGCTCGAAGGTGTCGCCGGGCCGTGACGCGGTGGCGGTGCCGGCCTCGGTGAGCCCGTAGCCGGTCATGATCGTCTCGAAGGGCAACTCGTGCTTGATGCGACGGATCAGGTCGACCGGGATGTCGGCGGACCCGGTCACCGCAGCGCGGAGTGAGGAGAGGTCGTGAGAGCTGTCGTTGGCCGAGAGCAGTGACTGGTAGAGCGTTGGCGGACCGGGCAGCATAGTGATCTGCTCGGTCTCGATCAGATCGAGGACGCGATCGACGTCGAGGACGGCCATCGGATAGATGGTTGCGCCGCGGAGGAATGACGCGATGAGGCCGGCCTTGTAGCCGAACATGTGGAAGAACGGGTTGACGATGAGGTAGCGGTCGCCCTTACGGAGGTCGGCGAGGTCGCACCATTCGCTGAACAACCGCAGTACTTGGCGGTGATTCATCATGACGCCCTTGGGACGACCGGTGGTGCCCGAGGTGTACATGATGTCGGCGATATCCGAACCCGCGACCACGGCCTCGAAAGGATCTCCGCCGGAGAGGAAGTCGCCGGTGATGTCGATGACCTGGACGCCGGACGGGGCGTCGAACTCGAGTCCGAGGAACCCGGGCTGGACGAGTACCGCCTTGGCGCCGCTGCGCACGAGGATGTCGGCGGCTTCGTCGTGCCGGTAGCGAGTGTTGATCGGGACGAGGGTGGCGCCGGCGGTGAGCAGTCCGAACACCGCGACGATCCATTCCGCCGAATTGGGTGCCCAGATCGCCACCCGGTCACCCTTGCCGATCCCGATCTCGGCGAATGAACCGGCAGCGCACCGAATTCGGTCCACCGCTTCGTGGAGGGACCAGCGAATAGCCCCGTCGACGCCCGCTTCGCCACCCCCGAAGCGCTCGCCGGACGAGAGGACCATCTCGGGGATGGTCTGGAAGGTCATACCTTCAGTAGCCGGGCCATGTTGCCGCCCATGACCAGCTTCTGGTCCTCGAGTGGCAGGTGCTCGATGTGGCTGATGTAGGTCGTCGGCTCGGCAAGGCCTTCCGGATGCGGATAGTCCGAACCGAACAGCACCCGCTCGGCGCCGATCAGTGCGGTCAGCTTGCTGAAGTCCTCCTCCCAGAACGGGCTGACGTGAATGCTCTTCTTGATGGCCGCCACCGGATCCTGCATGCCGAATCCCTCGGGCGCCTTCTTGTACACGTCGGTCAGCGTCTGCAGGACGTGTGGTAACCAGCTGGCGCCGTTCTCGATCACGGCGATCCGCAACTCCGGGAAGCGGAACAGCGCACCGTGGCACACCCACGACGCGACCGCGTCCTGGATCGGCCGCCACTCGCTCACCATGCGGAAGGCGTTGGTGACGAAGGGGAGCATCTCGGCTCCGGTGCCATCCCAATCCTGGTTGTAGCGCGCGTATCCGCTGTCCGAGGAGTGCTGGGTGACGAGCACGTCGAGTTCGACGACACGCTTCCAGAACGGATCGAACTCGGGCAGCGCGAACGACCGCGGACCCTTGTAACCGGGGACCGGTGCGGGCCGCACGAGGATCGCCTTCGCGCCGCGCTCGACGCACCACTCGAGTTCCTCGATGGCCTTGTCGACGATCGGTAGGCTGATGACCGGAACGGTGAAGATCCGCTCCTTGAAGTTGAACGACCAGTTCTCGTACAGCCACTGATTCAGCGAATGCACCACAGCATGAATCAGTTCCGGATCGTTGCGCATCCGCTCTTCGACGAGGCTGGCCAGCGTCGGGAACATCAGCGTCCGGTCAATGTTGAGCTCGTCCATCAGTTCCAGGCGCGGGCCGGGCTCGCGGAAGGCCGGCGGCGACTTGATCGGTTTGCCGAAGATCTCGCGCTTGCTCTTGCCTTCTGGGTTGCCGTTCTTGAAGTAGTCCTCCATGGCGCCGGGACGTGCCACGACGTCGAAGGTCGGGTTGGGGATGTATTCGCTGATCTGACCCTGAATGGCGATCTTGGTGCGGCCGTCTACCTCGACGTACTGGATGGCCTTCTTGTACTTGTCGGGGAGGAACTGCGTGAGCGCCTCCTTGGTCTCGTAGAGGTGGTTGTCCGCGTCGAAGAGCGGATACGGCAGCTGGCTCGATGACATGTGTAATTCTCCTTCGCTTCTGATGAGAATACTATTCTCTCTATTGGGTACTGGCAATGTCCTGACGGATACGGAATTTCTGAATCTTGCCGCTCGGGGTGCGCGGAAAGTCGTCGACGACGTGAAGTTGTTCGGGCCATTTCTGTTTGGCCAAGCCGACTTCGGCGAAGTGGGTGCGAAGTTCGTCGAGGGTCGGCGCGCCATGATCGGGCCGCAATCGGATGACGGCGGCGGCCCGCTCGCCGAGTCGATCGTCGGGGACTGCGATGACCACCGCATCGGCCACCGCAGCCATGCCCAAGAGAACCTCCTCCACCTCGAGGGCGCTGATGTTCTCGCCGCCGCGGATGATGATGTCGGACTTGCGGTCGGTGATCTTCAGGTAGCCGTCGTCGTCGACGACCCCGATGTCGCCGGTGTGATACCAGCCGGCGTCGTCGAACATGCGGGCCGTCAGATCGGGGTCGGTGTAGCCCAAGCAGAGATCTGGTCCGCGGCTGAGGATCTCGCCGTCCTCGGCCAAGGTGATCTCGGTGCCGGGCAGCGGGCGCCCGTCGGTGTGCAGACGCTTGTCCTCGGGGGCGTCGTACCACGATCCGGTGATCGAGGGGTGCTCCGTGCTGCCGTACGAGCGGAAGACGATGATGCCGAGTTCGGCGAGCCGCGTGGTGACGGCGCTGGGTACCGATGACCCGCCCAGTCCGGCGTAGCGCATGAAGGGCAGGTGTTCCGGGGTGAAGTCCGGATGATCCAGCAGGCTGGTCATGTAGTAGGTGGCGCCACCGCCGACGGTTACGTTCTCATCGCGCATCAACCGCAAGGCCTGCCCCGGGTCCCAGACGTCGGTGAGGTTGATGTCGGTGCCGTCGACCACCGGGATGGTGAACGCGTTGATCATGCCGATGAAGTGACCGACCGGCGCGGCGGTGAGCTGGTGGCCTCGATCGGGCGGGTACCAGTTCGCCAGCTGTCGGGTCTCGTGCACGAGCGAATAGTGATTGTGCAGGACCCCTTTGGGGTTGCTGGTGGTTCCCGATGTGAAGGCGATGAGTGCGGGTGTCGACGGGTCGATCGGGATGAGCTCGTCGAGTGGTTCGTCGTCGAGGAGGTCGCCGAAGGTCTGGTCGATCACACCGACGATCGGGACATCGGCGCACACCGAGAGATCGTAGGTGATGTGCCCGAACGACTCCGGGGTGATGAAGACCTTCGGCCGGACCTCTCCGAGGATGTAGGCAACCTCCTTGCGTCCGTAGAAGTGGACGATCGGCACCACCGCAGCGCCGAGAAACGATGCCGCCCAGAACGTTGCGGCTGCCTCCATCCAGTTTGGCAACTGGAAGGCGACCGCATCGCCGGGTCCGACGCCGCGCCGACGGAGCCCGGCGGCGAGTCGTCGCGCAACGAGGTCGACGTCGTGGAATGTCCCCGAGAAGGGCCGGACCGCGGAGTGGATACGGAATGGGGTGTCCGGCGCTGCCGCCAGGCCGGTGCCGATGATGTCGCCGAGCGTCTCGTGCGTCCACCAGCCATTGGCCAGGTACTTCTCGGTGAGTTCGGTCGGGATCTGTCGTGTCATGTTGCAACCCCCGGGCTGGTGATAAGGTTCTCTGAAATGAGAATAGCAATCTCACAAGAAGAGAGTGAGTTAAAATGGTGAAGCTGGAGATCGTCGACGGTCTGGCGGTCATCACCATCGACCGGCCGGAGGCCCGCAATGCGATAGCCCCGGCCACGATGGACGAACTCGACGACGCCATCGACGGCGCGGCCGGCGCGAAAGCGCTCGCCATCACCGGCGGCGGCGACCGGGTATTCGTTTCCGGTGGCGACCTCAAGGAGCTTGCCAAACTCCGGACCCTCGACGACGCTCGGGCGATGGCCCGCCGAATGCGGTCGATTTGCCAACGCCTGGTGGACTTTCCGGCCCCGGTGATCGCCGCCCTGAACGGACATGCACTCGGCGGTGGTGCCGAGTTCGCCAGTGCGGCCGACATTCGGATCGCCGCCGACGACGTCAAGATCGGGTTCAACCAGTCGACTCTCGCGATCATGCCGGCGTGGGGCGGGGCCGAACGTTTGGTGACGATGGTCGGTCGGTCACGGGCGATACTGCTGGCCGGCACCGGGCGTCTGCTCACCGCCGCCGAGGCGCTCGAGATCGGGCTGATCGACGAAGTCTTCCCGCGCGCGGACTTCGACGAGGGTTGGCGTGCGGTGGCGCAGTCGCTGGCGACCGCGCCCGCGGCCGGCATCAAGAAGGTCATGTCCGGGGCGACAGCCGAGGAGGCGGTCGACGAGTTCGCGAAACTCTGGGTGGCCGAGGAACATTGGGCTGCCGCCGACCGGGTGCTCAACCGGCGGTGACGATGGAAGCGGAAGTACGGCGGTGTCCGCTGCCCGATCGCCGGGTGGGGATGGTCGGCCTCGGATCGATGGGCGGACCGATCGCCGCCAACTTCGTCATCGCGGGACAACCTCTCGTCGTGGCCGATGCCGATCCCACCGCGGTACAGCGGTTCGTCGACGCGCATCCGGACCAGGCGACTCCGGGTTATCTCGGCGACTGCGATGTGCTCGTATTGTCGCTGCCGACCAGCGATGTGGTCGACGAGGTGGTGCTCGGCGACAATGGCCTGCTGCGCAACCTGCCATCGGGAGCAACGATCATCGACATGGGCAGCAGCATTCCCACACGCACGCAGGCGCTTGCCGCGGCGGCCGCCGACGTGGGGGTCGCGGTGATCGACGCCCCCGTGAGCGGTGGGGTGGCGCGGGCCGTCGCCGCCGATCTCGCGGTGATGGTCGGCGGTCGGCCGGACGATGTCGATGCGGTGCGTCCTCTTCTCGCCGCCACTGCCCGCGAGATCATTCATGTCGGGCCGGCGGGCTCGGCACACGCTGCCAAGGCATTGAACAACCTGCTGTCGGCGGTCGGTCTGGTGGCGGCAGCCGAGACCATGGTCGCGGCAACGGCATTCGGTATCGAACCCGCGGTGATGCTGTCCGTACTGAATGCGAGCAGTGGGCGGAACCAGGCGACCGAGACCAAGTTCGGTCCCTACGTGCTGAGCCGGACCTTCGATTCGGGCTTTGCCGCCGGCTTGATGAACAAGGACATCGGTATCGCCCTCGATCTCATTCGCGAATGTGGGCTTCGCCTGGATGTCGCCGAAACGTTGGGGGAGACGTGGTCGGCGGCGACCGATGCCGTCGGGCCGCGCGCGGACCAGACCGAGGTCGTGACGGTGCTTGAACGCCTGGCCGGTGTCGAGCTCCGATGAGCGGTCTTGTTGTACGACAACCGAAACAGAGATGATCCACGAGGAGAACGTCATGTCAGTCACGTCCACAACCCGGTCCGGCGGTCGCGCGGTGGCGCAACTGTTGCTCCGCGGAGCCGTCGGATCGACCATGATCGCCCACGGGCTCAAACACGGTCGATCGCTCGACGGCACCGCGAACTGGTTCGGCTCCATCGGCTTTCAGCAGCCTCGCCTGCAGGCGCAGGCCAGCGCGGTCGTGGAGGTGGGTGCCGGTGCCGCACTCGTCGCCGGCGCGGCCACTCCGCTCAGCGCCGCGGCAGTGGTGGGCACAATGGCGGTCGCAGCCCGCTCGGTACACCTCACGAACGGTTTCTTCATCACTGCGGAAGGGTGGGAGTACGTGATGAACCTGGCCACCGCGTCGGTGGCGCTCGCTGCGTTGGGCGCCGGGCCGCTCAGCGTGGACCGGGTGACCGGTCTCGACCGTTTGCTTTCGGGTAAGCGCGCGGCGGCGGTGGCTGCCGGAGTGGGAATCGGCGCGGCTGGAGCGCAACTTGCGGCGTTCTATCGTGCACCTACTTCGTGAGTTGCCTTTGGATGGCAGTGGCCTCGATGCGCTCGGCTCCTTCGTCGCCGGGCTGATCCGACGAGTCCCCCACAGGCTGATCGAGTAGCGAGGAGCGCTAGCGACGAGCGTATCGAGATCCCTTGCGCGCGAGGTGGCCTCGATGCGGTCGTCGCAAGCTCCTCCCTGATCCGACCAGCGGAATGGGGCCTCGACCAGCGGAAAGGGAGATCCGCGGAGGGGAGGCTCGGCCGGGGGAGAGCGTGGTTACGGCAGTTCCACCTTGGCGGCGAGCCAACGTCCGTCGACGAGTTCCATGGTCATCTCCACGCGACTCCGGTCGATGCGCGGTTCGGGGGTGCCGGCGTTGCGCACCGACTGGTCGACGAACAGGAGCACGACGACCTTGGTCGGCGAGGCCGATTCGACTCCTGACGCGATGACCTTGCCCTGTGCCTGCGCCTTGTTGTCCACCAGGAGTTGGCGAAGCTGGGAACTCGACTTGGCGTACATGGACTTGAATTCGCCGGTGGCGCCGTCGAGAACCGCGGTGAAGTCTTGGTCGATGGAGTCGGCGCTCACGCTGGTGAGGGTCACCGCGTAGTCGCGGGCGACGCTCTGCGCGGCCGATGCGGCGTTGTCGGTGGCGCGCTCGGACTTGTACTGCCACCCGGCCCAGCCGCCGAAGGCGAGTGCGGCCACGGCCACGATGGCCAGCACGACGACCCCGATCCGACGAGAGCGGCGTGATGTCAGGCGCTTTCGGAACTGACCACGGTCCGGGGCCTTCTCGTTGTCTTGCTCCGTTGCGTCGTCGGTCGCAACGGAGGTATCGACGGATTCGTCGACGATCGGGTCGGCGTCGTCGACGTCGGTGTCTCCGGGAGTGGCGGTTGTCGTGCTGCTCATCGGATCTCCTCTTGTTGTGGGCTGGGCTGTTGGGTCAGGGAAGTGCTGGGCCGCCGAAGGGCAGCGGAATCGATTGCGGTCCTTGCGGTGTCGGGTTCGTTCGGGCGTCCGGTGCCATCCCCGGGGGAGGTCCGGCGGTGTCGTCGCCCGGCGGGCGGGGAGCGTTGCGCGCACCACGGATCAGGACGCTCGGATCGTCGTCGGGGCAGTAGGTGTTGAGGAACGGCTCGGGAAAGTCGGGCCTCGACGCCGGCAATCTCGGGAGCTGGTAGTCGCATGAGTTGCGGGGGTAGATGTTCACGGCGGCCCAGACCCCACCGTCGCGCATCGTGGTGGTCAATGCGTGCAGCGCCGAGCCATCGCGGTTCTGCGGGAAGAAGAATTCGTTGAGTGCGGGAATTCGGAGATAGGCCAGTTGGGTGACCGTGGCGAGATTGCCCAGCAGCTGCACCATGGTCGGCGAGTTGTCGGCGATGATGTTGTCGACATCCTTGAGCAAGGGGGGTGTGCGGGTCAGGAGGGTGTGAAATCCCTTGGGGGTACGTGCCACCCCGGTCATGATGTGGTCGAGATTCTGCGACGTGGTCGTCAGCGCGGGACCGGCCTGTCCCAGGGTGGTCAGGACGGTGCGGCTGGTCGTGAGCAGTGAAACGGTCTGCGGCATAACCGAATCCAATGTGGAGATCAAGAAGGTGCCGCCGTCGATGATGTTCTGGAGTTTCTCCGGTCCGGCCGGGCCGACACCGAGTTCTTGGCTGATGGTCTGCAGTTTCCGCGGGTCGATCTGCGCCAGCATGCCGCTCATGTCGTCCATCAGGTCGGCCAGCGGCAATGGTGTTGATGTCCGGTCGGCGTCGATCGTTGCTCCGTCGGTCAGATACGGACCCCGATCGCTCGACGGCCGGAAGTCCAGATACTGTTCGCCGGCGAACGAGAGCCCGGCGACCCGCACCTCACCATTGACGGGAATCTGGACCGACGAGTCGATGGCGGCCACAGCGACGACATCATCGGTTCCGAGACCGACGGAGACAACGTGACCGACAGGCACACCGCGCAAGGTCACCTTACGGTCGGCGAGTAGTCCGCCGGACTCCGTGAGATGGACACGCACGGTGATCGTGTTCGCGGTCGGCGAGGTGTGGAACACGCCGACGACGAGATAGCCGATGCCGAGGAGCATGATCACGACGAGCCCGATCGCCGACAGCAGCAGCCGATGTCGCACTCCGGTGCGGACGGCTTTGGTCACCGCCCGTGCCGGTACATCGCCGGCGCGAAAGACGCTGGGGGTCTGAGAGGTTGCGGTCATCGTGGTGGTGTCAGCTTCATCCGGAGTCGTTGCAGGGTGTAGGCGAGGGTGCCGGCGAAGTTGTCGGCGTCCGACAGGTCGGGGATTCGGCTGCCGGGGTCGGCGTGATGACGCGGATCCACCAGGGCACCGATCGCCAGATCCTGTAGGTCGGCATCAACGTGTGCCGCAGTGGAATTGGTGATCTTGATGACCGGTGCCAGCAGGTCGTTCATTGCCTCGACCTCGACTCCGGGAGCGGTGGCGGCCCGGTTCAACTCGAAGGAGATGCGGTTCAGGTTGGCGGCCAGATGCTGGGTCTCGCCGGTCTTGATCGACGGAAAGCGTTCGAGTGTGGTGCTGATGTGTCCGATCTGATTGACCAGGCCGAGGATCTCGTCGGTATGTGCGGCAACCACATCGAGGGCGGGTCCGGCCGCCGCGATCGCGTCGTTGAGTACCGCCTTGCGATTCGACATCGTCGTGACCAGACGGTCGGTTTGGGCCAGCGCGGACCGGATCTCCCCGGACCGACGCGAGAGCGTCGAGATCAACCGGGTCGATCGGGCGATGAGGTCTGCCAGTTCGTCGCCACGATCCCCGACCGTGCGGCCCAGTCCGTTGATGATGGTGGTCAGATCACGGAGGACGCCACCATTGACCAGGAGTGCCGAGGTCGCCAGCACCTCTTCGATGGTGGCGGCGGCCGTGGTCTGCGATTCCGGGATGGTGTCGCCGTCGTGGAGTGTCGCGGTCGCGACATTGTTGTCCTTGGGCGGGGTCAACGCGACGAAGACGTCGCCGAGTGGTGTGGCCGAACGTAATTCGGCACGGGTGCCGACGGGCAGCGGCACATCCTGTCGAACTCGCAGCACGACGAATGCCGTGTAGTCTTCGACCCGCATCGAGTCGACCTCGCCGACATCGGCGCCGTTGAGCTTCACCTTCGCCTGCTCGGGCAGGTTGAGCGCATTCACGAACTCGGCGGTGATGGAATAGGATTCGCCGGTTCCGCTGTCCCGCTGGGGGAGCGGCAGATCGCCGAGACCGACACCGCAGCCGGTGGCGAGCAGGCCGGCGAGTGCGACTCCGACCAGCCGGACGGGTGTACGTCTGATCATGGCGTCTCCTTGGCCAGACCCTCGAGCATCGCACTCATGCCGAAGTCGGGCCCGAAATCGCGCAGTGTGCCGGTGTTACATCCGAGTTCCTTGAGTCGCAGCACGTTGCAGACTTCCTTGAGGAGTTGGCTGTCGAAGAACACCTTGTCCAGTTGCGCGTGCACCCGGGCGATACCGTTGCGCTGGTCGATGGCGTTATAGGCGTTGTCGAGCAGAAGTGGTGTCACGTCAAGGAATTCGGACAGCTCCCGCTTGGAGTCGGCCAGCGCCTTGGTTACGGTGTTGGCGCTGGACACGGTGTTGCGCATGGTGGCGCGACGCTGTTCGAGCAGCCTGGTGGCCTCGGCCAGCACCGTGTTGAGTTGGGCGCCGGTGGTGCCCCAGCCGAGTTGCTGCTGGGCGAACAGGTCGGAGAGCTGTTCGATGGTGGAGCCGAAGCGTCGGATGGCGGTGTCGTTACGTGCGGCAGCCTCGCTGAGGGTGGACAGATTGGTCACGGTCGACGTCAAGGCCTCACGGGTGTCGGCGCCCTGGTCGGGTCCGAGTGCCAAAGCCTTCGACAGCGCGGTCAGCGCGGAACGGATGTCGTTGCCATTGCCGGCGGTGGCACTGGTGCCCGCAGAGAGGATGTCATCGATGGGGCCGCCACCGTGACCGTCGCCACCGAGTCCCAGAGCCAACCGGTCGGCCATCGCGAGCGAGCGGTCCACATCGACCGGTGTCTTGGTGTGCGACAGATCGATCACCGCGCCGTCGGCCAGCCGAGGTCCGGTGCGGTACGGAGGCGTCAGTTCGACGTGGCGGTCGGTGAGCACCGACGTCGACACGGTCACCGCGGCGACGTCGAGGGGGATGGGAGTGTCGGCATCGATCGCCATGTCCACCTCGACGGAGGTGGCGCGGGGCGTGATGCGGGTGACTTTGCCGATCTGCATACCGAGCACCGACACCGCGTTGCCCACATAGAGTCCCGAAGCGCTGTCGAACAGTGCGGTGACGCCGATGGTGCGTTGTCTGTCGTCGCGGATGATGCCGACCGCACCCAGCGCGACGAGGGTGATGACGACGATCAGCACGAGTCGTATTCCGATCCTTCTCATCGGCAATCCTTGAAGTACGGCGGAAGATTCACGAGTCCGGCCTGCTTGGAGATCGCGCACATCCAGGAGTCGATCAGTGGACCGGACGGCGAGGTGAAGTCGACCTCGTTACCGGTGCCGGTGGTGTTGGCGAAGTTCCGCACCGATATGGGGAGTACCTGCAGGGTGTTGCGGAGCAGGGCGTCGTTGCGTTTGAGCGACGCCAGCAGCCCGTCGAGGTTGGTGATGAGACGGTTGATGCCGGCGCGGTCGTCGACGACGAGTTGCCGTAGCCGGGTCACGACTTGGGTGGTGGCGGTGAGCATGCGCGTGATCATGATGCGACGGGTCAGTACCGCCCGCAGGAGTTGGTCACCCCGGGTGACCAGTTCCCCGAGGTCGGACTGCTGCTGGCGTACCACGGTGGTGAGTTGCTGTGTGCTGGTGAGGAGTTGACCGATCTGCGTGCGTCGATCGGCGATGATCGTGGAGAGGTTCTCGATGTTGGTGAGTACCTCGGGAATCAGTTGTGGTGTCTGATCGAGTTGGTGGGCCAGGGTGGTCATCGACTGCCCGATCTTGTCGGCATCGACCTGTTCGAACGTGGTGGTGGCGTTCTGTAGCACTTCCTGCAGGTCGTACGGCACATGGGTGTGCGCGAGGGAGATGGTGGCGTCGGGGAGAGAGCCCTTTCCCGACGGCTTGAGTTCGACGTACCGGGTACCCAGCAGGGTGGTGAGTTTGATCGACGCCTCGGTGGTGTCGCCGAGTGCGACATTCTTGTCGACCTCGAGGCCGACGGTGACGAAGGTGCCGGACAGTTCGGTGCTCGTGACCCGGCCCACCTGCACGCCGGCGATGTTCACGCCGTCGCCGGCGGACACGCCTGCCGCCTGCGCGAATTGCGCACGGATATCCCGCCTTCCGGGGCCGCTGGCCTGAATCTGCAAGAGCGCCAAGATGATGACGGCGATGAGGATCAGTGCGCCGGCGCCGATGAGAACCTTGTTGCGGTTCTCCAACGGCACCGACAGCTGCTGTCGGGAGACGTCGCGGATACGTTTGATCACGACAATCACCGACACACCGGTGAATTGGTGATCTTGCCGCCGGGAGTCGCGGCCGCGACCACGGACGGGATCACGGTGCTCAGTGCGGGAATCAGCGTCACATTGAAGTTGCACAGGTACGTGTCGATGTAGGTGCCGGTCTGGGTGACGCGCGCCAACCCCTTCAACAGCGGCGGCAGGTTGTAGCCGAGATACGCGAATGGTTCCTTGTTCGCCAGGAAGTGACCGATGAAGCCGGGTTGACGATCGAGCATCTCCTGGAACTCCGGCAGGGCACCCGCGGCGATCGATGCGGCCCGGTCCACCACACGCGCGGTGGTGTCGAGGGCCGGGAGGAATTCGTTCTCCTTCTCCGACAGCCGGACGAAGATCTCTCGGGAGCGGGTGACGACGCTGTCGACGTTGCCGCGTTGGGCGGCCAGGGTACCGACGATGTCGGAGAGTTTGGTGATGACGTCGCCGAGGATCTCGTCGGGACCGGCGACGGATTCGGCCAGGGTGGACGTCTGGGCGATCAGGGTGGCGATCGACCCGGTGTCGCCCTGGAGGGAACGGATGACCGCGGTGGTGATGTTCTCGATCTGCTGTGGGTCGAGAACCGAGAACAGTGGCTCGAATCCGTTGAGGACGGTGGAGATGTCGAAGGACGGCTCGGTGTGGTCCATCGGGATCTCGTTGTCGTGCAGGGGACCGGCGTTCGCAAACTTCGCCTGCGACAGTCCGAGATAACGCTGCCCGATGACGTTCTGATAGGTGATCGAGGCCTTGGTGTTTCCGTCGACCACCTGATCCGATTCGACGCGAAAGGCCACGCGCGCCACGGTGCCGTCGAGCGTCACCGAGTCGACGCGTCCGACGCGGATCCCGGCCATACGGACGTCGTCGCCGGCCTTGAGCCCGGTCACATCGGTAAAACGCGCGGTGTAGGTGATTGATTGACCGTCGACGCCACGGCGCAGGGTGACGACGACCGTCGAGGTGAGACCGATCGCGATGATCAGGAACACCACGACGCCGATCAGCGGGCGACGGATACTCATCGCGGCTGCTCGTTCGTCGGCGCCGAGGCGGGGGAGACGGTGACGTCGGTGCCGCGGGCCAGCGGCCCCAGCAGCAACGTGGTGGTGACCGGCGGTCCGCCGACCAGTCCGGCGAGTTGGCTCTGCTCGTCGGCGCTGCCGACCGAACCGACGTTGCCGCCCATCGCGACCGGACGGTAGCCAGGGGTCATTCCCTTGCGCTGCATGATGACCGGTGGCGACACGGAGGTCGGTGCCGTACGGCAGCTCGGCCCCTCGAGATTGCCGTAGCGTGGGCAGTCGGCCCGGGTGTAGAGCCGGTGCGGTGTGAACTGGAACATGAACTTCCCCCTGCCGTTCTGCAGTCCCCGCGGCCAGAACTCGGTGAACCACTTGTCCGAGATGACGTTGATCTCGGTGACGATCCCGGTGAACGACGAACTGCCGCGGGCGACGACGTCGACGACCGGTGCCGCGGTCCGGGTGATGGTCAACAGTTGATTCACGTTGTTGTTCATTGCCGTATCGATACGCCCCGCCGTCGTCGAGCCGGCGGCGAGGAAGTCGGTGAGGGCGGATGATTCCTTGACCAGCGTCTGCATCGGCACCACCGAGGAGTGCAGCGCGTCGAGGAGATCGGGGGCCGCGGTGCGCAGTCCGGTGACCGCGGCGTTCAGCGAGACCAGCGTCGACGGTTGGCCCGGTGTCAGGACGGAGTCCAACTGTCGGGTGATCCGATCGAGTTGGGCACCGGCCGCGGCGATGTCGGTGCCGCGGCGGTCGGTGGCCGCCGCGACCGCCGCCAGCAACCCGATGGTCTCATCACCGCGGTCGCGCGCGGACGCGGCGACGATGTTGCGCAACTGAGTCAGGGTGGTCTGGAACTGCTGGGTCTGCTTGGTGGCATCCTCGTCGATCACCGCTCCGTCGGTGATCGCCGGCGCCGCACCGTTGTCGACCAGTTGCACCGATGACACGGCGAACAGATTGCTGGGTACCACCCGGGCGGTCACGGTGCTCGGAATCCCCGCTGCCAGAGCGGGATCGAGATCGATCGAGACGATGTTGGGGGTGGTGGCGGTCTCGGGGGTCACGGCACGCACGGCGCCGACGAGAACGCCACGGAACTTGACGTCGGAGTTCTGCGGCAGGCCATCACCGACATCGGTCAGTTGCGCGCTGACCTGCACGGAGTCGGTAAAGGAGCCATCGGCCTTCAGCCAGATCGCACCCAGGATGACGCTCACGACCACCAGGGTGATGACACCGCTTACCGCGAGTCGTCGCGTGCTGACTCCCCGTGGCCCCTCCTCGATTCCCCCGATCATGGCTAGCCGCTCAATCTCGCGGCAGAAGCTATGCCCCAGAACACGATGGTGAGCAGGAGATTGGCCACGATCATCGCAGAGATCGCGGCGCGCATGGCGCGGCCGGCAGCGGTTCCGACGCCCTGCGGGCCGCCGCTGGCGTAGAAGCCGTAGTAGCACTGCACAGTGGAGGTGATGATCACGAAGATGACCGCTTTGCCGAGCGAGTAGAGAACGTCGACGGGGTTGAGGACCAGCTCGAAGTAGTGCTGATAGGTCCCCCCGGACAAGCCACCGGCGAGGCCGACGATGGTCTGCACTGCAAGGTAGTTGAGTGCCAAGCAGAGGAGGTACAGCGGGATCACCGCGACCACCGCCGCGAACAGCCGGGTCGAGACGAGGTAGGGAATCGGGCGGATGGCGAGGGACTCGAGGGCGTCGATCTCCTCCGATATCCGCATCGCGCCGAGTTGCGCGGTGAACCGGCAGCCGGCCTGTGCGGCGAAGGCCAGTGACGCCATGATCGGGGCGAGTTCGCGGGTGGTCGTCGTGGAGGCGACCATCCCGGCCGCAGGTTCCATGCCGAGGATGTGCAACGCGTTGTAGCCCTCGATGCCGACGATCGCGCCTGCCGAGGCACCGAGCACGATGATCACGCCTGCGGTGCCGCCGCCCACCACGATCGACCCGTTCCCCCAGGTCACATCGGAGATGACCCGCAGTGTCTCCTTGCCGTAGTGCTTGAGCGCCAACGGAATGGCGGCCACGGCACGGAAGAAGAACACCGCCATGTGGCCGATCCGGGCCAGCGCGGTGGTGACGGCCGAGACGCTCCGGACCAGCGGTCGCGCGCCCGGGGGGTAGTACGGCGCCGCCATCAGAATCCGGTCCGCGGGAACAACATCACGTAGAGCTGAGTGAATCCGACATTGACCAACATCAGCAGGATGATGGACGCGACGACGGTGGCGTTCACCGAATTGGCCACCCCGGCCGGGCCGCCACGCGTGGTGAGTCCTTTCTGGCAGGCCACGATCGCGACGATGGCGCCGAACACGACCGCCTTGATCATCGTCAGGATGAAATCGGAGACCGTCGCGAACGAGGCGAACGTGGTGACGAACGTGCCCGGGGTGCCCTCTTGGACAAAGGCATTGAACACATAGCCGGAGAAGAATCCGACGAAACAGATGATGCCGGTGAGTGCGACACTGACCACGACCGCGGCGGCGATCCGCGGTACGACGAGGCGGCGGACAACCGAGAGACCCATCACCTCCATCGCGTCGATCTCGTCGCGGATCTTGCGGGACCCGAGATCGGCGCACACCGCGGAGCCCGCGGCGGCCGCCATCAACAATGCCGCGACCATCGGTGCGCCCTGGCGGATCACCGCGAGACCGCTGGCCGCGCCGGCCAGCGAGGTGGCGCCGACCTGGGCGGCCAGCAGGGCGAACTGGATGGACAGTGTCATGCCGATGGGGATGGCCACGAAGACCGTCGGCATCGCCGACGCCGACGCCATGAACGCCGTCTGCCGGATGAACTCGGCGAACGGAAACCGTCCGGTCACCAGGTCGACGACGAGGTGACGCATGGCCTGCAGACCGAGAACGCATTGTCCGCCAACCGTTTCCAGGGACGCCAGCGGATGACGACGCACATACCCCCGGAACCAGTCGGTGATCTCGGAGTTGGCCGATCGCCGCGGCGCCTCCGGTGCCCGGCCGATGGCTCGGAAGCGGGACGTGGCGCCGCGCGATGGATGGAGGGATCCCTCATGCTCGATGATCGCCATGAGTGTGCCTTTCTGGTGCCCGGTCAGGGCGCGCTCAGATGTACCAGCCGCCGTTGACGCCGATGACCTGGCCGGTGATGAAACCCGCGTGGTCCGAACACAAGAACGTGGCGGCCGCGGCGATGTCCTCGGGGAGGCCGGAGCGTCGGACCGGGGTCATCATGGCCAGATCCTCCAGCTTCGGGATGTGCCCGGCCGCGACTCCCGCCTCGGCCATCGGTGTCGCGATGATCGACGGCGGAATGGTGTTCGCGGTGATCCCCTGCGGCGAGTACTCGAAGGCCAGCGCCTTGGTCAGGGCGATCACCCCGCCCTTCGACGCGACATAGTGCGCGCGTTCGGGCGCACCGGACTGCGCACTCGACGACGAGATGGTGACGATGCGGCCCCAGCCGCCCGCCAGCATGTCCGGGATCATCGACTGCGTGGTGTTGAAGGTGCCGGTGAGATTCACCGCGATCAATCGGTCCCACTCGTGCGCGGGGATCTCGGTGAACGGGGTCTGGGCCTCGATGCCGGCACTGGTCACCAGGATCTCGATCGGCCCGAACTTCTCCCGAACCACTCCGGCAGCCTTGTCGACCGAGGTTCGATCCGCGACATCGACGGTCGCGGCGAGCGCCTCGACACCGTCGCCGCGCAGCCGTTCGGCCACCGATTCGGCTGCGTCACCGTTGACGTCGAGGACCGCGACCCGATGTCCGGCCGCGCCGAGATGCTCCGCGACCGCGGCACCGATCCCGGAACCGCCGCCGGTGACCACCGCCACGCGGCCGGCCGGTGAACCGTTGACGCTCATCAGTTGTCGGTCGCTTTCGGGGTGAACTCGAGGTGCAGGTTGGTGAGGCCACGCAGGATGTAGGTGGGCTCGTAGTCGTAGCGACGAGCGTCGGCGGGGCCGTGATGTTCCTCCGACACCCGGATGTCGGCCATCCGGGCGAGGAACTTCTCGATCGTGACCCGCCCCTCGATCCGGGCGAGCGGCCCGCCCGGGCAGGAGTGGATGCCGCGGCCGAATGCAAGATGTTCGCGCACGTTCGTGCGATCGAGATCGAACTCGTTGGGCTCCGGGAAATGATCGGGATCGCGATTGACCGCTCCGGGGCAGACCATCACGATGGAGCCGGCCGGGATCGGGACGTCGTCGATGCTCGTCGAGTGTCGGGCGACCCGGAAATCACTCTTCACCGGGCTCTCGAGACGAAGTGATTCTTCGATGAAAATCGGGATGCTGTCCGGATCTTCGCGGAGACGCTGCTGGAGTTCAGGATTCTCGCCGATGAAGCGCAGGCCCGCGCTGATCAGCTTGGTGGTGGTCTCCTGACCTGCGGCGAACAAGAACGTCGCCGTCCGCACCACCTCGAACACCTCAGGGGTGCTGCCGTCCTTGTACTTGGCCTGCGCCAGCGAGGTCAGCACATCGTTGCGCGGGTTGCGTCGCCGGTCCTCGATGTAGGCGGTGAACTTGTCGTCGAGCCACTGCAGCGGATTGTCGCTGAGGATCTCGTTGTCCAGGGCGCCGGGCCGGGCGCCGGCGCGTGGGGCGCCGAGGACCACCCGGAACTGCTCATGATCTTCTTCGGGAACACCGAGGAAGTCGGCGATCACCAAGAGGGAGAACGGCTTTGCGTAATCGGACATGATCTCGCAGCTGCCGTTGGCGATGAAGTCGTCGATCAGCTGGTCGGCAAGCCCCGTCATGAACTCCTCGTTCTCCTGGATACGTCGAGGAGTCAGGAGGCGGCTCAGCAGGCCGCGGGCCCGGGCATGATCTGGCGGATCCATGGTGATCATGTGCTCGTGTAGGGGCAGCTCGTCACGATGTGCGGCAATCTGCTCGCTGATGTCGTCGCCCTCGGGTGTGAAGGGCAGGCCGGGGAACGGTCCCGACGGGGAGAGGCAGGAGGAGTAGGTCTCCGGGTCCTTGTACACCGATACCGCCTCGGCGTGACCGGTGATCGTGTACACGCCCATGTGGGGCTCTTGGACGACCGGGCATTGGCTGCGTAGCTCGTCGAAGTACGGGTTGGGGTCTGGGACCAATTCCTGCGAGGTGAAGTAGTTGAGATCGGTCAGTTCGCTGGTGTGGTCTTTCAGTTCGCTCAAGACTCTCTCCTCGATGTCCTAATTCTCCGATATTGAAAATCTGGTTCTCGCATGTGCGGCGTCGTATGCGGACCGGGACCGAAATTCTGGGCTGGTGGATGCTGAGCACTCGCTCAGCACTTGTGACTACAGTTACCACGATGGACAACTGCGGTCAAGATCACAAGATCTTCCGGCAAAGTCGTCTGATCGGGCTACAGTGAGCCCAAGTTGCGATAGGAGTGGTGAGTGGCAACGGAACGGCGAGTCGGGGCACCCGACGCCAGAAATCGGTCGCTTCTGCTGGATGCGGCAGAGCGACTGATGTTGGAAAAAGGTTATGCGGCAGTAACTTCCAGAAAGGTGGCCGAGGGAGCGGGTCTCAAACCGCAGCTGGTCCACTATTACTTCCGAACCATGGATGAACTCTTCCTCGAGATGTTTCGTCGGCGGGCGCAGGCCGGTGTCGAGCAGCAGCGAGAGCTGTTGAAATCTCCCCAGCCGTTGTGGGCGCTCTGGCAGTTCAGCATCGATCCGGCGGTCGCCGCCTACACCACCGAGTTGCTCGCTTTGGCGAATCATCGCAAGGAGCTCCGGGCGAAGATTGCGGAATTCTCCGCCGACCTGCGGCGAGAGGCGCAAGCGGTCTTTGAGGAGGTCCTGCCTCGATACGGCGTGGACCGCGCCCAGATGCCACCCGCCGTTGCGATCGTGATGCTGACCAGCGTCTCGCGCGTGGTCATGATGGAGAAGCTGCTGGGCTTCTCCGACGGTCACCGGGAGACGTTCGAGTTCGTCGAGAAGTATCTCACCGAGCTCGAAGGTGAACCGCAGCAACACTATTCGGCGCCAGCAATCGCCTTCATCTGACCCCGCTCAGTGCTTCAGGGCGCTTTATCGAGGCCAGATGAGAATGACATTTCCATAATCGGAAATGAATGATAACCTTTTCGGAAACAGGTGGTTGGTTGTCGAAAGGGGAGCCGTATGGCCAGGGCGTTGGCGCCAGAGATCTCGACGTGGCCCGATCAGAAACCGCAGTTGATCGGCAGTCGTTGCGGTCAGTGTGAGTTCGTGACGTTTCCGGCGCAGGACTGCTGTCCCAAGTGCGGTCGCGCGGGGATGGCGGAAGTGCTGTTGCCGCGCACCGGAACCTTGGTCGCCTGGACGGTCCAGGGATTTCCGCCCGGCGCGCCCTATGCCGGCCCGGTCGGCAAGGAGTTCGTGCCGTTCGGGGTCGGGCTGGTGGAACTCGACGGGGTGGTCCGGGTCGAAGGACGGCTGACCGAAAGTGATTCCGCCGCCATCGAGTTCGGGCAGTCGGTGGAGTTGACCATGATCCCGTTCGCGACCGACGCCGACGGCGAGGAGATATATACCTTCGCCTTCGCGCCGGCCTGACCACTCCCGAGAGGATTCTCATGACCAACGACGTCGCCATCATCGGCGTGGGACTGCACCCCTTCGGCCGATTCGACAAGTCCGCGATGCACATGGGTGCCGAAGCAATCCAGTTGGCGCTCACCGACGCCGGACTCGAATGGAAAGACATCCAGTTCGGCTTCGGCGGTAGCTACGAAATCTCCAACCCGGACGCGGTGACCCGACTGGTCGGACTGACCGGCATCACCTTCACCAACGTCTTCAATGCCTGCGCCACATCGGCCAGCGCCATCGCCCAGACGGCCGACACCATCCGACTCGGCACCTACGACATCGGCATCGCGATCGGGATTGACAAGCACCCGCGCGGCGCATTCACCGACAACCCGGCCAAACTCGCGCTCCCGCAGTGGTATGCGGAGAACGGGCAGTTCCTCACCACCAAGTTCTTCGGGATGAAGGCCAACCGCTACATCCACGACCACGACATCTCGCAGGCCACCCTGGCCAAGGTGGCGGCCAAGAACTTCCGCAACGGGGAGAAGAACCCGAACGCGTTTCGGCGCACGCCGATCTCCGAAGCCGACATCCTGTCGTCGCCGATGGTCAATTACCCACTGACGCAATACATGTTCTGCTCGCCCGACGAGGGTGCCGCCGCGGTGATCATGTGCCGTGCCGATCTGGCGCACAAGTACACCGACAAGCCGGTCTACCTGCGAGCCAGCGAGATTAGGACCCGGCGGTACGGTGCTTACGAAGTACACGCGACCTCGGCGCCCATCGACGAGGACGTGTCGCCGACGGTGTATGCCGCACGCGCGGCCTACGAGCGCGCGGGAATCGGGCCCGAGGACGTCGACATCGCCCAGCTTCAGGACACCGATGCCGGCGCGGAGATCATCCACATGGCTGAGACCGGATTGTGTAAGGACGGCGAGCAGGAGCAGCTGCTTGCCGACGGCGCCACCGAGATCACCGGCTCGATACCGGTCAACACCGACGGCGGATTGATCGCCAACGGGGAGCCGATCGGCGCTTCCGGGTTGCGGCAGATGCATGAACTCGTCCGGCAGCTGCGCGGCGAGGCCGGCGACCGTCAGGTCCCCGGCAACCCGAAGGTCGGACTCGCCCAGGTCTACGGGGCACCGGGCACCGCATCGGCGACGATCGTGTCCGTCTGACCGCCAGACCACTCCCCAGGGGACATTCGGCCGGCTCCACCAGCACTGGTGGGGTCGGCCGTTTTGCTGTGCCGCTGGGTGGGAAGAGTCCTCGGCAGACCGACGGCGCACATCTACGCTCGGCGGAAGTCGAATCAGAGGTCGGTGCCACCATGTCCAAACACGCGCCGATACCCTAAACTAGAACACGTTCCTATTTCGAGACTGGAGGTGCCATGGCGGTTGACCAGGAAATTCGCGAGAAGATCGCGGCCGATTTGTGGACCGCCGAGCAGTCGGCGGTGGCCATCGACCGTCCGACCGATGCGTACCAGGGTCTTGATGTCGTCGATGCCTACGAGATCCAGCTGATCAACATTCGTAAAGGGCTTGATGCAGGTGCGACGGTCGCGGGCCACAAGGTGGGCCTCGCATCCGAAGCCATGCAGAAGATGATGAACGTCGACGAACCCGACTACGGGCATCTGCTCGACAAGATGCAGTACTTCGAGATGACCCCGATCGACCGGTCGACGTTGTGCTATCCGCGAGTCGAGGTGGAGGTCGGATTCATCCTGGGCAAGGACCTGCCGGGGGAGGGCTGCACCAACGACGACGTCATCGACGCGGTCGAGTGGGTGGTGCCGTCGATCGAACTCATCGATTCGCGGATCAAGGACTGGAAGATCACCCTGTGCGACACCATCGCCGACAACGCGTCCTCGTGCGGATGGATTCTCGGCGAACAGCGTGTCCCGATCAGCGAGATCGACACCGGCAACATCGATGCGATGCTGCATCGTAACGGCGAGGTCGTCGCGAAAGGCAATTCGTCTGCGGTGCTGGGGCATCCGTTGAATGCGGTGTCGTGGCTGGCGAACAAGGTGGACAGCTTCGGCGTGCGCCTGCGCAAAGGTGATGTCATCCTGCCGGGCACCGCGACGCGGGCGTTCGACATCGAGGCGGGCGACCACTTCGTCGCGGAGTTCGTGGGTCTGGGCAGCGTGACGCTGGACTTTGTCTAGGGCTTCGACAAGCTCAGCCGGCGGGGAAACTTTGAACGACTCAACAAACAGGAGGCGCACGTGGCAGCCAAGCTGACCGCAGCGATCATCGGATCGGGCAACATCGGTACCGACCTGATGTACAAGCTGCAACGATCCGAGGTGATCGAGCCGCGGTGGATGGTGGGGATCGACGCCGATTCCGAGGGCATGAAACGGGCCGCCGACCACGGCCTGATCACCATGAGCGGCGGAGCCGACGAACTGTTGGGGTCGTCGGACAAGCCGGACCTCATCTTCGAGGCGACCTCGGCGTACGTGCATCGCGAGTATGCGCCCCGTTACGAGGCTGCCGGGATCACCGCGGTGGACCTGACTCCGGCCGCGGTCGGCCCGGCGGTGGTACCGCCCGCCAATCTGCGTGAGCATCTCGATGCGCCGAACACCAACATGATCACCTGCGGTGGGCAGGCCACCATTCCCATGGTGCACGCGGTGTCCTCGGTGGTGCCGGTGCCGTATGCGGAGATCGTCGCGTCGGTCGCCTCGGTGTCGGCGGGTCCGGGTACCCGCGCCAACATCGATGAGTTCACCCGGACGACGTCGAAGGGGATCGAAACCATCGGTGGTGCGGATCGCGGCAAGGCGATCATCATCCTGAACCCGGCCGATCCGCCGATGATCATGCGCGACACCATCTTCTGCGCAATCCCGGAGGATGCCGACACCGACGCGATCGCCGAGTCGATCCATCGTCGGGAGAAGGAGATCCAGGCCTACGTCCCCGGCTACCGACTGCTGCAGGACCCGCAGTTCGACCCGCCGAGCGTGCTCAACGGTGGTCATGCCCGGGTGTCGATCTTCGTCGAGGTCGAGGGCGCCGGAGACTTCCTGCCGCCGTACGCCGGCAATCTGGACATCATGACCGCCGCCGCCACCAAGGTGGGCGAGGAAATCGCCAAGCAGAAGTTGGGAGTCTCGGCATGAGCACCACGCATCCGGACCTGATGGCCAACGCGCGCAAGTATTCCGACGACCTCGACATTCGGATCACCGACTCGTCACTGCGCGACGGCAGTCACCACAAGCGGCACCAGTTCACCGTCGATGAGGTGCGCGCGGTCGTCGGTGCGCTCGATGATGCCGGTGTCCCGGTCATCGAGGTGACCCACGGCGACGGTCTGGGTGGGTCGTCGTTCAACTACGGGTTCTCCAAAACGCCGGAGCAGCAACTGATTGCCGCGGCCGCCGAAACCGCCAAGCGGGCCAAGATCGCGTTCCTCATGTTGCCGGGACTGGGCACCAAGGACGACATTCGGGCCGCGCAGGACAACGGCGGGCAGATCTGCCGTATCGCCACCCATTGCACCGAGGCCGACGTGTCGATCCAGCACTTCGGACTGGCGCGCGATCTCGGGCTGGAGACCGTCGGCTTCCTGATGATGAGTCATTCGCAGCCACCGGAGGTGATCGCCAAGCAGGCGCGCATCATGGCCGACGCCGGCTGCCAGTGTGTCTACGTGGTGGATTCGGCGGGCGCGCTGGTGCTCGAGGACGTCACCGACCGGGTCGCCGCGGTGCGCGCCGAACTCGGTGACGACGCGCAGATCGGCTTCCACGGGCACGAGAATCTCGATATCGCCGTGGCCAATTCGATCAACGCGATCCGCGCGGGCGCCCAGCAGATCGACGGATCGATCCGCCGGTTCGGCGCCGGTGCGGGCAATACCCCGACCGAGGCGTTCGTCGGGGTGTGCGACAAGCTCGGCATCACCACCGGCGTCGACTTCATGAAGATCGCCGACGCCGCCCAGGACGTGGTGCGTCCGGTCATGCCGTCGGAGTGCCTGGTGGATCGGTCGTCGATGATGATGGGCTATGCGGGTTGCTACTCGAGCTTCCTCAAGCACGCCGAAGGGCATGCCGAACGCTACAACGTGTCGGCCGCGGAGATTCTCATCGAGGCCGGCAACCGGAAACTCGTTGGCGGGCAAGAGGACCAGCTCATCGACATCGCGCTCGAGTTGAAGAAGAAGCAGGACGCGAACGCGGGGGTGTAGAGGTCACCACCGCTCGTTGAGCGCGACGAGCGAGCGCAGCGAGCCCGACGCTGGTCGAAGCGAGTCGCCGAATCCCGGCATCAGCCACAACTCTTCGCACTGCTCGCGTGCACAGTGCACACAAGCAGTGCGGAGAGCTGTGGCTGATGTTGGCTCGGGCGTCAACCTGCGGTGAGATCCAGGACCGCCCGAATGAGGTGATCCTCGTCGATGCCGTGGTGACGGTAGACATCCTCGAGTGATCCGGACTGGCCGAAGTTGCTGACACCCAAGGCCTTCGACGGCACCCGGTTGATGTTCGCGAGGAACGACAGCGTGTGCGGGTGCCCGTCGATGACGCTGACCATCGGGGCTGCGCGATCGGCGGGGAAGATCTGATCCAGAATCCACGACGACGCATCGCCCTGCCCATTGCGGGCCTGCAGTGCCTCGAACAGCAGACCCGGGCTGGTCACGACGACGACGTCGACATCGATCCCGATCTGCGACAGACGATCTGCCGCGTGCAATGCTTCGGTGACCATGGCACCGACGGCCACGAGCGTGGCCTGCGGCGTCGCTGCGCGACGAAGGACGTATCCGCCGGCGATGACATGTTGGCGACGACGTTCCCGTGCCGCCGGATCGCTGGGCACCCCCGCCAGCGATTGTTCGACGGGTCGCGTGGAGAGCCGCAGGTAGGCCGACCGGCCGCCGGGTTTGCCCATGTGCGACAGGCAATCCAGCAGCGTCCACTCGACGTCGACGGCAAAGGCTGGTTCGTAACTGACGCAGCCCGGTTGCTCCAGTCCGATCGACGGGGTCTTGATCGATTGGTGCGCACCACCTTCCGGCGCCAGGGTGACGCCGGCCGGGGTGCCGACCAGAATCGACTGTCCGCCCGCGTAGATACCGTAGGACCACGGTTCCAGCGCACGTTCGACGAACGGGTCGTAGAGCACGCCGATCGGGAACAGTGGCTGTCCCCACCGGCTCCACGTGGCACCCAATTCTCCGATGAGTCCGACCAGGTTGGTCTCGGCGATGCCGAGTTCCATGTGCTGTCCGGTGGGGCGTTCCCGCCAGTGCATCAGGGTGTCGCTGTCGTCGTCGAACCAGTCGCGCCGTTCGGCGGGCGACCAGACGCCCACCTTGTTCAGCCAGCCGGCGAGGTTCGTCGACGAACTCACGTCGGGGCTGACGGTGACGACCCGTCGTGCCACGTCCGGGGCCTGGCGGGTCAGGTCCAACAGTGTCCGGCCCAGGGCTGCCTGCGTGGTGGAAACCGAACTGGGCGTGCGACCGGTGTCGGTCGGGACGGTCAGCGGTGGCGGCGCCGGAATATGTTCGCGTTTCAGCCGTTTGGCCACCGCTGCACACAATTGCCCTGCGGGGCTGTGTGTGTCGAAGCGCTGCCACGGATGGGCCGGATCCTCACCCAGCTGATCGGCGAGGTCGGCGAACTGCTCGACGGTCAGCAGCGACGAGTGATTCTGCGGATGCCCCTGCGTCGGAAGGCGGTAACCCTTGACGGTGTAGGCGAGGATAACCGTCGGCCGGGTGTCGTCGATCTGCTCGAACGCGGCCCGCAAGGCGCTCAGGTCGTGACCGCCGAGGTTACGGATCGCGGCGAGCAATGCGTCGTCGTCGAGGTCGGCGATGACCGAACTGATCTGCTCGCTGCCGGACCCGTCGCCGGGCAGTCGGGTGCGGATCTCCTCGGCCGAGCAGCGCAGCAGCCGTTGGTATTCCGGGTTGGGCATCTCGGTGATACGGGTGCGCAGCGCATCGCCGCCGGGGCGCGCGAACAGCTCGTCGAGGAGTCGCCCCCATTTCACCGTGATGACCTGCCATCCCGCGGCGGCGAACATCGACTCGATGCGGCCCGCGGCGATGTTTGGCACGACCCGGTCCAGTGACTGGCGGTTGAGGTCGACGATCCACACGATCTCGCCGAGTTCGGGAACCGAGGTGTCCAGGACCGCTTCCCAGACCGCGCCTTCGTCGAGTTCGGCGTCACCGACCAACGAGTACTGTCGTCCCGAGCCGCCGCTGCCGAACGCGGTGTTGACGTAGCGGCGGGCGAAGGTACCCCAGATCGGGGCGGTCGCGCCGATACCGACCGAACCGGTGGAGTAGTCGACCGGATCGGGATCCTTGGTGCGACTCGGATAGCTCTGCAGGCCACCGAACTCGCGGAGCTGCGTGAGCTTTTCGGTGTCCAGCGAACCCAGCAGGTGGTTGATGGCGTGCAGCACCGGCGCGGCGTGCGGCTTGACCGACACCCGATCGCCCGAGCGCAGCTGGGAGAACCACAGTTCGGTCATGATCGACACCATCGACGCACACGACGCCTGGTGCCCACCGACCTTGAGGCCGGACGGGTTGGGCCGGACGCGGTTGGCGTGATGCACGATCGCCGTCGACGTCCAGAGGACGCGATTGGCGATCTGCTCCAGGGTGGCGTTGGTGTCGGTGCTTTCGGCGCCGGTGGGTGGGGGAGAAACGGTGGTCATCGTGGGGCTCCTGATGGTGCGAGGCGGACATGGGGCGCGGAAGGGATCTGCTGCTCGCGCATGACCGGCGGTGGCGGTGGGACGCCAGACGTGTGTGGTGGGTGGCCGGATCGCGACCACCCGTCGTGTCCTGAGTGTGTGCAGAACATGATCGAGTGTGGGCCGGGTGGAGCGGACTGGTCAACGGGTACCGGTGAGTTTGAGCATTCTGCCCATGCGATCTGACCACTCCCCCAGGAGTCAGGGCATTCTGCGTACCTGGGCGAGTGTGTGCCCATCCGCTCCCTGAACAGCCCGCGAGCGTATCGAAGGGTCTCGCGAGCAACCGATCAAGACTTGTCGGACCCCCGGTGTAGCTTGGAACCAGCAGGAAAACGAGATTGATGAGAGGCCGCGCGACCGGAGTTCCGGGAGTCGCGACAGAGATGAATGTGGGCGTCCTGCAGCCATGTCCGCATCTGTCGAAAGGCTTCTCGTGTCCGCGACTGCAGGGTTCCCGACGCCGCTATGGCGTGGGCTCCCGGCTGCCTTCGTGGGTGGTATCGAGGCGGGCGACGCGGATGAGGCGCCGATCAACGACGTGCTGCTGGGCATGAGTGATGTGGATCGTGGGCGCTCCTATCTGGCCTACTGCGATTACCAGTTCGCGCAGGTCGTCTTCGATCGGATTGTCGCGCCGCGCGAGGACACCGACGGGTTTGTGGTCGACGGGTTCGCCGACGCCGCCACCCGAATCGCTCAGCAGCGCACCCTGACCCGCCACCAGGCCGAGACGCTGCTCAATGAGGCGATCGTGGTCCGAGACCGGTTGCCGGATGTGTTCGAATGCTTGGGTGACGGGGTGATCTGCCAGCGGCAGATTCAGCAGATCATCGTCGATACCGATCTGATCGACGGCCAGTCGTACGCCCCGTATGTGGATGCGGAGATCGCGAAGCGGTTGCGGGCGGGTACGTATTCGTTGAAGCGGTTGCGTGACATGGTCGATCGGATCGTGTTCCGTCACGATCCGGATGCGGTGCGGGAGCGTCGCAAGGATGCGGTGGACAAGCGTGGCGTGTGGGTGGACAAACGCGCCGACGGGACCGCTGAACTCACGGCGGTGATGTCGGCGGAGAACGCGCGCATCGCCTACGCCTGCATCGATGTGCTGGCGGATCGGGTGTGTGAGCATGATGGCCGCACCAAGAACCAGCGGCGTTCCGACGCCGAGTTCGCCCTGTTGACGGGCAGCGAGTTCGGGTGTGAATGCGGGGGTGAGGAGTGCCCGATCACTGCGTTGACTCTCGAGGTCGAGGATGACTCCGAGATCGACGACGTCAAGACAGACGACGTCGAGGCCGACAAGGTTGGGACCGACCAGCCTGGGAGTGGCGTGCCGTCGACGGCGCTCGTTCCGGTGCAGCCCAGGTTCGTGATTCACGTGGTCTGCGACGAGAGCACCCTCGACGGCTCTGCCGATAATCCCGGCTACCTGGACGGGCACGGGGTCATCGACGCCGACCACGCCCGCGAACTCGCCCAACGTCCGGATGCGCGGATCGCACCACTGATCCCATCAGGGACCCCGATGAGTCCCGACGGCAGGTTCACGCTGCCCGGAGCAATCCCGTCAGACCCGTACCGGCCGACCGCATCACTGGACGCGTTCCTGCGGATCCGTCACGGCCACTGCAGCGAACCCGGCTGCACCAAGAGTGCGTGGGACTGCGACAACGACCACGTCGAAGAATACGACCACGATGATCCCCGTGCGGGTGGGCAGACCACGTCGGAGAACATGAATCCGAAGTGCCGTCCATGGCATCTGCTGAAGACGCACTCTGGGTGGCTTGACGATCAGTGGCGCGATGAAGACGGCCGGATACGCACGGAAACAATCACTCCCGAAGGCCTCGTCATCCCCGGTGAGGCCGAGACCATGGAGGAACTGTTCCCCGGGCTGCGTCGTATCCGCTACACCGCCCCACCGCAGGCTCCGCCGACCACCACCACCGAACGCACTGAACGCCCGACCCGCACCCGTAGTCGGACGGCGAACAAACATGCCCGCAGGCGGGCGGAGAGGAATCGCAACCACAAACGACACCACGAAGGACCCGAAGCGCCGTTCTGAGACACCTGCGATCAGTAACGGTCTGCGAGCAGTTGGCGGTGGTGCGCGGGGGAGCCGTACAGCGCGCGGTTGAGCGTCGCGCGCTTGAGGTACACGTGCAGGCCGCTCTCCCAGGTGTAGCCGATGCCGCCGTGTAGTTGAATCGCTTTGCCGGCCACTGCGACGGCCGCGTCGCACGCGTAGGACTTGGCTTGCGAGACAGCGATACCAGCGTCCGGGTCACCAGCGGCGACGGCGGTGACGGCCGCGCCCACGAGACGTCGGGCGATCGCCACCTGCACGTACATGTCGGCGCAGGCATGCTTGACTGCCTGGAAGGAGCCGATCGGACGGCCGAATTGCTCTCGGACACGGGCGTAGTCGACGGTGGCGTCGAGCATGGCCTCGGCGATGCCGAGGCTGTCGCAGGCAATGGATGCGGCCGCGCGGTCACGCAGGCGGCTCACAAAGTCCCCGGAGGTCTGGCAACGCCACATGTGCTCAGCGTCGACGGACACACCGTCAGCGGTGATGTCGGCGAAGGAACGCGTTGCGTCGACGACCGGCCGTGGACGCAGCTCGAGGCCGTTGGAGCGGGCATCGACATCGACCAACACCACATCGCCGCTGGCGTCGCGTGCCGGGATCAGCAGGCGATCGGCGTACGGCGCGTCGAGGACGAACGCGGCGGTACCGCTGACTGTCGCTCCGCCGGCGGTGATCTCGAGGTCGAAGGCGACGGTGTTCGTTTCCGCGGGCAACGCCACCACCACGACGGTGTCGCCGCCGGTCACCATCGTCAGCAACTCGTCGCGCGCGGGATGCCGGTCCACGCCGGCGAGTGCGGCCATCGCCAACGCGACCGACGGATACGGCCCTCGGGCCGCCGCGCGGCCGAACTCGCCCAAGACGACGGCAACCTCGGCGAAGGTCGCATCGGCACCATCGAACTCGGACGGGACATCCAGGCCGACCCATCCCGACCGGATGATCAGACCCCAGTCGACCGTCGCGTCTGGGTGTGCGGTGCCGAGCACGTCTCGTGCGACCGTGGCCAACTCCTCGTGGAGACCGGACAGATCGGTGGTGGCGGTCATCGAGTCCCTCCGGGTTCCCGGGGCAATCCCAAACCCCGCTCGCCGATGATGGTGCGCTGGATCTCGCTGCTACCGCCGGGGATCGTCCACTCCCATGAGCCCACGAAATCGAGTGCCCAACAAGCGGATTCCCATCCGCTCGAGAGCGGCTTACGCAGCCGCGTCTGGGCGGCCAGGCCACCGATCTCCGTGCCGAAGTCCATCAGGCGTTGTAGCAGTTCGCTGTAGTACAGCTTCACCACCGATGCGTCGGCGGCGCCCGGATGATCGTCGGCCACGAAGTCCGCGACGAGTAGACGCAAACCGGTCAGCTCGGTCTCCAACTGGGCGAGACGATCGGTGACTCGCGAATCATCCAGGGGGCGTGCACCGTTCGGGCCTGGTTGGGCGCAGAGGTCAACCAGCCACCGGAAGCCACCATGGTGGAGGCGTTCGGCGAGTTCGAGCATGGTCATGCCGCGTTCGGCGCCGAGTGTCTGCTGGGCGACCCGCCATCCGTCGTTCTCCGGCCCGACGAGATTTGCGGCCGGAATCCGGACGTCGTCGAGGAAGATCTCGGCGAAGTGGGATTCGCTGGTGGCCTGTCGGATCGGCCGGACGTCGACTCCTGGTGTCCGCATGTCCAGGAGAAAGTACGAGATCCCGTGGCGCTTGGCCGCATCGGGGTCGGTGCGCGCCAGCAGCAGACACCAGTCGGCGTGCACGGCTCCGCTGGCCCAGAGCTTCTGCCCATTCACCACATAGGCATCGCCGTCCCGTCGAGCCGCGGTGCGAATCGCGGCCATATCCGATCCGGCGCCCGGCTCGGAGAAACCCTGACACCAGATCTCGCCGTCGAGGATCGCCGGTAGATGGCGGCGACGTTGTTCGTCGGTGCCCGCCCCCAGCAAGGTGGAGGCCGCGTGGTGGATGGAGACGAATGGGAGGACCAGGCGAGGGGCGTCGTGTGCGGCCAACTCCTGGTAGAGGGCCACCTGTTCGGCCACCGACATGCCGCCGCCCCACTCGGCAGGCCAATGCGGCACAGCAAATCCCGCCTCCCGCAGCTGTCTGAACCACGACTGCTGGAACTCGACGAACTCCGCGTCGGAGGCTCCGGTCTGTGCTTGTCTCCAGTCGCGGGGCACATGGTCGCGGCACCAGGCACGGACCGTGTCGCGGAACTCCGCGTCGCCAGTCGTCGTAAAGGTCGTTGCGGCCATGGTCATCGGCGTGCCCGAGCGGCGATCGTTTCGAGCCGTCGACGGTGCTCGGCGGACTGCATGGTGACCTGTTCGGCGGCGAATCCGGCCTGCAGTGGACCGCCCAGTGCCGCACTGAGGTACATGTTCACGATCCGCTTGGTGCTCTGTAGCGCCTCGCGTGGTTGCGCGGCCAACCGCTCGGCGAGGTGTTGGGCCTCGCCCATGAGGTCGCCGGGTGTGGTTGTGCGACTGGCCAGTCCGAGTTCGACCGCGGTCGCGGCATCGATGCGATCACCGGTGAACAAGTATTCGCGCGACCGGAGGATGGGGGTCAGCAAGGGCCAGAATGCGGCCCCACCGTCGCCGGCGACCAGTCCGACCGCGACGTGCGGGTCGGCCAGATGCGCGGTCTCCGACATGAGGACGATGTCACAGAGCACGGCGATGCTGCATCCGAGTCCGACCGCGGGCCCGTTGACCGCGGCGATCACCGGCAGCGGGAACCGCAGGAGTTCGTCGATGATTTCGGCTCCCTCACGCAGACTTTCGTCGCGGGCCGCCGGGTCGTCGAGAAAGGTGGTGATCCAGCCGAGGTCGCCGCCGGCACTGAAGGCACGCCCCGACCCGGTGAGGATCACGGCGGCGGCGTCGCGGTCGGCGGCGATCTGCCGCCACACATTGGCCAGCGCCCAGTGCAGTTGTTTGTTGACGGCACCGAGATCGTTGGGCCGGTTGATGGTGACGATGCGGATGGGCCCGTCGGATTCGACCACGAGTTCCTCGGGGAGGTCATAGGTCACGGGATCACATCCTCGATGTCGGAGCCGGTGAAGCTCACGTCGAGGCCGACCCGTCCGACTCGATCGGTCAACACCGCCTCGGTCTCGGAGAGTCCGAATGGTAACCGCCGCAGAGGGATGCTGTATCTGGACAGCCACGACAGCGTCGTCTCGTCGCAGAAGCCGCTCGCACCGTGCAGCTGATGCGCCACCCGGAACACCTGTTCGGCGGCTTCGATGGCGGCGATGCGGGCGGCCAGGACGTCGTCGAGTGCATCTGGGCTTCGGCTCTGCAGACTCCAGAGTGCATGCTTGGCAAGGACATCCAGGCCGATGCGTGCGACTTCGGCCTCGGTGAGCTGGAATTGCACACCTTGGAGCTTGGCCAGCGGACGACCGAACTGCTCCCGCAGCAGGATGTGTTCCCGCGTCAGTTCGATGGCGCGGTCGAGCATGCCCAGCAGGGTCCAGATGGGCAGCACGAGACCCAGCGCGGCATCGTCGGTGCCGTTCTCGTCGTGGGGACGGAGGTCGAGTCGGGTGACGAACGCCGATGTTCGCGGTGACCCGGTGGCCGGCCGGGGAGTGGCGATGCTGCGACGTCCATTCATATCAACTGCAGTCCAACGTAATTCGAGGTCGGCAACTGCGCCTCGGGGATCGTGGTCGGCGACCACGAGCAATCCGTCGACGTCGATATCGGTCGGCCGGGAGAGTCGTTCGGCGATGGGGTAGGGCACGGCCCAGTGTCCGGCGGCCCGGCAGAGCGCGGCGGCCGCCTCGAGTTCTTCGGAGTTGCTGCGCGGATCGAGGTCCCAGGCACCGAGATCGGCGAGGACCGGTTCGAGAACTGCGGCGCGACTACGTGGTTCGAGCTCAGCCGACTGGGCCAGCTGATCACCGCCTGCTGCTTTGAAAGCGTCCCGGGCGGCGATCCCGTAGTCGCGGGCCTCGATGCTCAGGTCGATGTTCATGAGGCCGCCAACAGGTCTCGGGAGAGCAGAATCTGCTGCATCTCGATACTGCCGGAGGACACCGTCGCGGCCTGCGAGTAGGCCCAGTGGTAATCGGTGTCACGGCGGAACAACTCGGTCGCCGGGTCGTCGCCGGTCGCATGGGCGGCGATCTCGATGAGGACTTCGGCGCTCGTCTGGTCGAGGCGGGTGACTGCGATGCGGTAGGCAGCCGAATCACCGGGCCGCACTCGGCCCTCGTCCTGCATCGAGACCACGCGATAGGCGAGCAGGCGGGCGCGCCGGCACCGCAGCAACTCGTGGACCCACCGGGTACGCAGGTCGTCGGGGAGGTCGTCCCAACTGTCGCCGAGGACCTCGGGTGCCCGGCGCAGCAACCGCTCACACTTGGCGTAGCGGGCGATCCCGACACGCTCGAACGCGAGTACCTCCTGAACGACCTTCCATCCGTCGCCCACTGCACCGAGGACATCTGTCTCGGTGACGCGCAACGAGTCGAAGAAGACTTCGTTGAGGTGGTGCGGACCGAGCATCGACCGGATCGGCCGGACCTCGACGGCGGGGTCCGACATCGGCACCAGGAACACCGTGAGCCCCTCCTGTTTGCGGCCCTCGGTGGAGGTCCGGGCCAGTAGGAAACACCAATCCGCCATCCCCGCATACGACGTCCAGATCTTCTGGCCGGAGATGCGCCAGCCGTCGCCGTCGCGGCGTGCAGCGGTACGCAGGGAGGCGAGATCGGATCCCGAACCCGGCTCACTGAAGCCTTGACACCAGATCGTCTCGCCGCGCGAGATGAGCGGAAGATGCTGGTGCTGTTGGGCTTCGGTGCCGTGACGCATGAGAGTCGGGCCCACCCAATTGACCCCCATGTACTGCGCGCCGCGGGGTTCGTGATGGGCCCACATCTCCTCGCGCACCACCGTCTGTTCCCAGATCGACGCGCCGCGACCACCGAACTCCTCCGGCCACGCCAAGCACAGGAGACCGAGGTCGGCCAGGTGTCGGCAGAAATCCTGGGCGGTCTGCAGGTCGGCCGGATCGTCGGTGAATGCTCCTCGGTAGCCGGCCGGTAGTTGCTCGTCCATCAGGCGGCGGAGTGTACGGCGGAGTTCGATGGCCGCATCGCCCATGCTGAAGTCCATGCGACCCACCCTACTTCAATCCTTGTAAGGATTGAAAGCTTTGATGGATCGAAGCCGGCTACCGGGGTGAGCGGTGTGCCTTACACTCTCCCCATGACCGAGACGTGGCTGGTGTGACCGTGGTGAGGAACGGTCGCGTCCCGCAGCGGCGTATCGCCGAAACCGTTGCCGATGAGCTCCGCACTCTCATCCTCGACGTCGACGGGTACCGCCTGCCCACCCAGGAGCAACTGGTCAAGGACTTCGGTGTCAGCTATCCGTCCATCCGTGAGGCGCTGCGCATCCTGGAGACCGAGGGGCTGGTGACGGTGCGGCGCGGCAATGTCGGCGGAGCCGATGTCCACCGCCCGGATGAGACCTCTGCGGCGTATCACCTGGGACTGTCCCTGCAAGCCGGCCGAGTCACGCTACGTGACCTCGCCGACGGGCTGCGCATGCTCGAGCCGCTCTGTGCGGCCGAATGCGCCCGACGCGAGGACCGGGCCGAGGTGGTGGTGCCGGCGCTGACCGCGGCCATCGACGCGTCGGTGGAGGTGCTCACCGAGGGTGCCGAGTTCACTCACTCTGCCCGTGACTTCCACGACCTTGTCGTCGGCTTCACGCCCAATGCCACCCTGCGTTATGCCGTCGGTAGTTATGTGGCTCTGTGGACCGCCCAGGAGGAAGCCTGGGCCGAGGCTCGGCACCGGCACGGTGAGTATCCGTCGCAGTTGGAGGCCGACGAGGCGGTGCGTACCCACCGCAAGCTGGTCAAGGAGATCGCGGCCGGGCGGGCGGACAGGGCGGAGAATCTGGCGCGCGCACATCTCGCGGCCACGCAGGACCTCGTGCTGGAGCGGTATGGCGATCGCATCGTCGACGCTTCGGCGGCGATGGCGCGGCAGACGATTCACAATCACGGGCGTTCGCGGCTGTAGGAGGCTCTCGGCCTCGACTTCGACAAGCTCAGCCCGGCGGATGCGCTCGCTCGCTGGCGTTCGCGGGCTTACTCGACCAGCGGGGGAAGCGACTCGACCAGCGGGGCAAGCGACTCGACCGGCGGGGGAAGCGACTCGACCGGGGGCAGTACAAGTGGGAGCGCCTCTAAACTTTCAATCCTTGTAAAGATTGCGTGCTTGGCGTTAGACTCGGCGGCAGCAACAGTGTGGTGTGCATCACCGCTGTAGTGCTGACATCATCGCTCTCTACGACGGGAGGCCACCGTGAGTTCGACGGCCCGCTACACCAGTTCTGCATCCTTTGACCTCGCCGAAGGCTGGCAACTCGAGAGACTGACCGACCCCAGTCGGCTGTTCGGCGCCAACGGTATTCGCACGGGTCCGGACGGCCGGATCTACGTCGCGCAGGTGGCCGGCAGTCAGATCACCGCGTTCGACGTGGCCACCGGAGCGTTGGAGACGATCAGCGCGATGGGCAGTGACATCATCGCCCCCGACGACATCGCCTTCGCCGACAACGGTGACATGTACGTCACCGAGTACTACGACGGGCGCGTGAGTGTCCGCGAAAGAACCGGCACCACACGGCTTCTGCGCGACGATCTGCCAGGCGCCAACGGCATCACCTTCCATCAGGGGCGGCTGTTCGTCAACGAGTGCCGCCCGGGTGGGCGTCTCATGGAGATCCCGCTCGCCGGTGGTGCGCCGAAGGTCTTGGCGGACAACCTGCCCATGCCGAATGCCATGGAGGTCGGACCGGACGGCAAGCTGTACTACCCGCTGCTCGGGGCGAACGAGATCTGGCGCATCGACCCGAACGGCGGGGAACCCGAACGGGTCACTGACGGCCTCGGCGGCCCTGATTCGGTCAAGTTCGACGCCGACGGCTATATCGTCTCGACCCAGGTGGGTTCCGGCCAGGTCCTGCGCATTGATCCGCGTACCGGCGAGCAGACACTGCTCGCGCAACTCTCGCCCGGTCTGGACAACCTGACCTTCGTCGACGGACGCCTGTTCGTCTCCGGGTTCACCGGACAGATCACCGAGATCGTGGCACCGGGGGAGACGCGGACCGCTCTAGCGGACGGGCTCACCTGGCCGCTCGACCTCACCACGGGACCCGACGGCACCCTCTACATCGCCGACGGCACCTTCCTCCTGTCCCGACCTCCGGGCGGCACCCTCAGCGTCCTCGGAATGCTCTTCAGCCCAGGCTATCCCGGCTACATCCGAGGGATCACCGCGACCGGAGACGGCGAATTCGTGGTGACCGGCAACGGCATCATCTCCCGGTATGCGCCGGGCCGCAGCGAATCCGAGGTCGTCGCAGACGGTTTCGACCAGCTCTACGGAGTCGCGGTGTCCGCGAACGGTGTCATCGCGGCGGCCGACTACGGAGCGGGCACCGTGCTGACGGTCGACGGTGGCACCACCACCGTCGCAGCCCGTGACCTCGACCATCCGATGGGTGTCGCGTTCACCGGCGACGGCACCTGCCTGGTTGCCGAGTCCGGCGCCGGTCGGATTGTCGCCGTCAGTGTTTCGGGAACCGACACGGTGATCGACGGACTCGAGTGCCCGCAGGGCATCGCCGTCGTCGGTAGCCGGCTCTATATCGTCGACACCGGCGCGAAGACCCTGGTCGATTTCGATCTGGAGACCAAGAGTCGACAGACGATCGCCGCGCATCTCCCGGTCGGCGCGCCCCCGGGCGTCACGCCCAAACCGTTGCTCGGTCTGGAACCGTTCTCCGGACCTCAGGGCCCGTTCGCCGGCATCGCCGCCGGACCCGACGGCACCCTGTACATCTCCGGCGATGCCGAGGGCAGCGTCCTGGCCGTGCGGAAGGGAGCCTGATCTCGCGATGGAGAACAACATCGTCGACCTGTCGGGCCGTACGGTGATCGTCGCCGGTGCCGCCGGCGGCGGTATCGGTACCACGGTGACCCGGATGGTGGCCGAGGCCGGGGCCACCGTGGTCGCGGTCAGCCGCTCGGCCGACAACCTCACCACCCATATCGATCCGCTTGTCACTGATGGGCTTTCGGTGATCCCGGTGGCGGCCGACGTCGCCACCGACGACGGCATCGCCACAGTCATGAACGCTGCCGGTCGGGCTGATGAACCGCTGTACGGTCTGGTCAACGTCGCGGGGGGCGCGGCGCCGGCCACCTGGATGCCGTCCGTACGCGTGAGTCGATCCGATTGGCGAGAACTGTTCGCGGCGAATCTCGAGACGATGTTCTTCATGAGCCAAGCCGTTGCGGCGGAGCTCAAATCGCAGCAACGATCGGGATCCATCGTCTCCATCTCGTCGATCAGCGGAATGAACACTGCGCCATTCCATATCGGCTACGGGACGGCGAAAGCGGCGTTGGTGGCGGCGACGCGCACCATGGCCGTCGAGCTGGCCACCGACGGCATCCGGGTCAACGCGATCGCACCCGGTGTCACCGCCACCCCCGCCTCGACGACCTACGTCGACGAGGATGCCGAGCGGGATCGTCGGGCGATCGCCATGGGACGGCGGGGTCGGCCGGAGGAACAGGCGGGTGCCATCCTGTTCCTGCTGTCGGACCTGTCGAGTTACATCACCGGCCAGACGCTCCTGGTCGACGGTGGACTCAACCTCAAATGGACCCACATGGGTGCCGATCACACGTCTCTGTTCCTCAAGGACGAGTCGTTCCGAGCCGCGATCACCATGCCCTGATCGTGTGCTGAAACAACAACTTTCACCCAGGAGAATGCGATGACAAACACCATCGACAACATCCAGGAAACCGTCGAGGCCCCCGAGCGGCTGAGTACCGCGGTCGAGATCGGCGTGGAGGCCTACATCTCGCGGGACTACCTGCGCGCCGAACGCGACAAACTGTGGACCAAGGTGTGGCAACAGGTCGGGCGCGTGGAGGAGATCCCGAAGGTGGGCGACTTCCTCACCTACGACATCATGGACGACTCGTACATCATCGCGCGTTCGGCCGAGAACACAATCAAGGCCTACCACAATGTCTGTTCGCATCGGGGCCGTCGACTCGTCGATACGCCGGAAGGCAAACGTGAGGCGCATGGCAAGTGCCGTACCTTTGTCTGCGGATTCCATGGTTGGACATACGATCTCGAAGGCAACAACACCTGGGCGGCGGAACGCCAAGATTGGCCGGAGGCATTGACCCCGGAGAAGACCCGGTTACCGAGCGTGCAGGTCGACACCTGGGGCGGGTGGATCTGGATCAACCCCGATCCGAACTGCGAGCCGCTGCGCGACTATCTGGAACCCGCTGCGTCACTGCTGGACCCGTTCCAGTTGGAGAACATGCGGTATCGGTGGCGGCGGTGGCTGGTGTTCGACTGCAACTGGAAGATCGCCCTCGAGGCCTTCATGGAGACCTATCACGTCCCCTACACCCACCCCGAATTTCGCGCCTACGGAACATTTCTCGGCTGGTCGCGGGCGCAGGGCAAGCACAGCAACATCGGTTACGACGTGCCGAAGGGCATGGAGGACAACCAGGCGAAGTTGCGGGTCGCCGACGGGCCCGACGCCCGCAAGTCGACAATCGATCTGCAGAACTTCACCTGGGAGAACGCAAACACCAACACCACCCGAACTTTGGTCGATGCCGCGCAACGCCTGATGGACGAACTGCCCGAAGGCACACCACCCAACGAGGTGCTCGCGCACTGGTTGGCCTCCGCGCGCAAGACCGACGCCGACCGCGGCGTGATCTGGCCGACCGTGGACCCGCAGATCGTCGCGAAGAGCGGCACCGCATGGCAGATCTTCCCGAACTTCCAGATCGGCCACGCGCTGAACAACATGCTCTGCTACAGCGCTCGACCCTACGGTGACGACCCGGACAAGTGCTACTTCGAGGCAGCGGTGTACGAGTTGTTCCCCGAAGGTGAAGAGCCCCAGACGGAATGGGAGTACACCCCGGAGAATTCCCCCGACTGGCGCACCGTGCTGCCTCAGGATTTCTCCAACATGGCCGCGGTCCAGAAGGGCATCAAGTCACGCGGCTTCTCGGGGTGCAAACCCAATCCGTACCGCGAGCGCAGCGTCGTCAACCTCCATCACAACCTCGCCGAGTACATGGGTACCGGCAAACCCACCGATCTCGACTAGCAAGGACTCACGATGCAGAACTGCGAACCCACGCAGACACCCGATGTCGACATCCCGGCGCTCCACGCGAAGTACCTCGCCGAGCGCGACAAACGCCTACGGGCCGACGGACAGGCCCAATACCTGGAGGCGGAGGACGATTTCGCCGAGTTCTATGAAGGCGATCCGCACCTGCCGGTCGTTCCGCGCCAACCGATCACCGATGACATCGATGTGGTGGTCCTCGGCGGTGGCTTCTGCGGACTGATCACCGCACACCGCCTGCAGCAGGCAGGCGTGTCCGACTTCAAGATCATCGAACTCGGCGGTGACTTCGGCGGTGTCTGGTACTGGAATCGCTACCCCGGCATCCAGATCGACTCCGACGCCTACTGTTACCTGCCGCTGCTCGAGGAAACCGGCTACATGCCGAAGGAGAAGTTCTCCAAGGGTGACGAGTGCTTCGAGCATGCTCAGCGCATCGGCAAGCACTTCGGTCTGTACGACCATGCACTGTTCCACACGCTGGTGCGTTCGCTGGAGTGGGACGGTGAGATCAACCGGTGGCAGATCACCTCCAACCGAGGTGATGCGATTCGTGCGCGATTCGTGATCCTGTGCCAGGGACCCTACAACCGGCCGAAACTCCCGGGCATTCCGGGGATCAAGGACTTCACGGGCCACACCTTCCACACCGCGCGTTGGGATTACGACTACACCGGCGGCGACCTGCACGGCGGTCTGGACAAGATCGCCGACAAGCGGATTGCGGTCATCGGCACCGGATCGAGTGGTGTGCAGGCCATCCCGCACCTGGCACAGGGGGCCAAGCACCTCACCGTATTCCAGCGGACACCGTCCTACATCTTCGAGCGTGCGAACTATCCGACCGATCCGGAGTGGGTGCAGACCCTGGAACCTGGCTGGCGTGCGGCCCGGCAACGCAATTTCCACAACGCTGCCTTCGCTTTCTACAACCCGGGCGAACCGGACCTGATCTGCGACGGATGGACCGAGGTCGCCCGCAACATGGCGGCGAAGCTCAACGCGACACCGAACTTCGAAGGTTGGGCAGCGCTGGCCGACCCGCAGAAGTTCATGGAACTCAAGGAGATCGAGGACTACCGTGCGATGGAGCGGTTGCGTCAACGGGTGGAGCAGATCGTCGAGAACCCCGAGACCGCCGAGAAGCTGAAGCCGTACTACCGCAACATGTGTAAGCGTCCGGTCTTCAACGACGAGTACCTGCCGACGTTCAACCGGCCCAACGTCACACTCGTCGACGTTTCGGAGACCCAGGGCGTCGAACGCATCACCGAGAAGGGCGTGGTGGCCGACGGTGTCGAACACGAGGTGGACTGCATCGTGTTCGCCAGTGGCTTCGAGATCACCACCGCACTCGAGCGGCAGTTCGACATCGCACCTTTCGCCGGTCGCGATGGCATCTCGCTGTACGACCACTGGGGCAAGGGCTTCCGCACCCTGCATGGTGTGATGGCGCACGGATTCCCCAACCACTTCGCCACCGGGTTCGTCCAGGGCGGTGTGACCGCATCGACGACGCTGATGTTCGAGCAGCAGGCAGACCACATCTCCTACATCGTCGCCCAAGCACTCGACCGAGGAGCCACCTACGTCGAGCCCACACTCGAGGCCGAGGACGGCTGGGTACAGACCATCCGCGACTACTCCGTCGACAACAGCGCTTTCACCACCGAATGCACCCCGGGCTACTACAACAGCGAGGGTGAGCCCAATGGACGGTCGTTCCTGGGCGACCCGTTCTGGGGTGGGTTCTACGAACTCAGCGAGCTACTGCAAACCTGGCGCGACACCGGCGAACTGGAAGGTCTGGTGCTCAAGAAGTGACTGACCTCCGATTCGACGATCGCGTCGCGGTGATCACCGGCGCCGGCCGCGGACTCGGCCGGGCCTACGCCTTGCTGCTCGCCTCTCGCGGCGCCACCGTCGTCGTCAACGACCCCGGCAGCAGCATCGCGGGCGATGGTGCCGATGCGAGTCCCGCGGCTGCCGTCGTCGAGGAGATCCGGCAGGCCGGCGGTCGGGCCATCGTCAATACCGAATCGGTGGCGACCGCCAAAGGGGGACAGGCGATCATCGATGCGGCGATCGAGGGGTTCGGGCGCATCGACATCCTCATCCACAACGCCGGAAACAACAGGTACGCGTCGCTGACGGAGATGTCCTACGACGACTTCGACGCCGTCCTCGACGTCCATTTGCGGGGTGCGTTTCACGTCGTGCGCCCGGCATTCCCGGCGATGTGCGCCGCGGGGTACGGCCGGATCGTGCTGACCTCCTCGATCGGTGGCATCTACGGAAACCACAAGGTCGCGAACTACGGGGCCGCGAAGGCCGGCATCATGGGACTGTCGAACGTCGCGGCGCTCGAAGGTCAGGAGCATGGCGTCGCGTCGAATGTCATCATCCCGGCCGCGGTGACCCGCCTGGCCGACGGACTCGACACCACGGCATATCCGCCGATGGGACCGGATCTGGCGGCTCCCGCGGTGGGATGGCTTGCGCACGAATCATGTTCGATCACCGGTGAGATGCTGGTGGCGATCGCGGGACGCATCGCGCGTGCCTTTGTCGCCGAGACACCCGGGGTGTATCAGCCGTCGTGGACCATCGAGCAGGTCGGCGAACAGATCGATGCCATTCGGGACACCGCCGACCCCTGGATTCTGCCGGTCGTCCCGTCTGGCCACACCGAACACATCACCAGAAGCTTTGCGCGTACCACGGAGGGAGCCGCACATGTCGGTCAAAGTCTATGAACGTATCCTCGATCTCTTCGAGGCCGAGGGCATCAACACGATGTTCGGCATTCCGGACCCCAATTTCGTCCACCTGTTCCATACCGCCGAGGAGCGCGGGTGGAATGTTGTTGCACCGCACCATGAAGAGTCGGCGGGCTTCATGGCCGAGGCGGTGTCCCGGATGACCGGAAAGGCTGCGGTGTGTATCGCCACACTCGGCCCCGGTATCGCGAACATGGCGGGCGCGATGATGTGCGCCAAAGTGGAGAACTCGCCGGTCATCTTCCTCGGCGGGCAGCGGGCCCGGATCACCGAACAACGCGTCCGTCGCGGCCGCATCCAGTTCGTCCAACAGTCCGCACTCGTCGAACCGTCGGTGAAGTACAGCGCCAGTATCGAATACGCCGACCAGACCGACGAGATCATCCGCGAAGGGATCCGCAAGGCGCTGTCCGGCACACCGGGCCCGGTGTACATCGAGTACCCGTCGCACGTGATCCAGGAGGAACTCGACGTGCCCGCGGCACTCCGGCCCGCGTCGTACCGGCTTGTGGGGCAGACCGCGGGACAGAACCTCATCGACGAGGCCGCCGGGTTGATCCGTTCTGCGAAACAGCCGATTCTCCTTGTCGGACATGGTGTGCATACCGCACGAGCGGGCGAGTCGGTCCGGGCACTGGCCGAGCTCATGGCCTGTCCGGTGATCCAGACCTCGGGCGGCACGTCGTATATCGAGGGACTCGAAGACCGCACCTTCCCGTATGGGTTCTCGCCGTCGGCGGTGGAGTCGGTGGTGACGTCGGATCTGTGCCTGGCCATCGGCACCGAACTCGGTGAGCCGGTGCACTTCGGGCGCGGCCGACACTGGATCGACGGTGAGGCGAACCGCAGCTGGATACTCATCGAACAGGATCCGGCGGCAATCGGCGTGAACCGTCCCATCGACGTACCGCTCGTCGGTGACCTCCGCGCCGTGGTACCGCAGCTCGTCGACGCCCTGAAAGACACTCCGCGGACACCGACCGCCGATCTCGACCGGTGGATCCGCGACGACGCCGCTCGGCTTGCCGAACTCGCCGAGACCGCACCGTCGGGCCAGACCCCGGTCCATCCGGCGCGGCTCATCGTGGAGGCCACCAAAGACTTTCCGTCCGACGGCATCATGGTGCGCGACGGCGGTGCCACCACCATCTTCGGGTGGACGTACTCGCAGGCCAAGCCGCACGACGTGATGTGGAATCAGAACTTCGGTCACCTCGGGACAGGCCTGCCCTACGCCGTCGGCGCCGGGGTGGCCGACGGCGGTAAGCGACCGATGATGCTCATCACCGGTGACTCGTCTTTCCAGTTCCACATAGCGGAGCTGGAAACCGCAGCCCGACAGAATCTTCCACTGGTGTGTGTGGTCGCGGTCGACTATGCCTGGGGACTCGAGGTCGGCGTCTACAAACGCACCTACGGGCAGGGGTCGTTGGAGACCGGCGTCCACTGGAGCTCCGAAACCCGCTTCGACAAGATCGCCGAGGGACTCGGATGCTACGGGGAATACGTCGAGCACGAAGAGGAGATCGCTCCAGCGATCAAGCGCGCCTTCGCCAGTGGGAAACCCGGCGTCATCCACGTACCGGTCGACCCGAAGGCCAATTCCGAGGAGATGCCGAGCTACGACGAGTTCCGCACCTGGTATGCGGAAGGGCAGCAGTAGCCCTTCGAGACGCTCGCTCGGCTAGCGCCTCGCGAGCTCCTCAGGGAGCGGGGGAGACGCTCGGGAGCGGGGCGCTTCAATTCCAGCACAAGAGGAAGCAGGATCATGCGTGAGTATCTGAAGTTCTACATCGACGGCGAATGGGTGGAACCCGCACAGTCGACGACGATGACGGTGGTCAACCCGGCCACCGAAGAGGTTGCCGGCACGGTGGCCGTGGGTTCGGTCGGCGATGTGGACCGTGCGGTCGCCGCCGCGCGTAAGGCATTCGCCACGTGGTCGATGGCTTCGGTTGCTGCCCGGGTTGCGCTGCTGCAGAGTATCTCCGAGGTCTACACCAAACGCCGGCCCGACCTGGCGGCGGCGTTGACCGAGGAAATGGGTGCGCCGACCGCACTGGCCAACGGATTCCAGCTCGACCTCGGCGCCGGTCATCTCGGTACCGTCATCGAGTCACTGCAGAACTTCACCTTTGAGGAGCAGCAGGGGCAGACGCTGATCGTGAAGGAGCCGATCGGCGTCTGCGGGTTGATTACTCCGTGGAACTGGCCGCTCAATCAGATTGCCGTCAAGGTGTTCCCGGCATTGGCGACCGGTTGCACGATGATACTCAAGCCGTCGGAGCGAGCCCCGTTCTCCGGTCAGATCTTCGCCGAGATCCTCGACGAGGCAGGCGTTCCTGCGGGGGTCTTCAACCTCGTCCAGGGTGACGGACCGAGCGTCGGTGTGCCGCTGTCGAGCCATCGGGACGTCGACATGGTCTCCTTCACCGGCTCCACCCGCGCAGGCATCGACATCGCGAAGAATGCCGCGGCGGGCGTCAAACGCGTCACCCAGGAACTCGGCGGCAAGGGACCCAACATCGTTCTCGACGACGCGAGTTTCGCCGAGAACGTCGGCAAGGGCGTCGTCACGATGATGCTGAACTCGGGTCAGACCTGCAGTGCGCCATCACGAATGCTCGTGCCGAGCGGGCGGATGGAAGAGGCCATCGAAGTCGCGCGCACCGCGGCCGCGACGGTGACTGTCGGTGATGACGCGGGCATCGGTCCGGTCGTCGCCGAGTCGCAGTTCACCAAGATCCAGGATCTGATCCAACGGGGCATCGACGACGGAGCGACCCTGGTCGCCGGCGGTCCGGGCCGACCCGACGGGCTCACCAAGGGCTACTACGTCCAGCCGACCGTCTTCGCGGACGTGAAGAACGACATGACGATTGCCCGCGAAGAGATCTTCGGGCCGGTGCTGACGATCCTGGGATACGACAGCATCGACCATGCTGTGGACATTGCCAACGACACCGACTATGGGCTGGCCGGCTATGTCGCCGGGGAGGACATCGATCTCGCCCGTAGCATCGCACGGCGCATCCGGGCGGGATCGGTCGCGATCAATGACGGCTTCGACTTCTGCGCACCGTTCGGTGGCTATAAGCAGAGCGGTAACGGACGTGAATGGGGTGCTTTCGGTTTCGACGACTACCTGGAGACCAAGGGCATCCTCGGGTATGGGACTGGAGGCGATGCATGAGCACCTTGATCTTGGAGGAGATCACCGAGACCACCGGGGCGATGGTCAACGACTTCGACGCCGAGCGATTGACAGCCGACGAACATCTTCCCGATGCGGTGTCCGAAGCGCTCGAAACCTTCGGTGTGCTGATCTTCCCGAAACTCAATGCGAGTGACGAAGCGCTGGTGCGCTTCTGCCGGAAGCTGGGCACTCTGATCGATTTCTCCCACCTCCCGCCGGAGACCGCGGAGGTGATGGAGATCAGTTTCGATCCGTCGAATCCGAACGCCGAGTACTTCGCGAGCAATCGGTTCTGGCATATCGACGGTCTGCTCGACGAGATTGCGCCGAAGACATCGATTCTCACCGCTCGGGTGACCTCGGAGACCGGCGGCGAGACGGAGTTCGCCAGCACCTACGCCGCGTACGACGACCTGTCCGCCGACGAGAAGGAACTGTTCGCCGACCTCCGTGTGGTCCACACCTTCGAGGCCGTGCAACGGATGACCTACCACGACCCGACCCCGGCTCAACTCGAGGAGTGGGCCAGTCGGACGGTGCGGGAGCATCCGCTTGTCTGGGAGCACGATTCGGGGCGCCGGTCGCTGGTGCTGGGTGCCACGGCATCGCACATCGTCGGGATGGACGTCGACAAGGGGCGGTCCCTGCTCGCGGACCTCCGGGATCGGACCACCGGCCCCGGGAAGGTGTGTAGGCACAGTTGGAGTGAAGGGGACACCGTGATCTGGGACAACACCGGTCTGGTGCATCGGGTGTGCGACTTCGACCATGCCAAACCGCGGGTCATGCACCGCTCCACCGTCGCCGGCCAAGAGAAGATCAAGTGACCGGCCGTACCGCCGTCGTCACCGGTGGGGCGTCGGGGATCGGTGGTGCGATCAGCCGCCGTCTGGCCAACGATGGCGACCTGGTGGCGATCTTCGATATCAACGGCGCCGCAGCGGAATCCGCGGCCGCCGAGATCACGCAGGACGGTGGCAAGGCTACCGGACTGGCCGTCGACGTCACCGACCGAACTGCGATCGCGGCGGCACTCGACGAGGTCCGCGCGGTACTCGGTCGCCCGGCGATCCTGGTCAACAGCGCCGGCGCGACATTGGCCAGTCCCTTCCTGGACATCACCCGCGATTCGTGGCAGGCAGCGTTGGCGGTGAACCTCACCAGCACGTTCGACTGCTGTCAGCTGGTACTCCCCGACATGATCGACGAGGGCTGGGGACGTATCGTCAACATCTCGTCGTCGAGCGTGCATAGCGGCTCACCGGGATTGGGCGCCTATGTCACGTCCAAATCCGGGGTCGTGGGCCTGACCAAGGTGCTGGCACTCGAGTTCGGCCGTCACGGCATCACCGTCAACAGCATCCCGCCCGGGTTCATCGACACCCCGATGCTGCGAAAGACCGTCGACTCCGGCATGGTCGACGTCGACGCCCAGATCGGCAAGACGCCTGTCGGCCGGATCGGCAGACCCGAGGATGTCGCCGCGACAACCGCGTTCCTCGTCAGCGACGAAGCCGGGTACATCACCGGGCAACTCATCGGGGTCAACGGCGGGCGCAACACGTGACAGCCCGTATCGATCCGATCCGCCGGGTCGAGTGGGAATCCGAGATGCGTTCGTACGTCGACGGATTTCGTTCCGCGGTCAAAGGTGCCGGTCCCGAGGAGGGCCGGCAGGCAGGCGACAACCTGCTGGGCACCCTCGCCCGCTATCCCGACCTGGCCATCTCGTTCCTGACCTTCAACAGACATCTGTTGGGTGGGTCCGCGTTGACCGTTCGGCAACGCGAGTTGCTCGTGCTGCGAGTCGCATACCTCCGGGATGCCGACTATGAGTGGGCGCAGCATGTCATCCTGGCCGACCGCGCCGGGGTCAGTGGGGACGAGATCGCGCGGATCCGCGACGGTGGAGGTGCTCCCGGATGGAGCGACATCGAAGGGGCACTGCTCCGTTCGGTCGATCAACTTCTCGACATCGCCACCATAGACGACGAGACCTGGGCCGTGCTGGCCACCGGGTTCGATGACCGTGGACTGATGGACATCGTCTTCACTGTTGGGTGCTATGCCATGCTGGCGATGTTCCTGCGGTCGTTCGACGTGCAGGCCGAGCCGGGGCTGGTTCCCTTCCTGCCGACGACTGCTCGGCTCGACTAGCGTCCCGACCAACGGGGAGAACGCTTCTCGGCGAACGCCGCAGGTCCCTCCTGGGCATCGTCGCTGTGGTAACAGTATTCGGACGCTGCTCGGGCCGCCGCCAAGGCGGCCGAGCGGCCCATCTCGGTGGCGAGCATGACGGTCTCGCGGGCCGCCTTGACCGATAGTGGAGCGCCCGCGAGGATCTGGGTGGCGAGGTCGACGGCCGTATCCAGTAGGTCGGCGGGCTCGGCGAGCCGGTTCACCAGACCGATCTCGTAGGCGCGTGCGGCCGTGATGGGTCGCCCGGTGAGCAGGATCTCCATCATGATCCGTTGTCCGACCATGTGGATGAGCGGTGCCGCCCACGGTGAACTGCGGCCGACCTTCACCTCGGTGATCGCGAAGCGGGCTGTCGTATCCGCGACGCAGAGATCGCAGGCCTGCGCGATCATCCAACCGCCGGCGAAGGCGGCGCCGCTCACTGCGGCAATGGTCGGCTTGGTCAGTTCGATCGTGTCGTAGGGGAGGGCGAACATGTCGCGCGGCGGCACGGTCATCCCGGTGGCGACCATCTCCTTGAGATCACCTCCGGCACAGAACACCTCACCGATGCCGGTCAAGATGGCCACTCGGAGGTGCGGATCAGTCTCGAACCGTGACCAGGCGTCCCGCAATCCGTCCCGGATCTCGACGGAAAGACAGTTACGGGTCTCCGGCCGGTTGAGCGTGATGATCGCGATGCCGTCGGACCGGCCGTCGAACAACACAGCATCTTGCATGTGCGGACTCCTCGTCAGGACCGGTTCAGAACCCACGCGCCATGATGGGATGGGCGGCCTTCTCCAATTGCTCGGCGAAGTCCGGATGCGCCACAGCGATGAGGCGGCGGGCACGCTCGGGCAGGCTCTGTCCACGCAACTGCGCGGCACCGTACTCGGTGACGATCACATCGACATCGGCCCGCGCGGTGGTCACCGGCCCCGACAGCGTAGCGGTGATCCGACTGACGGTGCCGCGCTTGGCAGTTGACGGCAACGCGATGATGGAGTGGCCGCCTCGCGAATGGGTGCCGGCGCGCACGAAATCCACCTGACCGCCGGTCCCGCCGACATAGGCGGCGCCACTCTGCTCGGCGTTGACCTGACCGGTCAGATCGACCTCCATGGCCGAATTGATGGTCACCAACCGATCCAGACGCCCGAGCACTCCGGCGTCATGGGTGTAGCTGGTGGCGCACATCCGCAGGGAGATGTTGCGATCGGCAAAGTCGTAGAGCCGCGGGGTCCCGATCAATGCGCCGGCGATCGAGACACCCCGGTCGATCGTCTTGCGCGCGTTGGTGAGCGCGCCCGATTCGACCAGGTCGACGAGTCCGTCGCCGACCATCCCCGAGTGGACTCCCAGGTCGGTACGGTCGTGGAGCAGGCGCAGCATCGCGTCGGGTACGGCGCCGACTCCCATCTGCAGCACGGAACCGTCGCCGATGAAGGCTGCGGCGTGGGCGGCGATGGCCGTGTCGATGTCACTGATGGCCGCGGCACTCACCTCGACGGGCGGTCGGGACACCTTGATTGCATGGTCGATCCGTGACGTCGGCAGCATCTCCCCATAGGTGAACGGCACCTGATCGTTGATCTCGGCGACGACGACTCGCGCCCGGGATACCGCAGCCTGTACGTAGTCGCTGATCAGCCCGAAGCTGTGGCGTCCGAACGAGTCTGGTTGACTCACCTGAACGAATGCCACATCGCAGCGCAGGTGTCCGGACTCGATCATCGGCCCGACCTGGCTGACGTGGCACGGAATGATCTGCAGGTTCCCGGATTTCGTCAGGGACCGCAGCGCACCGATGGCCCCCATACTGGACAGGGTGAAGCCTCGGACCGACTCGGCGGTGAAAATGCCGGAAAAGCTGGTGGCGACAAAGGCGGTCAGGTCCGGAATGTGCTGGCACTGTTCGATGAGCGCTTCGATCAGGGTGGTCGGCTCCCCGCAGGCCTGGCCGATGACGATGTGATCTCCGGGGCGCAGGAATCGTGCGAGATCGAGGTCGGTGAGTGGGGCCGCCGACGGTGTCCGGGTGATGGTCATGATCGGCCGAGGACGTCGTCGGTGTCGGCGCCGAGTCGCGGTGCGGGGCCACGCACGTGTCCGGGAGTGCGGGAGAACCAGGCAGGCGTGCCGGGAAAGCGTACGACACCGTTCGGGGTGTCGACGCGCTCGAAGAATCCGATCGCATCGAGATGGGGATTGTCGAACAGGTCGTCCAGACTGCGTACCGGTGCCGCCGGGATATCCAGTGACCGAAGAAGATCCAGCCACTCGGCGGTGGTCCGTTCGGCAAACGTCTCGCCCAACAACGCGTACACCGTGTCGATCTGGCCGGCCCGCTGCTCCAGCGTCGCGTACTGCGGACCGGCCCACGCCGGCTGCACGGCGGCGACGAAGGCCGACCACTGCTTGTCGTTGTAGACCAGCGCCGAGATATGGCCGTCCTTGGTGCGGTACGGCTTTCGATTCGGGGCGGTGGCGCGCGGATAGACCGCCGGACCGAGCGGAGGATCGAACAAGGCGCCATTGGCGTGTTCCACCAACATGAATGACGCCATGGTCTCGAACATGCCGACCTCGACCTCCTGTCCCTCACCCGAGCGTTCGCGATGGAACAGGGCCATCATCGTGGCGTACAGCGCGGTCATCCCTGCCACCTTGTCGGCGATGATCGAACCGACATAGCCGGCCTGGCCGGTCAACTGCTCCTGCACGAACGGCAGACCACACTCGGCCTGGATGGTGTCGTCGTAGGCGGTCAGGTTCGCATCCGGTCCGCGGCGACTGTAGCCGTAGCAGTTGGTGTAGATGATCGACGGGTTGATCGCGGCGACGTCGTCGTAGGCGAAGCCGAGTCGGCCGATGGCCGCACCCCGCATGGAGTGGATGAAGACGTCGGCATTGGCGACGAGATCGTGAAGTGCAGTGGCGCCCTGCTCGGTACGGAGATCGAGCACGACGCTCTTCTTACCGCGATTCACATTGACGAAGACCCCACCCATCGCGGGTTCGGGACCCACCGAGATGTAGCGCGTGTTGTCGCCCGCGGGTGGCTCGATCTTGATCACCTCGGCACCCATGTCGGCCATGATCTGGGTGCAGTAAGGCCCCATGACCATCGCTGTCAGGTCGATCACGCGCACTCCGTGCAGTGGGCCGTTTTTCATGCCGGGAGTCACGAGTCCGACGCTATCAGATCAATCCTTGTAAGGATAGTGGTATGAATAGGGGGTGAGGACATCGTCCACGATCGGTCACGTACTCGATCATGCTGTGTCGCAGGCGCCGAATTCACCTGCTGTCGAGGCGGTTTCGGGCATCTGGTCATACCGCGAGCTCGACGAGCAGGCTCATCGGGCCGCAGGCGCGCTGTGGGCGCTTGGTGTGCGGCCGGGTGATCGAGTCGCCGCCTGCCTTCCCAATGACCTTGACATCGTCGCGGCGTTCCACGGCGCTGCGCGGATCGGCGCGATCTGGGCCGGTATCGGCGAGGCGCTCTCCGCGGCCGAGCAAGCCGATCTGTCCGAACTGTGCGAGCCCGCCGTGGTGCTCGCCGGTGACCGGTGCCGCATCGCGGGCGGCATTTTTTCGGATCACTGGAAACAACTGATCGCCGAAGCCGATGCCGCCCCGGATATCGCGATCGATCCCGATGCGCCGGCCGGAATCGCCTTCACCAGCGGCACGTCAGGTCGCCCGAAGGCGGTGGTGCACAGCCATCGTAACCTGCTGCTGCCCGGAGCGGTCCTGGGTGAAAGCCGTGGGTGGGGATCGGACCTACGTAAGGGCGATAGTTTTCCGCTCACGATCCTCAACCTGATGGTGCTCTCGACGTTGCTCACCGCGCAGGCCGGTGGATGTGCGGTGATCATGGATCGCCGAGATCTCGACGGGGTGGTCGAGTGGATCACGAGCCGACGAGTGACCGTGTGGAACGGCGCTCCGGCGCAGCTGTATGACCTTGCGCGACGACCCGACATCGATCTCGGTGCCCTGGAGGAGGTCTGGAGCGGCGGCAGCGATACCTCGGATGCGCTGCGACAGGAATTCTCCGCCGCCCATGGGCTGATCCCACGCGCCACCTACGGTCTCACCGAGGCGCCGACAGTGGTCTCCATCGACCCGCCGGGCCGTGAATGGCGCCCGCGAGCCAGTGGAGTGGTGTTGCCGCACCTCGACGTCGCGGCCTACGACGACAACGATGTCCGGCTGCCGGCCGGTGAACTCGGTGAGCTCAAGCTGGCTGGACGCGCCGACGGCGAGTTCGCCGATGCCTGGCGGCCGATGCTCGGGTACTGGGACCGCGGACTCCATCCCACCGTCGACGACCTCATCGCCACCGGCGATGTCGGCACGGTTGATGCCGGCGGGTGGCTGACGGTTGTCGACCGCAAGAAGTTGGTCATCATTCGGGGCGGCGCCAACGTGTATCCGCTCGAGGTGGAGCGGGTCATCGCCACCGATCCGCGTGTCGGGCGCGTGGCCGTCTATCCGCTGCCCGATGACCGACTCGGCCAGCGGGTGGCCGCGGTCATCGAAAGTGGTGGTGAAGCAGTCGATTTCGATCACCTTGCCGACCTTTGCCGACGCGAACTGGCGGGCTACAAGGTGCCGGAGGTCTGGTCGCGGATCGATACGTTGCCGGTGAACGCGATGGGGAAGGTGCTGCGCGCCAACCTCGCCGACGTCGTCGCCGGTGGTGCCGAGGAGGTGGTCCATGTCCGGCGTCGTTGACCCGGCTGCACGATTCGATCTCACCGGCCGGGTGGCCCTGGTGACCGGGGCCTCGTCGGGCCTGGGGGTGGCCGTGGCCGAAGCGCTGAGCGGTGCCGGCGCCCGGGTGGCGGTGGTGGCGCGTCGCCATGATCGACTGGCCGACCTCGCCGAGCGTATCGGCGGGGTGCCGATCGCCTGCGATCTCACTGATGCGGAGCGCGTCGGCGAGATCGTGCCGCAGATGGTCGAGCAGTTGGGACCGCCGCAGATCCTGGTGAACGCCGCGGGCAGCATGTTCACCGAGGAACGGGCCGAAGACGAGCCGCTGGATGCGATCCGAAACACTCTGGGACTCAATCTCACCGCGCCATTCCTGCTGGCGCAGAGCGTCTTTCCGCACATGTGTGAGCTCGGTGGGGGATCGATCATCAACGTGTCGTCGATCAGTGGACGGGTGGGCATCCCCGGCATCCCGCAAGCGTCCTACGCGGCGAGCAAGGCCGGACTGTCCGGTCTCACCGCCGAACTCGCGGTGCAGTGGGCGCGGCACTCGATCCGGGTGAACACGGTGGCGCCCGGTTTCTTTCGCAGTGAGATCACCGCTCCGCTCTATGCCGGCGAACGCTCCCTCGCCTATCTGCAGCGCAATACCCCGTTGCCGCGAGAGGGGTCTGCCGACGACATCGTGGGGGCGGTGCTGTGGCTTGCCGGCGACGCGGGCGCATACGTGACCGGACAGACCATCGTCGTCGACGGCGGTTGGACCGCGCGCTGACCATCTTGGCTTCAAGTATTTCAATCCTTACAAGGATTGAGTAGGCTCAGGTCCAACACAAGGTCGGGGAGCGGAAAGGAATGTGCTTTGCAGAAGTTCGCAGCAGTGGTCATCGAGAAGGGTGACGCGGGCCAATCGGTCGGCGTGCAGACGCTCGACGTCGCAGATCTCCCTGACGGTGACGTCACCATCGAGGTCGATCACTCGACACTCAACTTCAAGGATGCGCTGGCCATCACCGGTAAGTCCCCGGTGGTGCGGTCGTTCCCGATGGTCCCCGGTATCGATCTCGCCGGTACCGTCGCGGACAGTTCGCATTCGGACTGGTCCGCGGGAGACCGGGTGATCCTGAACGGGTGGGGTGTCGGCGAAAACCATTGGGGTGGACTGGCACAGCGAGCACGGCTCAACGGGGACTGGCTGATCGGCCTGCCCGAGGCCTTCACCTCCGCGCAGGCCATGGCCATCGGTACCGCCGGGTACACAGCCAGCCTGTGCGTCGACGCCCTACTCGACCGCGGGGTCACCCCCGAGCAGGGGGAGATCCTGGTGACGGGCGCCACCGGCGGCGTCGGCAGCGTCGCCATCCTGTTGCTGACCAAGGCCGGATTCACGGTCGCCGCGGCGACCGGCAAGTCCGCCGAAGCCGACTACCTCACGCAACTCGGCGCCACCACAATCATCGACCGAACCGAACTGGGCGACAAGGGCAAACCGCTGCAGAAGGAGCGCTGGGCCGGGGCGATCGACACCGCCGGCAGTCATATCCTCGCCAATGTCTGCGCACAGACGCGCTATGGCGGCACGGTCGCGGCGTGCGGCCTCGCGCAGGGGATGGACTTTCCGGCGACGGTCGCACCGTTCATCCTGCGCGGAGTCTCATTGGCCGGCGTGGATAGCGTGATGGCGCCCAAGGAGAGCCGCATCAGGGCTTGGGAGCGACTCGCGCGTGATCTCGACCCGGCAGTACTTGACGTCGTCGCATCCGAGGTCTCGCTGGCCGAAGCCATTGCCGCCGCCGACACACTCATGGACGGCACGGTGCGTGGGCGCATCGTCGTCGACGTCAATCGATAAAGGGGGACAACTAATGGCCACCAGGACCAGCACCCGCAAGACCCGCACCGCGCCGAAGCCCGTCGAGATGGACTTGTCCGATGTCGACCACCGCGTCGGCAAACCCGTTGGCGGAGGCCAACTGTGGGACCCATGCAGTACCTCCGACATCCGTCGCTGGGTGATGGCGATGGACAACCCCAACCCGATCCACTGGAACGAGGAGTTCGCTCGCGACTCCCGCTACGGCGGCCTCATCGCGCCGCAATCCATTGCCGTCGCATTGGATTACGGACATGGTGCGGCCCCGGCCTGCGTGGGTCGCATCCCGGGCAGTCACCTGATCTTCGGTGGCGAGGAGTGGTGGTTCTACGGCACACCGGTCCGGCCGGGTGACAAACTGTTCCAGGAACGCCGGTTTCACGATTACAAGATCGCCGAAACCAAGTTCGCCGGCCCGACCATGTTCTCCCGCGGCGACACCACCCACACCAACCAGCACGGCGCGCTCGTGGCGCGGGAACGGTCGACCGCCATCCGATATCTATCGGAGGAAGCCACCAAACGCGGCATGTACGACGATCAGGTGGGGGTGATCAAGCGGTGGACGGCCGAGGAACTCACCGAGATCGAGAGTCTGCGGCGGGAGTGGTTGCTGTCCAACCGTCTTGGCGTCTCCCCGCATTTCGACGAGGTCAAGATCGGCGACACCTTGCAGCGGCGGGTCATCGGACCACACAGTATCGCGTCGTTCACCACCGAATACCGCGCCTTCCTGTTCAACATCTGGGGCACCTTCGAGTGGGTTGCGCCTCCCGGTATCGATGACCCGTGGGTCTATCAGGATCCTGGCTGGACAGAGGGTTTCGGGTTCGACGAAGAAGATGCCAAGATCGATCCGCGCAAGCGGGACGGACTCTACGTCGGACCGTCGCGCGGCCACATCGACGCCGAAAAGGCCGGCGAGGTCGGAATGGCACGGGCGTACGGCTACGGTGCGACGATGGGCGCCTGGTGCACCGACTTCCTCGCGAACTGGGCGGGCCACGACGGCCTGGTGCGACACACCAAGGCCGACTTCCGGAGTCCGGCATTCGAGGGTGACGTGACCTACTTCGACGCCGAGGTCGTCGACAAGATCACCGAATCCGACTGGGGTGTGCCCCTGGTGCAGATCAAGCTGAAACTCACCAACCAGGATGGCGACATGTTGGTGTCCTGTACCGCAGAGGTCGAGCTTCCGATCTGACTTACTCATTCACAACGGAATTCACCAGTGAGGCAACGATGACCACTCTGACCCCGACGGACATGCCGTCGGTCGCCACGGGACCGGCCCTCGATGACGAACCCGGACTCGGCGCCCTGACGCTATCCGGTTTCCTCCGCGAGGTGACCCAGGCCTACGGCGACCGAGAAGCGCTGGTGATGCGGACCCCGACCGGCACCGTCCGATGGAGTTACACCGACCTGTGGGAGCGGTCGATCGAGGTGGCCCGGGCTCTGCGCGAGCTCGGTGTCGGAAAGGACTCGCGCGTCGGGGTTCTCATGACCAACCGGGCCGAGTGGTTGTCGGCGGTGTTCGGCACCTCGCTGGCCGGGGGTGTCGCCGTTACGCTCAGCACTTTCTCCACCCCCACCGAGCTCGATCACCTGCTGCGGGTGTCCGGGGTGTCGGTGCTGCTGTTCGAACGGTCGGTGGCGGGCAATGATTTCGCGGCGAGCCTCACGGAGCTGGAACCACTGATCGCCTCCCGGGGCACGGCGCCGCTGCAGTCGGTGAGCTACCCGTTTCTCCGGCACCTGGTGACCATCGGAGAGCGCGCGGACGGCATCGAGGAGTGGGACACCTTCTGCGCCCGGGGCTCGACGGTCGATCGGGAGGTCGTCGAAACAATCGGGGCGACAACATCTCCCAGTGACACTGCGGTGCTGTTCTTCTCCTCCGGGACAACCAGTAAGCCCAAGGGCATTCTGAGTGTGCACCGCGGTGTAGCGATCCAGATGTGGCGGTTCCGGCGGATGTACGGGTTATCCCCGGCGGACGGCGTGCGCTGCTGGTCGGCGAACGGTTTCTTCTGGTCCGGCAACTTCGGGATGGCGCTGGGCTCGACCCTGGCAAGCGGGGGATCGCTGGTGCTGCAGTCGATCTTCGATCCGGTCGAAGCGCTCGAACTCATGGACACCGAGAAGGTGAACTTCCCGGTCGCCTGGCCGCATCAATGGACACAGCTCGAGGCGGCACCGAATTGGGCGACCGTCGATCTGAGCAGTATGCGCTTCGTCGACCGTTACACGCCGATCGCCCGCCACGCGACCGTGTCCACCGACTACACCGAGCCCGGACACGCCTACGGAAACACCGAAACATTCACCATCACAACTTGTTTCCCCGCCAACACCGCCGACGAGGTAATCGGTGGCAGCAGCGGCGAGCCACTACCGGGCAACACCGTGAAAATCGTCGACGCCCTCGACGGCACCACCGTGCCGCTTGGCGAACGCGGTGAAATCTGTGTCAAGGGACCAACACTCATGCTCGGCTACCTCGGCATCCCGCTGATGGACACCCTCGACAGCGAAGGCTTCTTCCACACCGGCGACGGCGGCCACCTCGACGCTGCCGGCCGGCTCTTCTGGGAGGGACGGCTGACCGACATCATCAAGACCGGCGGTGCCAACGTCTCGCCGCTCGAGGTCGACGAGGTGCTCATCGGTCACCCGGGAGTCAAGGTCGCCCGCACCGTCGGCGTGCCCCACGACACCCTGGGTGAAGTGGTGGTCGCCTGCATCGTGCCCCACGCGGGCGCCGACCTCGACGCCGACCGGATACGGGACCACCTACGAGAACAGTTGGCGGCGTACAAGGTACCTCGGCACGTCCTGTTCTTCGCCGACGAGGACATCACGCTCACCGGCAGCGCGAAGATTCGCTCGAGTGAGCTGCGGGAGTTGGCGGCGCAGCGACTGTGAGGGCGTCGGACGGATGCCGCGTCGGTGGCCGCCCGACGCCCCGCCGCTCACATCCCGGCCGGCGGATGTCCGAGTGAGAATACGGCACCGAACGGATCGGTGAGCGCGGCCAGTGTGCCGAACGGGGTTTCCTCGCCGCCCATGAGAATCTTGCCGCCGAGTTCCTCGGCCTGCTTCACCGTCGCGGCGACGTCGTCGACGCAGATGTAGACCTGCCAGAAGGACGGCACCTCCGGCGGAAAGAGCTTGACCGAGTCCATGATTCCCGAGTACGAGGTCTCGCCGACGAAGATCTGGCCGTAGGCGTCAGGTCCGATGGCGTCGGGATCGCCGCCGGTGCCGACCTCATCGATCCGCGCGCCGAGCACCTGGCGATAGAAGTCCAGCGACTTGGCGTAATCCTTGCTCTGGCACTCGAACCAGTACGGGGTGCCATGCTCACCCCACTCGACGAACCCCACGTGGGTGTTGGGCTTCCACCATCCGATGACCGCGCCCGCGGCGTCGACGGCGACCATCATCGTGCCCATGTCGCCGACGTCCATCGGCGGCACCATGATGCTGCCGCCGGCCGCCTCGACGGACTTCACGGTCGCATCCGCGTCGTCGGTGTGCAGGTAAACCGACCACACGTCTGACGGGCCGTTCGGATCCATCGCCGGGCTGAGACCGGCGACCCGGTGCCCGTTCTTCAGGAAGTTCCGGTAGCCGCCGAAGTCCGGGTTGGGATCCTCGGCCTCCCAGCCGAACAGCGCACCGTAGAACTCGGCGGCCTTGTCGGGGTTACTGCTCGTCAGGTCGAACCAGATCGGCGCGCCGACCGGCGCGGAGTACTCAGTCACGGTTGTTCCTCTCACGGGGTGTTCGGGTGGTCACCACGATTGACTCTCAGCCTTGCGGATAATCATCGGTCGGGTGGTGGAAACCGATGAGTTCGCGACGTGGGTGGAGTCGGTATGGGCACAGGCATCGTCGAAGGAGAAGCCATGGAGACCACCACCACCCATGCCGACGCAATCGCGGCCGCGGCCGACGAGATGGCCGCGCTGGCGACGGCGATCACCGACGACCTGCTCGGCAGACCCACTCCGTGTCCGGACCTGGATCTGGGCACCATGCTCGGGCACATCGACATGCTCAGCCGCGCCTTCGCGGCGGCCGGGCGAAAAGAAAAGGGGCCGTTGACCTCGTCGCCGCCCGATCCCGCGGCCTCGGAGCTGGGCGACGACTGGCGTGAGACACTCCCCGGGCATCTACGTGATCTGGCCACGAGCTGGCGAGATCCGGCCGCGTGGGAGGGGATGACCCAGGTCGGCGGTATCGACGCACCCGGACAGGTGTTGGGGACGGTGGCGCTGTCCGAACTCGTGCTGCACGGCTGGGACGTCGCGCGATCCGTCGGGGCCGACCTGACTCTGTCCGACGACGTCCTGCAGGTCGTCTACGACTTCCACTACCCACCGCAACCGCAGGACGAACGCGACGGAATGTTCGGCCCGGTCGTCGAGGTGCCGGCCGATGCCCGGCTCGTCGATCGGTTGGCCGGCCTCACCGGCCGCGATCCGTTCTGGCCGCATGGCAGTCTGGAGGAATGACCGACCTGTCCGCGCGGTTTGCGCGAGTGCTCTGGCCGGCCACGCTCGTCGGTGGACTGTTGTTGGTGGCGTTCGCCCTGGTGCCGTGGGGCACGACCGACGAGGGCGTTCGACCGGCGGTCACCGGTCTCGGTCGGGTGTCGGTGCCCGGGGCGCGGCCCGAGGACGTGGCCTTCCTGGAGGAGCACACCGAACGGCCCGCGCTGGTGACGCTTGCGCTGGGAGCGGTCATCGTCGTCGCCGCTGCGATCGGCTGGTGGCGGCCAACGATTCTGCAGTGGGTGGTCGTCGCGGTTGCCGCGCTGGGCACGGTGATCTGGACGGCCATCGTGCTGGGCGACGTCGCGGGTCACCTGTTCGACAGTCGGGTCACCGAAGCGCTCGGCGACGACCTGCCGACGATGACTCCGGGGTACGGGGTGGTCGGCAGTCTCGTGGTCGCAGTGGTGCTCATCGGGATGATGGGTGGGGCTGTGGCGGTGGGGCGGCATAGCTTGTCACCGGGGGCTTCGTGACGCGTCGGGCTCGCTGCGCTCGTTCGTCACTCCTCAGCCGGCGAGGGCGAGGCGCCAGCGACTAGCCGATCCGACGAATCGTCTTGATCGGTGGCATGCGGTCGAGCGGGGTCAGACCGATGGGGATGCCGTTGGGGCCGTAGGCGTTGAAGACCTGACCGAAGCCGGCGTAGATGCCGACGTGGCTGGCGTCCTTCCAGAAGATGATGATGTCGCCGGGGGCCAAGGCGCCGAAGGGGATCGCATGCCCGACCTTCGCCTGCTGCTGGCTCACGCGAGGGAGGCGGATGCCGGCGGTGCCGAAGGCCCACTGCACCAGGCCTGAGCAATCCCAGGAGTTCGGGCCGACGCCGCCCCACTTGTAGGGCTTGCCGGCCTGGGTGGATGCTGCCGAGAGCGCCTGCATCCCGGCGACCGTCGAGATGGGCAAGAAGATCTCGACCGATCCCGACGACCCGGTCGAGCCATTGTCGGACGATCCCGCCGAACCGGTGTCGGCGAATGCCGAGGGGGCCAGCGGCGCGGTGATGGCGATGGCTGCGGCACACAGCAGACCGGCCGCGCGGTGTCGGAAACTCCCCATGAGCATCAGAGTGACTGATGAGACGGGGAATGTCTCCAGTTCACAGCGATATTGGTAGCAATGAGGCTCAAGTGGCCACAGTGGTTGAGGTGTTCACCAGTAACCGTCCGGATCGGTCTCCGGCGACTCTGACGGGATGATTCCTTCGGCGACGCCGTGGTCGATACTCGCCGACAACCGGGGACACGTCGGCATCATCGCACCCGGCAGCAGCGGCCCGCTACCGTCCACGCCGCCGGCGCGTAATTGTTCGAACTCCAAGCCACTGCACTGCGCCCGAGCCGCCTCGTTCCACTGCACGCTCGTGTGGAACGGACTGGTCTTCTTCACCAGCACGCACGCGTGGCACGTGCGGCACTCGATCTCGCCCATCCCACCGCGCAGGTAGTGCTCGCGGTCGCGGGCAGTCCTGGCATGCACCGCGGCGGCACGGTCGGGATCGTCGCGGAAATCGGGCGCCTTTGCCCAGCCCGGACCGCGGCGGGGGCGTCGAGCGTCGGCGCCCCCCGCGGACTCGGCGTGCTCGGCGGCCCGGGTCACGAGGATCAGACCTCGGCCTTGTCCGAGGACTCGGCCTCGGCTGCTGCCTTTTCCTCTTCCTGGTTGCGGAGATTCTCCTGAATCTCCACACCCCAGCTCTCGAGGGCCTTGGCGGTGTCGATCTCGTACTCGAACCGTTGGTTCATCTCCTCGGTGACATCGGCGGAGTCCACATAGAACTGCTCATACCAGCGACGAAGTTGGTACACCGGGCCGTCTTCTTCGACGAGGAGCGGATTGTCGATGCGGGTCTTGTGTTTCCAGATCTCGACGTCCTGCAGGAACCCCACCTCGACGCCGGCCGTGATCTTCTTCGCCATCCGGGCGGCCTGCTCGGCGGTCAGCCCCTCGGGCACCTTCGCCATGACGCCGTACATCAGCACGAACGAGTTCTCGTCGATCGGGTAGTGGCAGTTGGTCAGGATCGTCTCGACGGCGTAGTCGCCGTAGTACTGAACCATCGGATTGAGCATGTAGGACGGCCCGTAGTACGCGGCGATCGATTCGAGACGGCTGTCGCCGTAGTTGGTGCCCAGCGTGACATCCGGGCGCCCATGGGAATTCATGTACTGCGCGGCGATCTCACCCTCGAAGACGTTCTTGAAGTGGTCAGGCAGGGCGAAGTGCACGTAGTAGAAGTGCGCCATGTCGACGACGTTGTCGATGATCTCGCGGCAGTTGGAGCCCTCGATCACCAGGCGCGTCCAGGTCCACGGCGTCCACTCGTCGGAGCCGACCTCGTCGAGCTCGGGGATGATGCAGTCCTCCGGCGGCGGGTTGCCCTCGGGGTCGTTGTAGACGAAGACCTGACCGTTGCGCGTCATGGTCGGCCACGCGCGCGTCTTCGCCAGCTTGGGATTGCGCTTGGCGTACGGGACATCGGCGCAGCGGCCGTTGCCCTTCCAGCGCCACCCATGGAACGGGCACGCGACGTTGCCGTCCTTGATCGATCCCTGCGAAAGGTCGGCACCCATGTGGCGGCAGAATGCGTCGAGCACGTTGATCTGCGCGTCGGTACCCTCGCCGGTCGCCCACACCACCAGCTTCGTGCCGAAAATCTCTACCGAATGCGGTTTACCGTCGGTGAACTCATCGATGAGCCCGAGGCAGTGCCATCCGCGGGCGAAACGGGTGGGCACCGCGCCGGTGTCGATCTCCCGCACGTCGACGTCGTCGTCGCCACGGGTGGCTGCGCCCGCGGGCTGGGATGTGGTGGACATCCGCACTCCTGTCGTGTCGTGTCATCGCCGGACTTGTTTGCTCAGTCCGAAATCCCTCAGATCAATACTAGAACATGTTACAAAAATGGGGAGCCGAGCGGTATCGATGAGTGGGATTGCGGCTGGAAATAGGGCCAAAGTCCCTGTACTCGACATAAATGAGAACGTGTTCTAGTCTCAAAACAGATGAGGATCGCATCGGCCGTCAGCATGGTCGACAAAGACGAGTAGGAGCGGGCGACATGCCAGATATACGCAGCGAAGCGGCGGAGCAGGTTCTGGAAAAGATCAACGCACTCCTTCCGGAGATCGAGCAGCGCGCGCAGCAGACCGAGGATCTGCGGCGCATTCCGGACGAGACGGTATCCAGCCTGGAAGGTGCCGGCTTCTTCAAGCTGATGCAGCCGGAGCAGTGGGGCGGCTACCAGGTCGACCCGGTGACCTTTTACGAGGCGGTCCGACGCATCGCCACCGCGTGCGGATCCACCGGATGGGTGTCGGGCATCATCGGCATCCACAACTGGCACCTCGCGCTGTTCGACCAGCAGGCGCAGGAGGACGTCTGGGGTTCCGACACCTCGGTACGCATCTCGTCGTCGTACGCGCCGATGGGCATGGGCGAGGTCGTCGACGGCGGTTACAAGGTCAACGGGTCGTGGGCGTGGTCGTCGGGCTGCGAAATCGCCGACTGGGTGTTCGTGGGTGGTCCGGTGATCAAGGACGGCAAGCCGGTCGACTTCGTGAGCTTCCTGATCCCGCGCGAGGACTACACCATCAAGGACGTGTGGAACGTGGTCGGACTGCGCGGTACCGGGTCCAACACCATCGAGGTCAAGGATGTGTTCGTGCCGCGGCACCGCATGCTGTCGATGCGCACCATGAGCATGGGGCAGAGCCCGGGGCTCGCGCAGAATACCGCACCGGTCTACAAGATGCCTTGGGGCACAATTCATCCGAGCACCATCTCGTCGCCGATCGTGGGAATGGCCTACGGTGCCTACCGCGCGCACGTCGAGCATCAGGGCAAGCGGGTGCGTGCCGCCTACGCCGGTGAGAAGGCCAAGGACGATCCGTTCGCCAAGGTGCGTATCGCCGAGGCCGCCAGCGACATCGACGCCGCATGGCGTCAGCTGTCCGGCAACCTGCAGGCCGAGTATGACCTGATCCTTGCCGGACAAGAGGTTCCGATGGAACTGCGCCTGGCTGCCCGTCGCGACCAGGTCCGCGCCACCGGCCGGGCCATCGACGCCATCGACCTGCTGTTCGAGAATTCCGGTGCGCATGCGCTGGAGAACGGCACGCCGATTCAACGATTCTGGCGCGACGCGCACGCCGGCCGCGTGCATGCCGCCAACGATCCGGAACGCGCCTACGTCGCATTCGGCAACGGCGAGTTCGGGATTCCGATCGGTGACACGATGGTGTGATGGTTACCCTTCGACACGCACGCTCCTTCGTCGCGGGCTGCTCAGGGAGCGGGGACTTCGTCGGGAGCGCAATGATGACTGACTCCAGGAGAATGAGATGAGTGACTGTCCGATCCGGTCGTTGGGCTATATGCGGATCGAGGCCACCGACATCGATGCGTGGCGCGAGTACGGGCTCAAGGTGCTCGGCATGATCGAGGGTCAGGGTCTGACCGACGGTGCGCTGTACCTGCGGATGGATGACTTTCCGGCGCGTCTGGTCATCGTGCCGTCCGAGCACGACCGGCTCGCCGCATCGGGTTGGGAGTGCTCGAATGCGGCAGCGCTGCAAGATGTTCGGGACCGATTGTCGGCGGCGGGGGTGATCTTCCGCGAAGGCAAGGACGAGGAACTCGCCGACCGGCGGGTGGTCGAGATGATCGTGTTCACCGACCCGGCCGGCAATACCATCGAGGCTTTCCACGGCGTTGCCCTCGAACACCGCCGGGTGGTGAGCCCGTATGGGCACCGGTTCGTCACCGAGGAACAAGGGCTCGGTCACGTCGTGCTCACCTGCGACGACGACCAGGCGGCGCTCGCGTTCTATCGCGACGTCCTCGGCTTCAAGTTGCGGGACTCGATGCGACTGCCGCCGCAGGTGGTCGGCCGCGAGGAAGGCGAGGACCCGGCATGGTTGCGGTTCCTCGGCTGCAATCCGCGGCATCATTCGTTGGCATTCCTGCCGATCCCGAACAGCACCGGCATCGTGCACCTCATGCTCGAGGTGGAGAACTCCGACGACGTCGGCCTGTGCCTCGACCGGGCGCTGCGCAAGAAGGTCAAGATGTCGGCGTCGCTCGGGCGCCACGTCAACGACCTGATGCTGTCCTTCTACATGAAGACACCCGGCGGCTTCGACGTCGAATTCGGTTGTGAAGGGCGACAAGTCGATGACGATGGCTGGATCGCCCGAGAGAGTACCGCGGTCAGTCTGTGGGGACATGACTTCACCATCGGCTTCCAGAACTGACATGACCCGGACTCCCTACGGTTCGGCAGACTTCGATCCCCGGCAGTTCCGCACGGCCATGGGGCAGTTCTGCACCGGTGTCACCGTGATCACCACTCTCGACCCGGAGGGAGCGCCGGTGGGCTTTGCCTGCCAGTCGTTTGCGGCGCTTTCGCTGGACCCGCCGTTGGTGCTCTTCTGTCCGCAGAAGACGTCACGCAGTTGGAAGGTGATCGAGCAGACCGGCAAGTTCTGCGTCAACGTGCTGTCCAACCGGCAGCAGGATGTCAGCGCGGCGTTCGGCGCCCCCGGCGACGACAAGTTCCGCAACGTCATCTGGGATCCGTCCCCGGCCGGTCTCCCGGTTATTCGGCATGCGCTCACCTGGGTGGAGTGCGATATCGAACGCGTCACCGACGGTGGCGATCATCACATAGTCATCGGGCGAGCGGTTACGCTCGGAGATGTGTTGCAGGACAAGCCATTGCTGTTCTATCGCGGTGGTTATCTGTCGACCGAGCATCCGCGGGTCACGCCCGCGCAGGCGGAGTTGGAGAACTTTCTCACGTGGACTGGAGGGGACACCTGGCTATGAGCACCGCATCTGTCGACGAGGCTGTGGTGCAACGCCCCGCCGACGTCACCAAACCGCTGACCGACGCCATCGCTGAAGCCGAGAAGCTCGTTGCGTCAGCGGAATTCGTTGAGTCGGAGCAGGATCTTGCCGAGGGGTACGACTATCTCGCCGGCAGTATCGCGGCGATCGTGCAACTCGTTCGATCTCGCCAGAAGTCGCATCCCAACTTCATCACGTCGACCGGGCCGTCGACGAAGATGGGCCTCGACAATCCGGACACGCTGTACTTCCACGCGGACCTGGAACCGACCGGAACCTACGTCGTGCGGGGACACCGGGGCAGCACAACCGATCTCAGTTTCCAGGTACTCGCCGGGGAGTACACGCCGACGTCGGTGCCGGGCGGCGATGACGCGTTCGACGACCGACGGATCCCGATCGATGAGAACGGGGACTTCGAGATCACCTTCGGGCCGCCCATCGATACCGACCGTGACGACTACTTCGTCCTGGCCGAGGGAGCCTCGATGCTGTCGGTGCGGGAGGTGTACAGCGATTGGGCTGAGCACCGGGGGACGCTGTCCATCGAACGTGTTGATACGGCGGGTACCGCACCGGCGGAACCTGATCTGGCGCGGGTTGTCCGGCGGTACTCCACGGCGGGCAAGATGCTGACGTCGCGCATCAACACCTGGTTCAACTTTCCCAAATGGTTTTACCTCGACGAACCGGTGAACACGTTCACCGCACCGCGATTGACGCCCGGCGGACTCGCCACGCAGTACTCGTCGGTGGGGCATTTCCGCCTCGCCGACACCGAGGCGATGGTGATCACGGTGCCGAAGTCGGACGTGCCGTATCAGGGATTCCAGCTCGGCAGCATGTGGTACATCTCGCTGGACTACGTGAATCATCAGACGAGTCTGAACTCGTCTCAGGCGCAGGCTGATCCGGACGGCATGATCCGGATGGTGGTGTCGCGACGCAATCCCGGGATCGCCAACTGGATCGAGACCACCGGCCGCACCCGCGGGATTCTGCAGTTCCGGTGGCAGCGGGTAGACGAGCCGATCCTGCCGAGCGCCGGGCCGAGCGCTGCGGTGATCGACATCGACGATGTGCCTGCGCATCTGCCGTATCTGGAACACAATCGGATCGACGAAGTCGGCTGGGCGGAGCGCATCGCGACGCGGCAGCGCGGCTTCGCAGAGAGGATGTTGGGATGACCGATACTGGTCTGCTGCGCGACAAGGTCGTCGTGGTGTCAGGGGTGGGGCCAGGACTCGGCCGATCGATCTGCCTGCGGGCGGCCGCGGCCGGTGCGCGGGTGGTGCTCGCCGCCCGCACCGAATCACGCTTGAAAGAGGTTGCCGCCGAGATCGACGCATCGGGTGGGACGTCGGTGGTGGTGCCGACCGACATCACCGACCCGCGGGCCGTCGACGCCCTGGTGGCCGCGACGATGGACGAGTTCGGGCGCGCCGATGTGCTGGTGAACAATGCGTTCGCGCTCCCGTCGATGAAGCCGTTGGCGCGCACCGACTTCGACCAGATCACCGCCAGCCTGGATCTCACCGTGCTCGGCACCTTGCGTGTCATCAAGGCATTCACCGACCCGCTCGCCAAATCCGATGGGGCGATCGTGAACATCAACTCGATGGTCATCCGGCACTCCGAACCACGTTACGGCAGCTATAAGTTGGCCAAGTCGGCGATGCTGGCGATGTCGCAGACATTGGCGACCGAGCTGGGCGACAAGGGAATCCGCGTCAATACGGTGGCGCCGGGCTACATCTGGGATGACCAGCTGAAGTGGTACTTCGGTGAGGTCGCCAAGAAGTACGGCATCACCCCCGAGCAGGTGTATGAACAAACCGCGAGCCGCTCGGACCTCAAGCGCCTACCCGAACCCGACGAGATTGCCGAAGCCGTCGTATTCCTGGCCTCGCCGATGGCCAGCGCCATCACCGGGCACACGTTGGACGTGAACTGCGGTGAATACCATGACTAGTGCGGCACGTATACCGGGCGCCGGGAGCGCAGCGAGCGGGCCCAGAATCAACGTTGGTACGTTCGACGATCTGCACGAGTCGGCTACTCGGGCAACCGGACTCGACGACTTCGGTGACGTCACCGAGTATCGGGAGGCGCTCGAGGTGCTCCTCGAGTCCTACCGCCAGGACGCGGACTTGACCGAACTCGGCAGCAAGATGTTCCGCTTCTTCCTCAAGGGTGCGCTGATCGCGCGGCTGCTGTCGGAGGCGTCGTGGGCGGCGAATCCGTCGTACGCCGAGGTGCCGATCAGCCGGCCGGTCTTCGTCACCGGGTTGCCCCGCACCGGAACGACAGCGCTGCACCGACTTCTGTCGGCAGACCCGGGGCATCAGGGTCTGGAGATGTGGCTGGCGGAGTTCCCGCAGCCCCGACCGGGGCGGCAGACGTGGGAGTCGAACCCGGTATACCAGCAGATCAACGCCGGGCTCGAGAAACATCACGTCGACAATCCCGAGTTCATGGGGCTGCACTACCTCGAGGCGGGGGAGGTGGAGGAGTGCTGGCAACTGTTGCGGCAGAACGTGATGTCGATTTCGTACGAGTCGCTGGCCTATCTACCGACGTACTCGCGGTGGCTCGCGCAACAGGATTGGACGCCGGCCTACGTCCGGCATCGACGCAACCTCCAGCTGATCGGTCTCCACGATCCCGAGAAGCGGTGGGTGCTGAAGAATCCCAGCCACATGTTCGCCCTCGATGCGCTGATGGCCGCCTACCCGGACGCGCTGGTCATCCAGACGCACCGCCCGCCGGAGACGATCATCGCCTCGATGTGCAGTCTCGCCGAACACGCGACACCGGGCTGGTCGAACACCTTCGTGGGAGACAAGATCGGCGAGACCCAACTCGAACTGTGGTCGCGAGGACTGCGCGAGTTCGAGTCCGCGCGAAGGAAATACAATTCCGCACAGTTCCTCGACATCGACTTCGACGATCTGCGCTCCGATCCGTTCGGCACCGTCGAACGGGTGTATGCGGCGCTGGACGTCGAACTGTCGCAACCGGGCCGGGTGGCGATGGAGGCGCTTGACGCCGAAAGTCGCTCCGGTGCACGGAAACCGCAACACCAGTACCGGCTCGAGGACTACGGGCTCACCGAGACGATGGTGACCGAGGCGTTCAGACGGTGATCATTGGGGTGGCGTCGCCGCCGAGCGCTGCCACCTCACGCAATGCCTCGTCGATGCACGCGGTGAGTTCTGGTGCCGACGTGATCGCCGCGGGATCGCTGTTGATGCCGAGGAATACGTGCCCGGCATACGACATCAGCGCAATATTCACCGCTGCACCCGACTTCGGGGCGAACGGCACCATCATGATCACCCTCGCGCCGGCCAGATAGACCTCGATGGGCGGGCCGGGCACGTTGGTGGCCGCCACGTCGACGCCCTTCATCAGCGCACCCGCTGTCATGGTAGTGACCGGCCCCGGCAGTACGGTCAGTAGCCGATACACGATGCTCGACATCCGTAGCGCCGGATCCTGTTGTGCGCGTTGCAGTACGGGATGCAGTTCGCGAACGCGATCGCGAGGGTCGTCGGTGCCGGTGGGGATCACGAATCGGGCAGGCACCCACCGATTTCCGCCAGGCTCGTCGGTTTCGGTGCGGACGCTGATAGGCATGTTGACGCGCAACGCAGTCACGTCAGCACCGCGCAGGCGATGGTAGTCGCGCAGTCCGCCGACCACCGCGCCGACGAACACGTCGTTGATCGACGTCCCGGTGGCCTGGGCGGCCGCCTTCAGGTCGGCGAGTGGTGCTGTGGCAATGGTGAACTCCACCGACAGGGACCGACCGGTCATCACCGGGGACAGTGGCTCGCCCTGCGGCGCGAGCATCCGTGCCGCCGACACGGTGAAGGTGCCTGCCGCGGTGACCGATCCGATCGGGTTGGTCGCGAGGTCCTTGACCGCGGTGAGGGCATAACCGCCGGCGGTGGCGACTTCACCGGCGACCTGACCGGCCTCGAATCGGGTGGCTTGGCGGAGCCGGCTGAGCAGGTTCGCCGGGTGCGGTGTGGGCGCCTTCGGCATCGGCCCCAGATCTGCGGGCTCGCGGGTGAGATCGAACATCACCGCGCCCATCTCCATGCCGCCCATGCCGTCGGTGATGGCGTGATGGATCTTCATCAGCATGGCCGCTCGGACGGATTCGTCGCCGACGCCGGCGTCGAGGTCGGTGAGCACAGCGACCTCCCACAACGGTCGTGACCGATCGAAGTCCTGCTCACTCATGCGTTCGGCGTAGTCGAGGACGCCGTCGAGCGCGCACCGCTGCTGGGGAAGTCGCCGCCACCGGATGTGGTAGTCGAAGTCGAAGTTCGGATCGGTTTCCCAGCGTGGCGGCGCGATGGAGAATGGATTGCCGACGGCGCGTTGCCGGAGCTTGGGGTACATGCGTGACATGCGTTCGGCACGATCGCGAACGACATCCGGGTCGGGTTCCCGGTCGAGGAGCACCATGAACGTGATGACCGAGCGCAGCAGCGGGTCGCCCTCGATGCCGAACATGACCGCATCGAACGAGCCCATCCGTGGATCGTTCGTCATGTGTGTGATTGTGCAGCACCGCAGGCGCTCGTGAGCCGGTTTCGGACGCGGGGAGGCGCTACTGTTCGGAGCATGAGCACAGATCCGGAGCGGCGGTCGGAAGAGGGTTTTCGTCGGCTGATGGCGTTCTCCGACGCGGTGGTGGCGATCGCGTTGACGCTCTTGGTGTTGCCGCTGGCCGAGATTGCCGGTGACCTCGACGAGCCCACCACGGTGTGGCAGGTGCTCGCCGATCACCAATCGGCGATAATCAGCTTCCTCATCAGCTTCGTCGTGATCTGGGTGCTGTGGCGCAATCATCATCGGATCGGCGAGTACTTCAATTCCTACGACCCCGTGTTCGTCAACCTCAACTTCGTGTGGTTGCTGACGATCGTGCTGTTGCCGTTCGCAACCGCATTGATCGCCGGCGACCGCGTAGAGCGCGCGAACGTCCTGTACATCGGGGTCCTCGCGGTGTCGATCCTGACGGAGATCGCCATGACCTGGTGGGGATCGCGACATCGCGAACTGCTGGAGGACGCCCCCGACGTGGAGGCATGGCTGCAGCGCAGACACGGCGTCGGGACCGCGGTGGCCCTGGTGATTGCACTGATCGTGGCGATCGTGGTGCCGGACTCGGGGGTTTGGCCCCTCTTCCTGCTCTTACTATCCGGGCCAATTGAGGGGATGCTGACGCGATTCGGGTGGCGCAGCGAGGCTGGCTCGAGTCGAGATCAGCGTTGACGTTCGTAGAACTTCAGTGTGCCGTCGCGGCCCACGATGGCGATCGCGATGCGGTCGTCCACACGGAAGGTGGTGCCCGACCGGTCGGTGCCGCTGTAGGAGAAGTGGCGCGGATGTCCCGCGGTGCGCACAACCTTGGTGACGGGCACTCGGGTCGTCGAATGGTTGAACTTGTCGTAGCCGACATAGGTCAGTGTGCCGGTGTGCCATTGACGGCAAATCGTCGCCGACTTGTGGACGGTATCGGCGCCGGCCATGCGCTGCCAACCCGGTGCACAGGCAGGGGTCTGGGCGCTTGCCGGACCGGCACCTGCGGTGAACAAACCCAGGCCGATCGCGACACTGCTCGCGCCCAGGGCGACACGTGTGAGCGTCGTGGTCATTGATGTACTCCTTCGTGTGTGGCGTGATCGGCGTCAGGTTCGGCGCCGCACGTGAAGGAGTTTTTCGAACGTGGTGGTAGGAGGCAATGGGCAGAACTATCCGTAGGTATTTTGGGACGGTCGGGAACATTTTCCGAGTGCATCGAGATCATGTGCGCGTCGGTCTCGATGCGGTCGTCGCAAGCTCCTCCCTTACTCGACCAGCGAAAAGGGGCGGTCGTCGCAAGCTCCTCCCTTACTCGACCAGCGGAAAGACCGGCGGAAGGTGCGCCTGCTCAGCGCTTGGCGCTGAGCTCAGCGACAACGTCGTGGGGTTGGCCGAACAACTGCGAACTTCCATGGGCGCGTTTGAAATAGAGTCCGATGTCGTGTTCGGCGGTGATTCCGATACCGCCGTGCAACTGGATCGCCTCGCCAGCGACGGAGGCGAAGGACTCCGAGCAGTAGACGTGGGCGGCGGCGGCGAGGTCGTCGGCGTTTGCTGCGTCGGTGACCAAGGCGGTGATTGCGGCGCGTGCGATCGACCGGGATGTCTCCACCAGCATGTACATGTCGGCCATGCGGTGCTTGAGCGCCTGAAATGACCCGATGATGCGGCCGAACTGCTTGCGGGACTTGGTGTACTCGACCGTCAACTCGAGGGCCGCGGCCGCGCCGCCGACCTGTTCGGCGGCCAGTAGCGCCCAGGCGTAGGACCGCAGTCGACGCGGTAGATCGGCGCCCGAGGCGATGCTGAGCGCGGGGGTGTCGTCGAATTCGATGCGGGCCAACGGTCGGCTCGGGTCCATGACGGGGAGCGGGGTGACGGTGATGCCGTCGGCGGTCACCTCGGTGACGTGCAGGGTGATGGTGTCGCCACTGGCGGCCAGCACCACGAGCAGGTCGGCCGACTCGCCGTCGACGACGTATTCGGCAGTCCCGCTGAGGAGTCCGGCGTCGGCGTGGACGCCGGGTCGATCCCATCCGCTGGTGCCCGCCCAACAGACGGTCGCGATGCGTTCGCCTGCGGCGATGTCCGACAGATACCCGGCGGTGTCGGGGTCGTCGGCGAGAAGCAGTGCGGCGGTGGCGAGTGCGGTGGCAAAGACCGGGACCGGGGTCACCGCGGTGCCGAGTTCCTCGAGGACCGCGGCGGTTTCGGCGAAAGTGGCGCCCGCGCCGCCGAGATCCTCGGGAATCGGTAGTGCCGCCACGCCGATCTCGGTGCACAACGTGGTCCACAGGCTGCGATCGATGCGCGGAGTCTGGCCCATAGCCGTGCGGGCCGCCGCCGAATCGCCCTTGCGGCGCACCAGATCCCGAATCGCTTCGGCGAGGGCGTCACGTTCCTCTGCGGAGATCACCGCCGGTGCGGCCACCACATCGCTGGTCACAGGGACTCCAGAACTCGTTGCCGCAGCACGGCCGGGGTGCCCCACGTCGACCGCAGGGCGCGAGTCTTGGTGAGGTACAAGGACAGATCGTGCTCCGACGTATAACCGATCGCGCCGAGCACCTGCAGCGCGCGACGCGATGCCAGATACGCGGCGTCGCCGGCAGCCACTTTGGCTGCGGCGACGTCGCGCCGCACATCAGTGTCCTCGGGGACCAGGCCGTCGATGCCCAGTGCGGCGCCGAGGACGAGTGGCCGGGCCATCTCCACCGCGATCGCGACGTCAGCGAGATGATGCTTGACCGCCTGGAACGAGCCGATGGCGCGCCCGAACTGCTTGCGTGCCTGTGCGTACTCGGCGGCCATGGTCAGCATGGCGCCGGCCAGTCCCAGCAATTGGGCTGCGGTGGCAAGGGTTCCGATGTCGGCGGCGTCAGCGGTGTCGACATTCTCGGCGAGGGTGGACTCCGCGGAGAGCTCACAGACAGTGCGGGTCGGGTCGACCGTCGCGACCGGGCTACCGGCGGTGGCCACCGACAATACGCCGTCGTGCACCAGGTAGGCGGTGTCCGCAAGCGGGGCGAGCGGTGCAAGTGGCGGGACCGCGCAGGTCGCGAACGTACCTTCGGCCAGTGCGCTGACCCGTTCGCCGGTGATGTTCGCGGTACGGAACAGCACCGGCAGCACAGCGATACTCTCGACCACCGGTCCGGGCAGCGCGTGGCGGCCGATCTGCTCCATCGCGACCACCAACTCGGTCGCGCCGGCCGAACTTCCGCCCGCCGACTCGTCGATGAGGAGGCCGTTCACGCCCGTCTCGGCCAGAGCGGCAAAGACTTCGGTGACCGCAGTACGGTCACCTGTCGCCCAGGCGCGGGCCCGGGCGGGGATGTCGGCCTTGGTCAGTTGGGCGTCCACCGTCGACGCGAGGTCGTCGTGGATGTCGGAGAGAAGGAAGTCCATTGTGTCACCGGTCCCCACGCGGCAGGCCGAGGAGGCGTTCCGCGATCACGTTGCGCTGAATCTCGTTGGTGCCGGCATAGATCGGGCCGGACAGGGAGAAGAGATAGCCGTCCATCCAAGCGTCGTCAAGCTCGGCGTCGACACCTTGAAGGTCGAGGGCGGTTTCATGGGCGGCGATGTCCCACTGCGACCAGAACACCTTGTTGATCGACGACTCCATGCCGAGCTGGCCGCCGGCGGCGAGCCGGCTCACCGTCTGATACGTCGACAATTCGTAGGCGCGGGCGCCGATCCACGCATCCGCCACGCGCGCATCGGTGTTCGCGGTCGACGGCACCGCGTCGCGGGTGCGCTGCCACAGGTCGACGAGGCGGTCGGTGGTCGCGAGGAAGCGGCCGGGGGAGCGCAGCGAGAGTCCGCGTTCGTTTGCCGCGGTGCTCATCGCGACCTTCCAGCCGTTGTTGACCTCGCCGATGACCCCGGACTCGCCCGGGTTGGCGGGATCGTCGGGAACGAACACGTTCTCCAAGAAAAGTTCGGCGAAGCCGGCCTCGCCGTCGAGCTGGGCGATGGGACGCACCGTGACCCCGGGGCTGCGCAGGTCGAACATGAAATAGGTGATGCCCTTGTGACGCTGGGCGTCCTTGTCGGAGCGGAACAGGCCGAATCCCCAGTCCGCGAAGCTCGATCGGGAACTCCAGGTCTTCTGTCCGTTGAGCACCCATCCGCCGTCGGTGCGGGTTGCGGTGGACCGCAACGATGCGAGGTCGCTGCCGGCCTCCGGCTCGCTCCAGGCCTGTCCCCAGATGTCGTCGGCGTGGGCCATCCGCGGCATGATCCGGGCCAACTGCTCCGGATTCGCATGCTCGAAAAGTGTTGGTGCGAGCAGGAAGATGCCGTTCTGGCTGACGCGGCCGGGCGCGCCGGAGCGGTAGTACTCCTCCTCGAAGATCACCCAGTGCAGCAGCGGCACGTCGCGCCCGCCGAATTCCTCGGGCCAGCTGACCACCGACATGCGATCGGCGGCCATCGTGCGTTCCCACTCGCGGTGCGCCTCGAAGCCCTCGGCGGTGTCCATCGACGGAAGGGGCTCGGCCGGAACATGATCGGCCAACCAGGAGCGCACCTCCGTCCGGAACGACTCGGCGGCGTCGTCGAAAAACAAGTCCACGTCAGCTCCCCGAACCGTTGCTCGAGCTGGCTTTCATGGACTTCGCATTCATCCCGCCCAGCGAATCCCCGCCGGACGCTTCGGCATTGGCCGAATGGGCGTAGTGGTGCCAGCCGAACACCGAATCCATCGAGTTGTGCAGACCCATCTGTTCCTCGCAGATGTTGACCGCCTTCTTGGAGAGGAACAGTCCCTGCATCGGCATCTCGACCATCTTGGCGGCGATCTCATCGACCTTGCCGGCCAACTCATCCCGCGGCACCACGTGATTGACCATGCCCCAGTCCGCGGCCTGCGTCGCGGTGAACCGCTCCCCGGTGAACAGGATCTCCTTGGCCCGCCGCGGACCCAGCACGAAGGCGTGCGCGAAGTACTCGACACCCGGAATACCCATGCGCGCCACCGGATCGGAGAAGAAGGCGTCGTCAGAGGCGACGATGAAATCGCAGATCCACGCGAGCATCAGCCCGCCCGCGATGCAAGCGCCGTGGACCTGCGCGATCACCGGTTTGGGCATGTCGCGCCACCGCCGGCACATGCCCAGATACACCTCGATCTCGCGCGCCAGACGCTGATCTCCGCCCGACTTGTCGGTGTGATCCCAGTGCAGGGTGGCGGTGTTCTCGTAGTAGGTGTCGAAGTCGCGCTCGGGCGTGCCGATGTCGTGGCCTGCGGAGAAATGCTTGCCGTTGGCGCGCAGCACGATCACCTTCACCGAGGCGTCGTCGACGGCCTTGCGGAATGCGGCGTCGAGAGAATAGGTCATCACCGAGTTCTGCGCGTTGCGGTACTCGGGACGGTTCAGCGTCACGTACGCGACGGCACCGTCGGGGCCACCGGTCTCGTAGGCGACCGGCGTCGAGTCGGGTCCGAGGTCGTCGAGACCGAGCGGGGGCGGGATGACGGCGTCACTCATGCCACGAGCCTAACCTAGCAAGTGCTTGGTTGGTAGTGGGGGCGTCCCGGTGGCCGGACGGTGCCGGCTCGAAGTCAGGGAACGGAGATCGTCGCGCTGCAGGTCTGCGCCGGAATGGCCCACAAGGCGTTGCGGTTGACCGAACTCAGCGTGACCCGCACCGGGCCGGGTCCGATCGTCCGCGTCGGCGCGGTGAAGTAGTGGATGCCGCTGTACGGCGGCTTCACGGAGGTGTTGGACACGATGGTGCCGCGCTTGTTGGTGCGGAGGTTGTGCCAGTTCAGTCGGGCCGACGAGCTGTACCCGACGCCTAGCCACAGGCTGCTGTATTCGGTGGCGATGTAGGTGGTGCCGTCGTACTGCGACACCATCGCGCGGGTCGGGTTGTATGGGGTGTCGACGATGTTCGGGCTCAGTCCGAAGCAACTGCTGAGCGGGTAGACGCGATCGCCGGTCGGTGCGGCTCCGGCCGTCCCCGCGGTCGCGGCGGCGAGGGTGCCGGCGGCGATCGCGGTGGCGGCGGTCAGGCCGATGAGGTGTCGTCGAATCGAGCGGTGGCCGGACATGTTGATCTCCTGTTCATGGGTGGTGGGTGATCGTCGAGATGGAATGCCGGTGAGTCGGTGTCAGCCGACGCGCATCGTTCCGCTGCACGAGGTCGTCGGGATCGACCACAGCGCATTGCGGTTGACCGCGCTCAGGGTGACCCGCACCGTGCCCGGTCCGGTGTTGAGTCGGAAGGTGGGGCCTCCGACGTAGAGGCCGATGGGTGCGGTGTTGATTGCGGTTCCCTTGCGTCCGTTGGACAGGTTGTGCCAGTCGAGTCGTCCGGTGGACTGGTAGCCGCCGGTGGGGATCCAGAAGCTGGAGATGTCGCGGACGGCTGCGGTCACCTGGCCGCGGCCGGTCGGACTCACGAACAATCGGGCTGTGCTGTACGGCTGATCGATGATGTTCGGGCTGATACCCCAACATCTTTCGAGCGGGACCGCCGTCTCGGCTGATGCGGTTCCGGTGCCCATGGTGATGAGGGCGAGGGTGCCGGCGGCGGCCGTCACACAGGCCGTAGCCGCTCGAACTGTCTTGCTGTGCATGCGGTCTCCTTGTTGACTCAACTGGCGGGATAGTTCAGGGCAGGGTGATGGTCGTGCTGCAGGTCTGGGCCGGGATCGCCCAGAGCGCGTTACGGTTGAAGGTGCTCAACGTGATCTGGACGCGGCCGTTGCCGATCGTCCGATCCGGGATCGAGAAGCCGTGCGTGCCGGCGTTCGGCGGCCGGGTGGCGGTGTTGGAGAACTGGACGCCGCGTTTGCCGGTGTTCAGGTTGTGCCAGTCGAAGCGGGCGGCCGAGTCGTAGCCGATACCGAGCCACAGGCTGTTGTACCCGGTGTAGACGGTGGTGAATCCGCCGTAGCGGCCGACCGTCACGCCGGGAGGGTTGTACGGCAGGTCGACGATGTTCGGACTCAGGCCGAAGCAGCCGGACAGCGGATAGCTCTTGTCCGCTGACCACGCCGGTACCGGCGGACAGGGCGAGGCCGGCGGCTCCGCCGATGGCCACAAGAGCGGCGGTGAGTCGGCGGGGACGAGTCGTTCGGGCCATGCTGATCTCCTCGTGGTGCGCGGTGTTTCTCGGATCGACGTACGAGTCGGACCGTATCCGGCATTTCGTACTTTCTCCGGCGGTCGTTAACACTCTTTCGCTAAGCGAAAGTAATTGTGACGGCGCCGTTATCAGGGTGTCGTCAGTTCGACTGACGGGCGGGCGTGAGTGCTCTCGAGACGGCGTCGGCGGCCATCCGTGTCGCGGTGCCCAGGGCGCGGAGGTCGTCGGCGGGCATTGTTGCGTTGGGGCAGGCCACGATTGATGCGACGACCTGGCCTCCGGGATTGACCACCGGCGCACCGACGGTCACAGCCGCGACGTCGCCGGTGAGTTCGTCGGGCAGATAGTCGATGCGGGTGAGCTCGGCGAGCAGGTCGCCGACCCGGGACCGGAGTTGGTCGGATGCCGAGGACAGGGCCGGTAGGGCGTCGAGCATCGTGAGGTGCTCGTCGGTCATCCGTTCGACGGAGTAGCCGCGGTTGGCGACCGCAGTGAGCACGAGGTCCAGTCGGGTCCGCACGGACGCCGGTGCGGACGCGATCCACGCGGCGCGGTCGGCGGCTGATGCGCCGGTGATGAACTCGCGGCAGATCGGCGGCCGCAGGCGCAGTGTCTGCCCGATGGTGAACCAGGCGGTGTCGTCGTCGGGGCCGGTGCGGTCGGTGATGGTGACGGTGTCAGGGGTGGTGCGCCGCGCGACGAAGACCGGTGCGCCGATGCGGGCGGCGAGGTCGTGGATGGCCGGTCGCGCCCATCGGGTGAGGTGATCGGCGTCGACGGTGGTGCGGGCGAGCGTCACGAATGCAGGCCCGATCGAGAAGGTGCCGTCGGCGGGGTCGCGGATCGCCCAGCCGTGGTCGACGAGTTCGCCCATGATGGCGTGCGCGGTCGCCCGCGACAGGCCCGTCGACCGCACGATCTCGGCGAGGTTCGGCGCGTCGGGGCGATTGGTCGTGCTCGATCGGCCGAGAAGTTCGATAATGCTGATCACACGCGCCGTCGGCGGCGATGCCGGACGTGCTGCCGGTTGACGGCCGTCCGCGGAGTCACCTACGGTTTGTGTCACATAATCGATACTGAGTGTCGAATAGTCGACATGTCAAGGAGATTGCCACTGTGGCCAGCACGACGACCCACGAGCGGGCGCATCATCGCTACGAGCTGACTCATCTCGCCGCGCTGGAGGCCGAGTCGGTACACATCATCCGGGAGGTCGCGGCCACCTTCGAACGCCCGGTGCTGTTGTTCTCCGGCGGCAAGGATTCGGTGGTCATGTTCCACCTGGCGCGCAAGGCGTTCTGGCCGGCGCCGGTGCCGTTCCCGCTGATGCATGTCGATACCGGCCACAACTTCGACGAGGTGATCGACTATCGCGACCGGGTGGTCGAGCAGATCGGGGTGCGGTTGGTGGTGAGTTCGGTGCAGGACGACATCGACGCCGGCCGGGTCGTCGAGGACACCGGGCCGGGGGCGAGCCGCAACCGGTTACAGACCACCGCGTTGCTGCGGGGGATCACCGAGAACCGCTTCGACGCGGTGTTCGGCGGCGCGCGTCGTGACGAGGAGAAGGCCCGCGCCAAGGAACGGGTGTTCAGCTTTCGGGACGAGTTCGGTGCCTGGGACCCGCGGGCGCAGCGCCCGGAGTTGTGGCACCTCTACAACGGCCGGCACCACAAGGGGGAGCACATCCGGGTGTTCCCGCTGAGCAACTGGACCGAGCTCGACATCTGGCAGTACATCGGCGCCGAAGGTATCGACCTGCCACCGATCTACTACGCCCACGACCGTGAGGTGATTCCGCGCGACGGCATGCTGTTGGCGACAACACGGTTCCTGGAGACCTTTCCGGGAGAAGAGTCGGTGACCGAGCGGGTGCGGTTCCGCACCGTCGGTGATGCGACCTGCACCGGGTGTGTGCGCAGCGACGCCGACACCATCGAGAAGGTGATCGAGGAGATCGAGGTCACGCGGGTGACCGAGCGGGGTGCGACACGTGCCGATGACCGGATCTCGGAGGCGGGTATGGAAGATCGGAAGAAAGAGGGCTATTTCTGATGCAGACCGAACTGTTACGGCTGGCCACCGCGGGATCGGTCGACGACGGAAAGTCCACGCTCATCGGACGATTGCTGTTCGACTCGAAGTCGATCTTCACCGACCAGCTCGAGTCGATCGAACGCACCAGCGCCGAACGTGGTGACGACTACGCCAATCTGGCGTTGTTGACCGACGGCCTGCGTGCCGAGCGGGAACAGGGCATCACGATTGATGTTGCCTACCGGTACTTTTCGACGCCCAAACGCAAGTTCATCATCGCCGACACGCCGGGCCATGTGCAGTACACGCGCAACATGGTGACCGGGGCGTCGACGGCGGATCTGGCCATCATCCTCATCGATGCCCGCAAGGGTGTGCTGGAACAGACTCGGCGACATGCCTTTCTGTCGTCGCTGCTGGGTATCCCGCACTTGACGATCTGTGTCAACAAGATGGATCTCGTCGACTGGTCGCAGGAGCGGTTCGACGATATCTGCGAGGAGTTCGTGGCGTTCGCCGCGAAACTCAATGTCACCGACCTGACCTTCATCCCGCTGTCGGCGCTGACCGGCGACAACGTCGTCGACCAGTCGGCGAAAATGCCGTGGTACGAGGGGCGTCCGCTGCTCAGTCATCTCGAGAATGTCTACATCGCGTCGGACCGCAACCTCATCGACGCCCGGATGCCGGTGCAGTACGTGATCAGACCGCAGCGCAGCGACGGCAACGATCACCGCGCCTATGCCGGTACCGTCGCCGGTGGAGTATTCGCGCGTGGTGACGAAATCGTGGTGCTGCCAGGTGGTTTCAGCACTACCATCACCGAGATCTGGGGTCCGGGTGGCGCCAAGGTCGACGAGGCGTTCGCGTCGATGGCTGTGTCGATGGAACTCGCGGACGAGATCGACATCGTCCGCGGCGACATGCTTGCCCGGCCCAACAATCGGCCCTACGTCGCGCGCGACATCGACGCGATGGTGTGCTGGTTCTCCGACGACACCGAACTCAGCCCGGGGAACCGCTATCAGATGATGTGCGGGACCAGGGCAACTCGGGTGCAGATCAGTGGCCTCAACTACCGTCTGGATGTCAACACGCTGCATCGGGATGAGTCGGCAACCGCGTTGTCGCTCAACGAGATCGCGCGGGTGGCGTTGCATACGCAGACGCCGCTGATGTTCGACTCGTATCGGAAGAACCGGGAGACCGGCAGCTTCATCCTGATCGACGAGGCCACCAACAAGACCGTCGGGGCGGGCATGATCACCGCGCCGGTCAGCAACGACAGTCACGTCGTGTGGCAGACCACCAAGGTCTCGCGCGAACACCGCACACATCGAGGGGCGACGATCTGGCTGACCGGGCTGTCGGGCTCCGGAAAGTCCTCGTTGGCAACCGAACTCGAACGTCGACTGGTCGCCGAGGGGCGCCCGGCGTATCTGATGGACGGCGACAACCTGCGCCACGGGCTGAACTCCGACCTCGGATTCAGCGACGACGACCGCCGCGAAAACATCCGCCGCACCAGCGAGGTCGCGGCGTTGTTCGCCGATGCCGGCGCGGTCGCGATCATCTCGTTGATCAGCCCGTTCGCCGATGAACGGCAACGTGCCCGGGAAATCCATGCCCAGCAAGGACTTCCGTTCTACGAGATCTTCATCGACACACCCTTGGAGATGTGTGAGGAACGTGACCCGAAGGGCCTCTACGCCAAGGCGCGTCGCGGTGAGATCAGCCAGTTCACCGGCATAGACTCACCATACGAGCGGCCGCAGCACCCCGACATCGTCGTATCGCCCACCGACGGCTCGCCGATCGAGGTGGCCGAATCGATCATTCGCAACCTGGGACTCTAGAGGAGACATCAACCAGTGTCGACCCACGATAGTGCCGCCGATCGAATCCTGGCCGGTGAACTGGCCACGGCCGCAGGAGAACTGCTCCTCGACGTGCGCGCCACCAGCGGACTGGCGGGCAAGGAGCTCGGTAACGCCGGCGATCAGCGGTCCAACGACTTCATCCTCGCCCGCCTCGCAGAGGAACGACCCGACGACGCAGTCCTGTCCGAGGAATCGACCGACGACAAATCCCGGCTCACCGCCGAGCGGGTGTGGATCATCGACCCCGTCGACGGCACACGGGAATACGGCACCGACGGTCACGCCGACTGGGCGGTTCACGTCGCGCTGTGGTCGGCGGCCGACGGGCTGATCGTCGGAGCAGTCGCGCTGCCCGCACTCGGGGTGACCTACGTCGACAGTCCCGAGCCGGTCACCCCGGTCGACGGACTCGCCGCCGGTCCAAAGGGGGATCGCCCGCGCGTCGTGGTGAGTGCCTCACGGCCACCGGAGTTTTCGCAAGCTGTCGCCGACGCCATCGGCGGCGAGGTGCTGCAGATGGGCTCGGCCGGCGCCAAAGCCATGGCCGTCGTCCGCGGCGAAGCCGACGCGTATGTCCACGCCGGCGGACAATACGAGTGGGATTCCGCGGCGCCCGTGGCGGTGACGCAGGCCAAGGGGCTGTGGTGTGGTCGGATCGACGGGTCGGAACTGGTGTACAACCGCGACAACACCTACATGCCGGATCTGGTCATCTGCCGACCCGAAATCCGCGATGCCGTGATCGGGGTCACCGCCGCCTACGCCTGATTTCCGGGGTCAGGTATCTGCCCGGCATGCGCTCGAGGACCAGGAGACCGATCTCACTCATCAGTTCCTCGTCGGCTTCGGTGAACCGGTCGGGCACCGGGCTGTCGAGATCGAAGACCCCCACTGTCTGTTTGCCCACCGACATCGGGATGACCAGCTCAGAGCGGCTGTCGGGATCACAGGCGATGTGATCGGGTACGGCGTGAACGTCGGCAACGCGCTGGATGGTCCGTGTGGCCGCGGCAGTCCCGCAAACCCCTCGTCCGAACGGGATGCGGATGCACGCCGGTTTTCCCTGGAATGGCCCGACCACCAGCTCGTCACCGTGAGCGAAATAGAATCCGACCCAATTCAGCTGCGGAAGTGCGTGATACACCAGGGCCGACAGGTTTGCCGCAGTGGCGATGTAGCTGGTTTCGTCGCCGGCGAGGGCGCGGGCGGATTCGAGCAACGCGGCATGCTGTTCCGGGACAGGTCCGGTGAGTGCAGGTATCTCGAAGCTCATCGCCCGAGGATAGAGTCGCGCATCGGTCGGGGCACGCCTTGCGCTCACGGCGAGTCCGCGCGTCCCGGCGGGTCACCGTACACTGTCGAGAGTGAGTGCGCAGGTGGATACCGTTTCAGCAGCAGCCGGCAGCCCCGATCAACCCCAACCGTTCCGCGAGCTCGGTCTCAAGGACGACGAGTACGCCCGGATCCGCGAGATCCTGGGTCGTCGACCGACCGATGCGGAACTCGCCATGTACTCGGTCATGTGGTCCGAGCACTGCAGTTACAAGTCGTCGAAGGTGCATCTGCGCTACTTCGGGGAGACGACCACCGAGGAGATGCGGGCCAGCATGCTGGCCGGCATCGGCGAGAACGCCGGCGTCGTCGACATCGGCGACGGCTGGGCGGTCACCTTCAAGGTCGAATCGCACAACCACCCGAGCTACGTCGAGCCCTATCAGGGTGCGGCCACCGGCGTCGGCGGCATCGTCCGCGACATCATGGCCATGGGTGCACGCCCGATCGCGGTGATGGATCAGCTGCGCTTCGGGCAGGCCGACGCCCCCGACACCCGACGCGTCGTCGACGGCGTGGTCCGCGGTGTGGGCGGCTACGGCAACTCGCTCGGTCTGCCCAACGTCGGCGGGGAAACCGTCTTCGACGCCAGCTACGCGGGAAATCCGCTGGTCAACGCACTGTGCGCAGGCGTGCTGCGCACCGAGGATCTGCACCTCGCGTTCGCGTCGGGTGCAGGCAACAAGATCATCCTGTTCGGAGCGCGCACCGGACTCGACGGCATCGGCGGCGTGTCGGTGCTCGCGTCCGAGACCTTCGACGACGACGGCGAAAATTCTGGTCCGAACCGGAAGAAGCTGCCGAGTGTGCAGGTCGGTGACCCGTTCACCGAGAAGGTGCTCATCGAGTGCTGCCTCGAGCTCTACCACGCCGGACTGGTCGTCGGCATCCAGGATCTCGGCGGCGCCGGGCTCTCGTGTGCCACCTCCGAGCTCGCGGCCGCGGGCGACGGCGGCATGCACATCGACCTGGAGAAGGTGCCGATGCGCGCGGAGGGCATGACCCCGGCCGAGGTGCTCTCCAGCGAGTCGCAGGAACGCATGTGCGCGGTCGTCACACCGGAGAACGTCGATGCCTTTCTCGAGGTCTGCAAGAAGTGGGATGTGCTCGCGACCGTCATCGGTGAGGTCACCGACGGTGATCATCTCGTCATCACCTGGGACGGGGAGATCGTCGTCGACGTGCCGCCGCGCACTGTCGCACACGACGGGCCCGTCTACGAGCGTCCGGTCGCGCGCCCGGAGTGGCAGGACCGCGTCACCGAGTCGACCACGGAGACGCTGAAACGTCCGACCACCTCGGCCGAACTGCGCGAGACCGCGCTGACGATGATCGCGTCGCCCGCGCTGTGCAGCCGCAAGTTCATCACCGAGCAGTACGACCGCTATGTGCGCGGCAATACGGTGCTCGCCGAGCATGCCGATTCCGGCATGGTCCGCATCGACGAAAGCTCCGGTCGCGGTATCGCACTGGCCACCGACGCCTCCGGTCGATATACGTACCTGGATCCGTACCGTGGAGCGCAGCTGGCGCTCGCCGAGGCCTACCGCAACGTCGTCGTCTCCGGTGCCGCGCCAAAGGCCGTCACGAACTGCCTGAACTTCGGGTCGCCCGAGGACCCCGCGGTGATGTGGCAGTTCCAGCAGGCCGTCCGCGGACTCGCCGACGGCTGCGCGCAGCTTGGCATCCCGGTCACCGGCGGCAACGTCAGCTTCTACAACCAGACCGGCTCGACGGCCATCCTGCCGACGCCGGTCGTCGGTGTGCTCGGCGTGATCGACGACGTGCATCGTCGCATCCCCACGGGCTTCGGCACCGAGCCCGGTGAGACGCTGATCTTGGTCGGCGCGACCCTGGACGAGTTCGACGGATCGATCTGGTCGCAGGTCGCCCACGACCACCTCGGTGGTGTCCCGCCGGCCGTCGACCTCGAACGCGAGCGGCTGCTCGGCGAGATCATGGTCGCCGCATCACGCGACGGGTTGGCCTCGGCTGCTCACGACCTGTCCGAGGGCGGGCTGTGGCAGGCGGTCGTCGAATCCGCATTGGCCGGCGAAACCGGTTGTCGCATCCTGCTTCCCGAGGATGCCGATCCGTTCGTGTGGCTGTTCTCCGAGTCGTCGGGACGCGCGCTGGTGGCGGTGCCGCGGACCGAGGAGTCGCGGTTCTCTTCGATGCTCGATGCGCGCGGCATGCCGTGGACGCGGATCGGCGTCGTCGATCAGGGCAGCGATTCGGTCAGCGTGCAGGATCAGTTCGAGGTCAGCCTCTCCGAGCTGCGGACGGCGCACGAAGGGACGTTGCCGGGGTTGTTCGGCTGAGACTCCCTGCATGAGCCACAAGTCTCCGCACTGCTCGTGTGCACTGTGCACGTATGCAGTGCCCAGACTTGTGGCTGATGTCAGACCGCGCTGATAATCCCTTCCGGATCGTCGGTGGTGATCTGATCAACGCGCAAGTCGAGGAGTCGTCGCACGTCGGGTATCGACGAGTCGTCGACGGCGTAGATCGTGTAGGCGTCGACGGTGCGGCCGCGCTCGTGGAAGGCGTCGATGAGGTCGACGCCGCGGTCGTCGGCGGCGAGGATGAGGCGACGTTCGAGGTAGACCATCTCGGCGTGCGGTGACGCCTCAACCGCGGTCTCGATGAAGTCGTCGAAACGGTGTGAGCGCAGCACCCGATCGACGGCCCCGCGGTGGCAGGGGTCGTAGCCGACGCGGATGCCGGGGACCGGTTCGGTCAGGAGTCGCACAGCCTCGGCGTCGCCGCAGGACAGGATCGCGTTGCGCGCGAACGGGGTGACCGCGCGGCGGAAGGTGTCGATCGCGGCGTCGTCGAGATCTTGGCTGGTCTCCTTGAAATCCAACTGCAGCAGGGCATTCGGGTCGATCTGCACGTCGTCGAGGATGTCGGCGAGGTCTTCGAGGAGGAGCACTCGCTCGGGGAGGACCGACCCGTCGTTGGTCCTGAGGAACAGTGAGCGCACCTGATCGGCGCCGAGTGTGGCGATGTTGCCGGAGCCGGTGGTGGCGTGCTCGACCTCGCGGTCGTGCAGCACGGCGAAACCACGGTCGGCGTGGATGACGAGGTCGATCTCCACGCTGGCGCCGACACGCATGCCCTCGGTGATGCGGGTCGCGGTGAACGCTGGATCGTCGGCTCGCCGCCGCGCCCGATGCCACTTGATCAGGGTCCTGTGGCCCTCGTGCTCGATCGCCACGGGCGGCAGCGTGGGAGAGGTGAGGCTGAGTTCGGATTCGTGCGGCATCGGAGGTGACGTTACGTGGATTCGGTGAACAACAGACGTTTCTCGGTGGGGCGATGGATCGCCATGGTGACCATCACCGGGTTCGGGTGGGGTCGTCGGGAAACGTCGCCGACTCTCTTGGCCCGACGGTCGTCAGCGATCACCCAGATGAGGTGCGGTGACGTGGTCGGAGAGATCGAGATGCAATGCCTCGTGCTCGTCGAGGAGGTGGCGCAGATTTGTGTCGAGCGGCCACGGGTAATCGAGTTCATGCCCGAATCGATCGTCGACGGCTGCCACCGACGACAGCCGGAGGGAGAGGGTGTCGACGTGACCGACGAGCGGTTCGAACAACTCGACCGGAGTGGCGAGGTAGTAGAGCGAGCGGTCCGCTCCGGGTGAGGTCATGCCGGCGGCGTACACGAGTCCGTGGGACGTGATCACCAGCCGGTCCGCGGCGATCATGACCTCGCCGTCGATCTCGGTGCGGCCCCACTCGACGGCGGCGTCGCGGGCTTCCTCGACCCGGCGTCGGGTGTCGTCGGTGAGCAACATGTCGACGTCCGCGCGGTCGATGCCCGTGGCGGAGGAGTAGTCGGGACCGAAATGTCCTTGTAGGACCTCGTTTACGAAGTCCAACAGGGGATCACCACCCGCTGCCTGCTCGTCACTCATGGCACACGCCTCCGTCCGTGGGAATCAGGTACGGCCCGGTTGAGGGTGCCTCCGACGTTACGCCGCCGCGCATGACGACTCGGGAGAATGAACGAAACAAACACTGGACCCCAAACTGAAACATGTTCTAGTTTGGGGGTATGACTCTTCGTGTGGTCGAGTGGTCGACCGGAACCGTAGGTAGGCACGCCATCGCCGGGATCGATGCCCGGCCCGATCTGGAACTCGTCGGGGTGTGGGTGTCCGACCCGGCCAAGGTGGGCAAGGATGCCGGGGAGCTGGCCGGTCTCGGGCGGGAACTGGGCGTCGTCGCCACCAATGACCGTGATGCGCTGCTCGCGCTGCGGCCGGACTGCATCGTGCACACCGCCATGACCGACGACCGGATCTTCGAGGCGATCGACGATCTCATCGGCTTCGTCGAGGCGGGGATCAATGTCGTCTCCAGTGGGCCGGTGGTGCTGCAGTACCCGCTCGGTATTCTCGACCAACCGTTACTCGACCGGATCGCGGCCGCCGGACGTACCGGCAACGCCAGCCTGCACGTCAACGGTATCGACCCGGGATTTGCCAATGATGTTCTGCCGCTGGCGATGACGAGCCTTTCGCAGCGGATCGACGAGGTGCGGTGCCTGGAGATCGCCGACTACTCGACCTACTACCAGCCCGTCGTGATGACAAGCATCTTCGGCTTCGGTCAATCGATGGATCAGACCCCGATCCTGCTCTATCCGGGTGTCCTCGCAATGGGCTGGGGCAGTGTGGTGCGACAGATCGCCGCCGGTCTCGATATCACCCTCGACGAACCGCTGGTGGAACGCTTCGACCGGGTCGCCGCCGACCGCGACTACTCCACGGTCTCCGTCGAGATCCCCGAAGGCACCATGGCCGCACTGCATTTCGAGGTGGTCGGGCAGGTCGACGGCGTCGACCGGGTGGTGCTCGAGCACTACACGCGCACCCATCCCGACCAGTGCCCGGACTGGCCGAAACCCGCCGAAGGGGACGGGTGCTATCGCATTCTCGTCACCGGTGAACCGGCGATGACCGTCGAGTTCGGACACCACGGCGAGCACGGTGACCACAATGTCTCCGGCATGATCGTCACCGCCATGCGACTGGTGAATTCGGTTGCGGCCGTGGTGGATGCGAAGCCGGGGTTGGTGACCGCGCTGGATCTTCCGTCGGTGAGTGGGCGGGGGTTGGTGGCGGGTTCGTAGTGGGCCCTTCGTGACGCTCGCTCGTTCCTCGCGGGCTCCTCAGGGATCGGGGACGGGTCAGGTGCCCCAGACGTGGACGGGTTCGCCTTCGTGCATGAGGGTGACGTAGTCGCGGAGCATGCCGCGTAGGGCGTCCTCGCGGTTCTCGCCGGCCTGCTCACGCTCGAGCACCGCCTTGCGTTGCCAGGCGGAGCCGGTCTGGTGGTTGATGCAGCGGCCCTCGATGACCGACAGGTAGCGTGCGCGCGCCTTGTCGGACAGCCCGAAGGAGCGCAGGCCGTCGTCGGCCAGGGGGAGGAGTCGGCGGAGGGTGAGTTCGTCGGGGCGGACCCAGCCGACGTTGGGCCAGTACAACTGCGCCTCGAGGCCCGCGCGGGCACCGGACTGCAGGTTCTCCGCGGCCGCGTTGAACGACATCTGCGACCACAGCGGACGGTCGGCTTCGACGAGGCCGCGCACCACGCCGTAGTAGAAGGCGGCGTTCGCCATGGTGTCGACGACGGTCGGGCCGGCTGGCAGCACCCGGTTTTCCACGCGGAGGTGGGCGTGGCCGTCGAGGATGTCGTAGACCGGGCGATTCCAGCGGTAGACGGTGCCGTTGTGCAGGCGTAGTTCGTCGAGGGTGGGGATGCGTCCGGCGTCGAGTTCGTCGAGGGGGTCGACGTCGGTAGAGACCGGCAGCAGCGCCGGGAAATAGCGCGTGTTCTCCTCGAAGAGGTCGAAGATGGTGTTGATCCAGCGCTCCCCGAACCACACTCGCGGCCGAACACCCTGGTTCTTGAGCTCCAGCGGCCGGGTGTCGGTGGCCTGCTCGAACACCGGGATGCGGCTCTCGTGCCACAGCGCGGTACCGGCGAGGAACGGTGAGTTGCCGGCCAGCGCCACCTGGATCCCGGCGATCGACTGCGCCGCATTCCAGTGTGCGGCAAAGTCTTCCGGCGCCACCCGCAGGTGGAGTTGGAGTGAGGTGCACGCAGCCTCGGGCAGGATCGAGTCGATCGAGGTGTGCAGCCGTTCGGTGTGGTATCCGTCGCCGAGGGGGATGCCGCTGATGTCGATCTCGATATCCTCGCCACGCGCGGCGAAGATCTGTTCGTTCAACAGGTCGTAGCGCGGGTTCGCGGAAATCCATTGGTGGGCAAAGTGTTCCGAACGCAGCGTGGGGAGCATGCCGACCATGACGAGGTGACTCGAGACCTGCGCCGCGCGTTGCTCGGCGCGGTTGAGCGACGTGCGCAGGCGCTGTTCGAGAGAGATGGTGTCGTCGCTGACGAAGGGGCGCGGGGAGACGTTGATCTCGATGTTGAACTGCCCGAGTTCGGTCTGATAGTCGGGGTCGGCGATGGCGTCGAGGACCGCGGCGTTGGCCATCGCCGGGTTCATGTCCTCGTCGACGAGATTGAGCTCGACCTCCATGCCGAGCAGCGGCTCCGGCGGGACGCCGTGGTCGGTGAACAGGCCGTCGGCCAGCATGCGGGCGATCGCCTCGGTGCCGCGGCTGACCTGTCTACGGAACCGCACCCGGTCGTCGCCGGTGAACTCGCGTTTGGAGACGTCGGTTCCCATGGGTCAATGGTGCATGATGGTCGGCGTGCCAGCCCGCAAACCGATCGATCCGGCGCAAGCTCGTGCCGCGGTGCTCGCGGTGGCCGACTGGATACGCGACGACGCGTCACCCCGGCCGCAGCGGCCCGCAGTCGCTGCCGCCGTCCGACTGACCGCCCGCACCCTCGAAGACATCGCGCCGGGTAACTCGGTGGAGGTCCGGGTGCCGCCATTCGTGGCGGTGCAGTGCGTGCCGGGACCGCGACACACCCGCGGCACCCCACCCAACGTGGTGGAGACCGATGCGCGGTCGTGGTTGCGGCTCGCGACCGGCCTCGACGACTTCGACGATGCGGTGGCCGACGGCCGCGTGAGTGCGTCGGGGCATCGGGCGTCGGAAATCGTGCCCGTTTTGCCGCTGATCCGGATCTGAGTTCGGTGCGCCCGATTGGTGGTGTGACCTGCGTCTCGACCGTTGCAGTGGCGGGGGTGATCGGGAATATTCGCCGCCGCCGCGCCGCTGCAGTGATTCGCGATCAACCCGTACCGGCCGGTAAGCTGAAGGCCTCCCCAGCCCATCGTCGAGTTGACGTGTTTTGACCCCAGCCCCAGGGAGTGCTCGCATGACCGACCTGTCGATCACCAGCCGGAACCTACTCAGCCCGTCGCCCGGTTGCGGTAACGCGCAACCCATCGACGAACCGGAGAACGAACCCCGCGAGGAGTGTGGCGTTTTCGGTGTGTGGGCACCCGGCGAAGATGTCGCCAAGCTCTCCTATTACGGCCTCTATGCACTGCAACACCGTGGGCAGGAAGCCGCAGGCATCGCCGTCGGTGACGGCTCGCAGGTACTGGTGTTCAAAGATCTCGGACTGGTCAGCCAGGTGTTCGACGAGCAGACCCTGGGCGCGATGTCCGGGCACGTCGCCATCGGCCACTGCCGTTACTCCACCACCGGGTCGACGACGTGGGAGAACTCCCAGCCGATCTTCCGCACCACCGACGCCGGCACGGGCGTCGCGCTCGGCCACAACGGCAACCTCGTCAACACCGCCGACCTGGCGAGCCGGGCCCGCGAGGTCGGGGTGCTGAGCACCGCGGCGACCTCCGACTCCGACATCGTCGGCGCGCTCCTGGCCCACGGGGCAGCCGACAGCACCATCGAGCAGGCCGCGATGGACCTGCTGCCCACCCTGCAGGGCGCTTTCTGCCTGACCTTCATGGACGAGCACACGCTCTATGCCGCGCGTGATCCGCACGGGGTGCGGCCGCTGTCGCTGGGTCGTCTCGACCGGGGTTGGGTCGTCGCGTCGGAGACCGCCGCCCTCGACATCGTCGGCGCCTCCTTCGTCCGCGACATCGAGCCCGGTGAACTGCTGGCCATCGACGCCGACGGCGTGCGCAGCACCCGCTTCGCCGAGCCCACCCCGCGCGGCTGCGTCTTCGAGTACGTCTATCTCGCCCGCCCGGACAGTGTCATCCACGGCCGGTCGGTGCATTCCACCCGCGTCGAGATCGGTCGCCGCCTCGCCCGCGAGCACCCGGCGATCGGTGATCTCGTCATCCCGGTGCCGGAGTCGGGCACCCCGGCGGCGGTCGGCTTCGCCCAGGAATCGGGCATCCCGTACGGCCAGGGCCTGATGAAGAACGCCTACGTCGGGCGCACCTTCATCCAACCGTCGCAGACCATCCGGCAGCTCGGCATCCGCCTCAAGCTGAATCCGCTCAAAGAGGTCATTCGCGGCAAACGGCTTGTCGTCGTGGATGATTCGATCGTCCGCGGCAACACGCAACGCGCGCTGATCCGGATGCTACGCGAGGCCGGGGCCGCCGAGATCCACGTGCGGATCGCATCGAGCCCGGTGCGCTGGCCATGCTTCTACGGCATCGACTTCGCCTCGCCCGCCGAACTGATCGCCAACGGCATGGACTCCGAGGAGCACATGGTGGAGGGCGTGCGGCAGGCCATCGGCGCCGACTCGCTCGGCTACATCAGCATCGAGGAGATGATCGCGGCCACCGATCAGTCGGCGGACAACCTGTGTGCGGCGTGCTTCGACGGTGACTATCCGATCGCGCTGCCCGAGGAGACCTCGATGGGCAAGGCGGTCCTGGAGAAGATGCTGGCCAATGCGGCCGGCGACGGGCACGTCGATCCGCTGAGCGTGGCGAATGACAACGTCAGCGCCGTCATGCGCCCCTGAGTGGGTCCTGACCGCCACACACCTGTGGGTACGGTCGAAGTGTCGTCGGGTAGCGTGAGATCGTCGCCGATGCGGCGATTGGGAATTGACTTCGACAAGGGGTGCTCAGCTAGATGACCGATCGGGATCCGGCTGCCGACAACAGAACCGACGAACTCGCCGCGGGTGCGTCCTATGCCGCGGCGGGCGTCGACATCGACGCAGGTGAACGCGCGGTGGAACTGCTTGCGCCCCATGCCAAACGTGCGTCTCGCCCTGAGGTCCTCGGCGGCATCGGCGGATTCTCCGGACTGTTCGCGCTCAAGGGCAATTACAAGGAACCGGTCCTCGCGGCCGCCAGCGACGGTGTGGGCACCAAGCTCGCCATCGCGCAGGAACTCGACAAGCACGACACCGTCGGGCGCGACCTGGTCGCCATGTGCGTCGACGACCTCGTCGTCTGCGGCGCCGAACCACTCTTTCTGCAGGACTACATCGCCGTCGGCAAGGTCGTGCCGGAGACCATCGCGCAGATCGTCGCAGGGATCGCCGACGGCTGCGTCGACGCCGGATGCGCGCTGCTCGGCGGCGAGACCGCCGAGCACCCCGGCCTGATGGGCGACAACCACTACGACCTGTCCGCAACCGCGGTGGGCGTGGTGGAGTCCGATCAGCTGCTCTCGCCCGAACGTGTCCGCCCCGGCGACGTGGTGATCGCCATGGGCTCCTCGGGCCTGCACTCCAACGGGTACTCGCTGGCGCGCAAGGTGCTGCTGGAATGGGGTCACATGGACCTCACCGGCCATGTGGAGGAGTTCGGCCGCACGCTCGGCGAAGAGCTGCTCGAACCGACCCGGATCTACGCGCGGGACTGCCTGGCGCTCGCTGCCGAGACCGACGTACGGACCTTCGCCCACATCACTGGTGGCGGACTCGCGGAGAACCTGGCCCGCGTCATCCCGGCTGGTCTCGTCGCCGAACTCGAACGCGAGACCTGGACGCCCGCACCGGTATTCGCGATGATCGCACAGCGTGGCCGGGTGGCCCGCGAGGAGATGGAACGCACCTTCAACATGGGTGTCGGCATGGTGGCCGTCGTGGCGCCGGAGGACACCGAACGCGCCCAGGCCGTGCTCACCGCACGCCACGTCGACAACTGGGTGCTCGGTGCGATCAAGCGGTCCGCAGAACCCAAGAACGCCGACCTTCCGCGCGTTGCGCTGACCGGCGATCACCCGCGTTTCTGACGCGGGACCCGTTCGAATCCATCGATCGACAGACACCAAGAACCGCGCGACGGGGCGGTCTGGGGCGGACTGAGTCCGCACGTGACCACCCGTCGGGCGGTTTCGGCTCAACCTGGTTTCACGAATCGATCAGCCTGGTACCGCCGGTCGGGGACCGGCAGTCAGGCCGCGAGGGTGTGAAGTGTTGTTACTGACGAAGCAGCGTCAAGCGCGACGCCACTCGTCCTCTTCGACCCACTCATCCACCGGATCCCGGCGGTCCGCCGAGTCGTCCGACCCACCGGACAGCTCACGCTGCAGGCTGTCGAAATCGGTGTTGGGTGTGGAGTACTTCAGCTGACGAGCAACTTTCGTCTGCTTTGCTTTTGCCCGGCCGCGGCCCATGGGGGACCCCCTCGCACAATGACGGGGCGGCCAAACGCTTGGCGGCCCCGTTTCTGGTTAGTCAATAATCGTGGCACCAGTCTAGCGCGCCCGCGCAGATAATGCGGATTGCCCTGCCGTTGTCGTACGGCGCGCCGGGCGGAGATCGGACGATTCAGACGCGGGCGAGTTTGCGTTCGGCCTCTCGTCGCACCTTCGGCGCGAGCTCGTCAGCGGCCAGCAGCGCGGTCAACGCGTCGGCGTCGGCGGCCGTCCCGGCCAGGAGATCACGCACCCGGACGCCATGCGTGGGACGGTGCACGACCCGGACCACATCACCGATCCCGACCGTACCGACATGGACTACCCGCAGGTAGGAGCCGGTATCAGCGCGATCCATGAAGCGTTTGACCCACTGCGGCTCGTCGGCCCACGCCGCGAACGTCCGGCACGGCACGCGGGGGATCGTCGTTTCGACGACGAGGCCGTCGTCGCCGATCGCCCACTGTTCACCGACGATCGCGTCGGTGATCGGCATGCCGTCGATGCGCAGATTCTCGCCGAACCAGCCGTAGGGAAGATCACGTTCGAGATCGCGCGCCCACCGCTGTGCTTCGGGTTCGCTGTAGGCGTAGACGGCCTGATCGGCACCGCCGTGGTGTTTGGTGTCGCAGACGTGGTCGTTGGTCGGGCCGAGTTCGCCGACTCGGACCCGGTCGGTCTGCGGGCGTTTATCGATGGCGCTGGCGCCGACCCGGTCGAGGACGACGTCGTCGGTGGCGACGCAGACCGCCAATACGGTGCCGGTCGGGAGGCCGGTGGAGTCGCTCACGCCCCGGCTCCCGGTCCCTGCCGCAGTCGCTCGACGGCCGCCCGCCCGGCCTGCACGCGGTCGTCGGTGGGGATGGAGTCGGGGTCGATCTGCGCGGACACCGGATGTTCGCCGTCGACGACGAGTGCGACGTCGGCGCCGACGGACCGCTTGACCAGGGCCAGCGCGATGGGGCCGAGTTCGAAGTGGTCGACGACCGTGCCGACCCGTCCGACCGTGCGGCCACCAGCGGTGACCGGGTCGCCGGGCGCGGGTCGCTCGTCGGTGCTGCCGTCGAGATGCAAGAGCACGAGGCGGCGCGGCGCCTTACCCAGATTGTGGACGCGGGCGACCGTCTCCTGGCCGCGATAACAGCCCTTCTCCAGGTGGACCGCGCCCAGCTCGGCGGGTGTGCCGATCCAGTTCACCTCGTGCGGGATGGTGCGGTCGTCGGTGTCGACACCCAGTCGGGGCCGTAGCGCGGCGACGCGCTGGGCGTCGTAGGCCCAGGTGCCGGCCATGCGGGCGCCGGCGTCGGTGAGCTGGGTCCACCACGCCGCAACGGATTCCTCGGGGATCACCAAGTCCACCACGGGTAGCGCGGCGCCTTCACCGATCGGCGGCATCATCCGCCAGAAGCCGAGAGGCTCCTCTTCGTGGTGGCGCTCGGGCAGGTCGCCGGCGGCGTAGATGGCGGGGTGCTCCGGCAGTTCGAGCAGCTCGGCGATGGGGCCGTGCAGCACGTCGGGGCCGACGAGGGTCAGCACCTTCATGTCCGGGCGTGCGCCGGGGGACACCTTGGCCCAGAACACCATCTTGGTGAGGAAGTTCAGCAGCGGTGCGCCGCGATCGGCCTCGGTGTCGACCCAGGTCACGCCGTCGACGTCGGTGAGGATGAAGTGTTCTTCGACGCGGCCGTTGGAGTCGAGGGAGAGATTCTCCGCGCTGGACCGGTCGGCGAGGTCGGCGACGTGCTGGCTGGAGATGGTGTGCAGCCAGCTCAGCCGTTCGTCGCCGGGCAGCTCGATCACCGCCCGATCGGAGCGATCGACGATGATCGCGCCGCGCGAGGCGGTGCGCTGTTCGCCGAGCGGATCGCCGTAATGCCATGCAACGGAGGTCTGCGAATCGTCGGCCGACGACGGTCCGGGGACAGCTCCCTGGGCGGAATACCTGGTCAGGATGGGTGACGCGGTCACACGACGATTCTACGGGGCGGGTAGGCCCTTCGAGGCTCGGCTAGCGCCTCGCGCCTCAGGGAGCGGGGGCATCGGCACGTCGGGCGGAGGGGTATGCCCTAGGGTCGTCGCCATGGTGACGCAGCAGATCCTGGTGACTCTCGACGGCACGGTGCACGACGCGAACGCACCCTTTCTGTATGCCGACGATCTGGCCGCCATCCGTGGCGACGGAGTATTCGAGACGCTGCTGGTACGGGACGGACGGACCCGTCGGGTCGCGGCCCATCTCGACCGGATGACCCGCAGCCTGGAGATGATGGCGTTGCCCGGCATGGACCGCGACGCCTGGCAGCAGGCGATCGTCGTGGCCGAGAAGGAATGGTCGGCGACGGCGGGCAACGCCGAGGGATGGTTGCGCCTGGTGTGCTCGCGAGGACGCGAAAGCGCGCCCGACGCCGGTCCGACGTCGTATGTGATGGTCGGCCCGGTCGGCGAGCGTGTCCGGCACGCGCGCGAGCACGGCGTCTCGGTGATCACCCTGGACCGCGGCTATTCGATGGACCTCGCGGGGCGTGCGCCGTGGCAGCTCATCGGGGCGAAGACGCTGAGCTACGCCACCAATATGGCCGCGATGCGGTACGCCGCCGACCAGGGCCACGACGACGTCATCTACGTCAGCAGCGAGGGCGCGGTCCTCGAAGGGCCGCGGTCGACGGTGATCGCGGTGCGGGGTAAGACCCTGGTGACGCCGCCGACCGAGGTCGGCATCCTGCCCGGGACCACTCAACGAGCGATCTTCGCGCTGGCCGAGGACGAGGGCTGGACCACGCGCACCGAGGTGCTGCGTCGCGCTGATCTGATCGCGGCCGATTCGGTCTGGCTGGTCAGCAGCGTCACCCTGGCTGCGCGGGTCACCGCGCTCAACGATTATGTGATTCCGACATCACCGAATGGCGACGAATTTCGGGATTTGGTGGACCGCGCGATTTCGATTGATTGAGAATGAGGGCGTTCGCACCCGTCCGGCGCGGCCGCGAGTCGTGATGTCGCGCATGGACGGTGGTGGACGAGATCAAGCCCACAACTCCATCTCGGCGAGCAGGACCTAAGTCCGCTGGACCGCCCGACCTGCGCGGCGTAGCGTGGGCCGGGCATTGCTACTACCGTCAGTAGTAGTTGGTTCGACACCTGAGCAGGTCTTCACCGACCGGCACGGCCGTGTATCCCAGCCCGATACACCGACTCTGATAGAGGCGACATGGACGCTCTTGATGTCTCCCGATGGCAATTCGGGATCACCACCGTCTATCACTTCATCCTGGTTCCGCTGACCATCGGTCTGGCGCCGATGATCGCGGTGATGCAGACCGTGTGGCACGTGACCGGGAACGAGCAGTGGCTGCGGGCCACCAAGTTCTTCGGCAAGTTGTTCCTCATCAACTTCGCGTTGGGGGTGGCGACCGGCATCGTCCAAGAATTCCAGTTCGGCATGAACTGGAGTGAGTACAGCCGATTCGTCGCCGACGTCTTCGGCGCGCCACTGGCGTTCGAGGCCCTCGTCGCCTTCTTCATGGAGTCGACGTTCATCGGACTGTGGATCTTCGGGTGGGGCCGGCTGCCGCGAAAGATCCATTTGCTCTGTATCTGGTTGGTGGCGATCGGCGTGAACGCGTCGGCCTATTTCATCATCGCGGCGAACTCGTGGATGCAGCATCCGGTCGGCGTGACCTGGGATGAGGCACGAGATCGACCGCGGATGACCGACTTCGGTGCGGTGCTCACCAACAGCACCACTCTCGCGGCGTTCCCGCACGTGATCGCCGGTGCGTTCCTCACGGCCGGAACCTTTGTCGCAGTGATCGGTATCTGGTGGATGGCGCGGAACATGTGGCGCGCCAAGAAACTTGCGGTGGCCATCGACACCGGTGACAACTCCGAGATGCCGAAGGCGACCGCGCCGAGCCATATCGACGCGACACCCGAGGATCTCGAGCACGATGCGCGGACACTGTGGCGTCCGGTGACGCGATTCGCGTTGTGGGTCACCATCGTGTCCGGGTTGGCGTTGTTCATCACCGGCGACATCCAGGCCGAAATCATGTTCAAACAGCAGCCGATGAAGATGGCGTCGGCGGAATCGTTGTGCAACACCACCGAAAGTGCGCCGTTCTCGGTGCTGAGCATCGGTCGGCAGAACAACTGCGACGCCGTCCACGACGTCATCGAGATCCCGGGCATGTTGTCATTCCTGGCCACCCGCAACTTCGATTCGACGGTGCAGGGCGTCAATCAGCTTCAGGCGCAATATGAAGAAGCGCTGAACATGCCGGGGCAGAACTTCGCCCCGAACCTGTTCGTCACCTACTGGGGATTCCGCGCCATGATCACCTGGGCACTCGGGTCGGTGGTCGTCGCGCTGGGCGGGCTGTGGCTGACCCGGCGAAAGCGGGTGGTCGAATCCAGACGGTTCGCCACAGTGTGTCTGTGGATGCTGGCGACCCCGTTCCTGGCCAACGCATCCGGCTGGATCTTCACCGAGATGGGCCGACAGCCGTGGGTGGTGGCGCCCAACTGGGAGAACAACCTCGATCCGCTGCGCATCCACATGCTGGTGCAGGACGGCGTCTCCAATCACACCGCCCCGACGGTGTGGGTGACACTGATCGGCTTCACGCTGCTCTACGGCGCGTTGGGTGTCGTCTGGTTCATGCTGCAGCGTCGATACATCATCGAAGGTCCGGCCACCTACGACGCCATCCCGCCGGACGAGCCATCGGACACCGATTCCGATGAGCCGCAACGACTGTCGTTCGCGTACTGAGAGGCAGACACATGGGACTCCCTGAATTCTGGTTCATTCTGATCGCGGTGCTTTTCGTCTGCTACTTCGTGCTGGAGGGCTTCGACTTCGGTGTCGGCATGCTGATGCCGTTCCTCGGCGCGAGCCACTCCGACGTCGCCGTCGAGGGCAAGCAGACACCGGCCGACGCCGGCTCCGGGGACGCCCGACGCCGCGTGGTGCTCAACACCATCGGCCCGGTGTGGGACGGCAACGAGGTCTGGGTGCTCACCGCAGGCGGATCGATGTTCGCGGCCTTCGGCGGCTGGTACGCAACGATGTTCACCGCCTTCTACCTCCCGCTGTTCCTCATCCTGGTCGGGCTGATCACCCGCGTCGTCGCCATCGAGTGGCGCGGCAAGATCAACGACCCCAAGTGGCGCATGTGGTGCGACGTCGGCATCGGGCTCGGCTCCTGGATTCCCGCGCTGCTGTGGGGAGTCGCGTTCGCCAACGTGATCCGGGGGCTGCCGATCGACGCCGATGCGCAGTACACCGGCGGTTTCTTCAATCTGCTCAACCCGTACGGGCTGCTTGGCGGCTTGACAACGCTCCTGGTGTTCCTGACCCACGGTGCGGTCTTCCTGGCGCTCAAGACCAGTGGCGTGATGCGCGAAGACGCGATCAAATACGCGTCGCGCCTGGCGATTCCGACAGCGGTGGTGGCCGCGGTGTTCCTGCTGTGGACCCAGTTCGCCTACGGTAAGGGCTGGACGTGGATTCCGGTGCTGATCGCCGCGGTGGCCGCGGTCGTGATGGTGGTGGCCACCCAGGCGCAGCGAGAGTTCATCGCGTTCTTCGCCACCTCGATCGCCATCGCCGGCACGGTGATCACCCTGTTCGGGGTGCTCTATCCGAATGTGTTGCCGTCCACCACGAACGAGGCCTACAACCTCACCATCGCGAACACGTCGTCGAGCCACTACACGCTGACCGTCATGACGTGGGTCGCGTTGATCGTGGCGCCGCTGGTCATCGCGTATCAGGCGTGGAGCTACTGGGTGTTCAGCAAGCGGATCTCGCTGGAGCAGATCCCGGCACCGACCGGACTGCCGTCGCTGCGCGTGCCTGAATGAGTCGAGCACCCGCCGCGTCCGCCTCGACCGCGCAGCGCGGCGACGCGGCGGTCGAAACGTCGCCGCGACGACGGGGGCCGGTCGATCCGCGGTTGCTGCGGTATTCGAGCGCCGCACGACGGCACGTCGTCGTCTCGGCCATGTTCGCTGTCGTCACCGCGGCGGCCATCATCGTGACCGCGGCGATGGCCGCGTCGATCCTGTCCGAGCTGATCGTCGATCCGTCCCGGCGGACCCTCGGAACCCAGCAGACCCATGTGTGGGTGCTCGCCGCGGCGCTCGCGGTGCGGGTCGTCGCGAGTTACCTGCGCGATCGGTCCGCGCACCGGGCGAGCGCGCGGGTGATCATCGAATTGCGTGCGCAGGCGGTCGACGTGCTCACCGATCCGGAGCGGACCTCCCCGCGAGAGTTGTTGGCGCGCCGCGATCGTGCCATCACCGTGTTGCTGCGCGGCCTCGACGACCTCGCCCCGTATCTGTCGGGATACCTGCCGACGCTGATCGTCTCGATGACCGTCACGCCCATCGTCATCCTGGTCATCGGGCTCACCGACTGGCCGTCGGCGCTGGTCATCCTGATCACGCTGCCGCTGATCCCGTTGTTCATGGTGCTCATCGGGCTGATGACCCGCGACCGCACCGAACGCAAACTGGCGACGACCGCCCGGCTCAACGCACAACTGCTCGACCTGATCGCCGGCCTGCCGACCCTGCGGGCGCTCAACAGATCTCGCGGTCCCGCCGCGCGCGTGGCCGAACTCGGCAAGGCCCATCGACGCAGCACGATGAGCGCGCTGCGGGTCGCGTTCCTGTCCGGCGCGGTCCTCGAACTGCTGGCCACTCTGTGTGTTGCGGTGGTCGCGGTCGGGATCGGCCTGCGCCTGGTCTACGGCGAGATGAGCTTGTACGCCGGTGTACTCGCGCTGATCCTGGCGCCCGAGGCGTATCTGCCGCTGCGGCAGGTCGGCGCGCAGTTCCACAACTCCGCCGACGGGGTGGCGGCTGCCGATGAGGTGATCGATCTGATCGAGGGGGAGGAGGCGGCCCTTCGTGGCTCGGCTAGCGCCTCGCGCCTCAGGGATCGGGGTGGCGCGGGCACGCGGACGTGTGCAGTTGCCGGAGCACCGATCCGGCTGCTGGACGTGGGCGTCCACGGCCGCGACGGCTGGGCGCCGCATGGCCTCGACGCGGTCATCGAACCGTCGTCGTTGACCGTGCTCACCGGTCCCAACGGGGCGGGTAAATCGACGACCCTGATGACGATCATGGGCCTCATCCACCCCGACGAAGGGTCGGTGCTCATCGGAGCCATCCCGGTTGCCGAACTCGACCGCGACGCCTTCCACGAGCAGATCTGCTGGCTACCGCAGCAGCCCGTCGTGGTGCCCGGCACCGTCGACGAGAACCTCGCCTTGTTCGGACCTCTGGACCCGCAAGCGCGGGATGATGCCGCTGCGGCAACGGGATTCGATGCCGTACTCGCCACACTGCCGGACGGCGGGGAGACGGTGCTGGGCGCGGGCGGGATGGGCCTGTCCGCAGGACAGCGACAACGACTGGCGCTGACCCGGGTGCTGGCCGGGCCGGCCCCGCTGCTGCTTCTTGATGAGCCCACCGCCCACCTCGATGTCGCGTCGGCCACCGCGGTGCTGCGGGCACTGACCGCTCGTGCCGCCGGCGGTGACACTGTCGTCGTGGTCGCCCATCAGCCGCTGGTGCGGTCGTTCGCCGACCGGGTCATCGACATGGCGGGAGACCGACGATGACCACGCCCGCAGCCTCACCCAATCCATTGCGCCGGGCCTTTGCCTTCCTCGGGTTGCGTGGGCGGCCGGTGCTCCGCTCGATACTGCTCGGCGTCGGGGGAGCACTGTCGGCGCTCGGCTTGGCCGCACTCTCGGCGTGGCTGATCACCCGCGCCTGGCAGATGCCGCCGGTGCTGTTCCTGTCAGTGGCGATCACCGCGGTCCGAGCGCTCGGCATCTCCCGCGGGGTGTTCCGCTACCTCGAACGGCTCGCCACCCACGACCTCGCCCTCGGCGCGATGGCCACCGCCCGCGAACGCGTCTACCGCGCGCTGGCCGACGGCGCCCCCGCCTACTCGGTGATGCTGCGCCGGGGCGACATCCTGGCCCGCACCGGCGACGACATCGACGAGATCGGCAACGCGCTGATCCGGGGCGTGATCCCGATCGCGGTCGGTGCGGTCACCAGCGTGGCGGCCGTCGTGATCATGGCCTTCGTGTCGGTCTGGGCGGCAGTCGTATTGGCGATCGCGCTCATCGTCAGCGGTGCGATCGCACCGTGGCTGGCGGCGAGAGGCTCGGCACGATCGATCGCCGACGGTTCGGCCGCGGCCCACCGCGCCGCCGATGCCACCCTCACCGCGCTGTGGCACGCCCCCGAACTGACCGTCGCGCGGCGCCGCGACCGGGTACTCGCGGCGCAGATTGCCGCGGACGAGGAATCCCGGGCCGCCGCCGACCGCGGAATGCGGTGGCAGGCGGCAGCCGCCGCGGCCACGCCACTGTCGATGGGCGTCTCGCTGCTCGCCGCCTGCCTCATCGGCATCCACCTCGCGTCCGGGCTGCCCGGTTCACTCGCCGACGTGGCGTCCGGTCACGGCGTCACCCCGATGCTGTTCGGCGTGCTGATCCTGCTGCCCCTCTCGTCGTTCGAATCCACCGGCCCGCTCACCGAGGCGGGGATCCAGCTCGAACAGAGCCGGCAGGCCGCGGCCCGACTGATGGCGCTCATCGACGGCGCCGGACCCGCGGTCCCCGAGCTCACCGACGGGCCGCTGGACCGTGCGATCCGTACCGACCCGGTCGCCATCGAGATCGACGCGCTGCGCTGCGGATGGCCGACCGGCCCCGACCTCGGTCCCGTCGAGGGAGTCACCGCGACCCTGCGGCCCGGCTCGCGGATGGTGGTCGCGGGCCCGAGCGGGGCCGGCAAGTCGACGCTGCTCTTGACGCTCGCCGGACTACTCACACCGCACTCGGGTTCCACTACCTGCCGGAGCACCGATGACGGTGCCGTCGTCGACGCGCGGGCCGCGGTCTGCTACTTCGCGGAGGAGGGCCACGTCTTCGCTACGTCGCTGGCCGAGAATCTCCTCGTGGCGCGCGGCGATGCGACCCGCGCGCAACTATCGGCCGCACTCGACGCGGTGGGGCTCGGCGAGTGGGTTGCCGGGCTGCCCGACGGGCTCGACACCGAACTCGACGGCGGGGCCGAGTCGATGAGCGGCGGCCAGCGTCGTCGGCTGCTGCTGGCCAGGGCGCTGCTGCATCCGGCCCCGGTGGTGCTGCTCGACGAACCGACCGAGCACCTCGACGACGCCGACGCGCAGGGTCTGCTGCGGCGGCTCCTCGATCCCGGCGGTGGACTGTTCGGGCCGGCCAGGACCGTCGTCGTGGTCACGCATCACCCAGTCGCACAAGAGGATTCGATGCTCTCCGCAGACGTGCTGCGGATCGAGTTCGAGCCCGTCGGAGTTGGATGAAAAACCCGTTGCCGCCTCCGTGGCGCAGGCGTATCTTCGGCTGTACACGAGGAAGGAGGTGGTTCGAAGTTGTATGACTATTGGACACGTGAGGTGACCATCCGCTAAGCGCGGACCGTGTGGCATTCACTGCCGCGGGAGTGCATCGCGAAGCGATCGCACCCGTCCGTGCCGGCGAATACCAGATGGTCACCAGGCCCCCGCACCCCGATCCTGTCCGATCGGCACAGGCCCGTTCAACGGGTGGTGCGGGGGCCGTCCCATGTCCGGGACACCCCGGGGTCGGTCGGCGGCGCTGTAACACCCGTCACCGCAACCGCGATCCGTAGGTCAAGTAGTCGACTACTCGTGTTCGCGTGAGACGCATGACGTGAACTCGTTGTAGGGGAGACACACGATCGGGACCCATCCGCGATGGTTCCCCGCGCGAACCCCAGATGTCCGATCGACTCGCCAGGGAGACCGACATGACACACGCACACGCCGCCACCGCGCACGACTCGATGCTGACCCCCGTCGTCCCGCGCTGGACCGGACCGACGATCGACAGCGCCGCCGAACCCCTCGACGCGCAGATCCTGGCCCGCTTCCTCAGTCCGGACGACCACGACTGGACCAACGACGGCGCCGCCACCTGGATTGCCGGGCACGTGTCCGGACTGACCTACTCGATCGACGGGCCGACAAAACGCCTGGTCCTGCACAATCGCGGTGCCGCCGACCTCGCCGTGTTGTCGACACCGCGGATGACCGGCACCGACGGCTCGGTGTTCACCTACCTCCCGACCGCGACCTCGGTCATGCTGCCGACCGCGCAGTCGCACATCCTGCAATCCGAGCGCCGCGACGGCCGCCCGGTGCTGGTGGGACAGATCCTCGACGGCGACCTGCCGCAGTTCCTGCTCGACGGCCCCGACGTCGGGGACCTCGACTGGGACGACATCGACTCCGACGGGGTGTACTGGACGCCCGGTGATCACGACTTCGGTTCGCGTATCGCGCCGGAGTTCCGGTTTGTTGACCCGCTGACCCACGGAGTGCACTATTCGCACGTCGCGGGGGAGACGGTGATCCACAACCATGGGGACTCGCCGATCGCGATGGCCACGGTGACCGCGGCCGGTCCGGCCGACTTCCTGATCGCCGAACCCGGCGAATCGATCCCGGTGCCCGCCGGCGACGCCGTGCACTACCTGCAGCTGCCGCGGACCGACGGCGACCCGACCCTGCTCGGTGTGCTGTGGTGCGCGGGCGGCGAGGTGATGCCGAGTGCGCTACCGGTCCCGAGTCGGCGCGACTATCTGGACAATCGCTACCTGACCCCGTGGAGCGTCGACTGGGATTGCGGATACGCCCAGCAGGTCCACCTGGATCCAGAACTGGCCGGTGTCACCTACCAGTACCGCACGGGTGCGGACACGATGACGATCCGCAACAGCGGTTACGAACCGATCGCGGTGGTCTATCAGCGCGGCGCCGAGCATCAGGTGGAGGAGATCGCCCCCTACAGTCGGGTCACCCTGCCGGTGTGCGCCTCCGCCGACACCGGCCAGGTGTACTCACTGGTGGGACGACGGGTCGACGGACAACCGGGTCGGGGTGCGGGGATCACGTCGTCGGGGATGCTGCTCCCGGGAACTCCGGCACGGGCGGGCACAGCCACCAACTACGGGTCGGTGGTGGTGATGCTGGGTACGGTCGTCTACAGCGCGATTCCCCGCAAGAATCTGTACCTGGCATGGTCTGATCGTCGAAAGTGGTTGCGCCGCAACCGATGATGCTCCGCAGTCGGTTCAGCCCGCGTAACGGCGCAGCTTCGCGGACAGTCGCGGGATGAGGTCCCCGTCGGCGTCGACGCGCTCTTCGACGTAGGCGAGGTCACCGTCCTCGACGAGACCGTAGAGACGCTTGGCGCCGCCGGTGCGTTTGCCGGAGTCGGCCTTGATCACCACATCGGTGGCCAATTCCCACGACGTCTGGGTCAGCGGGCGGCCGTAGAAGAGTTCGATGGAGCCCTCGGCGTGGGCGAGAAGCAACTCGATGGTGTCGTCGTCGCCGATCCGCCAGTAGCCGGACTCGCGGAGGTCGGGGCGCACGAAGTTCGCGTCCTCGTCGATGACCCATGAGCGGGCCTGCCAGTTGAGGAAGTTCTGGCCGTCGTGGCTGACGATGATCTGCTGGGCGAAGTGGTAGTCCTCGCCGGTCTCGGGATCGTTGGCCTCGCCCTCGCCCTGCCAGACACCCACCATGGGGAGCAGTGCGAGCAGGCCGGAGTGCAGGTCGGCGCCGTGGCGCAGGTTGGCGGTGTCGTGCGGGAGCGGCAGCTCGCCCCACTCGGGCAGGTTTCGATCGGCAGTCACCTTGGCGCGCTCGGCCGCCTGGTTGATCGCCTCGTCACCGGGCCGGTGGGCCGGTGTGTCCTCGGGTACGCCGTCGCCGGCGTCCGAAGGGCTCACGACTCGTCGTTGATCAGACGGTAGAGCACGTAGACGGCGAACCAGACGATCAGTAGCGACGCCAGGACCAGCAGGATCTCGAAGAAAAGGACCACGCGGGCAGTTTACCGCCTGCGTGCGACGATCTGCGGGGTGGTCCGACGATGGTTGGATAGGTCACATGACGGACGAACAGCGGGTGGTGTCGGCGTCCCGGCGGATCGAGGCGCCGGCGACAGTGATCTTCGAGTTGATCGCGGATCCGGCGCGACAACCGGAGTGGGACGGGAACGCCAACCTCGACGTCGCACCCGACGCGCGGCGCATCCGTGCGGTGGGCGACGTGTTCGGGATGACGCTGACCACCGGGGCGCTGCGGGAGAACCATGTGGTCGAGTTCGACGAGGCGCGTCGTATCGCGTGGTGCCCCGCCGAAGCGGGCAGAGAGCCCGTCGGGCACCTGTGGCGGTGGGAACTCGAACCCGATGGCGACGCGACCGTCGTCACGCACACCTACGACTGGACGAACCTGCACGACCCGAATCGACTGCCACGGGCGCGGGACACCACCGAGGACAAACTGCGGGCATCGGTGGATCGGTTGGCGGCGATTGCGGAGAGCGCGTAAGCGATTCGGACATACCGGGCGCTTTCTGTGAGTTTGCTGAAAGTCGCAGCTCACAAGGGGTGAAGCGGTTCCGCGGAGTCGATTAAGTGATGTTAGCCTTCCCTAATGTTTGGGCGGCTGGCGATGCCGCACATCGACTCCCGGAGGTACTCATGAAGGTCTGTGTCGTCGGCGCCGGCCCTTGTGGTCTGACGACCATCAAGCAGCTGCGCGACGAGGGGCATGAGGTCGTCTGCTTCGACAAGAACGACGATCTCGGTGGCATCTGGCTGCGCGAGGATGGCGACGGCGACCAGATGAAGGCGTACGACAACCTCTACCTGACCATCTCCATGAAGCTGATGGCGTACTCCGACTTCCCGTTCGCCGGTGGCCGCCAGTTCTACACGCGTGCACAGTACTTCGGCTACCTCAAGGAGTACGCCGAGCGCTTCGGTCTGGTCGGGCACATCCGATTCGGCAGCGAGGTGACCAACGTCGAACGTCGCGGGTCGTCGTGGCGGGTGTCGATGCGCCGCGACGGAGTGGAGACCACCGAGGAGTTCGGTGCGGTCGCGATCTGTTCCGGGCCCTTCAAGACCCCGAACACGGAGATCCCCGGACTCGAGGGCTTCGCCGGTGAGATCGTCCACTCCTCCGAGTACCGCAACAACGAACGCTTCCGCGGCAAGCGGGTGCTGATCGTCGGCATGGCCGAATCCGGCGCCGACATCGTGCGCGAGATCGGTGACGTCGCCGCCGAGGCGACGTTGTCGATCCGTTCCTACACCTTCCTATTGGCCCGCGTCTTCAGCCGCAACCGCACCACCGACAACGGCACCGTTCGTGCCCACGCCCACGAGATGCTGCGTCGCGCAACCGATCAGCCGTTCGTGCTGGACACGTTCTGGGGTCGCAACCCGGTGGCCAAGGCGCTGTTCCTCACCATGTCGGTGATCTACGGATTCATCACCACGGGTCTGGGCGTTGTCCGGGTGCTGCAGGGCAAGGATCCCGGCGGCCGCAACCGCGTCGAGTCCGACCTGAACCCCTTCGGTGAGCCGATGGATCCGCCGAAACTCGATGTCGCCGGCACCCTCGACAACGAGGCGAACTGGGACATGATCCGGACGTGGAATCGTCGATCGCATCCGGAGGGTAGCTGGGCACAGCGGGGCATCTTCTGCAAGAACGTCAGCTTCATCCCGCACATCGTCTCCGGGCGGGTCGGTCTGAACGATGCGGGAATTGAGCGGTCCGAGGGCAACCACGTGTGGTTCCGTGATTCGGTGCTGGGGGAGTACGACACCATCGTGCTCTGCACGGGGTTCTCCAATGACACGATCTCGATCGGGGACCTACAGATCAAGGACGGCAACGTCCGCAACCTCTACAAGCACTTCTTGCATCCCGAGCACGACGGCACCGCCGCCTTCATCGGCTTCGTCCGTCCGTTCTCCGGCGGCATCCCGATCTGTGCGGAGATGCAGGCCCGGTACTTCGCCCGACTGTGCAGCGGCAAGATGTCGGTCCCGGCGGCCATCGACGAGAAGATCGGCCGCGACAAAGAATGGGAGGAGTACTGGACGGCGCTGAGTCCACGGCACACCGAGGCGATTCCGTCGCAGGTCGTCTATCTCGACGCATTGGCCAAGGAGATCGGCTGTCTCGTGCCGATGCGCAAGATGGTGCTCAACCCGAAGCTCTTCATCCAGATGTGGTTCGGCAGCTTCAACCAGTCGTGCTACCGGATTGTCGGGCCGCATAATCTCGGTCGTGCCGCACTCGATGACCTCTACTCGGAGACCGTGGAGAACCGGCTGCAGATGGCGGGTAAATTGGCTGCGCTGCAACTGATGCCGTCGTCGGTGCACCCAAAGCATCTGATCTGACGTTGATTTCGACCCAATAGCGAAGGCCCCCAGGGAAACTCCCTGGGGGCCTGCACAATTTGCTCGGTTTACTTCTTGACGACGACGTCGTGGTCGTGCACGCCGGGACCCTCCGGTGCGATGGTCACCTCGCCGTTGCCGACCGACGAGAGCGCGCGCAGCGTCCACGTGCCGGGGGCGGCGAAGAAACGGAAATCGCCGGTGGGGCTGGCCACGACCTCGGCGGTGAACTCACCGGTCGAGTCGAGCAGCCGCACGAAGGCGCCGGCCACCGGGGTGCCCGACTCGTCGTTGACGGTGCCGGTCAGCACCGTCTCCTTCTCGACGTCGACGCCCGCGGGCAACTTCTGACCCTGCTTGGGGGCACCACACATGATTACTTACCTTCTCCCAGCTCGACCGGCACGCCGACCAGTGAACCGTACTCGGTCCAGCTGCCGTCGTAGTTCTTCACGTTCTGGTGGCCGAGCAGCTCCTTGAGCACGAACCAGGTGTGGCTCGACCGCTCACCGATGCGGCAGTAGGCGATGGTCTCCTTCTGTCCGTCGAGGCCGGCCTCGGCGTACAGCGTGGCGAGATCCTCATCGGACTTGAAGGTGCCGTCCTCGTTGGCGGCCTTGCTCCACGGCACGTTGATCGCACCCGGGATGTGGCCCGGACGCTGGCTCTGCTCCTGCGGGAGGTGAGCCGGCGCGAGAATCTTGCCGGTGAACTCATCGGGGCTGCGGACGTCGACCAGGTTCTTGACGTCGATCGCCTCGACGACCTCGTCGCGGAACGCGCGGATGGTCAGGTCCGGCTCGGCGGCCTTGTAGGTGGTGGCCGGGCGGCTCACGGCGTCGGCCGACAGCGGGCGTCCGTCGAGTTCCCACTTCTTGCGGCCGCCGTCGAGGAGCTTGACGTCGTTGTGGCCGTACAGCTTGAAGTACCAGTAGGCGTAGGCCGCGAACCAGTTGTTGTTGCCGCCGTAGAGGACGACGGTGTCGTCGTTGGCGATGCCACGCTCGGACAGGAGCTTGGAGAACTGCTCGGCGTTGACGAAGTCGCGGCGGACAGCGTCCTGCAGGTCGGTCTTCCAGTCGAGCTTGACGGCGCCCTCGATGTGGCCGCCGTCGTACGCGGTGGTGTCCTCGTCGACCTCGACAAAGACGATGCCGTCGGTGTTCAGGTTCTGCTCAGCCCAATCGGCGCTGACCAGGACGTCAGAACGTGCCATGGTGGTTCCTTCCGGATGATTTCTTGATGTGACTTCTCGGGTTTGCATGGTGACGACGTGAGCGAATAGATGTCGACCGGGAGATGTCGTCGATACCGATTCACGCAGGTGCGAGGTATCGACGGGAGAGGTCATCAGGTGCGCATCGATGCGCGGGCCGCCGTCAGATCAGCGACAGCAACAGTTGGCGATCCGACAGAAGTCGATCGCACGACGGCGAGTGAGCAAGAACTCACGGCGCTGTTGCATGGTGACGAGGGTACAAGAGCCGCCGCCGGGCGCCCAAACCCGGCCCCGCCGTCGGTTCAGAAGTCCTCCGGCCGCACGTCGGCGCGATCGCGGGTGCCCTCGAGCAGCACGTCGCTGCCCTCGCTGTGCGCTGCCTGGGGCGCGATGTCCCACGGCATCGGCAGGCGGGGGAGGGTAGCGGTGAACTTGCCGAGGACGTAGTCGCGCAGATCGTCGGGGACGTCGGCGTCCACATGTTCCTCCGGACCGCGATAGAAGTCGGTGGCCCGCAGATGTAACCGTCCGTCGGTCACCGACACGTCGACGACGACGCTGACCTTCACCGTCGATCCCGGATACTCCGACGCCGAGGGCGGAAAACGGGTCTCGGTGTCGACCGGGGGCAGCGGTACCGTGCCGGTGAGCAGGACTCCGGTCGTGCGGCGCAGCAGGCCGTCGCCGGGACCGCCGGCGCCGGCCCTGTTCTCCGGCGCCGGGGTGTTGACGCTCAGGTCGATGATGCCCAGGAACCGGCCCAGATTGACCGAATCGAGGCGGGTGTAGGCGTCGATCGACGAGGTGTGTACGAGATCACTCGGGCCGATATCGAAGCCGTCGGGTACCGACAGCTCGCCGAGCGTCGCGCCCAACTCCGCATGGCAGCCGCCGGGGGGCGGGCAGGTCACCGGGACACCGCGGGCGGTGATGACCGCGCCGGTGAACTCGCCGGCCGCGGCGTGGCGGAGGAAGGGGAAACCGCCGAGAGTTACTTCGGGGTCGTAGATCACGCGAGGTGAGGCCAGCAGCGACCGGGAGAACGAACCCTCGGAGCGCATCGCCACGAAGGTGTCGGTGAGCAGGGCGATCACCGCGATGAGAACAACGGTCAGGAGCCCGATGCCGGCGATCCGCCGGGCCCGGTGATGTGGGGGTCCGGGAACCGATGTGCCGCGCCGACGGTCCGATCCGACCGCCTTGTTAACAGCAGAACGCGACATTGGCGCTATTCTGTCACCTATCGCGCACATGACGGTAAGCCGGTGTAAACAATCGGACCCGTCGGTGCGAGGGGTATCGGAGGGCCGCAACGGTGCGGGCGATACGCACATCATCAGTTGGTTGTTCGGGGGACGACGAGATCGGAGTTGGTCGTGGATCTCTTGCTGCTGACCGCTGACCCGAATCCGGAAGCCGTACTGCCCTCGCTGTCGTTGCTGGCACACACCGTTCGTGTCGCGCCGACCGAGGTCTCCTCGCTGATGGAGGCGGGCAATGCGGATGTCGCCATTGTCGACGCCCGGACGGATCTGGCTGCGGCACGCGGACTGTGCCGGCTGCTCGGCAGCACCGGATCGGCGGTGCCGGTGGCCGCGGTGGTCACCGAGGGCGGTCTGGTTGCGGTCAACGCCGACTGGGGTCTGGACGAATTCCTGTTGCCGGCCACGGGTCCCGCCGAACTCGACGCCCGCCTGCGGTTGCTGGTGGTCCGCACTCGCGGCATGACCGCCGAGGAGGCCTCCGGGAAGGTCACGCTCGGTGATCTGGTCATCGATGAGGGCACCTACACCGCGCGACTGCGTGGTCGTCCACTCGACCTGACCTACAAGGAGTTCGAACTCCTGAAATACCTTGCCCAGAACGCCGGTCGGGTGTTCACCAGAGCGCAACTGCTGCAGGAGGTCTGGGGCTACGACTTCTTCGGCGGCACCCGCACCGTCGACGTCCATGTGCGGCGCCTGCGCGCCAAACTCGGCGCCGACCACGAGTCGCTCATCGGCACCGTGCGTAACGTCGGTTACAAGGCTGTTCGTCCGAATCGGGGTCGTGGCGCCGCCGATCCGGCGATGGATACGGCGGTCGACGACGAGGAGTTCGGTGACGACCTGGAAGGTCCCTTCGACGAGGAGTTCAGTGCCAGCGCCAACGGAAACTGACGCGTCCGGGCCGATCATTTCCGATCGGCTGTCCCCCGACGCGGTGACCTTCGCGCGAGGTCTCGTCGACGCAGCTCGTGAGGCCGACGGGGTGTCCCCGTTGTCCGAGCAGTCCCGCGCGGCGATCGATTCCGCCGCCAATACTGCTGTGCGACATGTGTATTCAGACTTCGGTTACGCCAATGTGCTGGCCGGTCGGGATGGCGAACCGGCCATGATCGAGGCCGTCGTGGACCCGGTGCACCGGCGTCAGGGGCACGGCCGCGCGCTGCTGTCGGCGGCCTTCGGCACCGCGCGCGAACTGACCGCCGACCCCGCGCCGCGGGCGTGGGCCCACGGCGATCTCCCGGGTGCGATCGCCCTCGCCGAGTCGCTCGGTTTGGCACGACGTCGCGAACTGCTGCAACTGCGCCGGCCGCTGGGACCCACCGCGCCCGACCTGCCCGCTCTCGAGCCCCGCGACGACCTCCTGTTGCGTACCTACGACGGCGCGACCGACGACGCGGAGATCCTCCGGGTCAACAATGCGGCTTTCGATTGGCACCCGGAGCAGGGTGGCTGGAGCCTCGATCAGATCACCGAGCGGGTGCAGAGTTCCTGGTTCGATCCGGCCGGCTTGTTCCTCGCCTTCGATGAGGCAGACCCGCAGCAGCTCTTGGGTTTTCACTGGACCAAGGTGCATTCGGCCGCGCTGGGTGAGGTGTACATCGTCGGCGTCGACCCGGCCGCCCAGGGGCGTGGCCTCGGCCGTCTGCTGACACTGGCCGGATTGCACTATCTCGCCGATCGAGGGCTGCCGGAGGTCGAGCTCTACGTCGAGGGCGACAACACCGCGGCGCTGCACACCTATGAGCGGCTCGGGTTCAGCCAGTACGCGATCGACGTCGCGTACGGGTGAGGGGATCGCGCAGCTTGTCGGACGACGAACGGGGGCGTCGATCGACGCTGTCCATCGCGATGATCGTGCTCGGCGCGATGTTCGTCGTCGGCGGTGCCGTCGGGGTCGCCGCGCACTACTCCAACCTGATCAGCAACACCGCGGCCCGGATCGCGTCGTTCACCCCACTGCTCATCCTGCTGCCGGTGGTGGGAGTGGTGCTGTTCCTGATCGTCCGGGCGTGGTGGGCCGCCGTCGTGGCGATGGTCGTGCTCATCGTCGGGCTCAGTACGCAGGCACCTTTGTACCGTGGGGTGGACGAAGTCGTGAAGACGTCGGATATCACCGTCATGCAGGCCAACATCTTCCTCGGGCACGCAGATGCCGCCAGCCTCGTCGAGCAGGTCCGTGACCGAAAAGTGGACATCCTGACCGTCATCGAACTGACTCCGGAGGCGGTCGGGCGACTGGAGTCCGCGGGGTTGACGCGTGAGTTGCCCTTCGCGTTCACCCGTCCCCGCGACGGAGGCGGCGGGGCCGGCATCTTCTCGCGCCTCCCGTTGGCCGACGGTGCATTGCTACCCGACTTCAAGCTGTCGAATCTGCGCGCGGTGGTGGATCTTCCGACCGCCGGTCGGCAGGCGATCTATGCGCTGCACCCGGTGCCCCCGTACCCGATGCCCGCGTGGCACTGGGACACCGAACTCGGTCGTCTGCGATCGATACTGTCCGCGGAACGGCTACCGCTGATCGTCGGCGCCGACTTCAACTCCACCTACGACCATCGGCAGTTCCGGCAACTGCTGGCGGGCTCGACCGTGCCCGATTCACCGCAATTGACCGATGCGGCAGAACATCTCGGATCTGGCATCGTCGCGACCTACCCGGCGAATCGGCCCTACCCGTCGTTGCTGGCGCTCGACCGGATTCTCACTCGCGGCGGTCCGGTTCCGACATCGTTCGAGCGGGTCGATCTCCCCGGATCGGATCACCACGGTGTGGTGGCGACGATCGCCGACCGCGGGTGAGAAGCTTCACGCCGACCGGCGCGGACAATCAGATCAGGTTAGGATAACCTATCTCTGTCCCCCGTTCAGTGAGAAAGTAGTTGGCTGCGTGTTCGACCGTCACCGCACCCTCTCGACGCCTGCGGGACGTTCCGGGCCGAACATGACGCACCTTCGTATCTCGGTGGTCATCCCGGTCTATCGCAGCGAGGACTTCATCCGGGACTGTCTGCAGGCGGTCCTCGACCAGCATCGCCCGGTCGACGAGATCATCCTCGTCGACGATTGTGGTGGCGATGCCTCGCTGGACATCGCCTCCGACGTCCTCGCCCACGCGCCGGTGAATCACCTCGTCGTACGTCAATCCCGCAATACCGGAGTCGGATCCGCGCGGAACGCCGGCGCCGCGGCGGCGACCGGGGACCTCGTCTGGTTCCTCGACAGCGATGACCTGGCCGACCCGACGTTCACCGCGATCATGGGTGCCGCGTTCGAGCACACCGATGCCGACCTCGCCGCCTGCCGTACCGATCTGGTCGACGCCACCGGAGATTCACTGCACGTCGTCGAACCGTCGCCGTCGGAATCCCGGCTCAGCGGCACGCAATTCGTCCAGTTGCTGCTCACCGGCGAGGTGAAGGCCTACCCGGGCGGGCACGTCTTCCGCCGGTCGGTCCTCGGTGCCGCACCGTGGGCCGAACGACGGGCCTACGAAGACATGGTCGCGACGGCACACATGGCATTGCGTTCGCGCAGCGTCGCGATGATCGATGCACCGCTCTACCGCTATCGCCAGCGCGCCGGATCCATCTCGCACACGGTGAATGCCAACACCCCACTGCTTTTCGACATGGGAGACGAGATGGTTGCGGTGATCGCGCAGGTCGCGGAGGGCGGGCGGCAGCGACGCCTCGCGCGTCGCTTCGAGTATCGAGAAGTGCTCATCCCTGCGGCCCATATGGCGATGCGGGCCGCCCATGCCGGTGACGGGGCGAACCCGGTCGTCGCGGAGTTGCTCGCGAGTTCGCGGATGCGGGCATCGATCCGGGATATGTTGCCGCTGTTGGCGGATCGTCAGGTCCGTTCTGCGGTGTTCGCGTTGGGGATGACGGTCTCACCCGATCTGTACTCGAGCATTCTGCGCCGGCGCCCCGAGCCGGTTCGGCTTGCCTGACCCCGGATGTCGAATAGTGCATCGACGGGATATAGCCTGATGACGTCATCTTTCCGCTGGGAGGTCGCTGTGGGTGCTGGCTCGGACGAGTCGCGCGCATGCCCGGCCGCAGACCGAGGCGTGTCGGTGGTCATCCCGGTGTATCGCAGCCGTGCCTACATCGCCGACTGCCTGGCATCGGTGATCGCGCAGGAACTCCCGGTGCACGAGATCATCCTGGTCGACGACTGCGGCGGTGACGATTCGCTGACCATCGCCGAATCCGTACTCGCCCAACATTCCATCCCGCACCGGATCGTTCGCCCCGGCAGCAATCGAGGTGTCGGTGGCGCCCGTGATGCCGCCATGCCCGCGGTGACCGGCGGACTGGTCTGGTTCCTCGACAGCGACGACCTCGCACATCCGTCGTTGACGGCACGGATGACGGCGGCCATGATCGCGGCTGATGCCGATTTTGTCTCGTGCGGAACAGAATTCATCGATGAGAAGGAAAAATTCCTGGGGGTCGTCGATACGGATCCGCCGGGATCGGTGGTGAGCGGACGCCAGTTTGCGCAGCTGCTGATCGCGGGAAGGTTCAAGGCGTACGCGGGATCTCGGATCTTCCGGCGGGAACTGCTCGGCGAGAGGCCGTTTGGTGGTCGACGCGCCTACGAGGACATGGTCGCGCTGGCTCAGTTGTCGATGCGGGCCAACCGGGTGGCGTTCGTCGGCGCACCGATGCTGCGGTATCGGCAGGTGGGTGCGTCGGTGTCGAACTCGGTGAGTCCCAACAGTCTTGCGTTGTTCGACATGGGGCGCGACATGCAGCGCCTCATCGAGGGTATCGCCGAGACCGACGATCGACGTCGTGCGGCCCGCAATTTCGTCTACCGGGAGGTACTCATCCCGGCGGCGCATATCGCGATGCGCGCCGACCACGTCGGGGGCGCCGATGATCCGGTGGCCGCGGAGCTGTTGTCGCGATCACGGCGGGAGTCCTCGTTGGCCGATCTCGGCCCGCTGGTGCGCGATCGGCAGTGGCGTTCGGCGGCGTTCGCGGTTGGTATGGCGTTGTCGCCCAAGGTGTACTCGCGGATACTGCGACACCGGTAATGCCCTTCGTGGCGGATCCTGAGCAAGCGAGCTCGCGAGCGCGTCGAAGGGCGGCTGGCGCCTCGCACCTCAGGGATCGTCAGCACGGCGGCAGCAGCGCCGTCATCTGCTCGACCACGCCCCCGATGTGAGGTTCCCGCAGCAACGAGTTGTGGTCGCTGTCCACGCGGGCGACGGTGAGGTCCCCCGGAGTGATGTGCTCGCTCCACAGTCGCGGGTCGTCATGATTCTCGGTGATCTGAACGAGCAGGACGCGTCCCGGATAAGGCTTGGGGCGGTGCAACATCGCGACGCGTCGCCCGACCTCCTCGAGGGCGGCGGCGCGATCGTCCGGTGACATCGGCGCGAGGCCGGCCAAGGGTAGTCGCAGCCGTCGTCGCCACAGTTCGGCACGGGTCAGCGGAGGTGCGTCGGCGGTCATCGACAGATCGGGAATCGCCTCACGCACAACGCCGGCCACGCGCCGCGGGATGAAGGTATCCAGCACGACGACGAGCTCGACGACCTCGCCCGCGGCCTCCAGACGTCGGGCCGCCTCGAGGGCGAGGAAACCGCCCAGCGAATGTCCCACGAGCACATAGGGTCCCGACGGTTGGATACGGCGCAGGTCGCGGAGATGGCGACGCACGGCGGCGCCGACAGTCCAGTCCGGAACGCCATGGTTGTCCAGGCCGTTGGGAGCGAATGCGTAGACCGAACCCAGCCGATCGACCTGCCCCAGGTGCTCGGCGAGCGGCACGAAGGACAGTGCCGACGCGCCGGCGCCGGTGAAACAGAAGACGGTGCGCCCAGGCGCTTTTCGCAGGGTGACTGTCGTCGGTGCGAGTTCGTCGGGGCACCGGCGGCGCGGCCGGCGGGCTCCGGATCGGCGGGTCCGGACCAGATCGGCCAGCTGCGCGACCGTCGGGGCGGCCGCCGCGTCGGCCTGGGTCAGTGTCACACCGGTCTGTGCCGCCAGTGCGACCAGGATCTTCTGCACGGCAAGTGAATCGGCTCCGAGCGCGTAGATGTGCTCGGTGCGGCCGACCTCGTCGAGGCCGAGTTCACGTGCCCAGATGTGCGCGACGGCCGCCTCGACGTGATCGGTCGGGGGATCGATGGTGCGTCGCGGTACCGGGAGGGCGGTGCGATCCACCTTGCCACGGGCGGTGCGGGGGAGATGGTCGAGAACGATGATGTGGGCGGGCACCATCCAGTCCGGGAGGCGGGCGGCGAGGCGGGTCCGCAACTCCGACGTCGACGGCGTTCGATGTCGTCCGTCAGGCACGACGTAGGCGATGAGACGGGTGGCCGACCCTCCGCCCGCGGCGTCCTCGTCGGTTGCGGCGACGACCACCGCCTCGGTGAGGTCGCCGTCGGTGAGGAGTGCGTGCTGGACCTCGGAGGGGTCGACGAGGTACCCGCGGATCTTGACTGCGTCGTCCATCCGGCCGGCCAGGTGCAGGACGCCGTCGATGAGTGCACCGCGATCGCCGGTGCGGAAGACGCGGGTCCCGGAGGCATTTGTGCCGAATCGTCCGTCATTCATCTGCGAATCGAGGTAGCCGAGGGCGAGATAGGGTGACGCAACGCTGATTCGGCCGTCGGCGTCGACGGTGATGACCTTGCTGGGCGCCGCGAGGCCCGCGGGCAGTGGTCCGTCCGCGACCGGATCATCGTGGCGGACGTCGAAGTACGCCAGCGCAGAGGTCTCCGAGGAGCCCACCCAGTTGGTGACCGTGGCGTGCGGTGCCCTTGCGAGTGCGCTGCGGGCGACCTCACCGGTCAGCGCCTCTCCGGTGGTGATGATCCGACACACCGGCCGCCACGCAGCGTCGGCCGAATTCTGTTCGGCGCGAGCAGCTTCCGGCAGACCGACCAAGGTTCGCAGCAACGACGGCGTCAGGAATGCGGTCTCGGCGCCCGCAGCGGAAACGGCATCGAGCAGGTCGTCGGGCGACGTGTTCCGTGGGTCCAGGGCGAGGATGTCGGCTCCGTTGAGCAGCGATCCGATGAGCACGTTGAGGCCGGCACCGAAACTGATGGGCATACACAGTGCGACCCGACGTCCGGGGGTGATGCCGAATCCGTCGCGCATCAGGTCGGCGTCACACAGCCACATCGCGTTGGGGTGCAGCACACCCTTCGGCTTGCCGGTCGACCCTGAGGTGAACTGAATGCTGGTGACCGACAACGACTCGTCGCCGGTATCGGGCGGCGCTGCGAGGGTGGCTGCCGTACCCGAGGTGCCCGACATCTCCTCGATGGCGATCACCCGCACGGACCCGGCGGCCACGGCGCGGGCGGTGGGGAGGTGGTCGTCGTCGGCCACGAACAGCGCCGGTCGTCGACCGTGCCGTCGCAGTTCGTCGAGGATGGTGGCCACGCGCTCGGCGGGTAGCGCCGGGTCGAGCGCAACGATGGGGCGCCGGGAGGCGAACACACCGAGCACCAAGGTGACCGCATCGCTGGACAGATTCAGTTGGACGACAACGGGTCCGTCGTCCCCGCACCTGGCGAGCACGGCCGCGGACATGCCGCGGGCCCGGCCGAGCAACTCCCGATAGGTCACCACGTCGGTGGGTGTCCGCAGCGCGACCGCGGCACCGAACCGGACGGCGGCCCGCTCGAACGCGGCCGCGACGGCGGACGGGGTGGGCACCGGTGCAGGTGGCGCGGCGGCAGCGGTCTCGGTCGTCATGTCAGGCCTCGGTCGGGGCGGGCCTGGTCGACCGCAGTGCGCGCCGGATCATCCGGATACCCGGGATGAGGACCACCGCGACCGCGACGACATCGGCGGTCAGGTAGACGTAGGCGACGCCGTTGATACCCCAGCGACCCGCGGCATAGCCGATGCCGCCGACCACGATGATGCCGAACAGGATCTGGATGGTGACTGCCAGGCGCAGACGTCGTTCCACTCGCGCCAGGGCCGAGTAGATGGTCACGAAGGCGACGGTGGGCAGGGTGAGCGCCATCAACCGGACGAGTTGGGTGCCCTCGGCGGCGTACTGGGGGCCCATGATGGACAGAATCCACGGCGCGGTGATCAGCAGGAGGATGCAGCCGAGGACTCCTGCGCCGCCGCACAGCGCGATCATGCGCAGGGTGGCCTGGCGCAGATCGGCACCGGGCTCCGACGCCGACGCGACGAACGGTGCGCTGGTGGCGTTCAACAGGATTGCCGCGGTGCTGATGATCAGCCAGCAGATGGTGAAGTAGGCGTTCATCTCGGTGCCCAGCGTCGCGACGATCACCAGCGGAACCACCAGCGGCACGATCACCCCGACCGCGGTCATCGCGAAGGACCCGGCGTAGAAGTGCACGATCTCGGTCCGACGGGGCAGGATGGCGTCGCCCGTCATCGCTTGTGCGCCCGGGCGGATTGCGGACAGCCCGATCCACACCGAGATCGCGAATGCCGGGATCACCCACGCCCAGACGATGGCCGAACCGGTGCCGAGCGGGATCAATGCGGCCACGGCCACCAACTTGACCGCCGACTGGGTGATGTTCTTGGTCGCCACGGTGCGCGCTCGGCCCAGGCCGATCAGCATCGAATCCTGGATCGCGAAGATGCCGAGGATGACCACGGCCACCGGATACAGCCACGCCTCGAACGGGCCGGTGAACAGGTGCTCCCGCGGGCCGAGCAGCACGAATCCGATGCCGAGCAGCAGGGCGGCGACGATGATCACCGACCGGCCCACCACGAGCATCCGATGTGCCCGCTCGCCGGCGATGGGCAGGAACCGCTCGTAGAGACTGTTGATGCTCAGATTCGACAGGGTCGCCATCAGCGTCGCCGAGGAGATGATCGCCGACGCGCGACCGACCTCGGCGGTCGTGTAGCCGCGGGCGGCGATGGTCCAGAACACGAAACCCAGTGCGCCGGTGGCCAAACTTGACGTCATGATGGCGACGATGTCGACCCCGAGCCCACCGGACTCGCCTCGTAACAGCGACCGCCCGCGGTCGCGAAGACCGCCGGCGGTGATGGTCTGCTTGTCGGTCGCGGTCACTGGCCGACGATGCCGGACGTCGAACGCGCCGGTTGTTGCAGCAACGGCAGCAGCAGATCCGCGGTGATCTCCGCTTCGGCGGCCAGCGGCCAACCGGACAGAATCCACACGTCGATACCGGCCTGCTCGGCGACCCGCGACATCGCGGCCGCGACGTTGGCGGCGCTGCCCACGAAGTACGTGCCCGTGCCCTTACCGGCGATGTCGAACGGCGGCTCGGCGGCGGTCCAGGTGGTCAGGCCGGCGGCCATGTTGGGGGCGAACTCGAGCGCTTCGCGGCCGGGTATCCGTCCGGCACGCAACGCATCGATCCGCTGTTGCACCAACGGGTCGTCGCTGCGAATCTCGTCGAGACCCGGGAATCCGAAACTCCGCAGGTTGGGATCGGCGGTGGCCAGCACGGTCTCCGGACGTGTCCGGGACAGCTGCCATTCGAAACGCTCCCACGCCTCCTCGTCGGTCTCGCGCACGATGACACTGGCCAGCACCCCGAACCGCAGGGTTCGGCCACGTTGGGCCGCCGCGCCGCGGACGGTGTCGAAAAGCCTGGTGAGCGAATCGGGTTCGGACATGAACGACAGGTAGACGTCGAGCACCTCGGCGGCGTGCGCGATGCCCTCGGGCGACGCACCGGTACCCCACACCTCGATACCGCCCGGCTGGCGCGGTCCGGGGATCGCCGGCTTGTAGCGCGGTCCGTAGGAGAAGAATTCACCGTCGAAGGGCTCGGTGTCGTCGAGGTAGAGCTTCTTGACCTGCGTCCAGTACTCGGCGGAGACCCGGTAGCGCTCCTGTTTGGAGCCGAAGCGTCCATAGCGGTGCAGCACCGGGTCCGCGCCGTTGACCTGGTTGTAGATCAGTCGGCCACCGGAGTACTGGTCGAACACCTGGGCTTCCTCGGCCAGCAGCACGGGCGGCTTGACGCCGGGGTACTCCGGGATGAGGAAGCGCAGCCGCTCGGTGTCGCCGACGAGTGAGATCGCCTCGCGCGCCGTGGTCAGCGCGCCGTAGAAGCCGAGCCGGTCCAGGGTCCGCGCCTGCTGCCGGATGACATCGAAGGTCGGTGTCACCCGTTCGGCGGGCTCCCACGGTACATCGCCGTCGGTGGGATTGATGTACCAGAGCACCTGTGGCGCTGCAGAACCCGCGTCCGCCCCGATGGTCGGAGCAAGTGCGCTGATACTCACCGTGCTTACCGTTCGTCGCAGAATTCGGTGATGGGCAGCCCGACGTGGCGGGATTCGACCGGTGCGTAACCCAGCAGTTTGTCGCCGGGCTTCAGATCGGTCACGTTGTTCACCGATCCGCCCGGCCCGAGCAGGCGCACGTGCCAGTCGTCCTGGGCGATGACGTTGACCTTGCGGCCGTCGGGTGCGGTCGCGCTGACCGAGATCAGCGGACGACGCTCGATCTTGACCCGGCCGATGCGGACCTCGCGCACCTCACCGGTCGACCGGATGGCGAGGATCGGCTGACCGGCCTGCAGCTCGCTGACGTAACGGGTCCGGTTGTCCGGCACCAGCACGTAGGAGTGCACGGCGCCGGCATTCCAGCGGAACGGCCGCGTCGGCATGTAGGGCAGGGGATGGGTTTCGCTGCACGACAGGAACATTCCGGTCGAGAACGAACCGATCAGGCAGCCTTCGTCCTTCTCCAGCAGCGAGCACGTGTCGATGCAGGCCCGTTCACCCATGCCGATGTGCTCGACGCTGGTGACGGTGAGTTCGGTGAGGTCGATGCGGTCGGCGCTCGGGCGGATCACCTCGGCCAGCGTCGCGACGTCGTCGGCGGAGCGGGGTGCCAGCAGGAGTCCGTCCGAGCCGTGCTCGAGCACGAGCTTGACGATCTCCGCGTCCTCGATGTCGTTGACGACGGTGACGGTGCGCCCGCCCGAGTTCTCCGCGGCCGCGATGACGATCTCCAGCGGGATCTTGGTCGGGTCGGTGAAGGTGAGGATGGTCCAGGGTGCGCGGCGCACGGTTTCGCAGGCGTGGCGCAGGGTTTCGGCGTCGGAGACCACGACGTGCACGCCGGCGTCGGCGGCCGGGCCGGCGTCGACGAGGGTGTGACCGTCACCGGTGTGCTCGGTGAGCACGATGTCGACGGCAGCCGGAATCGGCCCGCCGTCCCCGTTCTCGGTGACCAGAACGCGCCGCACCGTGGGCGGCAGGTCGTTGAGGAGGTCGGCGTCGTCGCTGACGATGCCGCCGATGCGATGGTGAATTGCGGCCTGCAACACCGCGTCCCGCAGTCCTTCCGGGACAGTGCGGATGTCGATCCACGCGAAATGCTCACGGGGTCCCTCGGCTGCGGGGGCGTCGGTGCGGATCGCGGACAGCGGGGTGATGTCGTCGGTGACGATGTCGGTGGAGGTACTCACGATGATGCTTTCTGGCTGTAACGGGTGGGTCTTTGGGGCTGCGGGTCAGGCGAGTTCGAGGGCCGGCGGGCGGGCCTGCGACGTCGACTCGCCGCGGTGCAGCTTATCGGCAAGGGTGGAGGCGACGCGATGGGGATTCTCGGCGCCGAAGATGAGACGGCCGAAACTGAGTCCGGCGACCCGTGATTCGGTCACCTGGCTGCCGAACGCGATCGCCGCGTCGTCGGTCGCGGTGGCCGGGCCGCCGGCGACGAGGATGGGCAGCGGGCACGAGTCGACGACCTCGTTCATGCGCTCCGGCGAACCTGCGTAGTCGAGCTTGGCGACGTCGGCGCCGAGGTCGGTCGCGATGGCGCCGAGATGGGAGAGCGTCGCGACCGAGGTGTTGCCCGCGTCGGCGACCCCACCCCGGGCGTACATCATCGCCAGCAGCGGAACACCGAGCCGATCGCATTCGGCGGCCACCAGGCCCATGTCGGTCAGCTGCTCGAATTCGGTTGGGGCGCCGATATTCACGTGGACGCTGACGGCGTCGGCGCCGAGTGCCAGGCTTTCCTCCACCGAGCCGACGAGTACCTTCCGTGTCTGGTCGACCGCGAGATTCGTGCCGGCCGACAGATGCACGATCAAGCCCATCGAGGCGAAGCGCGCCGGCGAGATGGTCCGGGCGCGGCCCTTGTGGACGACGAGAGCGTCGGCGCCGGCGCGGCCGAGGACCGCTGCGGTGTGGTCGGCGTGACCCGAGGCGCCGAGCGGGCCGATGGTCACCGAATGGTCCATCGGAACCACGAGTGCGCGACCGGCGGCGCTACCGAAGATCCGCGACAGCCTGATCTGCTTGCCGGACGACAGGTGCCGGCCGCGATTGTCCATCATGCGAGTCTCCGATCATGAGCGCGAGCGTCGGTGTTACCGGCGCACAGTAGTAAGGGCTCCCTTTGTGAGGGTAGCCGAACCTTATCTTCGGTACTATTCGTGTTCGCGGTGAACGCCATCACAGCGCGGACACGCCGGTCGGCGGTCACGCGGGCACCATCGGTGGATGCCAGGATGTCGGGAACGGCAGGCCGAGGTAGACCTCGCCGAGTGCGCGCTGCTCGTCGACGGAGTTCGCCCACCGCTGCAGGCGGGCACGGCGGAGATTCCAGTCGAAATCGCCGTCGCCGAGGCGGTGCAGGGTGGTGGTCAGATTCCACGAAAATGCTTGTGCCTGCCAGATTCTCGGCAACGCAGTGGCGGTGTAGGCATCCAGGGCGTCGCGTCCGGCGCCGTGGTAGAACACCCCGAGCGCGTTGGACAGGACGCATGCGTCCGAGATCGCCAGATTGAGGCCCTTGGCACCGGTGGGCGGCACGATGTGTGCGGCGTCGCCGAGTAGGAACAGTGACCCCTGCTGCATGGGATCGGTGACGACGCTGCGCAGCGGGGCGAGGGAGCGTTCGATGATCTCACCGGTCTCGAGTTCGGGGTGGTCATCGGACGCGCTGCGCCGCCGCAGCTCCGCCCAGATCCGCTCATCACCCCAGTCCGCGAGGTCGGTGTCGGCCGGCACCTGCAGGTACTGCCGGGTGAGATGCGGTCCGCGCATGCTGTGCACGGAGAGGCCGTCGGGATGCGCGCAGTACATCCCCTCATCGGTGACCGGCGTCGTTCGCGCCATGATGCCCAGCCACGCAAAGGGATACGAGCGATCCATGAAGTTGAACCGAGAGGCATCGATCGACTCACGGCAGATCCCGTGAAAGCCGTCGCAGCCGGCGATGAAGTCGGCGTCGATGCGCCGCCGCCGGCCCTCATGGGTGAACTCGACGACGGGATGATCGGTGTCGAAATCGGCGACGGTGACGTCGGCGGCGTCGAAGAACATCGGCCGCCCGGTCTGGCGTCGCGCATCGATCAGATCGGCGACGATCTCCGCCTGACCGTAGACGAATGCGTGCCGACCGGTGTGGCGGTGGAAGTCGAGATGGTGCGTCTGACGATCGAAGCGAATGTAGAAGCCATCGTGCACAAGGGCTTCGGCGTGCAGTCGATCGGCCAGACCGAGTTCGGTCAACACGTCGACGGTCGATTGCTCGATCACGCCCGCGCGGATCCGCGCGCGCACGTGAGCCTCGGACTGGCGCTCGAGAACCACGCTGTCGATACCCTGCCGGTGCAGCATGTGCGCCAGCGCCAGCCCCGCGGGGCCGGCCCCGATGATGGCGACCTGGCAGCGGATATCGTTGTGACTCATGGGTTCTCGATCCTGGTCGGTCAGCGTCGGGATGCGGTGCGGTCCGAGGCGGCGGCCCGGCTCGCCGACACCTGACCCGCACGGCGGGAACGCCGCTCGAAGTTGATGGTGCGCAGCACGCGGATGCCGTCGCTGAACGCGTTGAGGTTGCTGCGCCCGTGAATGCGCTGACTTTCGTGACTGCCGACCTCGTGGATGACCACGCCGGCGCGCGCCATCCGCACGTTGATGATGGTCTCCACCTCGAACCCGTCACCCCACTGGGCGTCGGTCTGGTTGATGTCGGGGAGGTCGATGATCGGGAGGTGGCGACGCCAGAAAGCGTTGTATCCGTAGCAGAGATCGGCGAACTCGGTGTCGAAGATGCGGTTCACGAGCCAGTTCAGGCCCTTGTTGCCGAAGCGCCGCAGCGTGGTGATGTCGTCGCTGCCGCCGCCGAGGGAGAAGCGGCTGCCCTTGGCGAGATCCGCGCCCTCGACGAGGGTCGCGACGAACGCCGGGATCTCGGCCGGATCGGTGGAACCGTCGGCGTCGATCATCACGATGATGTCACTGGTCGCGGCCGCGAATCCGCAGGCCAGAGCGTTGCCCTTGCCGTCACGGGTCTGGTGCACCATGACTGCCTGCGGCCAGAGTTGTTGTGCGACAGCGACGGTGTCATCGGTGGACGCCCCGTCGACGACGATGATCTCGTCGACCTCGGGCATCCGCTCGGCCACGTGGGGGAGGTTCAGCGCCTCGTTGCGCGTGGGGATGACGACGGTGACGGTCGGCGTCTCGGTGCCGGGTGTGGTGTCGGTGTCATCGTGACCCTCGACGAAATCCTGCTCGAACTCGCGCATCGCGGCGATGGGTGTCGGTGTCGGTGTCGCCGGGGTGGCCGATGCGGCACCCAGATCGTCAGCAGCGTTGGTCAAGGGGTCCTCCAGGTGTGCGGCCGTCGGTCCGAAGGGGCGAGACTGCCCAATACCCGACGCTGGGTACGCATGCAGTTCATCAGTCATTTGAGATCCTATTGTCTTAGGTAAAGCTTGCCTAATTCTCAGGGAAGGGTGTGAGCTATTTCACATGATCTGACGGTGCGTCCGCGTCACTGACCCTGGCCGGGATCGTGACGGAAGATGATGGTGTCCCCCTGCTGATAGATGATGGTCCATCCGGACGAGGACTGCAGTGCTTGTTTGAACTGGTCCGCTGCGTCGGATCGATACTCGCCGTAATACTTCATCGCGCGCTCGGACTGCTTGCTGAACGCGACGATGGTCGGGTACTCCGTCTGGTCGACCTTCCAGTCGAGATAGCCGAGTTGTTCGGCGGTGGGGAACTCGAATCGGGTGTCGGACAGGTCGAAGCCCAGCGGGTAATCGAAGTACGGGTTGGCGAGGGTGAGGTCGACGTAGTTCGCGTTCGTCCGGCTCGGCATCCCACCGAGCGTCATCATCATCACGCGGGTACCGGGTTCGGCCTCGGCGATCACCGAGTTCATCGTGTCGACCTGGGAACGGGTCTCGACGACCAACGGCCACAGTGCCACATAGGAATACAGGCCGGCGAGCGAGGCCGTTGCCACACCGAGGCCGGCGATGACCGCCCCGGTGGTGCGCAGCAGGCTGCGGCGCCAGCCGTTGAGCAGCGCGACGACCGCCGGTGCGATCAGCAGCGAGCAGCCGAGGATGCTGTAGAGATAGACACGGAAGATCGCCTCGCCGCCATAGCTCTGGCCGAGCAGGAGACACAGTGCGGAGAAGGCGAGGATGGCCCGCGCCAGCACGTGGCCGCGCTGCGTGCGCCACGCCCAGATCATGGACAGGCCGGCGGCGAGGAAGACGCCCGCCGACAGGCCGCGGCAGATCAGTGAGGTGAACTCCTTGGCAGGCACGCCGACAGCGGTGATGTTGCTGGTGGCGTTCTGCACCGGGTTACCGCCGGACAGGATGCCGTAGGGGGCGACGGCGTCGTAGTTCAACACCAGATACGCCCCGGCGATCGCGATCATCGCGCCGATCGCCCACCATGGTCGTGCGCGTCGGAAGATCAGCAGGAGGGTGGCCGCGCCCAGCGCCCAGAAGGGGGTCAGCTGGTGCGACGGCACGGTGGCGGTGAACGGGATGATCGCCAGGATCCCGGCCTGCGGAACAGCTTTGGACGCGAGGAGCAGAGTGAGCACGCCGAACGCCAGCACCAGCGTCCAGGCCTGCGGGGAGAAGTAGTCCTGTCCCACCCAGTTGGTGACCTCCGCGATGAACGCGGCCACGATGGCGGTGCGCGGCGGTTGCGCGAGCACGCGTGCCGCGGAGTACACGGTCAGCGCGATCAATACGTGGACGAGCGGTGCGAAGAGGTGGGCGAGCGTGATCGGATCGAGCCCCGTGACGTCGCAGAACCAGGCCGAGGTCACGAAGAAGGCCGGCCACTGCGCGTAGATGTCGGTGCCGTTCGGCTGGATCAGGTCGCGTTCGAGGATGTAGTTGACGACCCCGATGTGCTTGTATGTCCAGTCGTAGAGCGGCATCTCGGTGCCCAGCCAGGTGGTGACGCGGGCGATCAGGATGGCGGCGCCGACGCTGCACACGGCCGCCGCGAAGCGCCGGGTGACCACCGACCAGACCAGTGCGAGCGCGGTCAGCAGGATTGCCGGGATCAGCAGTCGACCGGTGCCCGAGGCGAGCAGCCCGTAGAAGCTGGCGTCCCCGGCCGGGAGGTTGGGCAGGGCGCCCACCCAGATGATCAGGGCGATCGCCAGCAGGATCGTCGGTGGGTTGAGCCCCGGTGCGCGCACCGTCGTCCAAGTGGTCCGGGCGATGGTGCCGGGCCACGTTCTGACGTCGGGCCAGGACTTTTCGCGGAAGTAATGGACGACGCTGCTGCCGGCCACGGCGAGGCAGAGCACCACCAGCAGTCCGGTGGTGTTCCAGCGGTAGGACCACATCGCGGTGATCGCCGCGATCGTCACCACGCCCATGCCGAGCGTGGGTACCGCGCTGAGCCGGGCGACACGCGGGATCTCGACCCAGGTCAGTAATGCCGAGCCGGGACCGAGAAAGACGAACAGGCCGACGAGGACCGCCTTGATCGGCGCGCCCAGCGGCAGCAGACCGACGAGTCCGAGGACCGCAGCGGCCAGCGCAACGTCTGCCGGGCGAATGGTCAAGCGTGCCAACGGCCGAACATCACCCGTCGGTGATCCGGGGGCGATGTCGTCGACGGGGGTCGCGGTGGTGGTCATGACTACTTTCCTGTGTCCTGCTGCCGTCCGGGCTGCGACGGTGTTGTGCCACTTGTGCTCTGGCGGGTACCGCGGGCGAGGGCGCGGCCCTCGCGCCACAGTGCATACGGGCCGGCGATCACCGAGAAGACCTCGACGCGGCCGACGGACTTCGGGACGCTTTGCAGGAACGCCGGTGGGGGAGCGGCGATCGCACCGTAGGCCGCGCCGGCGCGGGCCACCGCCCGGCCACGGCGGCGCAGCACCGACAGTGCCAGCCGCCGGTACTCGCGGGTGACGGCGACCTTGGTCAGCCAGGCGCCGAGACCGACGCCGTAGCCGCGGGCCTGGGACATCAAGGCCGCGTTGTCACTTCGATGGCGATGCCAGATGATCGACGACGGTTCGGTGGCCAGGCCATGCCCGGCGGTGAGGACGCGGAAGAAGATGTCGAGATCCTCGCCGCCGCGCGTGCGGGTGCCCGCGCCGAGTCGCTCGTCGAATCCGCCGAGGTCGACGATCGCCTGGCGGCGGACCGCGAAGTTGGCCCCGGTGCCGTACACACCCACCTGGAATGGGAACAGCGGTACGTCCTCGGGCGGTTGTGCCATCGAGTAGACACGGGACTCGATGTTGTCGGCCCAGGAGACGCGCCAGTCGAAGTAGGCCTGCGGCATCGTCCGCAGCTCGCCGCTGGGTACCAGTCCGCACACGCAGGCGATGTCGTCGGAGCGCGAAAAGCCAAGTGCCAGACCGCGTAGCCATGCAGGGTCGGCGACCACGTCGTCGTCGGTGAAGGCGACGATGTCGTGGGTCGCGGCACGCAGGCCGGCGTTGCGGGCGCTTGCGAGTCCGGCCACCGGTTCGACGATCCGACGGACACGGTCATCACCGACCTCGGCGACGACGCGTGCGGTGGCGTCGGTGGTCGGGGCGTTGTCGACGACGATGATCTCGAAATCGGGGTAGTCGACAGTCAGCAGCGAGGCCAGCGAACCGCGCAGGTCGTCGGGGCGCTCCCGGGTGCACAGCACGACCGACATGGGCGGCAGTGCAACCTCTGGTGCGGTGTCCGGCGCCGTCAGCGGGAGCGGGACCCGCACGCGTCCCCCGTCGATGGCCGCATCCACGAACTGCAGCGGGGTGAGACCGTCGCGGATCAGCACGCGAGCGTTGCGATAACCGTCGGATGCCGGTGCGACACAGACTGCTTCGTCGCGCGGTCGCACATCGGGCAGGTGGGCGAGATCGAGGATGCCGACCCAGGTGGCACCGGGCCACTCGGGGTCGCCGTCGCTCGACATCGGCGCGCGCAGAACGATTTCGGTGGTCATAGTCCGGTCACCCGTACCCAGTCGACGAGCATGGTGGCGGGATTCGGCGTGGAGTCGTTCGGCGCTCCGGGCCAGTCGCCGCCGACGGCGAGCGTGAGCAGCAGATGGAACGGCGCGTCGAACACCCACTGTGCGTCGGACGCGAGATCGGCTGGGGTGACCACGAATAGCGACCTGTCGTCGATGCCGGTCTCGATGCGGCCGGGTGTCTTGTTCATCCAGTAGGTGTGGAATATTCCGGCCAGTGGCATCGGTGCCGGTCCGCTGGCCGACACCGTCTGTCCGCGGGCCGAGGACTTCTGCGGCGCGTGGATGCTCATGTGGTAGTCGCGGGCATCGTTGACGGTCTCGATGACGTCGATCTCGCCGGCGCGCGGCCAGCCCACCTGCGGCAGGTTGTCACCGAGCAGCCAGAAGGCCGGGTGCAGACCGGCGCCGGCAGGTAGAGAGATGCGTGCCTCGACCCGTCCGTAGGTGATCGAGGCCTTACCGCCGGTGGTGAGTCGGGCGCTGGTGACGGTCTTGCCGTCGTAGCGCGCGGTGATCTGCAGGTGTCCCTTGCCGTCGATGCGGACGTTCGACTGGTCGGCGGTGTAGACCTGCGCCTCGTTGTTTCCCCATCCGCCGCCACCGGTTTCGGCCTGCCAGCGCCCACTCACGGGCCCTGCCGGACCGTCGAACTCGTCGGCGAAGATCGAGCGGGAGACGGATCGGTCCGGCGCCGCGTTCCCGAACGGCAGTGCGCAGGCGCTCAGGGCGATGGCGGCGAGCAGCGTGGTGCCGGCGATGACCGGCCGGTGGCGCAGCGTCATGGCGTGGCCTGTTCGGTGGTTGCGGTCACCGCGGATTCCGGTTCTGTTGTCGCCGAGGCGCTCTCCGGTTCCTCGGGGGCGGGCTTGTGTGTTCCGGTGATCCCGGCGACCAACAGTGCGATCAAGATCCCGTAGATGATCGTCCGCTCGGTGCCACCGCTGCCCAGCAACCCGGTGAGGCCGCCGGCGAAGCAGAAGAAGCCGACGGTCGAGATCGCGCCGCCGATGATCAACGCACCACGGGCGCGAACGGCGAGGCGGCTGTGTGCGGAGACACCGGCCAGCAGCGTGCCCAGCGCGCCGAAAACGTAGAACACCGTCATCGCGGTGACGTGGGTGGGGTAGTCGGTCTGTTCGGTGACCAGGCCGGCCAGGACGAGTCCGGCGCCGCTGATCATGATCGCCACCGCGGGCGGCGTCTCGAGTACGCGGCGGACCAGCCAGCTCGCGCCGATCACCACGATCGCCACCCCGGTGATCACGAACGAGACATTCATCGCCGGATAGAGCGCGTTGCATGGCCAGTTGCCCTGGGGGCCACAGAACGGAATGCCCAGGGTGCTGGTCAGATTGGTGCGATAGGTGTACTGACCGCGCCACGACGCCGACACCACCCATTCGACCGCGAAGTATTGCAGCAGGATGATCGCGGCGACCCGGGTGATCCTGGGGTCACGCAGAAAAGCTGGGGTGGTCATTGTGGGCGGTCCTCCCGGTGTGCGGCCAGCCGGTTTGTCACCGTTCCGGTGACGAAACCTGCCGTGGTGAAAACGAATCCGAAGATCAGTGCGAGCGCGCGGGCGGGCGCACGGCGATGGCGCCACACGCCCGAGGTCAATATCTTTGCCGCGTAGGACTTTTCGCTCGACAGCGCGCTGCCGGTCGAGGTCAGGGCGGCGAGCATCGCCTTGGAGCGTCCCTCCTGGAAGCATCGATGCAGGTAGTAGCGCACCGAGGTGCGCTCGTCGCTCACGTGGTGGCTAACGCGAAAGGAGGTGTCGCGGACGATGGAGGTGTCCGGAAAGCTTTGGCGGAGTGCGATTCCCATGAGGGTTTCTTCGCAGCCCGCGGGAAACGTGCCGCGGCGGCCGAGGTGTGGGGAGAAGCCGCCGATCGTATCCAGGGCCTCGCGACGGACGGCCATCGCGGCGCCGATCGGATTGCGGATCTCGGCTCCGTCGTCGGGCAGGCCGCGGTAATCGCAGCCGACCACCCAGCCGAATTCCGAGGGAAACCAGTCCGGGCTCCGGCCACCCTGCCAGGCGGGCGTCACCGCGCCGCCGATCCCGACGATCTGCGGATCGGCGAAGCGGGATCGCACGCTGCGCAGGGCGTCGTCGTCCAGGGTCGCGTCGTCGTCGAGGAAGACGACGACGTCGCCGGTCGCGGTGGCGACTCCGGTGTTGCGTGCGCCGGAGAGGCCGCGGTCCTCGGTGCTGCGGACGATCCGGGCGCCGACCACGCTCGAGTGGAGCGCGGCGTGCAGGTCGTCATTGTGGTCGACGACGACGATCAGTTCGTCGATGTCATTCAGCTGTGGAACGGTGCTGTCGATGGCCGCTCGCACCTGCTCGATGCGGTCGGCGGTGTAACAGCAGATGACCACCGACAGGCGAAGGGGAGGTGCCGCAGGTGACGCGGTCGGAGATGGCAGAGACACAGGGCGGGGACCTTCGGGCACGCGGGACAGACTCAAGCGGGATCAGCGTACCGCACTATTGAGGGAAGCCTAACCTTGGGAAGGTTACCCTAGCCATATGTAGCGTGAATCACGCGGCGACAAGACCTCGTGCGTGTCGGAGCACCGCCGACATCGCTTGTTCGACGCGTTGCGGATCGAACACCGAGTCGAAGAATGCGGCACTCATGCAGATGGCGTGCTCGCCGACCATCGCGGTGGTCACGGTGATGCCCGTCGGCGACACCGGGTCGCTGACGGTGTAGTTGATGGCCCGCGACGCATCGGTATAGGACGCGTAGTCGGTCTGCGGGAGCCGTCCGACAAACGAGTGCAGGAAATCGGCGGCGACCTGCGGTGTGTCCGGCAACTCCCACGGATCGGCCAGCAACCGGGAGCGGCCGGCCAGCCGGATCTTGCATGTGCTCACCAGGAGGTTCGCGACCGGCCGACCCATCGCCGCCGACTCGCTGAGCATCGCCTGGAGATCGGTGGGTGTGGTGCCCGGGTGGAGACCGAACGCGAGTCCGGCGGAGAACGAGGCGAGTGTGTCGAGACGTTTCGGCAGGTAGGGACGGGCATCGAACGGGAGGATGACCTCTGGATTGAACGGGATGCCCGCGCCGTCGAACGCCCGGAGCAGCGCACATGTGTAGATGGCGAACATGCTGACACCGGGGAGGTTCCGGTCGCGGAGTGACCGGAGTGCGTCGATCTCGTCATCGGGTATCCGGATTGTGCATGCACTCGGGGCGGTGCGCTCCATCGGGTGCGTGGTCACCGCGGCGACCGGTTCGGGCGCGGGTCGGCTCCGATGGAACCGGAGTAGGTCGCGCAGTCGTCGCGGGTCACTGCCGAACGTGCGGGCCGACGCGACGGCGAGTGGGGAGATCCGGTGCTGATACCGCGACCAATGCGTGTCGGTCACCGGTAGGCCGCCGATGACGACGTCGACGATCGCCTGGGAGAGTGCGACGTCACCGAGTCCGTGGCTGAAGTCGATGGCCATGTGGTCGCCGGCGAGTACCACGCGCAGTCCCGTCTCGGGCAACTCGCGCAGGATGTCGAGCAGGGCGAGCGGATCGCCGTCCGGTTCGTCGGCCTCGGTCACTGACCCACTGATGTCGGAAAGTGCTCTACGCCAACGTATTTCGGTGGTCGATGGGGTCAACCCGATCCGAAAGGCGGGGCCGGCTGCCGCCATTGCCGTCAGTCGCGCGATCACCACATCGCGTGGGGGAACGTCGGTGGGCCCGAATACCGAGGCCGAGCGACGGCGGCTGTGCTGCAGATCCAGGGCGGCCACGCGAACCAAGTCGGGTGAGGGAATGTTCGAGGAGAGAGGCCACATGCTGATCGCGTTCAATATAACAAAGGGGATCCTAATGGCCGATCGCGACATTAGTGATCCCCATCATGCCGCTAGCTCTGCGCAATTCACTCTCCGTTCACCTTGCTATCGCGGGCCGTCCATCAGCGCTCTCTACTGTCGGTGCGACCGGGCACGCCGCATGCGCGACGTGTCGCTATCTGAGCGTGAGAGGGAAACACCTGTGAAGCTGAGTCGTTCCGGAGTTGCGGTTGCCTCGATGGCGGCCGCGTCGGCGCTGGTGCTGGGGGCGTGTAGCAGTAACGCGGACAAGGGGACGCAGAGCGCGGCTCCGGCGTCTGCGGTGGCCAACGTGCAATGCGAGGGCAAGCAAGCGTTGAAGTCCAGCGGCTCGACCGCCCAGGCCAACGCGATGACGATCTTCTCCACGTCGTTCGCCAAGTCGTGCCCGGGCTTCGAGCTCGCGTACGGCGGTGGCGGTTCGGGTCAGGGTATCTCCGACTTCACCCAGGGCCTGACCGACTTCGGCGGCTCCGACTCACCGCTCAAGGACACGGAGATCCCGGCCGCGGCCGAGCGCTGCGCCTCGGACGCCTGGCAGCTGCCGCTGGTGTTCGGCCCGATCGCCGTCGCCTACAACGTTCCGGGGGTGACCGACGCCGCGCTGTCCGGACCGACCCTGGCCAAGATCTTCAGCGGCCAGATCACCAACTGGAACTCGCCGGAGATCGCCGCGGAGAACCCGGGCAAGACCTTCCCGGATCTCGCGATCTCGGTGATCTACCGTGCCGATCAGTCGGGCACCACCGACAACTTCCAGAAGTACCTGACCGCCGCGGGCGGCTGGTCCAAGGGTGGCGGTAAGACCTTCAACGGCGGCGTCGGTGAGGGCAAGCAGGGCAATCCGGGTGTCGGCGGTGCGGTGAAGCCCACCAACGGGTCCATCGCCTACGTCGAGTGGGCCTACGCACAGTCCAACGGGCTGTCGATGGCCAAGATCATCACCGACCAGGACAAGACCGGTGTGCCGCTCAACGCCGAGACCGGCGGCAAGACCATCGAGTCGGCCACGCTGAAGAACGGACCGGACGACCACAACATGGTCATCGACACCGAGTCGTTCTACAAGCCCACCCAGCCCGGTGCGTACCCGATCATCCTGGCGACGTACTCGATCGTGTGCTCGAAGTACGCCGACGCCCCCACCGGCCAGGGTGTGAAGTCGTTCCTGAACGTGGCGGCCAGCCCGCAGAACCAGGGCCAGGATCTGCAGAACGCCGGATACATCCCGATTCCCGCGGACTTCCTGACCAAGCTGCAGGCGTCCATCACCGCGATGCAGTAAATAGCAGTACCACCTAACGAGGCGATCTGAGCAATGTCAGTGGACGACACCACCGGCGTCGGCCGGGGCTCGACGGAGATCCCGTCGGGCCCCGGGGCCGACGGCCCTCACCCCGACCTGCCCCCGGACGAACGCGAACTCGAAGAGCAGCTCCACCCGGGACTGCGCTCGCACCGCGGAGCGATGGGCGACCGGATATTCCTGTATCTCGCCAAGGGCACCGGTGTCTTCGTCATCATCCTGATCGCCGCGATCGGCGTATCGCTGGTGATCGACGCGATCCCGTCGATCACCGCCAACCACGCGAGCTTCCTGTTCTCCTCGCAGTGGAACGTCGGCGCCGACGACTTCGCCAACGACACCGTCAACTTCGGCATCTGGGAGCTGTTCCGCGCCACGATGCTGACGTCGTTCTTCGCGCTGTTCCTGGCCACGCCGGTGGCCATCGGCATCGCCGTGTTCCTGGTCGAGTACTCGCCGGCACGCATCTCCCGGCCGCTCGCCGCGGTGATCGACCTGTTGGCCGCAGTCCCGTCGATCATCTTCGGCCTCTGGGGCATCTACGTGCTGGCGCCGGTCATCGCGCCTTTCGCGGAGTGGCTCAACAGCACCTTCGGCTGGTTCTTCCTCTTCGCCACGGGTAAGGCGTCGATCGCCGGCGGCGGCACGATCTTCACCGCAGGCATCGTGCTCGCGATCATGATGCTGCCGATCATCACCTCCATCACCCGTGAGGTGCTGCGCCAGACCCCGAGCGGACACAAAGAGGCGGCGCTGGCGCTCGGCGCCACCAAGTGGGAGGTCATCCGGATGACCTCCTTCCCGTACAGCCGCTCGGGCATCATCGCGGCGTCCATGCTCGCGCTCGGCCGTGCACTCGGCGAGACGATCGCGGTCATGATCATCCTGAGTGCGGCGGTCGGCCGGCTCAAATGGTCGCTGTTCGAGGGTGGTGACACCTTCGCCTCGAAGATCGCCCGCGACGTCGGTGAGTTCGTCGGCAGCCGCGACGTGCAGAGCGCCTACATCGCCGCCGGTCTGGTGCTCTTCGTCCTGACGTTCGTCGTGAACGCGATCGCCCGTTCGATCGCCGGTGGAAAGGTGAACGGATGACGCTCACAGCTGACGAGTTGGCGGGCAGCGGACCCGTCAAGCAGAGTCCGTCCGCCTTCCGCGACGTCTCGACCGGCCGACGGCTGCGCAACAACGGCGCGCTGATCATCTTCGCGGCCTGCTTCGTCGTCGGCGTCATCCCGCTGGTGTGGCTGCTGTGGACGGTCATCTCGCAGGGCTTCCAGGCGATCACCGATCCCAACTGGTGGTTCGGCAACGCCTACGGCGTGGACACGACGACGCAGTACGGTGCCGGCATCTCCCAGGCGATCATCGGCTCGCTCATCCAGGTGGCCATCGCCACGCTCATCTCGGTGCCGATCGCGGTGATGACCGCGATCATGCTGGTGGAGTATCCGACCAGCAAGCTGGTCAAACCCGTGAGCTTCATGGTCGACATCCTGGCCGGCGTCCCGTCGATCGTGGCGACCCTGTTCATCTTCACCGTGTTCGTCATCGGGCTGTCGATGGGGCAAAGCGCGTTCATGGTGAGCCTGGCGCTGATCCTGCTGATGGTGCCGATCGTGGTGCGTTCCACCGAAGAGATGCTCAAGCTCGTGCCGGACGAACTCCGCGAGGCGTCCTACGCGCTCGGTATCTCCAAGTGGAAGACGATCGTGCGGATCGTCGTCCCGACGGCGCTCTCAGGCATGCTGTCGGGCATCTTCCTCGCGATCGCCCGCGTCATGGGCGAGACCGCGCCGGTGCTGATCCTGGCCGGGCCGGCGAGCTCGCAGGTCCAGACCGACCCGTTCTCCGGCGGGATGAGTTCGCTGCCGCTGTTCATCAAGGACATGTGGGCCGCGGGGCAGCCGGCGTCGTCGTTCTACTACTGGGGTGCCGCGCTGACGCTGATCATCATCATCGCGATCCTCAACATCATCGCCGCGCTTCTGTCGAAGTACCTGGCGCCCAAGACCAAATAGCCCACCCGGCTCGAGAACCAGCTAGCAAAGGTACGTCCCATGGCCAAACGCCTCGACATCAAAGACCTCAACATCTATTACGGCAAGTTCCACGCCGTCAAGGACGTCACCCTGTCGGTTCCGCCGCGCAGCATCACCGCGTTCATTGGACCGTCGGGCTGTGGCAAGTCAACGGTGCTGCGCACCCTGAACCGGATGCACGAAGAGGTGCCGGGCGCGTACGCGGTGGGCAGCGTGTTGCTCGACGGCGAGGACATCTACGCCAAGGGCATCAACCCGACCGCGGTGCGCACCACCATCGGCATGGTGTTCCAGCGTCCGAATCCGTTTCCCACCATGTCTATTCGCGACAATGTGGTGGCCGGGCTGAAGCTGCAGGGCATCCGGAACAAGAGCCAGCTCAACGAGGTGTGTGAGCGCAGCCTGCGGGGCGCCAATTTGTGGGAAGAAGTCAAGGACCGCCTCGACAAGCCCGGCGGCAGCCTCTCGGGCGGACAGCAGCAGCGTCTGTGCATCGCCCGCGCGATCGCGGTGTCCCCGGACGTGCTGCTGATGGACGAGCCCTGCTCGGCGCTGGACCCGATCTCCACACTCGCGATCGAGGATCTGATGGGCGAGCTGAAGAAGGACTACACGATCGTCATCGTGACCCACAACATGCAGCAGGCCGCCCGCGTCAGCGACCAGACGGCGTTCTTCAACCTGCCCGGCGTCGGAAAACCGGGTGAGCTGGTGGAGATCAGCGACACCGAGACGATGTTCTCGAACCCGACGAAGCGGCAGACCGAGGACTACATCTCTGGCCGCTTCGGCTGACGATTTCGCGTCTACGACGGCAAACGCCGCGGGTCCCACAAGGGACTCGCGGCGTTTGTTTTACAGCTGGAAGACGAGGACCAGGAGCACGGCGATCAGTGCTGCGGTGACCCCGGCGTAGAGGAGGATCTGTCGACGGTGCGCGGCAGCGGCGGCCGGATCGGACACTGCGTGGACGGCCTGTTCCGTGGATTGATGACCCATTCGGCCACCCTAGCCCGGTGAGGTGCGGGTGAGAAAATTGTCACCCGCCACTCGTGAGCACCATCTCAGCGATCCATACCTCGCGGTGTGGATCGCATTATGCGCGTCGTGTGTCAGGACACTTCGAGGAACTGCTCCGGGGTCTGGCCGGTCGCCTGGAACACCACGCGGCGACCGATCAGCACGGCGTGATCGGCGAAGCGCTCGTAGTAGCGACCGAGGAGCGTGACGTCGACGGCCGCGGCCACCCCGTGGCTCCAGTCCCGGTCCATCAGGACGGTGAACAGGTGTCGATGCAGGTCGTCCATCGCATCGTCGTCCTCTTGCAGCCGGATCGCATCCTTCGGGTTCTGCGAGTGCAGCACCTCGCGGGCGGTCTCGGCGAGCTGGACGGCCAGGCGGCCCATCTCGGCGAAATAGCCGTTGACCTCTTCGGGAAGCGCCTTGGCCGGGTGACGGCGGCGGGCGACCTTGGCGACATGCAGGGCCAGAGCACCCATGCGGTCGACGTCGGCGACGATCTGGAAGCCACTGACGATTCCGCGCAGGTCTCCGGCAACCGGTGCCTGCAGCGCGAGCAGCGCGAACGCCTGTTCCTCGGCGCGTGCCGACAACTGACTCATCCGGTCGTTGTCGGTGATGACCTCCTCGGCGATCGCGAGGTCGGCTTGCAGCAGGGATTGGGTCGCACGCGCCATCGCACCGCCGGCAAGTTCACACATCTCACCGAGCGTCGAATTCAGCGACTCCAGCTGCTCATGGTACGCATTACGCATACGCTCTAGGGTACTTCGTGAGGGCTGGGATCCCCATTTGCCACGATGAACTCCCCATGAACGGCGCATGCCGAATGAATCGGCCGGTCCGAGAGGGCATTCTCAGGAGCAAGCGGTGTTGCCCGCGTTGGTAACGGCCAGGTCGTTGGGCAGGCCCGAGACGCTGACAACGGCGGGTAGTTGCTCGACCGAAATGGTTTCACCCTCGGTCGGTGCGGACCCGACGGAGCCGGTGAAGTTCTTGCCGAGGATGACCTCGACACCGGACTTCACCGTGCTGTCGAGCTGGATCGACGCACCCGGGAACACCTTGGCGATCGTCGCCGCGGCATCCTGCTCCCCGGCGCCGTAGCGGATGACCGTGTCGTCGCGGTTCTCCGACGCATCGGCGACGCCGCGCACATCGAAGCCGAGCGGGGTGAGCTGATCGGACACCTCGGCCGCCGATCCCGAACGTCCGGTGCCGTTGAGCACCCGCACCCCGATGTTGCCGGGGCTCTGCGCGGTGGCCGTCACCCGTGTCGGCGTGTTCTTGGTGGTCGACGCCGCCGCGGTCGACGACTTGCTGCTCGACGAACTCGAGTCGTCCTTCTTGGCTTGCTCGCCGGGGAGCGGCTCGTCGTCGATGATCGCGTTGAAGATCGCGTTGATGCCGTCTTCCCGCGGGATCTCGTTGTTCTGGCCGTCGGTCGACGTGCCGGAGGTCGGCACCGTGACGAAGGTGACCCGGCCGGCCTCGATGCCCTGCATCGATTCGGCGAGGTTCAGCAGCGACTGGGTGTCGACGCCGTCGACGAAGCTGTACTGGATGAACGTGTTGACGATGCTGTTGAGCTTGCTCGGATTGGACAGCACGTTGCCCGACAGGGTGGACCGCAGCAGCGACGACATGAACAGCTGCTGGCGTTTGATGCGTCCGTAGTCGCCGTTGCCCTCCGACGCGATGCTGCGGGCCCGGACGTAGTTCAGGGCACGCTTGCCGCGCAACTTCTGCTGACCCGGTTTGCGCAGGATCTGGCCGAGTTCGTAGTCGTAGAGCGGGGCGGTCGAACAGACCTGGACACCGCCGACCGAGTTGACCACCTTCTCGAAGCCGTAGAAGTCCATGGCGATGAAATGGTTGATGTTGAGTCCGCTCATCGCGGTGATGACGCTGACCAGGCACTTGGGTCCACCCGCGGCGTAAACGCTGTTGAGCTTGACCGAACTCTCGGCGGCGAGGTCTTCGCCGTAGGTGCCGCTGTCGTTGTCCCAGGTCTGGCAGTCGGGGCGGTCGACCTGCAGGTCCCGCGGGAACGACACCGCGACCACGCGGCTGCGGTTGGCCGGGATGTTGACCAGGATGATGGTGTCCGACCGGGCGCCCTCGGCGTCGGCGGTGGTGCCCGCGCCGACGTTCGAGTTCTGGCCGCTGCGGGTGTCGGTCCCGACGATCAGGTAGTTCTCGTCGCCGTACTGCTGATCTTTCTTGCGAATGTTGGAGTCTTCGGGGTTGACCGCGTTGATGGTCTTCCAGTTGCCGTTCCACGACTGCAGGTAGCCCCACACGAAACCGGTACCGACCAGCGCCATCACGCAGGCGATTGCCACCAGGATGCGGCCGGTGACGGTGACGTTGCGGGTGAGGTTGCGGCGGTCCTTGGGCCCGGACGCCGGGTGGCGTCGCGGGCGGGAGCGCGGCGGGATGGTGTCGGAGAGGTCGGGGGTCGGCTGCAGCGGACGGCGCGGGATGGCCGTCGTGGTCTCCGCGGCTCGGCGGTCGGCGGCCCGGACCTCGGGCGCAGGGGTGTCGGTGGTTGCCGCGGGCTCCGGCGACGGAGATGACGGCGATGGCGACGACGGTGCGGCCGGCGGTTCGCCCGCGTCGGGCAGACCCTGGCCCCGGGACTCCTCGGTGACCCGTCTGCGGGTCGCGTCGTCGGACAGGTCGACGTCGTCGAAGGTGGCGCGCGCCCGGATCGGGGGGATCTGCTGGGTGACGTCGTTCTGACCGGGAGTAGCCCCCAGGTCGCCGAACCGGTGAACCTGGGTCGGCGCGTCGTCGGCGGGAGGTTGCGGCGCGGCGGGAGGTTGCGGTGCGGGACGGCTCGATGCGCTGCGGGCGTCGTCCGCGCCCTCGGCGTTCATCTGTTCCATGAGCTCACGCACGGTGAGCCGGGTGCGGCCACGTACGTAGCGGTCGGTGGATTGCGGTTCGTGCAGTGCGCCACCGGCGGCCGGATTGTTGCCGTGGGCCGGAGCGTCGTTGCTGCGGGCCTCGCCGAACATCTCGGTGAAGTCGTTGGCGCCGCCGGATCGGCCGGCGCGCCGACTCCGACGGGGCTTCTTACTCCCGTCGGAGGGCTCCGGTGTTTCCGGCCCCGATGTCCTACGACTCACTCACGTTCCCCTTGAACCCCGACTTCGATGCGGCCCTCCTTCTGGGAGAAACTGCGCACCACTACACCGTCCTGCGCACGCAAGACTTCGGGTCATAGTACTGATCCCACCTGAGAACACATCTCAGCTACCGCCACGACACGCATGGTGAACTGCGGAAAGCGGACTATTCGCGCTACCGGGACACCGCGGTCAGCCGCCGGAGTGCATGATCTCGGCACCCTCGGGCACCACGTCCTCGTCCGGGTCGTCGAGCCATCCCTCGGGCAGCGCGACCTTCGCCGGGGATCCCTGCCGCCCGCGCGGCCCGTGGCCGTCCTCGGGGAACGAGGCGTCGGCCGGAAGCGTGCCGACGAGTTCGGCGAGTTCGTCGACGGTGCGCACGAGTGCCAGCCGATTGCGGAGATCGGACCCGGCGGGGAAACCGCGCAGGTACCACGCGACGTGCTTGCGGATCTCGCGCATGCCCTTGTCCTCGCCATGATGGTCGGCGAGGAGCTGGCCGTGGCGCACGATGATCTGCGCGACCTCGCCCAGATTGGGCGCGGCGGGTGCGTCGAAACCGTTGAGGTGAGCCGACAGTTCGGCGAACAGCCAGGGTCGGCCCAGGCAGCCGCGTCCGATGACCACGCCGTCGCATCCGGTGTGGCGCATCATCGCGACCGCGTCGGCGGGCTCGAAGATGTCGCCGTTGCCGAGGACCGGCACGTCGGTGACATGTTCCTTGAGGCGCGCGATCTCGTCCCAGTCGGCGGTGCCCGAGTACCGCTGTGATGCGGTACGGGCATGCAGCGCAACGGCTTTCGCTCCCTCTTCGGCGGCGATCCGGCCGGCATCGAGGTGCGTGTGGTGGTCGTCGTCGATGCCGATGCGGAACTTGACGGTGACCGGGATGTCGGTGCCCTCGGTGGCCTTGACCGCGGCAGCGACGATACGTCGGAACAGCTTGCGCTTGAACGGGATCGCCGAGCCGCCACCCTTACGGGTGACCTTGGGGACGGGGCAGCCGAAGTTCATGTCGATGTGATCGGCGAGATCCTCGTCGACGATCATCTTCGCCGCCGCGTACGTGTTCTCCGGATCCACGGTGTAGAGCTGCATCGACCGCGGGTTTTCGTCGGGCCCGAAGGTCGTCATGTGCATGGTGACCGGATGGCGTTCGACGAGCGCCCGGGCGGTCACCATCTCGCAGACGTAGAGGCCGGAGACAGTGCCGGTGCGCGCGAGTTCGAGTTCACGACACAGGGTGCGGAACGCGACGTTGGTGACGCCGGCCATCGGCGCGAGAACCACCGGACTGGCGAGTTCGATGGAGCCGATGGACAGCGCGGAACCGGCGCCCGCGGTGGAAACCGTGGGCGCCGGTGCGGCAAGCGTGGTGGTACTCAGGACGCCTTCTGCTCCCGCTTCTTGGCCTCGCGGGCGAGCGACCGATCACGCATCTCTTCGAAGCGGACGGTGTCCTTCTCGAGCTGCTCGAGGAAGGCGGCGAGCTCCTCGCGGGTCTGCTCGCCTTCACTGGTGAAGTCCTCGCGCTCGAAGACGTTCCACTTACGCAGCACCGGCATGATGACCTCTTCGAGGTGCTGGCGCAGGTCATAGATGCCGTGCTTGGCCATCAGAACGCCGTTGCGGCGGAAGTTCGGCATGCCGGCGCCGGGCATCTGGAAGTTGGTGACGATGTCGGTGACCGCGCGCAGGGTCTGATCCGGCGAGATGTCCATGCCCGCACCACAGATGTTGCGGTAGAAGATCATGTGCAGGTTCTCGTCGGCGGCGATGCGCTGCAGCATACGGTCGGCGATCGGGTCGTTGCAGGCCTTGCCGGTGTTGCGGTGGCTCACGCGGGTGGCGAGCTCCTGGAAGGTGACGTAGGCGACCGAGTGCAGGATGCCGAGCTCGTCGGCGTGCTCCTCGAGTTCCTCGGTGCGTCCGGCGGCGGCCAGCATCGGGTCGTAGCCGTTGGTCATGTGGATCATCCGCGCCTCTTCGAGGGCGACGGGATCGACGCCGCGGGTCACCACGAGGTAATCGCGCATGACGATGCCGTGGCGGTTCTCCTCAGCGGTCCAGCGTCCGACCCAGTGGCCCCAGGCAGAGTCCATGGAGAAGTTGTCGGCGATCACCCGGTGATAGGAGGGGAGGTTGTCCTCGGTCAGCAGGTTGGTGACCATCGCGGCCTTCGCGACCTCGTCGAGCTTCGACTGTTCCGGGTCGTAGTCGACACCGCCGAGCGCGGCGTAGTTCTTGCCCTCATCCCACGGGACGTAATCGTGGGGATTCCAATCGCGAGCGGTCTTGAGGTGTCGGTTGACGTTGTCCTCGGCGACCGATTCCAGCTCCTTGAGGAGTTCCAGTTGGGTCAGCACGCGTGCCATTGATGTCCTCCGAACGGTGATCCGTTGTCTCGATGTCGTCTGGAAATGTCGTGGTGAGGGCCGCACCCCTGGTGACCATGGCGTCGGGATTCCCCGTGAGCCCGGTGTCGCTGGTCAATCACCCAGCGTACGGCACGGGGTGGGATCGGCCCAAGTTCCTGGTTACGGTGTCGTAGCCGGAGATCGCGACGTTACGCCACTCCCATCGCGTCTCGCGGTAGTGTCGGTCACGTCGGCGACGATTCACAGGCAACGTGCAGGAGTGGTCTGTATCCCCGTCACCGTCGGGCGAACATTGCGCCGGTCGTCTCCATCCAGCGGGTCGCGGGCTCGTCGAGGGTGCCGAGTTCGGCGGACCGCCGACACCAGTGCATGGCCGCCTGACCGAACTCCAGCGGGTTGTAGACGTCCTCCTCGCAACTCCACAGCCCCTCACCTGCGTAGGTGAGGATCGTGAGGTTGGTCGCCGAGATCACCGAGCCGTCGCCGGGATCGCGCATCGGGTTGTCGACCTCGCAGATCACCCGGCTGGTCGGGACGTCGACGACATGCCACAACGACGGATAGCCGGTCATGTGGCTGCCGGGGAAGGCGGTCATCGTCTTCCAGATCCAGGCGCGGATCTCCTCGCGGCCGGTCATCGTGCCGAAGGCGTGCTCGATGTAGGTGGCGTCGACGGTGAACATGTCGGCGAACCGGTCCCAGTCGCGGCTGACCGCGATCTCGGCGACGGTGCGCTGGAAGTCGGCGAAGGCCGCATCGAGCTCGGCGTGGGTGAAGGTACTCATCGAGACCTGAGCTTACTAGAACACGTTCTAGTAAGCTCAGGTCTGCTCAGGTTCAGTGGCTGAAGCCCTGTTTCACGCGAGGCTCCGGCATCGGGGCGTCGAGGCTGTCGAGGTAGTCGACCGACTCGCGGAGATCGCGCATCAACGTGCCTGCCAGATCGTGCGAGAGACCGTTGCGCACGACGATGCGCACGACGGTCTGATCGCCCAGATTGTCGGGCATCGGGTAGGCGGGCACCAGCCAGCCGCGTTCGCGCAGCTGGGCCGACAGATGGTGGAGATCCCAGTTCTTCGTGTAGCCGTCGGCCAACTGCCAGGCGAACACCGGGATGTCGGTGCCGTCGCTGCGCAACGTGAACGCGTCCATCTTGCCGATCTGCGATGACAGGAATGTCGCCACGTCCTGGCAGTTCTGCTGGACCTCCCGGTAGCCCTCGAAGCCGAGGCGCAGGAATTGGTAGTACTGCAGCAACACCTGGGCGCCCGGGCGGGAGAAGTTGAGGGCGAAGGTCGGCATGTTGCCGCCGAGGTAGCTGACCCGGAACACCAGGCTCTCCGGCAGCAACGACTCGTGGCGCCACACCACCCAGCCGATGCCGGGGTAGACGAGTCCGTACTTGTGGCCGGACATGTTGATCGACGCGACCCGCGGCACCCGGAAGTCCCACTCGAGGTCGGGCTGCAGGAACGGGGCGATGGAGGCGCCGGAGGCCCCGTCGATGTGGATCGGGATGTCGAGCCCGGTGTCCTTCTCGATCGCATCGAGGGCGGCGGCGATCTTGGTGACGGGCTCGTAGGCGCCTGTGTAGGTTTGGCCCATGATCGCCACCACGCCGATGGTGTTCTCGTCCACGTAGGACGCGAGGTCGTGGCCGTCGAGCACCAGATGTTCCTCGGAGACAGGCACATACCGTGCCTCGACCTCGAAATAGTTGCAGAATTTCTCCCAGCACACCTGAACCGCCGAGGACATGATCAGGTTGGGCACGCCGACCGGTTTGCCCTCGGCCTTGCGTTTTTCCGACCAGCGTCGTTTGAGGGCGAGGCCGCCGAGCATCGCCGCCTCCGACGACCCGATCGTCGAGGTACCGATCGCCTTCGTCGGATCGGGCGCGTTCCAGAGATCAGCAAGCATTGTCCAGCAACGGGTTTCGATGGCCGCAGTCTGCGGGTATTCGTCCTTGTCGATCATGTTCTTGTCCGCCGCCTGCAGGTACAGGCGGTCCGCGTACTCGTCCATCCAGGTCCCGACGAAGGTGGCGAGATTCTGCCGAGCGTTGCCGTCGAGCATCATCTCGTCGCGGACGATCTGATAGGCGGTCTGCGGGTCGGATGGTCCGTCGGGGAGGGCGAAGCGGGGGAAGTCGGTCGCCTCGCCGGGGCGGGTGAACAACGGGTTGGCATTGACCGGAATGTCGGATACCTCTTTGCGATCCACGTTCAGGTGATGATGCATGACGTTCAACCTACGACGAAGGACTACGCCGTACCTCATACTTCCGGCATGATTGCGGCAGGGAGTTGTCCGTGAGTGAGGGGTGGTGGGCGCAATGCAGCGTCTGAGTGGGCTCGACGCGTCGTTTCTGTATCTGGAGACGCGATCGCAGCTCATGCATGTCATCGGATTGATCGAGATCGACCCGAGCACGATGCCCGGTGGGTACAGCTTCACCAAGCTGCGCACCGAGCTCGAGCGGCGGATCGAGGCGCTGCCGACCTTCCGTCGCAAGCTGGACAACACCGTCCTCAACATCGATCATCCGGTGTGGATCGAGGACGACGACTTCGACATCGAACGACACGTGCATCGGATCGCGGTCCCTGCACCGGGTGGGGAGCGCGAGGTCGCCGAGCTGTGCGGGCATCTGGCCGGCCAGACCATGGACCGCGGCAAACCGCTGTGGGAACTGTGGGTCATCGAGGGCATGTCCGACGGCAAAGTGGCCGCGATGCTGCGCATGCACCACGCCGGCGTCGACGGGGTGACAAGTGCCGATCTGCTCGGTCAACTCTGCACCATCACACCGGATGCGCCCGACCTCGACGCCGAGAAGCTCAAGGAGACCGCCGGGCCGTCGTCACGCACCACCATGGCGGTGGGTGGCGCCATCAATTACTTTGTGCAGCGGCCACTTTCGATGGCCAAGTTGATCCCCAACACGGTCGCGGTGCCGGTCGGATGGTTGCGACGAACCCGCTCCAAGACGGCGATGCCCGCACCGTTCCAGGCGCCGCGCACCCGCTTCAACGCGCCGATCACCCCGCACCGGACGATCGCGCTCACCCAGCTCTCGCTCGACGACATCAAACGGGTGAAGGACCGGTTCGGGGTGAAGGTCAACGACGTGGTGCTCGCGATGGTCGGCGGCGCGATGCGGCGTTACCTCGACGAGCACGGGGAGTTGCCGGACGCGCCGCTGGTCGGCATGGTCCCGGTATCGGTGCACGGCGCCGACGAGCGCGATCTGGTGGTCGAGGGCACCAACAAGGTGACCGGCATGTTCACCCTGCTGCCCACCGATCTCGACGACCCGGTCGAACGGCTCGAGATGGCCGCCGAGCAGTCGCGCAAATCCAAAGAGCACCATGCCGATATCGACGCCAACATTCTGCGGGCGTGGGCGCAGTTCGCGCCCGCCACCACGATGTCGACGGCGATGAAGTTCTACGGCGACCGGAAGCTCTCGCTGCGGCATCCGCCGATCTTCAACGTCCTCGTCTCCAACGTCGCCGGGCCGGACTTCCCGATGTACTTCCTCGGGTCACGGGTGACCGCGATCTATCCACTGGGTCCGATCTTCCACGGGCTCGGCATCAACGTCACGGTGTTCTCCGCCGACGGCAAGCTCAACGTCGGCATCCTCGCGTGTACCGATCATGCCCCGGACGTCTGGGAGATCGCGCATGCCTTCGACGAGGAGCTCAAGCAGTTGCTGGAGCAGTGCGACTGACCGCCCTCGATCCCTGAGGTGCGAGGCGCCAGCCGAGCCCACCCGATCCCTGAGGTGCGAGGCGCCAGCCGAGCCACGAAGGGCGCCGCCGCGCCTTGACGCAGATCAGAGCGCGTCGAGCCACACCCGGCTCGACGCGTCGCTCGGGGAGCGCCAGTCGCCGCGCGGGGAAAGTGAACCGCCCGAACCGATCTTGGGACCGTTGGGCATCGCGGTGCGCTTGAACTGGTTGCTCATGAACCGCTTGAGGAACACACTCAGCCAGCGTTCGATGGTGGCCGCGTCGTACTGATTGCGGTCGTCGTCGGCAATCATCTCCGACCACGGACCCCGGCCCCGGTCGCCCCAGGCCTGCGCCGCCAGGTAGGCGATCTTACTGGGGCGGTAGCCGAATCGGGTGTGGTAGTAGAGGAAGAAGTCGTGCAGCTCGTAGGGGCCGACGGTGTCCTCGGTACTCTGCACCGCGCCGTCCTCGCCCGGCGGCACCAACTCCGGGGTGATCACGTCGCCGAGGATCTCGGTGAGCGCGCCGGTGGTCTCCGCGGAGTAGGCGCCGGTGTCGATCATCCACCGGATCTGATGCTGGATCAGGGTTTTCGGCACCGACGAGTTGACGTTGTAGTGCGACATCTGGTCGCCGACGCCGTAGGTGCACCAGCCCAGCGCCAGCTCGGACAGGTCGCCGGTGCCGAGCACGATGCCACCGAGGTGGTTGGCGAGGCGGAACAGATGGGAGGTGCGTTCGCCGGCCTGCACGTTCTCGAAGGTGACGTCGTAGACCTTCTCGCCGTCGGCGTACGGGTGGCCGAGGTCGGCGAGCATCTGGATGCACGACGGCCGGATGTCGAGTTCGGTGCCGGTCACGCCGAGCGAATCCATCAGTACGTGCGCACGTGCCAATGTGGCTGAGCCGGTGGCGAATCCGGGCATCGTGTAGGCCAGGATGTTCGTGCGCGGCAGGCCGAGTCGGTCGAAGGTCTCCACGGCGACGAGGAGCGCGAGGGTGGAGTCGAGCCCGCCGGACACGCCGATGACGATCTTCTCGATGCCGGTGGCCCGCAGTCGGGCGGCGAGGCCCTGCACCTGGATGTTGCGGACCTCCCGGCAGCGTTCGTCGCGGTCGGCGGTACCGGCCGGCACAAACGGGAAGCGGGGTACGACGCGACGCAGGGTGTCGTCAACGTCGTCGGTGGCACCGAGCGTGAATCGGATGCGGCGCAACGGTTTCAGATCCGACGCGAAGTCGCCGACCTGGTCGCGCAGGCTGATCATCCGCATCCGTTCCTGGCGCAGGCGGTCGAGATCGACGTCGGCGGTGATCACTTGGTCGTCCATGGCGAACTGCTCGGTGCGGGCGAGCAGCGTGCCGTTCTCCGAGATCAGTGCGTCACCGTCCCACGCGAGATCGGTGGTGGACTCGCCGAACCCGGCGGCGACATAGATGTGGGCGGCGACGCATCGCGCGGAGTGGCTGGTGCACAAGGACTTCCGGTAGGACTCCTTGCCGATGGTGACCGGGCTGCCGGACAGGTTCGCCAGGACCGTCGCCCCGGCCAGCGCCGCCCAGGTGCTCGGCGGGATGGGCACCCAGCCGTCCTCGCAGATCTCCACGTGTACCGCGAAACCCTCGACGTCGGTGGCCTCGAAGATGAGGTCGGCCCCGAACGGCACCTCGCTGCCCAGCACGGTCGCGGTGGTGACCGCGGCGTCGCGGGCGGCGGAGAAGTAGCGCTGCTCGTAGAACTCCCGGTAGTTCGGCAGATACGACTTGGGGACGACGCCGAGGATCGCGCCGTCGTGGATCACCGCCGCGCAGTTGTAGAGTCCGTCGCCGACGATCAGCGGGAGCCCGACGGCGATCAGCGGCCGCAGGTCCTTGCTGGCCTCGACGATGCGCGCGAGGCCGGCCAGGCAGGCGTCGAGGACGGCGTCCTGCTGGACGAGGTCGTCGATCGAGTAGCCGCACAACCCGAGTTCGGGGAACACAACCAGGCCCGCACCCTCGGCTGCCGCGGTGCGCAGCAGTTCGAGGGTGCGGTCGGTGTTGGTGGCCGGGTCGGCGATGGAGACGACCGGCACCGCCCCGGTGATCCGTGCGAAACCCTGTTGGTAGACAGACACGGATCGAGCCTACTGGTTACAACCCCATGTCCTTGGCGATGATCGTCTTCATCACCTCGTTGGTGCCGCCGTAGATGCGGGACACGCGGGTGTCGGCGTAGAGCCGGGCGATCGGGTACTCCAGGATGTAGCCGTAGCCGCCGTGCAACTGCAGACACTTGTCGATGACCTTGCCCGCGGTCTCGGTGGCGAACAGCTTCGCCCGCGCGGCGTCGGGCACGGTGAGTTCGCCGGCATTGTGCGCCTCCAGCGCCCGGTCCACGAACACGCGGATCGCCTCGACGTCGGCCGAACATTCGGCGAGCACGAACTTGGTGTTCTGGAACGACGCGACCGGCTTGCCGAACACCTCACGTTCCTTGGTGTAGGCCAACGCGTGCTGCACCGCGGCCGCGGCGGTCGCCGACGCACCGATGGCGATGGTCAGGCGCTCCTGCGCCAGATTGCGGGTGAGGTAGGAGAAGCCCTCGCCCTCCTCGCCGAGGCGATCTTCCACGGGCACCTTCACTCCGGTGAACGAGAGCTCCGCGGTATCTGACGCCTTGAGACCGATCTTCTCCAGCTTCCGGCCGACCGCGAACCCTTCGGACGTGGTGTCGACGACGAGGATGGAGAGTCCGGCGCGGCGGTTGCCCTCGTCGAACGGGGACGTGCGGCAGACGACGAGGACGCGGTCGGCGAGCGCGCCGCCGGTGATGAAGGTCTTCGCGCCATCGAGGACGTAATGGCTGCCGTCCTCGGACAGTTTCGCGGTGGTGGCGATGTTGGCCAGGTCGGATCCGGTGCCCGGTTCGGTCATGGCGATCGCGAACATGATGTCGCCGGAACAGAATCCGGGCAGCCACCGCTGCTTCTGCTCGTCGGTGGCGTTCTCCATGAGGTACGGCAGGATGAGGTTGGCGTGCACCGAGTAGCTGCCGAACGTCACCCCGGCCGCCGTGGTCTCTTCGGCGATCACCAGCGAATAGGTGAAATCGGTTGCGCCACCGCCGCCGTACTCCTCGGGTGCCTCAATGCCCAGCACCCCGAGCTCGCCGAGCCGGTTGTAGAACTCGCGATGCGGGTGACCCTGCTTCTCCCACTCGGGATATTGCGGAACCACCTCTTTGGCGATGAAGTCGCGGATGGTCTTGCGGAAGGTTTCGTGATCCTCGGTGAACACGTTGCGCTGCATGGTTTTTCCCCTCGACTCGGTGATTTGGTTCAGTTCTCGCGGTACTCGCGCAGTAGGCCTTTGCTGATGATCTGTTTCTGGATTTCGCTGGTGCCCTCGCCGATGAGCAGGAAGGGCGCTTCGCGCATGAGGCGTTCGATCTCGAATTCCTTGGAGTAGCCGTAGCCGCCGTGGATGCGGAAGGCGGCCTGGGTGACCTCCGAGCAGTATTCGCTGCACAGGTATTTGCTCATGCCGGCGGCGACGTCGTTGCGTTCGCCGGTGTCCTTGAGGCGCGCGGCGTTGACCATCATCAGGTGTGCGGCTTCGACTTTGGTGGCCATCTCGGCGAGGCTGAACGCGACCGCCTGGTGTTCGGCGATGGGCTTGCCGAAGGTGTTGCGCTGCTGGGCGTATTTGACGGCGAGTTCGAAGGCGCGTTGGGCCACACCGCAGGCACGGGCGGAGACGTTGACGCGGCCGACCTCGACGCCGTCCATCATCTGTCCGAAGCCCTTGCCGGGGGCGCCGCCGAGGATGTCGGTGGCCGGGGCGCGGTAGTTGTCGAAGATGAGCTCGGTGGTGTCGATGCCCTTGTAGCCCATCTTGTCGATCTTGCCGGGGATGGTGATCCCCGGAACGACCTCACCGAACCCAGCCGGCTTCTCGATGAGGAAGGTGGTCAGGTTCTTGTGCGGCTTGGCCGCGCCTTCCTCGGTGCGCACCAGCGCGGCGACCAGGGTGGAGGTGCCGCCGTTGGTCAGCCACATCTTGGCGCCGTTGATGAGGTAGCCGTCGTCGCCGTCCCGCTTGGCAGTGGTCTTGATGGCGGCGACGTCGGAGCCGAGTTCGGGTTCGCTCATGGAGAAGGCGCCGCGGATCTCGCCGGTGGCCATCCGCGGCAGGAAGCGTTGCTTCTGTTCGTCGGTGCCGTGCTGACGCAGCATGTAGGCGACGATGAAGTGGGTGTTGATCACCCCGGACACGCTCATCCAGCCGCGGGCGAGTTCCTCGACGCACAGGGCGTAGGTGAGCAGCGATTCGCCGAGACCGCCGTATTCGTCGGGGATCATCAGGCCGAACAGTCCCATCTCGCGCATGCCGTCGACGATCTCGGTGGGGTACTCGTCGGCGTGTTCGAGTTCCTGGGCGACCGGGATGATCTGTTTGTCGACAAACCGTCGGACGTTGTCGACGATCTCGGTCTGAATATCGGTGAGACCCAGGGTCTGGGCAAGACGAGTCATGGTCTCAGCATGCACCGACGGTGATCGTCGCGGAACGAGTCGATCGGCTAACGGTGCGATAGCGCCAGCCAATGAACCCTGCTCAATCGGCGACGATGTCCGACTCATAGGTTTCGCCACCCGATCTCTTCGCCGAACCGGCATTGCTCGCGAACCGGACAGCAGGTTTGAATCGGGACAGCTGTGATCCAGCGCACGTTCTTGCTCACGCGATCTCTCCCCGCGAACCACCTCGGAAGGAATCCGACATGACCACACGCGACTCCGCATCGACTGCGGCGCCGTCGGCCACCGGCCTCGACGGGCCGGACCCCGGCAGCGAATCACGTCGACGGGCGTGGAGCCTGACCGCACTCCTCGTCAGCCTCTACGTCGTCAACTACGCCGACAAGGCAGTGCTGGGCATCATCGCCCAACCGCTCGCCGAGGAACTCGGGCTGCGATCGTCGCAGATCGGCCTGGTCGGCAGTCTGTTCTTCCTGACCTTCACCATCGGCGGCTTCTTCGCCGGCGCACTCAACCGCTGGCTGTCGCTGCGGTGGGCGCTGGTCGCGCTCGCCCTGTGCTGGGCGGCGGCGATGCTGCCGTTGGTCGCGGTCGCAACCTTCGCGGTGTTGATCGTGAGCCGCCTGTTCCTCGGATTGGCCGAGGGCCCGAGTTCGGCGCTGCTGCACACCGCCGCCTACTCGTGGCATGCCCCGGCTCGACGCGGCCTGCCCAGCGCCCTGCTCGCCGGCGCCGCATCGATCGCCAAGATCGCCATCGCACCGGTCCTCGCGATCATCACCGTCTCGCTGGGATGGCGGGCCGCGCTCGTCTCGCTCGCAGTCGCCGGTGTGCTGTGGTGCGTCATCTGGCTGGCCAGCTGGCAGGACGGACCGTACATCGCGAGCAGCAAGAAAGCCGCGCCGGTCGACGAGGAACCGTCGGTGCCGTGGCGTCGCATCCTCACCACCCGCACCTTCATCAGTGGTGCGCTGCTGGTGATGAGCGTGTACGCGCTGGTCACCGTCGTGCTGACGTGGCTGCCGTCGTACTTCGAGGTGGGCCTCGGATACTCCAGGCTGCAGGCCGGTTCGATGTTTGCGCTGCCGTCCATCGTCGGGTTGATCCTGGTGCTGACCACCTCGGTCATCTCCGACCGGATGATCTCCCGCGGTGCCACCATGCGAAAGCTGCGGGTGATCTTCCCGGCCAGCGGTGTCGTGATCGGTGGTCTGCTGCTGGTCGCGCTGCCGTCCATCGGCACCCCGGCGCTGGCCGTCGCGGTCGTCTCGATCGGTTACGGCATCACCGCGATTGTGTTCCCGCTGCTCAACGCCGCGATCTCGGAGATCTGCCCGCCGAAGCAGACCGCAGGCACGCTGGGTGTCTTCCTGGCGATCATGGCCATCGGCGGGCTGATCGCGCCGTACGCCACCGGCGTCATCGTCGACCATGCGTCCACCCCGGCGGCCGGTTACGCCACCGCGTTCCAGATCCTCGGTCTGATCGCCGCGGTCTGCGCCGTCCTCGCGCTCATCTTCGCCAACCCCGAGCGGGACAAGGCTCTGGTGCGCGGCCTCGTGCCGGCGCAGCAGTCATAGCCCAGCAGTCATGGCGCGGGAGTCATAGGTACCGCCTCATCGATCGTGAGCAGGAACGTCATTGCGGCGGTATCCGCTCCCGTGATCAAGTCGAATCAAGAAGTCAGCGAGAGGAATATCAGCCATGCGTGATGCAGTGATCGTCGACGCCGTCCGTACCCCGATCGGCCGCCGCAAGGGCGCGCTGTCCGGAATCCACCCGGCCGAACTGTCGGCCCACGTCCTCGAAGCGCTCGCCGAGCGCACCGGGATCGCCCCGGAACTCATCGACGACGTCGTCTGGGGATGTGTCAGCCAGAGCGGTGAGCAGGCCGGCAACATCGCTCGCACCGCGGTGCTCGCGGCGGGCTGGCCGGAATCGGTGCCCGGCACCACCGTCACCCGCGCCTGCGGCTCCAGCCAGCAGGCGGTGAGTATGGCTGCGGCCGCGGTCATCTCGGGCCAGCAGGACATCGTGGTCGCCGGTGGCGTCGAGTCGATGACCCGCATCCCGATGGGCAGCGCCGCTCCCAACGGCGAGAATCAGCCGCCCGCGGTTCTCGACCGCTACGGCATCGACAAGTTCAGCCAGGGTGTCGGCGCGGAAATGATGGCCGAGAAGTGGAGCCTGTCACGCACCGCGCTCGACGAATTCTCGCTGCGCTCACATGAACTCGCGGCTGCGGCAAGCGATGCCGGAGCGTTCGACGGGCAACTCGCGCCGCTGTCCGGCGTTCTCGAGGGCGACGAGGGCATCCGCCGCGGTGGCACGCTGGAGAAGATGGCCACCCTCAAGCCGGCCTTCTCCGAAGACGGCGTCATCCACGCGGGCAACGCGTCGCAGATCTCCGACGGTGCGGGCGCGCTGCTCGTGATGAGCAGCGACACCGCCGCCGAGCACGGCCTCACCCCGATGGCCCGCGTGCACACCGCCGTCGTCGCCGGTGACGACCCGGTCATCATGCTGACCGCGCCGATCGCCGCAACGGCCAAGGCACTCAAGCGTTCCGGTTTGTCAATCGGCGACATCGGTGCCTTCGAGATCAACGAGGCGTTCGCGCCGGTGCCGATGGCATGGCAGATGGAGACCGGTGCCGACCCGGCCCGCCTCAACCCGCTCGGCGGCGCCATCGCGGTCGGTCACCCGCTCGGCGGCTCCGGCGCCATCCTGATGACCCGCCTCGTGCACCACATGCGCGACAACGGCATCCGCTACGGACTGCAGTCGATGTGCGAGGCCGGCGGCATGGCCAACGCCACCATCATCGAACTCATCTGACGATTTTTCTGCGAGGAGAACACTTTTCATGGAACTCAAGGGTCTGTCCACCGCCGTCACCGGTGGTGCCTCCGGTCTCGGCCTGGCCACTGCACGTCGCATCATCGACGCCGGCGGCAACGTCACCATCATCGACCTGCCCACCTCCGACGGTGTAGCGGTCGCCGAAGAGCTGGGTGCCGCAGCATCTTTCGCGCCGGCCGATATCACCGACCAGGAGCAGTTCGCGGCCGCTCTCGACGTCGCCGACGAGCGCGGCGGCCTCCGTGCGCTCGTCCATTGCGCCGGCGCCGGCCGACGGATGCGCATCCTCGACAAGGACGGCAAGGCCGGGTCGCTCGACGACTTCGAGTTCGTCATCAAGCTCAACCTGATCGGGTCGTTCAACGCGCTCTCGCTCGGCGCCGAACGCATGGCCCGGCTCGATGCCCTCGATGGTGAACGCGGCGCCATCGTGATGACCGCTTCGGTCGCCGCCTTCGAGGGGCAGATCGGGCAGATCAACTACAGTGCGTCGAAGGCCGGCATCGTCGGCATGACCGTCGTCGCCGCACGCGACCTGGCCAGCAAGAACATTCGGGTCAACACCATCGCACCGGGCATCATGGACACCCCGCTGCTTGCCCGTCTGCGCGACGACGTCCGCGCCGGACTGGAAGCCAGCGTGCCCAACCCGTCACGGCTCGGGAATCCGGCCGAGTTCGGTCAGCTCGCCGTGTCGATCCTGGAGAACGGCTACCTCAACGGCGAGACGATCCGCCTCGACGGCGCCATCCGGATGGCGCCGCGCTGATGGGCGAACCCGCAACAGTTCTCAACTATCCCGCCGTCAGCATGGCGGTGCTCCCGGCGAGCATGTCCGCACTCTACGGCGACCGCGCCGCGGTGGTCGACGGCGATCGCATGCTGACCTACGCCGATCTCGACGAGCGTTCGGCCGCGGTGGCCGCAGCGCTACGAGCGGCCGGTGTCGCCGAACGCGACGTGGTGCTGCTGCACCTGTCGAACAGCATCGAGTTCGTCGTCGCCTACTACGGATCGTTGCGGTCCGGTGCCACGGTGACACTGGTGAATCCGTTGCAGCCGGCGCCGGGACTGCGTCGGCAGATCGTGGAGACGGATGCGGTGGCCGCGTTCACCCAGACCTCGCAGAGTGGGCTGCTTCGGGAGGCGGCCGACGGGACGTCGCTGACCACCATCGTCACCGTGGATGCCGATCTCGATGAGTTCATCGCGGGACATGGTGCCGCCCCGGCCATTTCGATCACGAGCGATGATGTCGCGCACCTGGCGTTCACCGGTGGAACCACCGGGGTCTCCAAAGGTGTTCGGGTACTGCACCGCAATGTGATCGCGAATGCCACCCAGATGATCGGTTGGCGTGCCGGGCATTCGGTGGTGGTCGGCGATGGTGGTCTGGTGCATCTCGAGAAGCGCGACGGTGCGTCCGAACGTGGTGTCGTGCCCGGGGATGCCGCCAGTGTGGTGGTGTCGCCGCTGTTCCATGCGCACGCGCTGATCAACATGTCGTTCCTGTTGCTGTGCGGCGCAACGCAAGTCCTTGCGGGGCGGTTCGATCCGGCTCGGATGCTGGAGCTGATCGAGCGGTATCGCGCCACCTACGTCACCGGCAGCCCCGCCATGTGGCACGCGCTGGCCACCCATCCCGACGTCGCGACGCGCGATCTGTCGTCGGTGCGGGTCGTCTCGTCGGGGGCCGCACCGATCGACCGGGTCACCCTCGAGCACCTGCAGAAGGCCTTCGCCGGGGGTTCGGTTGTCGAGGGCTACGGGCTGACCGAGGCGACTTGTCTGGTGTCCTCGGCGCCGCTCACCGATGGCGGCGAATACCGTATGGGTAGTGTCGGTTTGCCGGTCTTCGACACCGAGGTGCAGATCCGCTCGGTCGACGATCCGAGTGCAGTACTGGGGGCAGGGGAGCGCGGAGAGCTGTGGGTCCGCGGACCCCAGGTCACCGGCGGCTACCTCAATCACCCAGAGATCACCGCCGCCCAGTACGTCGACGGTTGGCTCGACACCGGCGACATCGCCTACCGCGACGACGACGGCTACCTCTACATCTGTGATCGCGCCAAGGACATGCTGATCTACAAGGGCTACAACGTGTACCCGCGTGAGCTCGAGGAGATCCTGGTCACCCACCCGGACATCGCCGCCGCGGCCGTCGTCGGGCGTGAGGCCGGCAGTGTCGGGCAGGAACCGGTCGCCTTCCTCGTCCCCAAGGCAGGACACCGAATCGACGAGGACGCCGTCATGGCCTTCGTCGCCGAACAGGTGTTGCCGTACAAGAAGATCCGCGACGCGGTCGTCGTGGACTCGCTGCCCACCTCGGCGGCGGGCAAGATCCAGAAGGTCGCGCTGCGAGAGCAGTTGGCCGGCGTCTGACCCTTCCGGTCGCCCCGGCGACGTCGCGGAACCTGCACCACCGCTGCACCCTTCGATCCCTGAGGTGTGAGGAGCGCTAGCGACGAGCCACGAAGGGCTGGTGACCAGCTCCTTCGTGGCTCGTTGAAATCAGTTACACCGCAGCCGAGTTGGCAGATGAACTTGCGACGGTTTCGACACGCTCGTCGCTATCGCTCCTCACGGCTCAACCAGCGGAGGGGACACGCTCAGTCAGCGGAGGGGACACGCTCAACGGGCGTTACCGGCGGAGGCCTTCTTCACCAACCCACGCCCGATGATCAGGCGTTGGATCTCGCTGGTGCCCTCGTAGAGGCGGAGCAGCCGGACGTCACGGTAGATGCGTTCGACCGGCACGTCGCGCATATAGCCACTGCCGCCGTGGATCTGGACGGCGAGGTCGGCGACCTTGCCGACCATCTCGGTGCAGAACAGCTTCACCGCCGACGGCGCGATACGACGGTCGGTCTCGTCAACCCACGCACGGGCGGCGTCGCGGACCATCGCGCGGCCGGCCATCACGCCGGTCTGTTGGTCGGCGAGCATCGCCTGCACCAACTGGAACTCGCCGATCGGGGTGCCGCCTTGCGTGGCGGTCGCGGCCCACGCCACCGATTCGTCCAGGGCGCGTTGCGCGGCACCGACCGACAGCGCGGCGATGTGCACACGACCTCGGGCCAGCGACGTCATGGCGGCCCGGTAGCCGACATCCTCGCTGCCACCGACCAGCGCCGATCCGGGCACGCGGACGTCGTCGAAGTGCACGTCCGAGGTCCACGCACCTTCTTGGCCCATCTTGCGGTCCTTGGCCCCGACGGTGATACCGGCAGTGTCGGCGGGTACCAGGAACACCGCGATCCCGGTGCCGGACTTGTCGGCGGGGCGGGTGCGGGCGAAGACCACGAACAGGTCAGCCAGCGGTGCATTGGTGATGAAGCGCTTCTCGCCGCCGATCACCCAGTCGTCGCCGTCGCGAACGGCCTTGGTGCGCAGCCCCGCCGGATCGGAACCAGCGCCCGGCTCGGTCAGCGCGAACGATGCGACGACCTCACCCGAAGCAATCTTCTCCAGCCACTGCGACTTCTGCTCGTCGGTGCCGAATCCGACGAGGACCTGCCCGGCAATCCCGTTGTTGGTGCCGAACATCGAGCGCAGTGACAGCGAGGTGTAGCCGAACTCCATCGCGAGCTCCACGTCCTGGGTGAGGTCGAGTCCGAGGCCACCCCATTCCTGCGGAATGGCATACCCGAACAGGCCCATGTCTTTCGCGGACTGCCGGATGTCGTCGGGGATCGCGTCACCGTCGACGATCTCCTGCTCGCGGGGGACGACGGCGTCCCGGACGAACGAGCGGGTGGCGGCGAGGATGTCGGCGAAGTCCTCGGCGCTCACCTGCGAAGTACCGGTGGTGGCGGTCGTTGCAGAGGTCATGACCTCACTGTTCGCTCTGATCGGGGTGGTGTCCAATACGAATCGGCGACCTTGTCCGATAGTCGCTTCGTATGGTCGGCGACGGGTTCATTTCGGTCATCCGCCGGTAGATTTCAGACCGGAACCATACGAGAGGAACACACCGAACATGTCGACACCCACGCCCACCTCGTTGCTCGACGGCCGGACCGCGGTCATCACCGGCGCCGCGCAGGGCATCGGATTCGAGATCGCCCGCAGCTTCGTCGAAGCTGGTGCACGCGTGGTGCTCGGTGATCTCAACCTGGACGCGGCGACGGCCGCGGCCGACAAACTCGGTGGCCGCGACGTCGCGCGGGCGGTGCGCTGCAACGTCGTCGAGTCCGCCGACATGGACTCGTTGATTGCCGATGCCCTCGACGGCTTCGGCTCGCTGGACGTGATGGTCAACAATGCCGGTATCACCCGTGACGCCACCATGCGCACCATGACCGAAGAGGATTTCGACCTCGTCATCGGTGTCCACCTCAAGGGCACCTGGAACGGCACCCGCAAGGCCGCCGCGGTGATGCGGGAGGCGAAAAAGGGTGCGATCGTGAACATCTCGTCGCTGTCCGGCAAGGTCGGCATGGTCGGCCAGACGAACTACTCCGCCGCCAAGGCCGGCATCGTCGGCATGACCAAGGCCGCCGCCAAGGAGATGGCGCATCACGGTGTGCGCGTCAACGCCATCCAGCCCGGCCTCATCCGCTCGGCGATGACCGAGGCGATGCCGCAGAAGGCGTGGGATCAGAAGATGGCCGAGATCCCGATGAAGCGAGCCGGTGAGGTCACCGAGGTCGCCAGTGTCGCACTGTTTCTCGCGTCCGACATGTCGTCGTACATGACCGGCACGGTTCTCGAGGTGACCGGCGGCCGGTTCATGTGATCGTGAACGTGTTGAACTCCTCCCGGAACGAAAGGCAGCACACAATGTCCGACGTCGTCATCTGTGAACCCGTCCGCACCCCGATCGGCGGTTACGGGGGCATGTTCAAGAGTCTCACCGCCGTTGACCTCGGCGTCACCGCGCTGACCGGACTACTCGACCGCACCGGGCTGAACCCGGAGCTGGTGGAGGATGTGATCCTCGGTCACTGCAACGGCAACAGCGAGGCGCCGGCCATCGGTCGGGTTGTCGCACTCGACGCCGGACTGCCGACGACGGTGGGCGGCATGCATATCGACCGCCGTTGTGGCTCGGGCTTGCAAGCGGTGATCCAGGCGGCCTATCAGGTGGGTTCGGGTAACAACGAGATCGTCGTCGCGGGTGGCGCCGAATCGATGAGCAATGCGTCGTTCTACTCCACCGACATGCGGTGGGGCGGTGCGCGCAGCGGAATAGCCATGCACGACAGCCTGGTTCGCGCGCGGTCGACCGCGGGCGGCAAGAACTACCCGGTGCCCGGCGGCATGATCGAGACGGCCGAGAACCTGCGCGAGCAGTACGAGATCTCGCGGGATGAACAGGACGAACTCGCCCTCGAGTCGCACCAGCGCGCCGTGCGTGCGCAGAAGGACGGCATCCTCGCCGAGGAGATCATTCCGGTGACCGTGCGCAGTCGGCGCGGTGAGGACATCATCGACACCGACGAGCATCCGCGCCCGGACATCTCGATCGAGGCGCTGACCAAGCTCAAGCCGATCATGGGCAAGACGCTCGAGGCGGCAACCGTCACCGCGGGCAACGCCAGCGGACAGAACGACGCCGCGTCGATGTGCCTCGTCACCACACCCGAGGTTGCCGAACGGCACGGACTGCGGCCACTGGTACGCCTCGTGTCCTGGGGCTTGGCCGGCGTACCGCCGCGCACGATGGGCATCGGTCCCGTCCCCGCGACCGAAAAGGCTTTGGCGCAAGCCGGTTTGACGCTGTCCGACATCGACGTCATCGAACTCAACGAGGCCTTCGCCGCGCAGGCCCTCGCCGTGACGCGCGAGTGGGGCTTCGGTCGATTCTCTGCGGACAGTGCGGACTTCGCGCGCACCAACATCCACGGATCGGGCATCTCGCTCGGCCATCCGGTAGGCGCCACCGGTGGGCGCATGCTCGCCTCGCTGGCTCGTGAACTGCAGCGTCGCGAAGCCCGCTACGCGCTGGAGACCATGTGCATCGGCGGTGGCCAGGGTCTGGCCGCGGTGTTCGAGCGGGTCAGCTGACGTGAATCCGAGATGAGGTCGCATGCGACCTCATCTCGGAACATCGACGTCAGCTGAGGTCGCGGAACCAGGACGAGGTCGCATGCGACCTCAATGCGGCTGAAATGGGCGTTATTTACGTCCCGATTTGTGGTGACGGGATGCTCTCGCGGACCAATTCGACGAACGCCTGTCCCACCGGCGACAACGTCGCCGGATCGTAAGCCACTGCGTACGGCCGAAAGAAGCGGGGCTCGATCGGCCGGATCACCGCGCGATCGGCGAACGATTCGGCGACCGCGCGTTCCAGGATGGAACCGCCGATCCCGGCCAGTACCATCGGCATTCGTTCTTCGCGGTGTTCGGCGAGCACCGCCAGCGGCGGGCGGGCGCCGGATACGCGGATCGTCTCCTCGATCTCGTCGGCCACCGACTGTCCTCGCGGCACGAACACCATCGGGTGCAGTGGCAACTCCTGCAACGGAATCGGCCCCTCCGGCACGTCGGTGCCGGGCGGATACACCAGCACGTACTCTTGCTCGCCGAGGATCACCACCTCGAGCCCATCGCCGGCGATCGGCGGGTGCGCCACCGCGAACTCGCAGTGGCCGTCCTCGATCATCGCCGCCGCCTGTGTTTCGTCGCGCAGGTCGCCGAAGCGCACCGTGACCCGGGGGTAGAGGCGACGGAACTCCTCGATCAACTCCACGATCGTCCCGCTGGCGGTAGCCGGGAACGCGAGAATGTCGAGGCGCCCGGTCAATTCACCTTCGGAGGCGGCCAGCAGATCGCCGACGGCGTTGACGTCGCGCATCATCTGCCGCGCCGGGCCGACCATGGTGCGACCCGCCGAACTGAGGACCATGCCACGGCCGATGCGATGGAACAGCTGTACCCCCAGTTCCCGTTCGAGCGCTCGAAGTGCTTGGGACACAGTCGGTTGCGCCACTCCAAGGGCTGAGGCCGCGCCGCCGATGCCGGTGTGTTCGACGACAGCGAGGAAGTACTCGATCTGACGTAATTCCATGAGCGCCTACCACTCTCCGAATTCGTTTGCATCCGAGTCGATCTCGTGCAGACCGCGAGCGACGGCGATGAACGCCATCGCCGCCGGCGACGGATGCGTCGAGCGCAGTACCAGTCCGTAGGGCCGGCGGAGTGGCGGGTCGAGCCCGCGTAGGTGCGCGTTCGGGAGTTGTTGTTCGGCAACCGTGCGCGGCAGGATCGTCGCCCCGACACCACCGGACACCAGCTCCCAGGTCGCGGGCGGATGGGCGCAGTCGATGACGACGTTGGCGGCGTCGTCGTCGAGCACCTCGTCGAGGAACGAGGCGCTGTTGGGGTTGCCGACGTCGACGACCAGCGGGATCTCGCGGACGGCGGCGCGCGGCATCGGGTCCGACCAGCCTGCGGCGACCACATCGGTGCCGGCGAGGACGAGGTCCTGCTCGCCGAGCGGGATCGCGGTGAACGCCGCGTGGTCGGCGGCAGTGTCGATGACGCCGATCTCGGCGTCGCCGTGACGTAGTGCGGTCAGCACGCCGGTAGGGCCGTCGGCAGCGATCACGTGCGCCGACAGTCGCGGGAACCGCTGCCGGAACGCGGCGATCATCTCGACCAGCGGATCGATGCTGAATGCGGCGTAGGTGACGATGTCGACCCGCCCGGCGCGCAGTTCGCGGACGGCCTCGACCTTGGTCTTCACCCGGTCGACGTCGAGCAGGATGCGGCGGGCCGCGACGTCGAACTTGCGTCCGGCGTCGGTCAGCTCGAGTCGTCGGCCACTGCGGTCGAACAGGGTGACGCCGAGGCGTCGCTCCAGCGTGCGGATGGCCTGCGAGAGCGACGGTTGCGAGATGTAGAGCGACTGGGCCGCCTTGGTGATCCCGCCATGATCGACCACCGCGACGAAGTAGGTGACGAGGTGCAGGTCCACCGTCTGATCGTAGGACCTCAGCCCAGTACGCCGGTCACTTCCCCGTCCACTGCGGAGAGCGCTTCTCGGCGAACGCCTTCGCACCCTCCTGCGCGTCATCCGAGGCGAACACGGGCCCGAGATGCTCCCACTGTCCCTTGATGAGGTCGGTGTCGGTGTACTTGATGGACATCGCGATCACCTGCTTGGTGGCACGCACCGCGAGCGGGCCGTTGGCCGCGATGGTCGCCGCGAGCTCACGGGCGCCGGCCAGTGCCTCGCCCGGCTCGGTGAGCCGATTGACCAGACCGAACTCGGCAGCGCGCTCGGCGGTGATCGGATCGCCGGTCAGCGCCATCTCCATCGCGAGCTGGTACGGGAGGATCTTGGGGAGGCGCAGCAGGCCACCGGCCGCGGCAGCGAGGCCGCGCTTGACCTCCGGGATGCCGAACTTGGCTTCCCGTGAGGCGACGATGAGGTCGGCGCTCAGCGCGAGTTCGCAACCGCCGGCCAGCGCCCAGCCCTCGACGGCGGCGATCAGCGGCTTGCTCGGCGGGGCCTCGGTCAGGCCGCCGAAGCCCTTGCCCTCGATGTTCGGACGCTCGCCACGGGTGAATGCCTTGAGGTCCATGCCGGAACAGAAGGTACCGCCGGCACCGGTGAGGATGCCGACAGTCAGGTCGTCGCGGGCGTCCAGTTCGTCGATCGCTGCCGCGATGCCCTCGGCGACCTCACCGTTGACGGCGTTGCGCGCTTCCGGCCGGTTGATGGTGATGACGGCGACGCCGTCGGCGAACTCGGTGAGCACAGCGCTCATCGGGCACTCTCCTTGATGGTGGTGGGGGTGGAAGTTGTCGATGCGGTGGCCGGCGACCAGCGGTTGGGCACGCCGTCGGAGGAGACGAGCACGCCCCGCTGGGCGAGGACGACCATGTGTGCGTGGGTCTCCCGCAGCGCCATCCGGCTCAGGTCCACCGACAGCTGTTCGAATGGTCGCGACCAGGTCACCGAGCGGGTGACGTCCCAGGCGGTGCATTCGGGTTCGGCGGCGACGGCCGCGGTGATCTCGGCGAGTCGTTCCTCGTGGTGTTCGAGTAGCCCGGTGACGCGGTCGGCGAGCCCGCGGAAGCGGTACTCGTGTGACGGCAGCGCCTCGACATCGGGCAGCTGCTCGGTCTGGGCCAGCGACACGAGGTAGTCGGCGAGCGGGTTGGCCAGCTGCAGTGCGTTGGTGGAGATGTTCGGGCTGATCCGGGGCAGCAGGTGATCGCCGGTGAAGATGACCCCGGCGTCCTCATCGATGAAGCACAGGTGGCCGGCGGTGTGACCCGGTGTCCACAGGGCGCGCACGTTCCAGCCGGGCAGGTTCAGTGGGTCGCCGTCGTCGAGTTCGACGTCCATGGTTCGGCCCTTGGGCATCCGCGCGAAGCCGACGAAGCCGGTCTCGGCGACCTCGACGGGAGCGCCCATGATGTCGAGTTCGGCCTGCATGTCCGCGAGCTGCCGGGCCAGTTCGTCGTCGTTGTGATACCGCAGGTGACGGGCGTCGTTGCGGTGCATCGCGATGACCGGATCGGTGTGTTCGAGAAGCCGCGGCACGAGCCCGAAGTGGTCCGGGTGCAGGTGGGTGATGGAGACGTGCCTGACGTCGGTGATGTCGTGGCCGGTGGCGCGAATGCCGTCGACGAGCGCCTGCCACGATTCGTCGGCGGTCCAGCCGGTGTCGATCAGTGCGATCCCGTCGGGCAGCACCAGCGCGTAGACGAGTACATAGCGCAGCGGGTTGCCGGGCATCGGCACGGGGATCGACCACAGGCCGGGGCGCACCTCCTCGACCGGCGGCAGCACCTTCTGCGCCCAGGACTCCTTCTGACGATGTCCGGTGATCTCGATCGTCGTGGTCACGTTCACCTCCTGCCGACAGCCGCATCGGCCGCTGACATCCGCTCTGCGCCCGAACAGTTGCGGGCCACAACTTCCACTTGATCATGACGAGTGGCACACAGACAATGCGGGTCCGGCTCACGGTCGATGAGGAAGTACCTATGGTGTCGGGATTGACCTCCACGGGCGGCGCGGGCGATCGTGGCCCGGTGGACGCTGCAGAACAACCGTTGCCCCTGTCCGGGATCACCGTCGTCGCGCTGGAACAGGCCGTCGCCGCGCCGCTCGCGACCCGTCACCTCGCCGACCTCGGTGCGCGTGTTATCAAGGTCGAACGGGTGGGTGAGGGCGATTTCGCCCGCAATTACGACGATGCCGTCAACGGTCTCGCGTCGCATTTCGTCTGGCTCAACCGCGGCAAGGAATCGATCACGCTCGACCTCAAGACCGACACCGATCTCGACGTGTTGCATCGCCTGATCGCCCGCGCCGACGTCTTCCTGCAGAACCTCGCGCCCGGCGCGGCCGCGCGGATGGGGCTGGCGGCCGACGTACTGCGCGCCGATCATCCCGCGCTGATCGTCGTCGACATGTCCGGCTATGGCGACGGCGGCCCGTACCGGGATCGCAAGGCCTACGACATGCTGGTGCAGGCCGAGGCCGGACTGATCTCGGTGACCGGTAGCGCCGACGAGGTCGCCAAGACCGGCATCCCGACCTCCGACATCGCCGCCGGCATGTACGCACTCACCTCGGTGCTCTCCGCACTGGTGCGACGCGGTGTCACCGGTGTCGGGGCCTCGGTCGCGGTGTCCATGTTCGACGCCACCGTCGAGTGGATGGGTCACCCGATGTACATGCGGCTCAACGGGAATCGGCAGATCGCGCGGTCCGGCGTCGGGCACGCGGCGATCGTCCCGTACGACCGGTACCCGACCCGCGACGGGGAGATCCTGCTCGGGGTGCAGAACGACCGAGGTTGGCAGGTGTTGGTGCGTGACGTGCTCGATCGTTCCGACCTGGCCGACGACCCGCGCTACGCGACCAACATGGACCGGGTCGCCCGACGGGCCGAGGTGGACGCCGAGATCGCCGCCGAGACCAAACGTTTCACCTCTGATGACCTCGACCGCAAGCTGGCCGCAGCAGGCGTGCCCGCCGCCGAGATCCGCGAACTGGACGGCGTCGTCGACCACCCGCAGCTGCGTGAGCGCGACCGCTGGCGTGAGGTGGACACCGAAGCCGGCCCGATCCGCGCGGTCCTGCCGCCGATGACCTTCGCCGACGTCGAACTGCGGATGGGCCCAGTGCCCGCCCTCGGCGAGCACACCGAGGCGATTCTCGCGGAGCTGCAAGAGGATTGACGTGTCGCCGGCCCCCTGATTCGGGTCACCAGGGGGCTTCGTGACGCGTCGGGCTCGTTCCTCGCTCGTCGCTCCTCAGCCAGCGGAAATTCCCCGATCCCTGAGGTGCGAGGCGATAGACGGCCTCCCGATCCCTGAGGTGCGAGGCGATAGCCGAGCCACGAAGGGCCCGTGACCGCGACTCCGATCTACGGCGTATCCGCACCCAACTCCGGTGCCGGTCCGGTCCGGTAGTGCTCACCGTCGAACTGCGCGGGGAGACCGGCGGCCAGATACCGGCCGATCGTCGGCTGGTCGAGTTCGGCGAACAGTGGATTGCGTGTCAGTAGACCGCTCGCGACGACCTCGTCGAAGGTGCGGTACTGCTCGGAGAGCACGGCACAGTCATCCAGCGCTGCAGCGACTTCGGCAGTGGTGTGCCGCGCAAACCACGGCTCGAACAGCCCGTTGAGCACCTTGCGGTGGGTGAATCGGTCGGCCTCGCTGCGGAAGTCGGCGTCAAGTGCCTTCTCGACGGCGTCGACGGCATCGCCGACGCCGGTGAGTTCGACGAGCTCGCGAAAATGTCGCGGGGTCAGTGCGACGATCATGAACCGTCCGCCGTCGGAGGTGGCGAAATCCCTTCCGTACGTGCCGTAGATGTCGTTCCCGGTGCCCTCACGGCCGCTGCCGTTGACCTGCGGCTCGGTCAGGTAGCCGAGCGTGCCGGCGATGGCGAGTGCGGTGTCCTCGAGTGGCAGCGTGATGTGGGCGCCGGTGCCAGTGGCGCTGCGACGTTGCACGGCCGACGAGATAGCTAGTGCCGCATAGAGTCCGCACACCACATCCCACGCGGGCAGGACGTGGTTGACCACACCGGCGTGATCGGTCGGACCGGTGATGGACGGGAACCCGAGCGCGGCGTTGACGGTGTAGTCGACTCCGGGGGTGCCGTCGGTTCGCCCGAGGATCTCGCAGGTGATCACGTCGGACCGGAGTTCGGCCAGCGACTCATGGCTCATCCAGGATCGGCCGGCCTGATTGGTGAGCAGGATACCGCCACCGTCGCCGGGTTCGGTTACCAAGCGCCGCACCAGTTCCTGTCCTTCGGTACTGCGAAGGTCGGCGGTGATCGAGCGTTTGCCGCGGTTGAGTCCGGTCCAGTAGATCGACGCGCCGTCGGCGGTGACCGGCCAGCGGTTCACGTCGGCGGCGCCGCCGATCGGGTCGATACGGGTGACGTCGGCGCCGAGCTGTGCCAGGGTCAGACCGGCGAGCGGGGAGGCGACGAAACTCGATACTTCGATGACTCGCAGTCCGGCAAGGGGTTTCGGTTGTTCGGCAGTCACGGTAGGTCTCCTCGGGTCAGGCCATCAGAGCGCGGTAGCGCCAGTCGAGCACCGGTCGCTCGGTGCCGTCGGATTCGTGCGCGACGACGAGCGATCGCAACGTCAGCACACCGCCACGGTCGGCTGCGGTCGCGTCCTCGACATGGAGTTCGCTGGTGAGGGTGTCGCCCTCGTGGACGGGACCGGTGTGGTCGCAGGAGTCCCAGCCGAGGACGGTCACCAGATTCGGCAGGGCCCGATTCGCCTGTGCCAGAGCCAGTCCGATGGTGTGCCCGCCGTAGACCAGTCGACCTGCCTGGCCCACCCGCGCATCGTGATGCGTCGCCGCGATATTCAGGGTGAGCCGCGCCAGTTCGGGTGCGCTGGAGACGACGTCGCCGCTCGACCGGTAGACGTTGCCGGTGAGGTCGGTCGAGAAGTGCTGTCCGCGAACGTCGCTGCGATAGGTGTCGAACTTCCAGTCCGGCAGGACCGGATCGATCGGGGCGGCCGGTCCGATGGTCGAGAGGTCGTCGGCGTGTGGTGTGCGATCGGGATCGGCGGCGGGTGACAGCGGCAACATCGCGCAACGGTAGAAGTCCAGGACGACCGCATCGTGCTGGTCGACGGTGATCATGTGCAGTGCGGCGAGTCCGGTGGCGGCGCGGCCGGGCTTCGGCTTGTTCTCTCGCAGCCCGACGACTTCGGTTGTGGTGGTGAGGGTGTCACCGATGTGCGGGAAACTCAGGAACCGTAGGCCGCGGTAGAAGAGGTTGGCCTTGACGTGATGGGTGGCCAGCGTGGACTGGCCGATCGCCAGGTCGGTGACCAACCCGGGGTGGGCGAGCGGCTTCTCGCGCCCGGTCACCCGCTGGGCCAGGGTGTCGTCGAGCGCGAGACGCAGTCGATCACCGAGGATCGCCTGATGCGTGGCTGCCATGCCCGAGGTGAGGGTGACCGACGGTGCGTCGTCGAAGGTCTGACCGATGCTGAGATCGTCGAAATAGGGTCCGCCGACCGCGATCACGTTCTCGCTCATGCCCGACCTGCCTTGGCCAGCACGCGGCGTGCCGAGACGGCGAGTGCCTCGTCGAGCATGCGACCGTCGAGTTTGGCGGCACCGTCGCCGCGGGCGGCAGCCTCGTCGAGCGCCTCGATCACCCGCTGCGCGTCCTCGACTGCGTCGGAGGTGGGGGTGAAAATATCTGCGGCCGAATCGATCTGTGCCGGATGGATCACCCAGGTGCCGTCGTAGCCGAGGTCGCGGACCCACCGCTTGGCCGAGCGGAAACCCTCGTCGTCGGCGATGGTCAGATGCGGCCCGTCGATCACCGAGATGTCGGCGGCGCGCGCAGCGACGAGGACGGCGTCCTGGATCGGATGCCACACCGATTGCGGTGCGGTGGTCGGACGTCCCAGTGCCGCACCGAGATCGGCGTAGCCGATGATCACCGCGTCGAAACGATCCGACGCGCTGCAGATCGCCGCGACGTCGCGGATGCCGATCGGGGTCTCCACCAGCGCCTGGATGCGGGCCGGCGCGTCGCCGAGCCGGTCGGCGACCTCGACGATCTGCGCGGCCGACTCCGCCTTCGGGAGCACCACCGAGGTGAGTGATCCCATCGCCGCGCAGGCGGCCAGGTCGTCGTCGACCCACTCGGTGCCGAAGGCGTTGATGCGGATCGACACCGCCCGGTTGCCGCCGAATTCGGCGACGAGCTCGGCGGCGGCCGCGCGGGCGCTGTCCTTGTTGGCGGGTGTGACGGCGTCCTCGAGGTCGAGGACGACCTCATCGGCGGCGGACGCCAGGGCTTTGCGCGCCTTGCGGTCATCGGAGGCGGGCGCGACCAGTACGGCGCGGCGGGGGAGTATCTGCACGATCAACCTCGATCTCGGTCTCGACCAAATGTGCGGCCAAATGTGTGTATGAAACACCTACCAGACTCACGCAGATTACGAAAGTCTTGACAGAAGCGAAGTACATTCGTCAAAATGGCCGTACAAATATGGCGTCGGAGGTGCCGATGATGTTCGCGCAATCGCGACACCGGGATCGATAGGATCTGTCGGGATGACTCAACGCGACCTCGCCGAACCCGCCTACCGGGCGCTCGCCGCGACCCTCCGCACGCAGATCGCCGAGGGGCGCTACGCCGACGGTGTCCGGTTGCCGACCGAATCGGAGTTGTCCGACGAGTTCGGGCTCAGTCGTCAGACCGTGCGCCGCGCCTTCCAGGATCTCGTCGCCGAAGGGGCGGTGTACCGCGTGCCGGGTCGCGGGACCTTCGCGAACGAGAACGGTGGCGGCGGACGCTACCTGCGGCAGCTTGGGTCGATCGAAGACCTGATGAATCTGTCCGCCGACACCACCATGGAGGTCGTGTCGGCGCCGGCGCGACGGGTCGACCTCGAGGCCTCCGGTCGGCTGCGACTCGACACGGACCTGGTCTACCGCATGGTCTTTCGACGCTTCCACGATGAGATCCCGTTCGTGGTGACCAACGTGTCGTGGCCCGAATCGATCGCCCGACTGGTGCTCGAGCGTCCCGAACTGGCGCAGGGTGCGACCAGCACCTACACGATGATCGGGCTGCTGGAGCCGCACCTGCAGCGCCCGATTGTCGAAGCGGCGCAATCCATCACGGTCGCCGCCGCACCCGCGTCGGTCGCCGAGTTGCTGAATTGTCCGGAAGGGCATTCGATGCTGCGGGTCGACCGTCTCTACAGCGATGCCGACGGCGACGCCGTGGAATTGGCGGTGAGTTACTTTCTGCCGGAGCACTATACGTATCGGGTCACGTTGCGGCGGAACGCGTTTCCGTCGGTCGGCTGAGCGATCCTTTCGCTGGTTGAGCTGTCACTCGTTGGTTGAGCTTGTCGAAACCCGGTCATCGGATGTGTGGTTTCGACCAGCGTCGGGCTCGACTTCGATTAGCGTCGGGCTCGCAGGCTCGCTCGTCGCTACTCAGCCCGGCGGCTTCGCTCGCTCGTCGCGCTCAACCAGCGGACGCCGCGGTCGTGATGACGTAGTGCCCCGACCGCAGGAACCGGGTGTGGGTGGGCGGGCCGTCGGCGAAGGCCGGGGTGAGGGCCTCGCGCAGAGCGCGGCGCCAGCGGGACGCGGCAACGGGATTGCTGCGCCGCATCGCCTCGATGTCGCGGGGCACCGGGACAACCAGCATCGCCGCGTCGCCGCCGTCAACGGCTTTCGGGTCGTCGTCGGGGCCGTCGATCGCCAGGTGCGCGCCGGCCTCCAGCAGGTCGTGGGCGGTTTCGGCGGTTTCTCCGGGCGGCGTCGCATCGAGCGCCCAGGTGAGGAGGAGTCGGTCGCTCTCGTCGCCGGCGTTGATCTCGTCGTGGATGTCGCCGTAGAAGTCCCGCAAATACTCGCTCGGCGCGGCGCCCAGTTTGGCGATGTTGAAGTAGGCGTTGCGGGCCACCAACGGATCGAAGGTCCAGGTGATGCGCGCCAGACCCCGTTCGGCCGCCCACTCGCGCTGATGCAACTTCAGCGCGTGGCCGACGTTGTGTCCCCGTCCCGCGCGGGCGACCCCGGTGATGTGACTGTGCAGCGTCTCGCCGGCGGGTGCGGCGAAGAAGCCGACGCTGCCGCCGGCCAGTCGGTCGCCCACGTACGCGCCGGCCACATAGTTGCCCGCATGCGCCAGCGCCCGGAGCATGTCGGTGCTCACCGGACGGTCACTGGGATCGGGGCGCCACACGTCGTCGAACACCCGGGTCAGCGCCGCGAGATCGGCAGGGGAGGACAGCTCACGAATCTCGACACCCGTCGATGCGTGCGGCATGCGAGCATTCTTTCACTGCCGACCGGTGCGACGTGGGGATTCCGCCGACACCAGGGCATGGAGGCATGCCCTAGGATTGCCGCCATGCAACCCGCGACGCCCGACCGGTCGCCCGGTCTCGCGACGCGCGTCGCCGCCGGGGTCGTCGTGCCGTTCGTGGCCGTCGCGGCCCACGGTCTGGCCGCCGACGAACTGCCCTCGACCTCGGGGATGCTCCTCACCGCAACGATCGGCGTGCTGGTCGGCGTCACGCTCGGCGGTGGACGTCGACAGTCGCTGCCCGCGGCAATCGGCTCGACGACCGCGCTGCTCACCGCCGCCCAGATCGGCGCACACGTGGCGTTGATGGTCGGCGGGAACTCGTCGGGCATGATCATGCACCACGACGCGTGGCTGCCGATGCTGCTCACGCACGTCATCGCGATCCCGCTCAGCGCGGTGCTGATCGTCGCGGCCGCCACGGTTCTTGCGCGGATCACCTCGACCATCCGCTCGCTGATCCCACCTCGGGGCGTCGACGCCCCGCCCGCCGTTGCCGTGCGGTGGTTCCCGCCGTACATCACGTCGTCGGTCATCGTCGGCAGTGTCGGAGTTCGTGGTCCGCCGGTGTCGGCCTGATCCGATCCGTTCCGTCCGCCGCACCACGACTGCGGCGGCATCCACCTGCCGCGAGAGGAACCCTGCGTGCGCCCCGTCGTCCGACGTCTGTCGATCATGCTCATCGGTGTCGTCGTCGCCGTCCTCGCAGGAGCCGGCACGGCCGACGCCGCCACCCACACCGATCTGCTGCGGTCCACCCCGGGCCGCTCCGCGACGCTGTATGCCGCGCCGATCACGGTCACGCTGACCTTCGATCGGCCGCTGCTGCCCGACGCGTGGGTCACCGTGCGCGACAACACCGGGCGCAGTTGGCAACTCGGTCGCGCGACGGTCCGTGGTGCGACGGTGGCCCAGCGGACAAGTCTCTACGCGGGCGAAGGCCGTTACGTGGTCAGCTACCACGCTCGGACCTGGGACGGACATCGGATCGACGGCCGATTCACCTATCGAGTGAAGTCGGTGTAATCGCCACACGCATCCGCGTCCACCGAACCAGAAAGACAATTTCATGAATCGCACACTCATCCGACGGATCGCGCTGCCCGCGGCCGCCCTCGGTATCGCGGCGAGCGCTTCGCTCGCCGGCATCGGCAGTGCCTCCGCGCACGTCACCGCCAATGCCCCGACCCTGACGCAGGGGGGCTACGGCGTCGTCACGCTCGTCGTGCCGAACGAATCCGACACCGCGGCAACCACCTCGCTCACCGTCACCCTGCCGAAACTGAAGTCGGCGCGGCCCGAGGTGATGGCCGGCTGGAAGTCCGACGTGGTCAAGGACCCGACGACCGACGAGGTCAGCTCCATCACCTGGACCGCGCTGCCGGGCACCCCGGGCGTTCCGGTGGGGCAGTTCGCCCAGTTCCGCATCTCCGGCGGACCGTTCCCGGAGCAGGAGTCGGTGTCCTTGCCCGCGGTGCAGACCTACGCCGACGGCGAGAAGGTCGACTGGTCGCAGCCCACCGAACCCGGTGGCGAGGAACCGGAGCATCCGGCCCCCGCACTGACCCTGCCGGCGAGTACCGAGGGCGGCGACCATCACGGTTCCGCAGCCACCACCACCTCGGAAGCGGCTGAGCCGCAAGCGGAGTCGTCGTCGAACGACAGCGCGGCCCGCTGGCTGGGCGGCATCGGGCTGCTCATCGGCGCGGTCGGCGCGGTCATCGGTGTCGCCGCACTCAACCGGTCGCGCGGAGGGCGGGGCGACGGTGCGTAACCGTCGTCTCGGGCTGCTCGCCGTCGTGTCGCTGATGGTCGCGGGCATCCTCGCGACCATCGCGGCCCCGGTGGCGTCAGCCCATTCCCAACTCGAGTCCTCCGATCCCGCCAACGGTGCGCAACTGTCCACCGCACCCACCCGGGTCAGTCTCACCTTCAACGAGGCGATCCAGGAGTCCTTCGACGTCCTCAACGTCGTCGGCCCGGACAATCACTACTGGCATGAGGGCGATCCGACGGTCACCGGCCCGACGATCAGCGTCGGCCTGCGGGAACTCGGGCCGGCCGGTAAGTACGTCATCAACTATCGCGTCACCTCCGCCGACGGGCATCCCGTCTCGGGGCAGCGCACCTTCGAGATGACCACCGCCGGTTCCGGTACCCCCGGCCCGGCCGTGGACGCGGCCCAATCGTCGTCGGACGACGGACCGCCGCTGTGGCCGTTCATCGTGGGCGCGCTGGTCATCCTCGCGGGTGGACTCGGCGTCGTGCTGTGGTGGAGCCGACGGCCTCGCGCCCACTGATCCGACATCGCTGATGGGTATCGCGAGCAACCGCACGCACGACACCGGTTCCCGGCACCTCCGGGGCTCGGCGGTGGGCGCCGGGCTGCTCGCGATCCTCATCGGGGTCGGATTGTGTTGGGTGTTGGCCACTCCCGCCGGTCCCGAGGCCGTCGCGATCCCGGCCGGGGTCGCCCTCGGTGCGGCGGTGCTACTGGTCGGACTCGGCGCGCTCCCGCAGATCGGACCCGAACCGTCAACCGCGATCATCGGGGTGGCCGGCGGCCTCTGGCTCGGTGCCTCGCTCGTCGCGGCGTGGATCCGAACCGCCGAGCGGGCCGGCGAGGCACCCCGATCGGTCACCGTGAATCAGTTCATCGACAGTGTGAGCAGCGGTGCCGCCGAACCGATCTCGGTGATCGCGGCGCTACTCGTCGTGGTGTTCGCGTTTGTCGCGCTCACCGGGCGCGCCACCCCGCCGGTGCTGACCGTGGCCATCCTGGCCGCGATCGGGATCCTGGCCACCTCCATCGCCGGGCACCCCGGCCAGCGCACGTGGGGGCCGCTATTGGTCGGCACGCACGCACTCGCGGCCGCCTGGTGGTGCGGCACGCTGGCCGCGATGATCGTGACCGTCCGTGGCCGGCGTGGTTGGGCGAGCGTGCTGCCGGCGTTCTCGGCGCGTGCGGTGTGGGCGGTGGCGGTGATCGCGGTGACCGGGGTGATCGCCGGACTCGTCGAGGTCGGCGGACCGGGTGCGCTGGTCAGTACCGGTTACGGCCGGGTGTTGCTGGCCAAGCTGATCGGGCTCGCGGCGCTGATCGCGCTCGGCGCGCGGCATCGTCGCCGGTGGGTGCCGCGGGCGTCGCGACATCAGGTCACCGACGAGCAGTCGATCCGCATCGCGGCGACCGAGCTGGCACTGATGGCCGTGGTGCTCGGTCTCGCCGTCGGCCTGTCGACGACCGCCCCGTAACCAAGCGCTCAGGCCGGCTGATCCCAGACGGCCATCAGTTCGGTGATGATGTCCACCGACATGCCGAGCGCCCCGAGGTGACTCTCGCCGTGCATGGTGAACAGCTTCGCGTCGGGCAGCAGTGACACCATCTGCTCGCCGTGCGCGTAGGGGATGATGTGGTCGCAGTCGCCGTGCCACCATCGCACCGGGACCGTCACGTCGCGGACCCGGAAACCCCAATCGTGGGAGAACACGACGATGTCGGCGAACGGCGCCTCCATCCGCCGCGACCCGCCGTGCAGCAGGTCGTCGAGGAACATCGCCCGGAATTCGGGGCGTTTCAACAACTCTCGATCACCCTGCGGGGACAGCCGGCCGTAGATGGAGATTGCAGGTTCGGCGATCGGACGGGCGACGCTCAGTACCGAACTGAGCACCTTGCCGATCGGGGCGCCGGCGTAGCGCAGTGCCGGTGCCGTCGCATGACCGAGCCGCATCGCGCCGCCGCCGACCGCGTCGGGTCCTTCGGTGGGCGCGACGCCGCCGAGGATACCGGCCGCGACCACCCGGTCCGGGAAGGCGTGGGCGACGCCGAGAGCGTACGGTCCGCCGCCGGACAGTCCGATCACCGCGAATTGATCGATGCCGAGAGCGTCGGCGACCGCCTCGAGATCTTGGGCGAAGTCGGCGACACACGTGTAGCGGTGCGGCGTCGACGACCCGACGCCGGGACGATCGAGCCCGACGATCCGTAGGTCGTTCGCGGCGGCGTAAGTGCGGGCCTCGGTGGGAATCTGTCGGCGGGCTCCGGGCGTGCCGTGCAACCAGAAGAGCGCGCGACCGGTTGCCGTGCCGAACTCGGCGAATCCGATCCGCCGGCCGTCGCCGGTCGCGACGGAGCCCTCGACCTTGGGGCGGGCGATGTCGATCATGCAATGAGCATGACACGTGCCGTGTGTTCTGTGTCACGAGACCCGAGTAGGCGACGGTATCGGCGGAAACGGACCCGTCGAACCGCGCAAGCGCCGAGACTGGTGACTGATCCATTCACCTCTCGCGAAAGCAGGTACCGACGATGGCAGACGAGACCTTCACCGCGGCCGTGGTCACCGCATTCGGTGAACCGTTGACGATCTCCGAACTGGACATGCCGACCCCGGGCCACGGCCAGGCACTCGTCAAACTCGAGACCTCGGGTGTGTGCCACACGGATCTGCATGCTGCGCACGGAGATTGGCCGGTCAAGCCGAGTCCGCCGTTCGTGCCGGGACATGAGGGGTACGGCAGCGTCGTCGCCGTCGGACCCGGGGTCACCGAACTCGTCGTCGGCGACAAGGTCGGCAACGCCTGGCTGTGGTCGGCGTGCGGGCACTGCGAATACTGCCGCACCGGCTGGGAGACGTTGTGTGAGAAGCAGCAGAACGGCGGCTACTCGGTCAACGGGTCGTTCGGCAGCTACATGCTGGTCGACGAGCGGTTCGCCGCGCGCATCCCCGACGGCTGCGACCCGGTGGAGGTGGCGCCCATCCTGTGCGCCGGGGTCACCGTCTACAAGGGACTGAAGGTTTCGGAGACGAAGCCGGGTCAGTGGGTTGTGATCTCCGGCATCGGCGGGCTCGGACACGTCGCGGTGCAGTACGCCCGGGCCATGGGCATGCGGGTCGCCGCCGTCGACATCGGCGACGACAAACTCGACCTTGCCCGCGAGTTGGGCGCCGAGGTGACCGTCAACGCCCGCGAGGGAGATGTCGCCGCGGCGATCGTGGAGCAGACCGGCGGCGCGCACGGCGTACTGGTCACCGCGGTCCATCCGCAGGCCTTCGGCCAGGCGATCGGCATGGCACGACGCGGCGGCACCATCGTGTTCGTCGGATTGCCACCCGGCGACTTCCCGGCACCGATCTTCGACGTCGTGCTCAAGGGCCTGACGATCCGCGGCTCGATCGTCGGCACCCGGCAGGACATGACCGAAGCCCTCGACTTCTACGCCCGCGGCCTGATCAAACCCACCGTCGCCACCACCCGCCTCGACGACATCAACGACGTGTTCCGGCGGATGGAGGAGGGCAAGATCGAGGGCCGCATCGTCATCGACTACCGCTGAACACACAGCATCCACGTAGACGGTTCGCGTACCGTGTGAGCGTGAGTTCAGAGTTGGTCCGCGGCGCCCGCCGCGCGTTCGGTCATGTGTTGCGTCCCTATCCCGCCCGCGACGTGCCGGCCGGGAAGCTGGTCGACCTGCCGGGGCGCGGAAGCACCTACGTCACCGATTCCGGACCCAAGGACGCACCCGCAGTGTTCCTGCTGCATTCGGTGCTGACCACCGGTCTGCTGTGTTGGTATCCGTCGGTGCCGGCGCTCAACCAGCGGTATCGGGTCATCACCATGGACCAACGCTGGCACGGCCGGGGCATCCGGTCGGACGACTTTCACCTGACCGACTGCGCCGACGACGTCGTCGCCCTCGCCGACGTGCTGGGCATCGACCAGTTCACCGCGGCCGGCTTCTCCATGGGCGGCGGGATCGCGCAACTGACCTGGCGGCGCCACCCGCAGCGCGTCCGGGGCCTCGTATTGTGTTCCACCGGACCGTATTTCTCCACCCGCGATCCCGCGCACCAGGCCCAGGCCCGACGGACCGGCCGACTGCTCACCGCTCTCAACCGACTGTTGCCGCGTCCGCGGGCCGGACGGCTCGACGACACCACCGCGCACACCACCGTGTGGGCGATGCGGCAGTTCTTCTCCACACCGCTGCACCAGATGGGCCGATTCGGGGACGGACTGGGCGAATTCGACTCGCGCCCATGGCTCGACGAGATCGACGTACCGACCTCGGTGGTGGTCTCCACCCACGATCGGGTCGTCGAACCGGAGCGGCAGCAACTGCTCGTCGACGGCATCCCCGGTGCCCGCCGATTCGAGGTGGACGGCGGTCACGCCTGTTGCGTGCTGGGCGCGCAGTGGTTCATTCCGCCGTTCGTCGACGCCGTCGACGCAGTGAACGAGGTCGCCGCGAACGTCTGACGTCGACCGGTCAGGCCGCGGCGCCGCCCCGCTGCTGTTCCAGCAATGACAGCAGTTCTTCATAGGGGCCAAGGAGATACGCGCGGTCACCGGCGGCGAAACTCGTGCCACGCCGCGGCGGGTACTCGAGGTGTCCGTCGGCGCGGGCGATCGCCACCACCCGCGTGTTGGCGGAGAGTTCTTGCATCGCAACGCCGTCGAGTCCCTGCCCGGGATGGATGGTCATGCGGCCCACCATGAAGGACTCCGAGCGCACCGACATGGTGACCAGCACCTCGAGTCCCAGCGCTGCCCCGATGAACCACGGCGCGGCCAACTCCGCGGTGGACTGCACATGCCGGAAGCCGAACCGGGCGGTCACCGAATGGGCCAACGAACGGTTGAAGATTCGCATCACCACGGGAACCCCGAGCTGATCCGCGGTGTCGTTCCAACGGTCGCCCAACACCCCTCGCGCCGTGAGCCCCACCTCGACGTTGACCATGTCGTTGCTCGTCAACACCGCGACCGCCGACGCACGATCGACTCCGGCGTCACGCAACGTCTCGGTCAGCGTGGCATCGCCGAAGACGATGGGGATGTCGAGATCCTGTGCGGCCGAGAGGTATCGGTCGGCGGTGGAGATCTCCACGATCACCACGTCGTGACCGCGGGACCGGATTTCGGCGGCCACCCGAATCCCGAACGCGCCCAACCCGATCACCACCACGTGCCCGGACATGAACCGAGCGCGACGACGACCCATCGTCTGCGATATGCGCCGCGACACCAGTAGTTCGGCGAGGAACGCCATGACCATCGCGGTGGTGGTGAGGCCGGCGAACATCAGCACGATGGACCAGATGCGCAGCCAGGTGGGCTGCAACGAGAAGTTGAAGTCGCCGTAGCCGACCGTGGCAATCGTCTCGGTGCTGAAGTAGATGGCGTCGAGCACCGACATCCCCGGCCGCTGATAACCGAAGCGCAGCACCAGAGTTGACAAGAGGAGCAATGTCGCCAGGAGGGTGATCATCCGAAAGAAGTTCGGGTTGACGTCCTGAACGAACGACGACACCGCGTGATGGACGGTCCGCAGCGGATGTACTGGGCGTCGGCCCGGCCGTTCCGGAACCGGCTGCGCGGCACCGATGTCCACCCGCTGGTCGGCGAACTGTCGTGGTGTGCCGAACATCGTCGCGACATCGCCGGCCCGGACCGCGAGATCGCGGCCGGGGCACGAGACGACCGACGCCGTGGCGCGGTCGTGTTCGGAGGCCACCGCGACCGGCGCGAGATCCCCATAGAGGTCCCGCAGCGTCGACGCCCGCGGCACCTGCACCTGAGCGGCGACGAACGGCACGTTCTCGATCGTCAACCGCCACTCCGGATGACCCAGGCAGGCCTCGACCACCGACGGAGCCGCCAGATCGGCGATGTCGAGGGTGGCGCCGGGGGTGCCGCCCTCAGCCAGTTCGGCGCGCACCGTCGTGTTGGCCATCTGCGTGACGACCCGGATGTCGGGGCGCAGGCGGTTCGCGCTCAGCGCGGTCTCGAGGTTCCACAGTTCGTCGTCCTCGACGCACAGGACGGCCTGTGCGTCGTCGATCCCGGCGTCGACGAGCACGTCGCTTATGTTGACGATCGCCACATGCAACTCGACGTCCCAACTGTGCAGCGCCGCGTCGAGTTCCGGCGTCATCGCCCGCACCACGAGCACGACACGCTCGCCGGAGGCGATCAGTTGCTCGATGATGCGCACGCCGATACCCGAAAACCCACAGACGATCAGGTGCCCGTGCGCGCTCACGAAAGAGACTCTACGAGCAGGTGAGGCCATTCGCCGGACATCGGGTTCCGGCGTCAACCGCTGCTTCAACAGTGACGATGCCGGATGTGATCTAGCAAAATTCGGTCGTTTGGAGGACAGATTCTTGTTAGCAAACTCACTTACGATTTCTGAAACTAGTTGTTTTCACATTGGCTGTCGTGACCACGGCGGTCGGTGTCCGGAAGTAGTAAGGAACTCGCACATTGAGTCGGCATGGCGGCAGGCATCGGCTGGAACAACCACGCGTCTTGCGTCATCGAGGACCGGGATCGCGCCGAGCCGTCACCTCCGCGGTCGTCGGCGCGGTCTGCCTGGGCGGAGCGATCGTGCCCACCGCGCTCGCCACCACCGACACCGCACAGGTCATCCAAGGTCTCAAGGACGACGGCGTCGTCTACGACGCGACCGATGCGGCCAATACGCGGGACCATTTCGGCACTCATCCGTCCGACACGATCGTTGTCATCACGCCGGGCACCGACGACGGGACATTGATCACTCGCAGCGCGCCGATGATGGGCAAACGGACCACGCTGGTCGTCAACTATGCGCAGTCGTTCTGGCCGATCATCGCCGGCAAATCAGGTACCTCGCCGCTTCTCTCGCCGACCTACGACGCGTCGAAGGAAGCGGCCGAGACGGCCAACCTGGAAATCATGCGGGCGCTGCACGGCGCCGACGGTGCGCATCCGTTCGTCATCTACACCGGCTATTCGCAGGGCGCAGACGCGCTCGGCAACGCTGCGGAAACAGCTTGGGATGAAGGACTTCTCGATTCCGATTCGATGATCGTGTTGGCCTCGGATCCGCGCAGTCCCTGGGGCATCAAGTCGTGGCTGGCCACCATGCCGCTGCTCCCGCAGATCGCAACGGCCATCGGCGTCGAATCCGATGGCGCCCGCGATCCGGCGAAGACCGGAGACGCCGAGGTGTTGTCGGTGATCATCGTCGGCGACCCCGTCAGCAACTTCCAGTGGGTCTGGTACCGGCCGGTGTCGTCGTTGCTCGTCGACCTCGCGGGATTCCTGACCATCCACAACGGTATGAGCAACCAAACCTACGGGGACATCGATGACCTCGGGGACCCGACGCTCCTCAAGAGCGGCAACACCACCTACGCCATCTACGACGGCCGCCATCCGCTCGCGCTGCTGGTTGCGCTCGTCTACGACGAACTCGGCATCGCCTACACCGATGCCGACCTTGATCGCTGGGATCAGGCGGCCGAGGCCTTTTATCCGCTGCAGCGCCCCACGGTCGAGAACGCGGCGGTGCCGGTGCAGGCGACGCCGACTCCGACTCCGGCTCCGGTCTCGGCGTCGGCTCCGGTCTCGGCGCAGGCTTACAGCGTGACGGTGTCCTCGGAGGTGGCGACGGGGGAGCGGGTCGCCGGACCCGGACCGGATCTGACGTCATCGCAGACCGTCGTGGCCGACGATGCTGACGATTTCGGCGCGGGGGCGAGCAACGGGCCGGCTGTCGGGGGCGACGGCCAGGGTCTTGCCGGGCCCGCTGTGGTCACGACGACTGCCGGTACCGACGGTTCGACCGTGGGCGGTGGCTCAGGTTCTGGCGACGGTGGCGATGCTGGTGCGGAATCGTCGAGCAGTGCGGGGAGCGGGGACGAGAGTGGTTCGACCGGCGGCGATGCGTCAGACGGTGGTGGCGCGTCGGATGCCGGCAGTGCAGCCGATTCCGGTCCAGCCGAAGGCTCCTCGGCCGACACATCTGGCCCTGCTGGCGGTGGCGACGCATCATCGTCGGGTACGGCTGGTGATTCAGGCGCGTCCACCGGGACTTCATCATCCGCGCCCTGAGTTCCGCGAGAGGCGGACATCAGCCACATCGCCAGGGGCCCCTTGCGTGCACAGTGCACACGAGCAGTGCCAGGACATGTGGCTCATGCTGCCGTCGACGCGGTCAAACGAGCTCAGGCGACCCATCTTTCGATGAATCGCCTGGTCACGATGGTGCCCCCTCTCGGGCTCGAACCGAGGACCTGCGGATTAAAAGACGGAATCAGCCCGTATCGGACGATGATGACGAGTGACGCCTTGTCCTGATCTGTGCAGGTCGGAGGTGGTTTCGAGTCCGATGCTGTGTCGGCTCGTTATGGCCCGTTATGGGTGGTGTGTGATCACGGTGTGATCAATTGTCGGTCGTCGACGATCGGTCGCGCGTGTGCAACGTAGGCTGTCACACGCAAGGGACAACGATGATTCGAGCTGGAGGCTGCCGCGTTGCCGTCCGACGATCATGCGGAAATGTCCAGAGTTGACCGCACGTCGAAGCGGCTCGATCTCGCAGTCGGCGAGCGGGTCTTCATTCGCCTCTGGCGGTGGGATGCGGAGCGGAACATCAGTGATGCCAACCGTGACTTTGCGATTGACTCAGCACGTGCTGAACAGGGTGAAGGAGACCCGCCCAGCTACCATGCCGTCTCGGTATGGTCAGCCACTCGGGAGGAGGGGGATTCCGTGGAATCTACCATCGAGCAGGCTATAGCGGCAGCGATGGCAAACAGAAAGGCCAAGTACTACGCCGTAGCCAGCGAGAAAGAGTTGAAGGCCGCAGGGTTCGAGTGGCACCAGTCAGGGCCGCCCGGGCACTTTGACATCCCAATCGGCGTTGAATATGCAGATGAACAACAAGCTAGTGACTTGGCCGTTACCTTTGGTATGGACGAGAAGATTAGGATTCCAGCATGACTGACAGGGACGCCAACGTGAGGATTCTGCATCGACACTTGATGAACCGTGTCGAGGTCGACCCAAACCAGGCCCATGGCGATGGTCGTGTGTATCTAGCGCTGGTTGGAGACTTTAACGGGCATCGTGATCCCTCTGTCGGCGAGACGGTCATCGCTGTGCAGCCCGAACCCGGAGACGAGCCCGACTATGTATCAACAGCTCAGGTGGTCGACATCGATCGGGATCGCGGACTAATCATGCTCGCGGTCGACTGGCAAGGCTTCCACGATGAAGTTCTGGCGATCGGAGGCGGATCAAGTCGGGGGTCGGATTCGAGCGTGTACTCGCCACAGTTGATTTCGCTCTGATGGGGTTCGCATCTCTGATGCTGGCTGATTCAGCCCGCGTCGCAGATGGGTTGCTCTTCGTTCTGGGCGGCGGCGTGAATCAATTCCATCGGCCAATCTACCCAGCTCCGTTGCAAGTTGTACTTGTAGGATTGATCGAGTTGCCGGTCGGCTACAGCGGGGAGTTGATCACGTTCACGGTTGAAGTCAAGGCGGCCGAGGACGAAGATGTATATGCGCACTTCGAGGCAGGCTTCCAGGTCGGCTTAAAGCCCGGCGCGATGAAGCGGGGGAATACTGCGCCCATCGTGATTGACCTCGCGCCAGTGGCTCTACCAAAGCCGGGCTTCTTCGTGGTCGAGGCGACCATTGCTGACGAGGAACCGTCGCGCGCCTACTTCACTGTATCTCGCGACGCTGCGTCCGAGTCGGGACAACCCACCTAGACCTTCGTGCCCTTGCCGCCCCAGAAGATCGCCTCGTTCGGCGAGGTCGACGGCCGGCGCGGGATGTGGGTGCCGCGGGCGGTGGTCAGGATCTCACCGCTTCCACCGAGTGCTGACGGCCAGGCTTGGGCGAAGTGAGTGCTGTTGGTCTGGATCGTCGTCGCGGCCTGCATGAGCGCCATCGCGAGGTCGTCGTGGCCGATGTTCTCGGGTACGGAGATCTTCAGCGTCCCGCTCTCGGTCTGCTCGTAGGTCAGCGCGTTGAGCTGGCGCAGCAGGTCTGGATGGTTCGGCAGCACCAAGCGGCCTTGCTGTAGGAGCACCTTGATGCGGCTGAACCCGGCGTTCTTGCGGGCTGCGGTAGTGGTGACTGCATTGACCATCTGCGCGCCGGGGAGCTTGCGCATGCGGTCCGTGAGTACCTGGGTGGGCATGGCGCCGACGCCGTTGGTCTCGGAGATGAACCGCTGCACGCGCAGGTGTTTTGCGTGCTCGACGAGTCGGTCGACGAAGGTCGCGTACTCCATGCGGAAGTGCTGTTCGATCGCCGGTATCCAGAAGACAGGTTCGTGGCCGTGCCGTTCGGCGTTGATGTCGACGTCGCCCAGGGCGGCGAGATAGACAACGGCATTGGCGTCGTGAGCCATACCCCAGTCCAATCCTCCGACGACGCCGTAGTCACCTGCGACCGTCATCGGGTCGACCATTTGGTAGCAGGCTTTGGCCTCGTCGAGTTCGTCGATTGTGAAGAAGGCACCGACCTCCTCAACCCACTCGGCCAGGTACTCTTGCGCGAATGCGTACGCGGGCATCTCGGAGCGTTTGCGCTCCAGATCGGCCTCGGTGACGAAGGGCGACACGCTCGATGGAAGGTGCCACGATCGCGTCACGCCGTCGGGCGCATCCATGCCCTTCTGCCACAACAGTCGGAACCAGTGGTCACGCCCGCCCCAGGGTGTCGAGGTGATCACGAAACGAGCGTCGGGGCGGGCCGTCGTAGTGCCCTCCGCGGCATACCAGATGCTGTTCGGCACCTGGCCTGCCTCATCGATGATGAGCAGATCGATTGAGGCGCTGCGAATCTGCTTCTCGGATGCCGGCACCGACTCGATCTGTCCGCCAGTCGAGAAGATGATCTTGCTCTTCTGGTCGCTGACGACCGATCCAGATAGTGGTGACCGCGCGATGAGCAGCGAGCAGATCTCGATGATGCGTAGGGCGGCGACCTCGCCCGCGCTGACGACGAGTACCTTCGAGTGGGGTCGAGTCGCTGCGTAGTGGATGGCCTCGATGGCTACCCACCAGGTCTTGCCAATCTGCCTGCCGCAGCACGCGATACGCCGCTTGGCCTGCGATCTCGACATGTCGAGTTGGTACGGCAAGAGCGGTGTCTTGAGTACGTGTTCGGCGAAGAATCCGACATCACCCTTGGAACGCGCGATGATCTCGTCGAAGCTAGGCGCTGTCGTTGTCGGCACTGGTATCCCCTGATTGTGCGGCCCACGCGCGGGCGAGGTCGAATTGTGTTGCCGCGGTGTCCTTGCCGAGGCGAGCGTTGGCCAGCGGTGTCAAGCCGAGCTCGTTGGCGAGGTTGGACAACTGTTTGGTGACCTTGAGTAAGAACCCGGCTGCGCCAGTGGGGTTTCCGTCGTCATTGAGTAGGCCATGCTCGGCGACGTGCCGTTCGAGGGTTTCCACCTGAGCGGCGACGCGCGAGTATGTCTGCAGGGATTCGCGGAACAGCGGGTTGCGTAGGCGTTCGTGCTTGGCCATCAGGTCGTTGGCGATCTCGGCAGCCATCGGTACGACGACGCGTTCGGAGTAGGCGCCGTGCTTGACCGCCGCGGTGTTGTTCGCCTTGAACGGCTCCCAGGAGTACCCGCGGGCCGGTATCCCGCTGGCCGGGCCGGCGCTGGGACGAAGTCGGACCACGTCGGCCTTGCTGTCGTCAGAGTCCTTGCGGCTCAATGTCATCTACCTCTCTGATCAGGTTTGCCGAGTCTCGCAATTGCTGCGCGAGGACATGCGCCTCCTGGCCGGGTTCGGTCGCCTGCAGCCAGTCGGCCGCGTAGGCGGTGAGGACGGCCAGCGCGCACATGGCGTCGTCATAGGTGGAGAACTGCACCCCGTCGAGGCCTCCGTCGACAGGATGCAGGCGCTGGGCCACCAGGGCGAACGCCTGCGCGGTGTCGTGCCATTCGACAGCGCGAGGGCGCGGCGGTGGTGCCGTCACACATGTATCCGTCGGTAGTTGCCGAATCCGACGTCGACGACCGACTCGCTGTTCTCGAACTCCTTGGCCCGGCGCGCTTCTTCGGCTGCTGCCGCGGCCTCCTGCCGTTCGGCACTGGCGGCGACCTGCTTGTCGCTGTGCAGCGCGTGCGGATTGTTGAGCCCGCCGAGGTAGTCGCCCGCGGCCTCGCGGATCGCATAGCCGACATACTCGTCGGAGGTCAGCGCGGCGACCCGGCCGAGGTCGTCGAGCTGCAGCACGATGTCGAGATCGGCCGCCCGCCTGCTCAACTCGGTGCGCTGATGGGCCACTGCGTCGAGTTCGGTGTGCAGCTCGGCCACAGCGGCGACCAGTTTGGCGTAGGCCTTGCGTGCCGCGGTGCTGTCAGCTCCGCCCAGCCGCGCGAAGTCGGCGTGTAATTGCTCGGTAGCGGCGACGCTTTCTGCGGCCTGTGCATGCTGCTGAGCCCGTGCAGCGGCCTCGTCCTGCAGGCGAACCCACTTCTCGGCGCGTTCGGCGTCGTCGAGCATTGCAGGGGTGATGGTCGTGTCGCCGTTGCGGATCCGCTCTTCGAGTTCGGCGACGGTCTGGATGCTGTCGATGGTGGCGTCAGTGCTGCTCATCGTTGGCTGTCTCCTTCGGTGTGTAGTGCTTGCTGATCGCATCGGTGAGGGATGCCGAGGTTTTGCTCGCCGGCGTGGATGGTGGGCGCTTTGGCAGGCGGCGGCCGAGGGCTTTCTCGGTCGCCGCCTGCAGGGCGTCAGGCACTGAACACCGCGGCGGGGTTGGCGTCGAAGCTGTCCGGATTGGCGTCGTAGGCGGCCTGGTAGGCCATGTCCACGGCATGCTTGGCGTTCGACGCGTTGGCCGCCGAGTCGAGCCCGTCCTGTGCCTGTCCGCTGCACAGCATGCCATCGGAGCGAACGACGACGCTGCTGCCGATCTTGCGGCCGGCGTGGTCGACAGCGTCACCGGTCGCCGAGATCGTGGTGCCCGACGGCAGGCGATAGATGCCGGTGCGATCGACGAAACCGAGGTCGACCACGCGCTGGGTGCCGCGTCGGTTGCTGATGCGGTGAACATCGGGAGGGGTGTAGGCCATGGTGATTCTCCTTTTATGAAGTTGCAGCACAACGTGATTGAGATGCTGCAAGTAGTCGGAGCGCGCCTGCTGCGTGCTCCGAGGTCTGATGGGGGTACGCGAGGCGGTAGCATTCTGCCGCGTACCAGGACAGTGCGACGATCAGCCGTGCGGTCGCGGGATCGGGGTCGAAGCCGAGGTCTACCGAACCGGCCTCACCGTCGAAATTGACTGCGATGCACTCAAGTGCGGTTGCTCGCGCCGACGCCATCTCGACGGTCGCCGAGTCGTTGGCGGGCAACAGCTTTGACCTTCTGCGCCTGTTCATGCTCAGACCCCGTTCGCCATGGCCGACAGCTTCGGTGCGTCGTAGCCGGGTGCGTTGAAGCCTTCGAGTTTGATGCGCAGATCCTTGCCTTCCTTGATGGTCCAGATGATCTCGGTGAGCTGCGAGGAGATCTGTCCGACGACGTTGGACACCAGGCCGGTGACCATCTGCGTGTCGGTGGTGCCGGTGTTCAACTGCGGCACCATGTTCCCGAGATCCCACTTGCCGGTGATCGCCGAGTTCACGAACGGCTCCACCATGTTGTAGGCGGCGAAACCTGCCCCGACCCCCATGCCGAGGAGGTCGTAGAGGTTGTTGGGTGCCATGGCATCGGAGTTGTCGTCGGTGTATCCGCCGAAGCCGACGGTGCCGCCGTTGGCGAAGTGCTGCGGCATCATGCCCGCGTTGAGCGCCTTGAGATATTGCCGCATGCCGGGGCGCTCGGCCACCGACTTGCGGATCACCTCTTCGCCCGGCATACCCATCATCGGCACGCTGTCGGTACTGCCGACACCGGGAATGGTGCCGCCGACACCGAACTTCTTCGGCTCGGCCGGCAGGTAGCCGGACGGATTGCTCTTCACCTGCGCCAGCACGGCTTCCGCGTCCGTCACTGCCTGCTCGGCCTTGGTGATGGCGCGCTGAGCCGACAGTTTGCTCGACTCCTTGGCGTCGGCCTTCAACTCACCCTGACGCACCTTGGCCAGTTGGAGATCCGCCTGGGCGTCTTTGAGCTTCTGTTCGGCCTCGGCGAGGGTGGGGAGCTTCTTGCCCTTGGCCTCTTTCGTCTTGGACTCTCCGCTCGTCGACCCGGCTTTGGTCCAGTAGTCCTCCCACGCCTTCTGCTTCTCGTAGTCGCTGATGATGCGGTTGCGGTACTCCTTCTCACCCTTCCACCAGAACGGCTCGAGGGGATTCGAGAAGGTGAGCGTGGTCGTGTACGGATCTTCGGGTGGGTTGCCCGCCGAGAATGACTGCGGCTGCTCGGTGATCGACCCGTCAGGGCCGATGATGTAGGCCATCCCACCGCCCGAGGGCATGGCGGGACCGATCGAGGCGAACATGGTGCTCGCCTCACCGGCACGGCCTTTGATCTCGTCGTAGTAGGCGTGCCGGCCGTTGGCGTAGGCGGCGTCGGCCGAGGACTCACCCGGGCGCTGCTGCAGCCAGAAGATGTTCTTGTACGGGTCCGCCGACCAGCCCTGTGACCGCTTCTTCTCGTCGAGGCGCGAGTAGAAGGCGCTGATGTTGGCGTTGGGGTCGTCGCGGCCGGGATAGCTGCTGTCCTGTTGGAAGACCCCATGCCAGGCACCGCCACCACCTTGCGCGGTCGGTGACAGGTTCGACTCCTGGATCGCGGTCGCGAGGATGGCCTGGATCTCGGCGTCGGAGTAGCCGCGGCGCTTGCCCTCGATGATGATCTTCTTCGCCACGTCATCCCGCGACGAATCGGCGGTCAGGGTGATGTCGGTGAGCTGCTGGGGCTGCGCCAGAGCGCCCGCGTCGGCGCCGATGTCGTGCAGCGCGGCGGTGTGGATGTGGTTGGTGTGCTGGCCGAACACGACGTCGGACCCGTAGATCGGGATGGCTGCGGTGCCCTCGGCTTTGGTGCCGCCGATGTTGTAGTAGTTGTACTTGCCGCCGAAGCCACCGAAGATGATCTGCGCCAACTGATCTCGGATCGACCAGAGATACTGCGCGTTGGCCTCCGACGGGTCGACATCGATGGCCTCACCCTTCGGGTGGTAGCCGCCGTCGATGAAATGGTCGGTCTTGGCCGATGTGAGGATCGCGGCCGGGTTGTGGGTCTTGACCGCCTTCCACAACGACAGGTTGACCGTGCCACCACCCATGCGGGCCATCTCGTCGTCGGTGACCAGGCCGCCGTCTGCGTAGCCGGGCAGCATCTCCCGCGGGATCTTGCGGGCGTTGAGCGCGTTCATGAAGCCCACGCCGTAGTAGTCGACGGCCGACACCTGCTGGACGTACTCCCGGTTCGACAGGTTCACCGGGATCAGGTCGTCCTTCGGTCCACCCGGCCCGAACACCTGGCCGCCACCCGCCCGGTCCCACGCACTGCCACCCGAACCACCCCGCGGGTTGTTCTTCGGTAGCAGGCTGTTCATGTTCGAGATGTACGTGCCGTCCGGCAGCCGCAGCTGGACATCGACGATCGCCTGGCGTTCCCGGGTGATCTTCTCCAAAGCCTGCTGTGCCGCCTCGGTTTTCGCGGTCACCTTCACCGTGCCATCCGGCAGCGTCGTCACCGTGAACCCGAGATCCTCGAGCTTCTGCTTGGCCTCGGGACTGTTGTCGGTGATGGTGATCGAGCGTGAATCGGGTACGCCGTTGACCGCGACGGTCAGGTCACCGAACTGCGCCGTCGTGGTGCCTGCTTTGGCGCCTGCCAGGCCGATCTCGTCGGCCAGCTCGGAGGTCTTCGCGCCGGCGGTCTGCATTGCATCGCCGGCCTCTTTCATCAGCCCGCCGGTCTTGCGCATGTTCTCACCCGCGTTGACCGCCTGCTCACCCGCGGCCTTCATCACGCGGCCACTCTCACCCGCGACCCCAGGCAGATGCGACGCAAGGCCTCCGACCGTCACGAGGATGTGCCCCATCGGAGAGAGAAAACTGTCAACCAACCTCGAGCCCAACTGCATCACCATGCCCGTGAGCGAGGTCAGCTGACCGCCCGTGGTCAGCGCGGCCCCGCCGAACTCGGTGGCGTTTTTTGCTGCGCTGATGAAGAAGTCAGTGATCTCCGGCCCATGATCTTTAACCCAGTTCGCGAAGTCGGTGGCGGCCGGGCCGAACGCGTTCGCCAACGCGGCTTGCATAGCGTCCATCGACACCTCGACCTGACGCTTGACGCCCTCGATCGAGGTGGCGCCGTTCGACATGTCCTGCGCGGCCCGGTCCGTCGCCCCGCCGACAAGGCCGAACTCCTGGGCCGCCTTCGACAGGTCCATGTCGTTGATGGCACCCTTCATGTCCTCGGCCTTGGTGCCGAAGAGTGCCAGCGCGGCGTTGTAGCGGTCGGTGGGGTCCTTGATCTTCTGCAACCCGGTGAAGATCTCGCCCAGTGCCTCACGCGCCGACGAGCCGCCCGCGGCCATCTTCGTCTGCACCTCGGTGGCATTGACCCCGAGAAGCTGAAAGTTCTTGTCGGCCTGCGCGGTGCCGTCGGCGACCCGCAGCGACATCTCCTTGAGGGAGTCCGCGACCACATCGGTGTCGCGGGCACCGCCCTGTACGCCCTGGGCCAGCAGGCCGAACGCTTCACTCCCGGTCAGTCCGAGGGACCGGAACTGCGTCGAGTACTCGTCGATGGTGTCAAGGAAATCGCCGGACACGTCGAGGCTCTTCACCTGACCCTGGCGGATGAGGTCGAAGGCCTCCGTCGCATCCTTGGCCAGACCGTTCTTGACCATCTGGCCGGCCGAACGGGCCGCCTCGGGGACATCGACGCCCATCAGCGTGCTGATCGTCGACAGCTTCTCGATGATCGGTTGCATGTCCGCGGCCGTCGCATTGCTGTTGAGCAACCCCGCCTGCATCGCGACACCGACGGCCCGCATGTTCTCGTTCACCGAATCGCCGAACACACCGACATAGGCCGAGCTGGCGGCCTTCCCGGCCTCCTTCGCCTGCTCCGGTGTCCACCCGAATGTGGCCTTGACCTGACCACGCTGCTGCTGCTCGTTGAAGCCTGCCATCACCTGATCGGCCAGCAGCTTGCCCGCCCCCAGGCCGAGAGCTGCGGCGCCCGCTAACGCCACACCGATGGCACCGCCCCTACCGCCGATCTCAGCGATCCGCGGCGCGAACCCCTCGACGAACCCAGAGCCCGCCTGGACGCCCGACTCGCCGGCCGCCCGGCCCATACCGGACAAGGAGTTGCCAAGAGCCGAGGCGCCGTCGGAGCCTGCCTGCCGTAGTGCCGAGGTGATGCCCTCGCCGGCCCTCTCCGCATCCGACTGGGCGCCCCGCAGGGCCGATCCCATCTGGCCGGTGCTGCGCTCCACGTCGGCTGCTGCGTCCCGGGCACCCCGGCCGATGTGGTCGTAGCCCGCCCCGGCCTGCTTGGCGCTGTCACCGAGCTTGCCGGTCGAGGCGGCTGCACGGTTGGCAGCCTGCTCGGCCTGGCGGGTGGCGGCGTCGGCGCTCTTGCCGAGTTCGCCCATCTGGCCTTTGGCTGTGACGACTCCCTTGCTGAACTCGTCACGGTTGAGTTCGAGGTGGGCGACGAGCTTGCCGACATCAAGCGGCATGGTGTTCTCCGATCCGTGTGGTGGTGCATGGGGCTGGTGTGTGGCCGCCCAGGACGTGGTCACGGGCGTGGGGTGGTTGGGTGAGCGCCCAGGTCTGACAGGCGCTCAGAGCGGGACAGGAGGCGCACAGCGTCGCGGCCTGGGCTTGACGCTCCCGCCAGTCCTCGCGGGGCTCTCCCTGGCCTCTGGGGTCGAACAGGTGGGGTGCGCTGGTGCAGCGAGCACCAGGCAGGCGGGGGACCTCGGTCAGCACGGCCTCGAGCAGGGCGACCATGCCGGCCTCGCGCCGATCATCTCGGCGGCGGATCACTGGTCACGCTCCTGCTCGGTAGACCTGCGGATTACGTATCCGCTCGGTGCCTCGTTGCTGCAGGTCACAGCGTCGGTGGTCACACACTGGTCACATGCTCGATCAGCGGTCAGAGTCGTCGAAGTGCGCGCATCGTTTCCGCTCGTCGAGGCCACCGTGAGTGCAGCGAGGTTGCGTGTCCTATCGGTCAGCCCATCAAGCACGTCATCAGTGCCTCCATCGGTCGTCTCAGTCGGCGTCTGTCGACCTCTCGCCGCCCTCTTCCTGCGTGCTTCCATCCGCATGTGCTTGGCATCGCCAGCGCTGCAGCTGCGGTCGAGTCGCCTGCGTCGACTCCAGGAGTTGAACAGGGTGATGAGTTCGTTGAGCTGATCGAGTTCGACGTCGTCGAGTGCGCCTCGTCCCGCTCTGTTGCCGAGCGAGTGCAGTCGGGTTGCGACGTCCTGTGCGGTTGTCATTCGGCACCTTCTTCCGCTGTTTGATTCCTGTTTTCTGGCCTGGGACACCGCCCGGGGTCTCTTAAGAGACCCCCCGGGGCGTGTAGTCCGTGCGCGTGTAGTGCCGTGCAGTCGAGCGTGTAGTCCTGACCTGCACAGATCGGTGAAACGTGTAGTGCGTGTAGTAGGCGTGTGGTCCGTCGACGAGAACTCGTGCGTGTAGTCGTGCGTGTAGTCGCGTGCAGTGCGAATCGATGCGGTCATGACGCCACCTGCTGATGCGTTATCGCGAAGTAGGTGATCGTCCCGCGGCTGTCGATAGACCGCTCCGTCAGACGCCCGTCACGCACGAGTGCCGCGAGGCGGCGGCGGGCCTTCTCCTTCTCGTTGGCGGTGACCTTCTCCTTCTCGAAGAGCAGCCGTGCCGCGTCCAGCACAGTGATTCCACCGGACCGTGCCGCCTCGACAACGAGGTCGATCTGGCCGTGGACGTCCATACGGCCCGTCTCCTGCTCGTGCAGCAGCATCCAGGGGCCAAGTTCTTCCACGGGCTGCTTGACGTGATGGAAACGGACGACGGCGTCGCCCGGGTTGCCATTGAGCAGCACCACCGACCCTGCGCCGGAGGTGATCCACGTCGACCCGTAGACATCAGCGATGTCGGGCTTCTTGTCTCCGGAGATCTTCTTGATGTGGTGCAACTCGAGGATGTTGCGGCCGGAGGCGAGGAGCGCTTGTCGTGCGCGATTCCAGCCGGCGCCGACCTCGTCATCGGACAGGCCGATCGCGGCGTCCTTGAGGCTGTCGACGATCACGACATCGGCGCCGGCCGCTTCCGCGAGTGCGGTCAGCATCGCTGTGTTCTTCGCCAGGTCGTGCGGCGGCGGGCCCTTCCAAAACGTCATCCGCTTCGCGAGGTGGTCACGGTCGTAGTGACCGAGCTGCCGCCGGAGTGCACGTGCAGCCTGACGGGGGCGATCCATGGCGAGGTACAGCACGTGGTCGACGGGCCGTACAGGGAGACCGAGAACCTGACCAGGGCTGTTTCCGATGAGGGCAGCGAGCACGTTCGATCCGAGCGTCGTTTTGCCGACGCCCTGCGGCCCGCACACGATGAGCGCTTCGCCGTCGGACCACAAGGAGCGGTCACCAGCTCCCCACAACGACGTGACACCGTCGGGTTCGTCGTGGATGAAGCTGCCGCCATCGATCATGTAGGTGCCGAGTCCACGCTCGGCGATCGCTTCGGCGACGACAACCTCACTGCCGTCGCCGACGGGGAAATCCACGGTTTTGACCTCCAGCGCGCGTCGGCGGTCGGCGAGCTGCACGATTGCCGAGTCGACTACCTCAATCTGTGGCGGCGTCGGGTTGCGCGTCACCTTGCCCAGGGCGCTCTCCCATGCGCGGGCGAACTCCGCGTGAGCTTCCGCCTCGGTGCGGCTGCCGTCGCCGACGACTGCGGCGACGAACCGTCCGCGGAAGATCTCGGCGGCATCGTTGATGCCCGGTTCTCCCTGTTCGGCCAGACGTGCCACGGCCAGCGTGTTTCGGCACATCGCGTCGTGACGGCTCTCGACGCCGGACAACTGCTCGAGAGCCTTGGCCAGTGCCCGGCAGACGCGATCGGACATGCTGCCGTCGACGAGCGCGACAGGATCGGCGTCCGGATGAGTATCCGCAGGTTCGGGCGACCGTTGCAGCGCGTCGATCCACTCCTCAGGCAAGAGCGGGAAATCCTGTGGAGACGGCAGTGTGCGTGCTGGCGATCCATCTGGTGTCCGCCACTCGTACCTGGCGCCGGATGGATGGATCGACGGCGACACGACGGCGTAGCGGTGCGATGCCTGGATGATCTCGATGTGCCCGAGGCCGAGGTCGGCAAACTTGATGACCGACGCCAGGTGTGTCCCGGCCGGGACTCGGTAGAAACTGATCCCGCTGCCGTCGGTGCGTGACGACGAGAACCAGGTGGCCGGCAGGGGGCCCCAGCGCCGTTGCGCCTCCGCGATGGTCTGCGCGCCGGTCTTATCGGCGTAGGCGTCGACGTCGATACCGATGACTGTGTCGGGCATGTGCAACGCGACATTGCCGTCGGGCCGGTCTTCGATCCACGCCTGGATGTCGGCGCGGGACGGCTCGGTCGCGCGGTAGCCGGTGTAACCGGCAGGCGGCAGCTTCTTGAGCCGCGGTGGGAGTGGCAAAACCCCAGTCCAGCCAGCGTCCCAGTACTGCACGGCGGCAACCCCGTAAATCTGCGACGGACGCACCACCGAGCCCGCCGAGGTGTTCTCGACGGGCTCTGTGTGCGATGACGCGGCAGTCACATGGCCACCCGATAGGTGCGCGTGGGCACGCTGCGGAAGTGAATCTTGCCGTCGATCGTCCACCCCTCGTTCAGGAGATCTTCGGCGAACTCACCTGACCACCCCGGGATCTGTTCGGCCGGCAGGTATTCCGCTCCGACGAGGAATCCGAGAACGACGCGGGTCTCTCCGATCTCGTTGCGCTGCAGGAGGATGACCTGTGCGTCGTACATCCGTTGCGGCGTGATCGCGAATGGTCCGAGGTCGGACCTTCGGCGAGTGACTTTCACCGTCTCCCAGGTCATCGGCGCGGTTCCTCCTTGAGGTCGAGACGTGCGGCCAGGCGGGCGAATCCGCCTCCCGCTGCTGTCATTCGGTCGTAGGCGTCGCGGCCGATCGTCGGCGGATGCCCATGGCTCTCGTAGACGGCGATCCACCAGCCCAGCCGATCCAGTGATGCGATCCGCCCATCGACATGCGGACGCCCGTCGATCCAGTCGCCGGCGAGGTGGTCTTCCGCGTGCTGCCGTCGCCGAAGTGGGCGGTCCCAGATGGTGGTGAGGTTGCTCATCCCGCATCACCGTCCACACTCGCCAGTACCGTGCGCGTGCCGTCGAGCCCGACGGCGACCAGCTCGACGCCTTCGGACTTCGCGTAGTAGCCGAGGACATCGATGATGTCGACGTCATCGTCGGCGCGGCCGGTCATCGCCTGGTATTCCTTGCGGCGCCGGATGCCGTTGCGCGCCAGTGCCTGTGAGATGTGATCCTCTGATGGCGGTACCTCGTGGAACGAGCAGCCGGTGAGCAGCGCCATGCACATGCGGTCGAGCAGCACCCCACGCTCGTCGTCGACGACCTGGAGCACGGCCTGATCACCCAGCGGCGGCGGGAAGGTGAGGTAGGTGCTCGCAGTGCGTAACGCCTCGAGCAGCGTCGGTTTGCGGCACTTCATCACCACCTCCCCGCCGACATCGATGATGCGAATCGGCGCGGTGTCGTCGTTGGCACAGAAGATCGGGAACCGATCGCGGTCGAGACCGTGCACGGTGACTTCGTGATAGGCGCCTGACCAGACGCTGAACGATCCACCCGTCGCGACGACGAACTCCTGGATGCTGTTGAGCAGCAAGCCCATATCGGTGGCCTCGCTCATGACGCACCGCCCGTAGGGACGAGGGTCAGGGCCGGGCGTTGCGGCTTCCCGTGCGTGCCCATCAGGGTCTCGAGGAACACTGCGAACGCGGCGAGCTGCTCGGTGGTCAGCGAGTGGGGTTCGAGCTGGTTACATGCGTCAGCGACGCGGTCGCACCAGTAGTTGCGGTCGGCGGTGGCGCTCATCGGGTCACCGCCGATCCGATGAATGCTGCGTTGGCCTCCCGGTCGCGGCGAGCCGCCTGCACTGCAGCAGACAGTTGGCTGACGAAGGCCTCCGCGCGATCGATGTCGTAGAACGAGATCACCTCGTCATAGCCGTGATCGCCGCCTTCTCCGATGAGCACGTTGATCGTGTAGAGCAGCTGCGACTCGCCGTACTCGGGGTCGTTGTCCGCCGCGCGCGTGAGCGAGACCTGGACGGGTCGCACGTCGTCGGCGCCGGCGTTGTCGGAGCTGACTCGAGGCCCGGTGAGCGTGAGCAGTTCGTCGACATGCCCGTGCAGCAATGTCGAGTTGCTGGCGGCGTCGATCGTGGGGAGATCGAAGTTGGTGGTCTTGTGGGCTACTGTGGTTGTCATCAGTTCTTCCTTGGCGGGTGGTTTCTGATTGGGGCGGTCTCAGGTGGTGCTGAGGCCGTTCTTCTTTTTCTGTATCCCTGCTCGCTCGGCGCGGGTCACGCCGTGAGCTGCCGTTCGCTGTTGTCCTCGGCTGGAATGTCGAGTGCCGCAAGAAGTCCGGCAACGGGAACGATGTACTTTCGGCCAACCTTGAGTACTTTGACCGGATACTCGCCGCGTAGAGCCAGTTCATATCCTCCAGCTCGCGATAGGCCGAGAATGCTGTTTGCGGTTTCGAGATTGGTACGAACGCCGAGGCCACGGACCATGTCGGGGGTCCAATGACCTTCACGGATCTTCACGGCATTCCTTCCTGATCGGGTTAGCGCTACCGAATTGGGAGTGCTATCGATGACAGTACTGTCCAGTCTTGACGAATGCAACCTATTCCGGGAAGCTATCCCGTTATGGGAAGTAATCAACTCGCAGGTGACGTCACCGGTCGGTTCGTTAACCGCATGAAGGACGAACGAAAAACCCGCGGGTGGTCGCAGGCCGACCTGGCGGAGAAGATGGCGAGCGCGGGATTGAAGGCGCACGCAACAACGGTTGCGAAGATCGAGGGGCTCGATCGCGCGGTTCGTCTGGACGAGGCCGCTATCATCGCCGGCCTCTTCGAACTCTCGCTCGATGAGATGCTCGCGCTGAAGCGATACGACCAGCAATCGATTCTTGACGTGTTCCTGGCGACGGCCGGTACCTCGGCCAACGAGATCAATTCGATTGCAGAGCGGGTCAACGACGCGTTTGTGCGATTGCAGGTCGAGCCGGGCGACTTAGTGCGGCGAAGTCACGAATCCGTTGATGCCGACCTAGTGCCCGCGATCTTCCGCTCATACATGGCCGGGCTGCCTGCGCAAGAAGCGGTTTCACGCCTTATCGATGCCCGTGAGCTACTTCGTTACGCGGTCCAACAGGCATCCGTTTCGGACGACGCGCTCGCCGAATCTCACGGTGGAACGGATGCCGCGGCGGTGCGTAGGTTCCTCGAGAGTTTCTTACCTCCGGACGAGTTCAAGAATCCAGCAGAAGGCGGCGAATAGCCATGCAAGGCAGCGTGAAACGCTCCGGCGACAACGGATGGATGTACGTCGTCGACCTCGGTCGTGACCCGGCCAGTGGCAAGCGCCGACAGGAGCGCAAGCGGGGCTTCGCGACCAAAAAGGAGGCCCAGGACGCCCTCGACGAGCGCAAGTCGGAGGTGCGTACCGGTGTCGTCGCCGTCGACCAGCGCCTCACTTTGGCGGCCTACCTCGAATCATGGCTTGCGGCAAAGGAGCAGGCGGGCATCCGCGCCACCACTCTGCGGAGCTACCGCCAGCATGTCGACGCCTACATCGTTCCGCACCTCGGCAACGTGCGTCTGCGTGACCTGCGGGCCACTCACGTCGAGCACATGCTCGGTGAGATCGCGAAGTCGCCGGCCAAGCCCGCCAAGGGCGCGAAGATCGGAAAGGGCCAGCGGCGCAACCCGAAACCGCTCAGCCCCGCTACCCAGCGACGTGTCCACGCTACGTTGCGCAGTGCCCTGACGAGCGCCAAGCGCAAGCACCTGGTGAGCTTCAATGCGGCCGCCGACATGGAGCTGCCGCGCGCACCCCGACCGAAGGTTCGGCCGTGGGAGCCCGCCGAGCTCGGCAAGTTCCTCGATCACGTTGCAGTGGCCGATCGCCTCGGCGCGATGTACGAGACCGCGGCCATGACGGGCCTACGCCGCGGGGAGCTGGTCGGCCTGCGGTGGGATGACATCGACGTCGCCCGGGCTCGCCTGGTGGTGCGTCAGCAGATCGTCGAGGTGGACGGGACCGGGGTGCGGTGCCCGTTCTGCGGTGGCGAGCACCGCCAGTACCGGTTCGGGGATCCGAAGACCGCGAGTGGTGACCATCGCGTCGTGGATCTCGATGCCGGCACTGTGCGCGTGTTGGTCGCACACCGCGCGGCCCAGGAACTCGAGCGCGCCGAGTGGGGGAGCGCCTACGACGATCATGGTCTGGTGTTCGCCCGCGAGGACGGTTCGCCGATCCCGCCGGCCGACGTGACCGAGCGGTTCCACCAGTTGGCCGACGCGGTCGGGCTGCGTCGCATCCGTCTGCATGACCTCCGCCATGGCGCGGCGTCATTGATGCTGGCCGCCGACATCCCGATTGCCGTCGTGTCGAAGCGGCTCGGTCACTCGTCGATCTCGATCACCGCCGACACCTACAGTCACCTGCTCGATGGCGTTGGCGCCCAGGCTGCCGAGCGTGCCGCGGCTCTCGTACCGCGTGCCGGGCGTGACCAGGAAAGTATTTCGCAAGGCGAAGGTGACCAATCGGTGACCACGGAGGCCGTTGAAACGAACTCAGGCGACCCATCTTTCGATGAATCGCCTGGTCACGATGGTGCCCCCTCTCGGGCTCGAACCGAGGACCTGCGGATTAAAAGTCCGTAGCTCTACCAACTGAGCTAAAGGGGCAGGCAGCCCGCCGGAGCGGAGCCGAGACGAGTTTACAGGCAGTGTCTGGGCGGGACGGGCGACACCCCGGATTCGGACGTTTCGGGGATAAGCGGTTCGGCACCCCGCGGTATGCGCCGCGACTCACCGACGGACCGGACGGCGTCCGAGCCGCTGCGCCAGGCGGGATTGTGTGACCTAGATCGCATTCCGATGATCCGGTCAAGGGTGTTCTGATCCACGCGTCTTCGCAGGTGAATGGGCCGAATAGGGTGCTTGACCAAGCGATTTGTGATTATCGGGCACCGTGTCTTAAGCTAAGTCGGCTCCCAACGGAGAACCGGCCCCCTTCGTCTAGCGGCCTAGGACGCCGCCCTTTCAAGGCGGTAGCGCGGGTTCGAATCCCGTAGGGGGTACGCTTGCCCAGCCCCTTGCGGGCGCGGGTGGCACACAACAGAACAAGGCCCTGTGGCGCAGTTGGTTAGCGCGCCGCCCTGTCACGGCGGAGGTCGCGGGTTCGAGTCCCGTCAGGGTCGCCAAAAGGTTTCGGTTTCTTGCCGGCACCTTCCGGCCAGGTAGCTCAGTTGGTACGAGCGTCCGCCTGAAAAGCGGAAGGTCGCCGGTTCGATCCCGGCCCTGGCCACCATGAACTCCCGCGGACATTGCGTCCGGCGGGAGTTTTCTTTTTGGATTGGTTGCGGTTTGTGTCGGATACCGATGAAAATCGCAACCGATTTCGTTCGCGACGGGGTCGTGCCGGCGGTGTCGGCGTCATGTCATTCGACTGACCCACTTCCGACCGCCTGGTCGCCGGTCGTCGGCACTCCCGCGGGTAGTCTTGCCACGCAAGAACGGCGTTAGACGCAGCTGGAAGCGCGTGCGCCGGCATCGGGGGATTGCGAGTTGGGGGTGCCAGGTGGCTCAATGCCGAGACGACTCTGACAGTTGTGTGATGGGCGCTCGCGGACTCTGTCCGGGGGTGAGGCAGTGACCGCAACTTCGGCCATCGTGCCGATGGACGGCTCGACGATCTACCCGACGGGTGTTCACGCATGCCGGGACGATCGGTGGTTCGGTACGGCCAGGGTGTCGTCGTGGCCGGCCGACAGCGTTGTGCTCACCGTGGCCCTCGGTGAACCGATTCCGCGTGACTTTCCTGCCACTCCCGACAACCCGTCATTCGCCGCGATGCTCACCGTGCCCGACGGGGAGATCGAGGCGATGTGCGCGGTCGAGGCGACCTGTGTGTGGAAGAACGTCACGTGGGTCATCGACAGCCTCGACGCCCCGAACAACACAGCCGTGCTGCAACTGCCGCTGACCTTCCTCGACGCGAAACAGTCGGCCGGCCCAGCGCCGAATGTCGCCGAGCTGCGTTCTTGGCCGGGGGTCGTCGTCGACGCGTCGGGTGTTGCATCGGCCCGCGTCCGCCCCGCAGAGATGGCTGCGGTGACCCTGCAGGTCACCCCGTACGAGACCCAGCCCTCGCTGCGTCGTCGAGATGATCTCAAGAGCACGGGGATTCCGGTGTCGTCGATTCCGGTGTCGCCCTGGATGTCGGCGGCCGATGCGCTACACACGGCACGCGATGCAGTATCGACCAGTCGAGCCGGCGGCTATCCCGTCGACCGGATTCGCGCCGACCGGATGCGCGACGGATGGCGCGTGTGGGCACCACCGCCGGCCTCCGACGACCCGCTTGGGTTCCGGTTGGGATGGGCGGTCTGGTACGTCGCCGACGACGGCGTGATGTGGCGTTCATCCACGTCCACCGACTTCCGCGCGGCATCCAGGCGCATGAGCAACCAGCTGTATCAGCGTTTGCAACATAGTCAGTTGGGGATACTGTGACGACAATCAACGGCCGTCGGTTGGGACGGGCCGCGTCATGACCTTGTTGTATCCCACCGGGTTCGCCTGGGTCGGTGCCCTGATCGGCGTGGAATGGCCTGAAGCAGACGAGGATTCGCTGCGCCGAATCGCCACCGCGTGGCGCGACGCAGGCGAGGACGTCAAGGCGCTGTCTCCGGAGTTGGAGAGCGCTGCTCAAGAGGTGCAGCGAAACATGCAGGGCGCCACCACCCAGGCCCTCGACCAACTGTTCCGCGATCTCCTGAGTGGCGACCTCTCGCCGGACAAGATCGCCGAAGCGGCCAATAAAGCCGCGGAGATGTCGGACACTTCGGCCACGAACGTCGAGTTCACCAAACTCTCGTTTTACGCGACGCTCGCTGTCACCGCACTGCAGATCATCTTGGCGTGGGCCGAGGCGGTGGAAACACTGGGCGCATCGTTGGCCCAGATACCGATCATCCAGGCCATCGGTCGATTTGCCGTCCAGATCGGGCTGAAGGAGTTGCTCGACAAGATCGCGGCAAACGTGGCCGGCAAGATCCTCTTGCAGGCGGTCAAAGGAGCGGCCACCAACGCGGCCCTCGCTGCGGTGCAGAATGCCGGGTTGCAGGGGTATCAGATTGCGGCCGGTGGGCGGAAGGACTTCGACCTCGGCTCGTTCGTCAAGGCCGTGTCGGTGGGCGCGGTCGGCGGCGCAGCGAGCGGCGCCGCCGGTGAAGCTGCCAGCAAAGGCCTCTCGAAACTCGCGGGGCAAAACATCGACGAGATCTCCCATTTCGGATCACGCGCCGGGCGGAAAGCCGTCGCCGGAGCAATCGATGGGGCCACTGGTGCGACAGCCTCCGGGGTCTATGCGCACGAAGTCTACGGTGACAAGTTTGACGCGCGAAGTGTGCTCGGCGGCGCGGCAACTGGCGCTCTCGGGGCGGGTGGCCGCACCGCGAAGACGCCGGAAGCGCCATCTGGTGGCGCTGGTAGCGGTGGTGCGGGCACCGGCGAGGGATCGGGGTCGGGTCACGGCGGATCGCCGGACGGTCAACCGAATGGCTCGACCTCCGGTGCGTCGCCGGGTGCACCTGGTGCGCCGACCGGGGCACCGGGCAGTCCCGGATCGGGTGCAACGCCGTCGGGGTCGTCGCCAGGAGGCGGTCCGTCGGGGGGCGCTCCCGCGGGCGGATCGTCCGGTGGTGCGCCCGGTTCCAGCAGCGGGTCGTCGCCGGGTGGCGCGCCCGTGGCAACTCCGTCGGGTGGCTCGTCGCCCGGGGCAACTCCGTCGGGTTCGACACCCGGTGCGGGCCCTGCGGGTGGGTCCCCATCGAGCGGGTCACCGGGTGCCGCACCATCGAATGCCCCAACTGGTGGGGGACCCCAAGTCGGCCAGCATGATTCGACGGCGACCCCGGCGCCGCCGTCGTCGGGAGGTGAACCATCGAACGGTTCGCCGGAGGGCGGGGCTGGTGATGGCTCCGTAGGTGGTGAGTCGCCGCATGTGGGTGATGGTTCGGCAGGTGGTCCACCCGACAATCAGCCGTCGCCTCCGGGCGGCGAGGGTGACTCTTCGGGTGGTGACGGCGGGTTGGGTCCGGGGGATCCGAGCGATGGTGGCGGTTCTCAACCGTCCCCACCGTCGCAGCCGAATCCGGCGCCGGATACGCCGACATCACCGCAGCCTCCGAATACTCCTGCGCCGAAACCGGATTCGCCGTCACCGCCGGCGCCTGTCGATCCGTCGCAGCCCGGTCTCGACGGATTCCCGAGTGGCGGCGATGCGCCGACCGGCCAATCACCGCACGGCGGTCATGACGAGCCGGGTGGTCCGCACCCCGAGGCGCTGCCGTCGGAACCATCGACTCCCAACGGGCCCGGTGTACCCGCCGCCACCAATGGTCACGAGACGCCCGCCAATGCCGGCGGGTCCCCTCACGGTGTGGAACCGACTGCTGGCCAACATGATCCGACGTCGACGACGCCGCAGTCCGCCGGCCAGCCGACGCCATCGCCGCAGGCTCCCGCCTCGACTACGCCGATGTCGGCCGGACAACCCGTACACGCCTCGGGGTCGGGTGTCCCCACAGCGACCACGCCGACGTCGGTCCACTCCGCGCCCGTCCCGGACGGACCATCGTCGGCGCCGCCCCAGACGAATGCCGCGCCGACACCGACGACGAGCGCACCGCCATCCGGGAGCAGTGCACCGGCGCCGGCCGCCAACCCACCGGGTCCGCCCGGCAATACGCCCGCGCCCGTGGGGAACTCGCCAACCCCGGCGAGTAACGTGCCCGCACCGGCACACAACGCGCCACCCACGCATACGCCACGAGTTGATACTCCCTCCGGCGACAACACACGCCCGCACACGAGAGCACCCGAGGGGGACCCGCGGCAGGCGCCACGAACCGATGGTTCGAGGGCAGATCCTGCAGTGCGACATGAAAATTCGCCGACACGCGGCGATGGGGCGACGAAGCCGGAATCAGGAGCGCAGCATTCCGCCCCGAAACCGGATAGCCACGGATCTGATCGATCTGGGACCGGCGACCCGTCCGGCTCGCATCCTGCCGCGGCGCCGACACCGGATCGGACCGGCGGTCACACCTCGGTCGAGAAGGGTGCTGGAGAGCCCTCGAAGCATGACGGCGCCACACCAGCACCGGAACCGGTGGAGGCGTCCACCGCTGACTCGTCGCCGAAATCTCTGGATGCCCAGGACCAGGGCATGGACAACGGTTCGTCCACCCCGGACCCGATACAGGCGTCACGCACCGACGATCCCGTTGCTGTCAATAACTCTGGGGGACAGCAGAATTCTCTCGATTCTACGGCCGAGACAATCGACTCCGATGGAACAACGCGATCTGACGGTACGCCGTCGTCGACACCCGACGTCGGTGGTACCCCCAATGGCGATCCAATCCCGGCGACCGCCGACGACACCCAACTCACCACCACCGGCGACGGTTCGTCGGCCACGGGTGACGTGGCGGCCGATGCGGATGCCGCCGCGCTGCTGGTGCTCGGCGCGGACGCCACACACCCCGCGTCGGCTGGGGGACGCGAGACCACCCAGACCCGGGCGCGACTCGACGCGGCACGCGCATCGGCTCAGGCTGATCGCGAACAGCATGCTGGCGCCGACGATCAGCACCTTGACACGGACGGTGATCGCCACTCCGGAGACCATCAGGCCGGGTCTGAGACATCGCGTGCCGGCGAGGACGAGGTCGATGCCCATGTCCCGGAACTGCCGTCCGATCAGCCGTCGTCCGACCACCGCGGGGACGACCCGGCGAACCACTCGGGCACGGATGCGCTGTCGGCCATCGATGAGCATTTCGGGCGACCCGCCGACGAGCATGCAGCACAAGGGTCTTCGGATGACCTGGGACTGAGCGGCCGAGACCTGGAGAAGTTGGGCGGCGGCGAACTCAAGCCCACAGACCCCAACATGCTGCATCAGCAGCTCACCGAGTTGGGTGACGGTGCGGCGGCGCTGGTCGTCGTAGAACATCCGTCCCTGGTCGGCGACGACGGTGCGCCCGGCGCACACGCGTTCGCGGCGATCAACCGTGACGGTGAGATCGTTCGTGTCGACGGACCTCCCGGGGCGCGAGTCGAGACGCCGATGAGCGACGACCTCGGAGGCCAATCGCGGGCGATGACCTTCGATGCCGACGGAACTGTCGTGGATCCGCTTGGGTTGCAACCGACAGACGGTCACCGAGGGGACGATTCCTCCGACCACACGGAGACCGGGAATGAGGCGGCGGACGGTTCGGCAGCTGAAAAACACGAGGCGACCGCCGATGAACCCGCGGATGATTCGACGACCGATTGGGACGATGGCGACGAGCCGGCACAGACGGCTGCAGAGAAAACCGACCATGTCCGCGACATCGTCACTGACGACGCTGGAGAACTCCTGGGAACCGAAGATGCCAAGGGAGTGCGGCTACTCGACGAGGAGCGAATTGAGCAGATCCGTCGAGAACTGACGGAGAGATTGGGACAACCTGACGTCAAACACACACCGAAGGGTGACATCGAGGTGTGGAAGATCTCCGACGATCCGAAGGTGACTGTCACGTATCGTGAACACAGTCGGTCGGGTGGTGTCACGATCGACGTGAATGGCGTCGATGGGTTGTCGGGACTCAAGCGATTCCATGTCGAGAAGTGAGAAGTGAGGAGTGTCGCGTGGCCGAAAGCACTGGGGCATACCAAGAGAACCTCGATTACCTGGTCGACTATGCGAAAGACGACTGGGTGGGGTTCTCGCCGATCGTTGGCGCTGCGACGTCGTTGGTGCGGTCTGCCTACAGTCGGGAGAGTGCAACCGACATGGTCTTGGCATTGATCTCAGACCTGCTGGATCAGGGAGTTCAGGCCGGTGACCTGACTGACTCCGACGAGAAGCCCTTCGTGCCATGGGTATTGACCAAGAGTGAGGTATTGGAACGAATCCGGGCCGACATGGTTGCGCTGCCAGAACTACCCGACTCAGGTGACATCTGCTGGTTCGCGATCCTCTGAACCGTTGACGGTGTCAGTGCTTGAAGAGTTCTTCACTACTGCACTGATCGGCGCGCTGATCGACGTGTGGGTGGCAGGTAGAATATGAGATGCCTTACCCAACAACGTTGTAACGGCATCCGCTCGACCCTGCTAAATGGTGTCCGCGACTTCGCCGCGGAGTGGGCCGCAGGTCGAACGGTGGTTCCACTCGAGGAGTTGAACGAAGCCGAGAGCTCCGGAGTTCTCGCTGCACTTGGCGATCTGTCGCCCGAACTCGTCTGTCTCACTACAGAAGGACTCGGTGCCGAGTTGCCGGACCAAGGGGTGTCCGCCACGTTGGCAGAGGTAGCCGATTGGCGATGGCGCTTAGCCCCGTTCGATGTGGTGATCGTGACACCGGATCTCGACGCTGCCGTACTGATGTCGGTGGACGAGTTCGCACTGGTCGGCGGTTCCCGAGAATGGCTGGAAAAGGCGCTGGGCAAATCGATTTCACAGGCGCGAGACGAGTTTCGCAGCTACGCGCACGACATGTCGTCGGCGTCTCGTCATCTCATCGGGCTTGCCGACCGGTATCGGTGAGCGACGCTACGCCAACGCACCCTCGATCTTGCGGCTGTCGGTGTATCGGACATGCGGCGCCCACCGCAATACCGTTGCCATCACCTGCTCGATGGGGGGTGTGTAACCCTTCGGGAGGACCGGCTGTTCCCTGCTGATCGCTCGATTCCTTTCTTGGGCTTGCTGACTCAGGATGATGAGGCGGTTGGTGAAGCATGTCGTGACCGCTGCGTTGGAGGCCTCGCGGTCGGTGCTGGCGGTCATCGCCACGACATCACCCCACCGGAGCAGGGAACCGTCGTCGAAGACGACCCCATCGGGGTTGAAGGCGAACTTCGGGTTTCCTTCACCGTCGCGGATCGACACCATGCCGGTGGTGGCGATCTCCCGCGCGATGGCGTCCTGGATTGCCGGGATCGGTACGTACTGGGACGCCGTCAGAACGCTCCACTGTCCCACGTGCGGTGCGAATTGATGGACCGCGGACCAGAACTGGTCAAGGTTGTTCGTGTGGGACAGCCACAGCGTCGAACCGTACTGCAGGGGACGTCCATTGGCGTCGACGGCGTTGGTGGTCACGACCAGTGACCGGCGTTCGACCTTCGACGATTTGACCATCTGCGGGCCGGTGAACGTGGTGTATTCGAGGTAGGCCTCGGTGAACTCACACGCCTGGATCTCGTTCCACGTCAATTCGATTGCCGGGGTCCACAATCCCATAAGTGATGCTGCAATCTGGGGTTTCCCGGCTTGCAGGCGTCCTGCGTACCAGATCACCAGGGCGGGAACACCGAGCATGATTGCGGCCACGACAGAAATGACGAGGATGCCCGGATTGCCGGTTGCGATGCCGATGAGGATGCCCACCACCCCGATTGCGGCCAGGAACCGGAAGACGATCGTGCCGGCGGTGACAGGACGTGGGGTGCCGTAGACAGTGACCACCCCGGGGGTGCTGACGGCGGCAGACCTCGGATCGTATCGAGGGTCGATCGGGTGCTGTCGTCGATTGTCGGGCATGCCGTCGATGCTATCGGCCCGGCCGAGGTGTGCCGCGATTCGCTACGCTCACTGCCAGCGAGCGTGGGCACGCCAGGGGAGGGACCGATGACCAACGCGTTTGACGCGGCCGATGGTTCGCCGACGCCGACGCCGACGCCGACGCCGTGGTCGTGTTTGTCGTGGCGACGGCGCCCGTCGGCACGAAAGGTGAGGGTTGTGCTCGGGTGCTCGGCGGCCGCGGCGGCGCTCGTGGTGCTGTTCTGTTACCGGGCGGGTCAGCCGAAGATCGGTTGTACGAATGACCCCAATCAGCCGGCGCGGTACCCACCGACCTCATGCGTGTCGTCACGTCCTCGGTACGTCGGCGTGGAGTACGACGTACCGTCCCGGCCGTACATGCTGACCTGGGGCATTGTGATCGGCGTGGTCGTGATGCTCGCGGCGCTCGCCTACCTCTGGTGGCCGCGTCGTGCACGTCCGCTGGCGTGGATGGAGTTCGAGCGCCGCTCGGCGACGGTCCGGGCGGCGCTGGCCGAACAGTACGCACGCACCCATGACCCGTCGGTCGGCCGGAAACTGGAGAAGTTCGACACCGACTACGCGGAGATTGTCGCGCAGTACGCGCCGCGGCGACGTCCATCCGGATGACGTCACGTTGCCGGAGTCCCTTCAGGTCTCCTATGGTGACCGCATGAGTGTGTCTTCGGGGGCGGGGGGCCCGACCGAAACGTCTCCCGACGTGCCGTTCAGCCTCGGCGGAACAGTGACCTCGGCCGAGGCCACCCCGGCGTCCGCGCCAATATCCGAGATCGGTGTCGAACTCGTTCAAGCTCTCCTCGTCGACGCGCCACCCGACTGGCTGGCCATGGCCGCGACCTTTTCGCTGACCGTCGACCGCGCGAACGCACTCGTGGTGTTCGCCACCCCGACCGGCAACGTCCGGACACTCGCGACGCCGGAGGCATTCGACCTGGTGCGTGCGCGACGCGAGCGCGACATCGCCACTGGCCGCGGCTTGTGGTGGCGGATGATGGTCGGTGTGCAGCACGGAGAGTCGCCGGTGAGCGACTTCGACTTCGGTGACGCCCCGTTCTCCGCTGAATTCCTCTTCGCACCTGAGGATTACCGCGCGGACATCGCTGCTCATCCGGACAGTGCGGTGCCGGTATGGTTGGCGGCATACGCCTTTCACGAGGGCCGTCAGCATCGTCGCCCGCGAGAGGCAGCGCAGGCGTCGTCAGTGCTTGCGGGTGCCGACGATCAGTGGCCCGATCGTGACCTCATGTGGGCCCGCTGGTCTGCGGTGTCGGCTTTCGCTGCTGCCACCGGAAGCGTTGCGGGGCCCAGCATTGCGCCGAGTATCGGGATCTTTGAGTCGTCATCGGGGAGTGGATCGACGTTCGTGCTGCTGCCCAGTGGCCGCGCGGTACTCTCTGGCGGCGTTGCCGACGACCCAGAGTTGCGCGATGCCTACCTCGGTGGCAGCCGACTGCCGGATCTGTTTGCGGGAGCACCGATCTGGGTGTGCGATTCCACGCTGAACGTCCGGCTCGAGTCAGGTATGTTGTCATTTTGCTGGTGGTACGACGACGGTCACTGGTATCGCGCCCAATCCCCGGATGCCGTCTCGTGCGCGGTTGCGGTGCCCGCGATACTCAGCACCGACGATGCCGTCCGCACGCTTGCCGGCATGCTCTCCGACCACCCGTCCGCCAACCCCGCTATGCTGGCCGATGCGTTTGTCGGGGCCGTCGAATCTGGAACTCTCACAAGGACTCTGGTCGAGACCGTGCTACCGCGGGCGCAGGGCTACGACACCGATGCAGCACTCGTTTCACTGTCGGTGGCCGGGCATTTCAATGACCGAGAAGGGTGATTGCGATGGCGAACGAAGAGATGAAAGAGATGCTGCACACCCTGCTTGCTGATCTCGAGCAGCAGAAGGCCGACATGTCGACCCTGCAGCAGCGGCTGGCGTCGGTCACCGCGAGCGCGTCGTCGGCGGAGGACCTCGTCACCGCCTGGGTCAACACCAAAGGCATTCTCATCCAACTGAAGTTCCACCCCGACGCCGTCGACCGCGCCGGCGGGCTGTCCAACCTCGGGCGCTACATCACCGAGGCGACGCAGAAAGCAGCTCAGGAGGCGCAGAAGCAGGTCGATGCGATCATGGCGCCCATGCGGCAGCGGGTCGGCGATCTGCCGAAACTCTCGGACATGTTCGAAGGTCTGCCGGATCTCGACGACTACGTCCCTGAACCGGTCGACCCGTCGACCGAGCCGCCGGACTCGCCGTCGCGACCGGTGTCTCCGTATGCTGAAGACGAACATTACGAGGAGGTCGAGCGGGACCGCCGATCCCGGCGCGGCCCACTCGACCAGTCCTGGTAGCTGTAAGGGGGAGCAGTAAATGACCAGCGGTGGAATCACACAGGTCGAGGCACAACAGTTGCTGGCCGGTGCCCAGCGACTCGACAACGTGGCCGGCAGGCTTGACGAGATCCGTAATGCATTGCACGGCAAGCTTGATGCCGAAGGCGAGTCGTGGGGGTCGGACAAACCGGGCACCACTCACTCGTCCGGTTACGAGCCGCAGATGACGAATATCCTCGAGTCGACCGAGACGCACATCGACAACATGATCGAGCACGTCAAGAGCATCGAGGACGCCGCCAGGAACTTCGTGGAGACCGAGACCGGGAACACGCGCAGTTTTCAGGCGTGAGTTCATGACGTACGCAGGTGAATCGGCCGACTCGCCGACTCCGTGGTCTTGTGTGTCGTGGCGGCGGTATCCGTCGGCGCCGAGAATCGTTTGTCCGCGACTGACTTACGAATAGACCGCACTGGAATTGGACCGGTAGATCAACCGATCGCCGCCCGACGTACGGTCGAACACCTGGATGTGCGTGCAGCCACCGAGATTGATGGCCCAGAGAAGCTTCTGCTGATTGAATCTCCTCTCCGGGACGATCACCCGCATGGGCAGATCGATCAGTGTCTCGCCGTCTCGGGGCGCCATCCTAGGGTGAACCGCACCGACCCGCGGGTGCACACCGATCTCCATCGTCCCGGTCGATGTCCCGCGCGCGATTACAACACGATCCACGTCAGTCCACGCGAGTGTTTCTGTGCGAAGTCGAATCCCCGGTACCCGACACGCAGCGATGACGCCCGTTCGATCAGTACGACGAATCCGCCGAGCTGCAGCAGGATGAGGAGCAGTGCATACGGGAATCTGTACCGGGGGTCAGGGTTGAGCGGCACGTCCTTCATGAGAAGCGTTAGCCCGACCCACATCGACACGCACACAACAAGAAAGATCGATCCCTCCAGCCGCGATCGGGGAGTCCGAATGCGGTACTCGGTGCGTGTGGCCACTCGATGGGAGATGAACCCCTAGATCATGGAAAGGCATGCTGCCTCAGTCGCGATGCGCAACAGCGTTTTGGGCGACACCGACGTGGAGAGGTAGGCGATACAGATCAGGACGGCGGTGCCGGACATCATCGATCCGACCAACATCAGACGACGTAGGCGAACGTTGTTGCGCCATAGTTGCTCGGCGTAGTTGGGGTCTATCGGGTCGAGGGAGAATCGGCTGTCATTCATCGCATGCTTCACAGGTTGAGGGAGTTCGGAAAACCGGCGTTGTCGTTCACCGGCGACTGTGGGGCGCCTAACTTGGCCACGAGTCCGAGGAGCGCTCCAGCGGGGTCTCGGATCAGTGCGGTGTCGCCGATCAACGTGTGTTGTGGGGGCGACGCGATGGAGCCGCGCTCCTTGGTGGTGTCGCGCAACGCGCGATCGAGATCGTCGACGAGAAAATATGTGCGCCAGTGTGATGGGCCGTTCGAGCGAACTACCCCGGCGACCGGGATGCCGCTGTGGGTGAGGACGCGGTAACTGTGCTGGTTCGACTGAGAGATGTCCGGGGTCAGACGCAGCGTCGACTGGTAGAAGTCGGCGACCAGCATTGGGTCCGGCGTGACCAACTCAAACCAGGACGACGCTCCAAGGGCATTCATGACCGCGCGCCCGGAAATGGTTGGCTCCCACAAGGACATGGAGGCACCTGCGGGGTCCTGAATCGTGGATACCTGGGCTGCACCGAGGTAATCACTTGGGCCCCAGAGTAGTTCACCACCAGCGCGACGCGCTTCTGATGCCGCAAGGTTCAGGTCGCCGACGCGGAAGTACGGGTGCCAGTACGATGCGCCGTTCGCCAGTTCCGCGGAACCGGGCCAGATACCGCACACCGGTTGGTCATCCAGTAGCGCGATCGTTTGTCGACCGTTGTCGACGTACTCCCACTGGAAGAGGGCCGTGTAGAAACTGCGGGCGGCCGAGACGTCTGGCGTGACCAGGTCGACCCAGAACGGCTCGTTCAGGAGTGGCTGCGGGCTCTTCGGTTGCGTTGAAGCGTTGTCAGACATGGATTTTCAGGTTGTGAATCATCGGGAAGGGACAGCGGTCGATGTGGAATCGGGTGTAGCCGGCGTCGGCGCGGTCCCGGCTTGCGTTGCGGGCGGCGGGGGAGTGCCCGGAGACGGAGTCGCCGACGGAACCGACGTCGGTGACGCCGGCGTAGCGTCCGGGCTGGATGGCGCGCTGTGCGGATTCTTCGGCTCGGGTTTGGTGAGCCACTTCCAGGCGGACTCGAGCTGGCTTTTGGCTGTCTGAGTGGGCTTGTCGAGTAGTTGCTCGTTGCCCTTGTCTTTGAGCTGATTGGCGAGTACGTCGGCGCCGAATCGGAGGCCTGGGTTGTTCTGTAGCCCGCGCGAAAGCAGGGGTGTGAGTCCGCCTTCGAAGAGTGTGCCCGTCACCTTTTCCACCGGCGTGCTCAACGGCGTGAGCGCAGCACCGGCGAGCCCGCTCTTCAGAGACTCGCCGGCGACTTTCTTCACGTCGTAGCCAGTACCCCACATCCAGTGATCCCGGCCTTCTTTGAGGGACTCTTCGATCGCGGTCTTGGCCGCCTCCATCGCAAAGTTCTTGCCCGCGTTCTTGAGAAACGCCTTGACCGTGAACTCTTCGAGGATTCGCTCGACCATCTGCTCGATGACCTGACGCAGCGTCAGCTGCGTGGCCGCTTCTTCAGCCGCGATCTCGGCGGGCGCTCCCCAATTGACGTAAGCGGTTGCGAGGGCGATCTCGATGAAGATCATGAGTGCGATCAGTTCGACGATGAAGATGACCTTGAGAGCGGTCAACTCGGTCGACATCATGTCGCAACGCTCGGCGAGGAACTCGGCCTGTTCGGCCAGCTCGTGGAGCGATCTGTCGCCGGATTGCAGCATCTTCAGCTGCTCGTGAATCGCCTTCTGGGTGTCGCCTCGAATGGAGGTGTCGATGGTCGACGACACGGCGTTGATGTCGCCGAGGGCCTCATTGATGTCGAAGGCGTACTGATGCCATCCGGCATGAAGCCGATCCATCGCGTCCTCGTCGCCCTTGGGCCACTCCATACCGATCAAGCCCAACGGGACCGTCAGCACTGCGGGACATTCCATACCCATGTCGGCTACCCCTTCCAGCTGAAGCTGTTCTCGGTGTGATGCTCCTGGCCGGCAGTCTGGTCGGCCGCCCACGACATTGCGGCGCCGAGGTAGCTCAGATGATCGACGCCGATATTGGAGTTGAAGAACGCCGTCCCGGCCTTCTCTGCATACGGTTGTTCGAAGGACTGTCCAGTCTCGTCCTCACCCCAGCATTTGCCCTCGGCGTTGAGGAGCGACGCCAGCCTCAGCTCGGCACGCTTGAGCTTCTCCGAGATATCGCCCACCGTTTTTGCGTGCTTGACGTATTGCTCGGTCTCGAGAAAGAATTCGTCGGCCATTATCTGTTGTCCCCCAAAGCGTTCGACGGTCGGATGTGCTACCAGGCGCGATCGGTGAAGGAGTCCCGACGCTGCTCGGGTTCGCGCGCGTACTCGAAGTGAGGTTCGTCATCGACGGTGTTGGTGTGTGCCTCGATGTCCTCGTAGTACATGTCGTCGTCGGCAGCGGCCGGGGCGGTGCGCGTCGGCGGTGTCAGCGCTGGCTCTGGCCGGTCCGCCAGCTTCGCCGCGATATCGGGGAGCCCGTCGAAGATCTGTGAGGCGCGAGGCAAGGACTGTTGTTTCGCCGTGATCGGAGCCCACAGTTCCTGGGTCCTCGCGTTGACCTCCTGTGCGGCCGCCTGCGCGGCGGCGGTAATGGCCGCGCCGAGCCGCTGGGGTGTCAAGGTGGTCAGCGCGTCCTCGTCAAGGATGGTTTCGGTGACGATGCCGCGTGCGTTGACCGACACTTGGACGCGACCGTCGAGCTCGGAGGCCGTGGCAGTCAGCTCGATCGCCTTGGTGCGAGTCGACGCGATGTCGCTCAGCAGAGAGTTCATCGTCCCGAGCAGTGGCTCGATGTCGTCGGCGGTGCGTGGAAAATCCATATCTGTTCCCCCTGCAGATTGGTTGCCGAGTCAGGGTATCAGCGCTGGTTGGGGCCACTCCCGCTCGCGCAGGAGGGCGTCGGTCGAGTGGATGACGGTGGGATCAATCCTTGATGACGACCGGAACCGCCTTGATCGGCTCACCCAGGATCGCCTCACCGTTCAGTGTGGTGCGCAGATACTTGTTGGCCTTGTGTTCCTTGTCCTCGCCACCGGCTCCGCGAGCACCGCCCGCACCCGTGCCTGCCGGGCCCATGCCGGTGGCGCTGGCCCCTCGACCGGTCATGGTGCGCTCGACGGCCGCTGCCTCCTTCAGTCCCTTGGCCAGCGCACTCTCCTTCGCGAGAGCGCTTTGCAGGGCCTTACCGCCGAGGCCTGCGGCCCCGCCGCCACCTCCACCCTTGAGGCCACCGGCGCCGCCACCACCGCCGCCGAGGCCCTTGAGCTTGGCCGCCTGCGCGGCTTTGTTCAGTGCTGCCAGACCGGTCGGTGTCGTGAGCCCGGCCTTCTTGGCCTTGTCGATCTGCGACAGCGCCTGTTTGGCGGCGTTCTGTGCCTGCGACAGTGCGTTCTGGCCGAGGCTAGAGGCCTGCTGTAGGCCACTGGTCAGGTTCGACAGCGGGTTGTTGGTCGACGTCGGCGTATTGGGTGTTGTGATCTTGGCCGGCGTGATTTTGGGGGTGTCGGGTGTCTTGATGTTGGGAGTGCCGCTCGGCATCGAGGGGGTGCCGCCGCTGGGGACTCCGCTGGGGCTGCCTGGTCCGCTGGGGGTGGGGTTGTAGTTGGTCTGATCTGGATTGGTTGGCGCGGGTGCGGGAGAGTTACCGAAGTCTGGCAACGCTTGGCTTGACAGTCTCAACCCTTCGTCGTAGGTGTCTCGCATTACACCTTGCAGGGCCATTGCGGCCTGCTCCTGCGCTGAATTGAAGAGACCTTGGAACGCTTGAGCTGGAAGAGCGCCATAGTTGGAACGGAAGGCGAGCGAGTTACCGTCACCCGTGAAATAGACGTCAATGGCGTCCGGGACCGGAAGGGAATACCACGAGTTCATCTGGTCCTGAATCCAGTTCTTGACCTCGTCTTTTCCGGGCATATTCGACTTCGTAAGGTCGACAGTGCCTCCGATATTCGTGAGATTGTCTGCCATGGCGTTGATCGAATTCTTGAGGGTCTCGCCGATCTGCACATACTTTTGCGTCGCCGCGTCCGCAGCCTTCGCGCCGTCTCCACCCCACTGGGATGACGTGACCGTCTTCATCCCGTTCTCCATGTCCTCGAACCCGTATTGGAGAACTTCCTGAATCTTCTTCCACTGATCAGCGGCGTGGGTCATCTTCTCGGATGAGAGTTTCTGGGATCGGTTATGCAGATTGATCCAGTCCTGATACGCGTCCCACGCCTCACCGAAGTACTTCGGCCCGTTATCGCTCTGCACGCCGTCGGGAAGCGTGGTCTTCGGCAACTCGCCCTTGCGCTCCGGCTTGTAAGCGTCGGCCGTTCGCTTGCCGTTGAACGCGTCGTTGGCGAGGCCCTGTATCCAGTGAAGCGCACCTACGTTGATCGGCCCGAGTGCTGTCTTCACCGCGTTCGTAACAGCGCCGCCGACCGCATTAGCGACGTGGCCCAAACCGTCGAGTACACCCATTGAACGACCCCCAAAGATCCTCGCGTGAACTGGTGCAATGTTAGCGGGTACCGTATGCGCCGATGCCGGAGCGCCACCAGTAGGACGCAGAGCAAGGGGACGGGAATGGCAGGTATCGGGGAGTTCGTGGGAACAGTCTCGCCACAGGCGGTGAGGCTGTTCTGTTCGGTGCTCGGACAGGACTGGATACCGTATCCCTTCTTGAGCTACCCAGGCCGCGACGTGACATTGGAGCAGCTCGAAGCGGAGTTCGCGCGGATTCGACAGGACTGGGACCATGAGCCTCCGCGCGAGTTCGATGACTGGGCACGCACATCAATCCGTCCTGACTTACGGATCGAAGCGGTCGCGACCGACCCTCGTCCAGACGTGAACCCAACCAAGAAATCCATTCGGGTGAATGGTGTTCGTCGGCATGACCTGGGATTCGTAGCGGTCCAGGAGACCGAGGACGGCATCCCGTCGGGCGACATTTCCGTGTACGCGATGAATGCGGTAGACCTCGGCCGCGCGGTCGTTGATGCCATGCCGACGCAGACCGTGGCGACAGAGCCGGTTGGTGATCTGTTCTTGCTAGAGCCAGCGCAAGAGCGGCGTCAGTCGTTATACGACGATGAGCGAAGTGACGATTGGGATGCCGAATTGCGACGAGTTCTCGGTTCAGAGATTTGTCGGTCAGGTTTCGTTCAGGTTCGCGACGGGCGGGCTAATGAGTGGAAGCTCGACAGTACGGCCTCGCGACTGATCTGGGCGGATTACCAGGAGTTTGGGCGCTATCTCTGGGGGCGCGGGGAGTCGGCTCTCGCCGTGAACCGACAACGAATGATTAGTGAACTCAACGCAGTCCTCGGTACCCTGGTTGATGCTATTCGTGAGCGTCGGGGAGGGTGACGGGATGAGTCGTCATGCGGGGTTGATCTGGTGACCGGTCCTGTGGGGCCGTCGTCGGGTGGTCAGGGTCCTGGCGGTGATCCAAGTTGGTCGGGTGAGGGCGGTGGTCGGCTTGGTCCTCAAGGGCAAGCCTACGGTTCAGGTCCCGGGTATTCAGGTGCGCCGGTAGGTCCGCAGGGGCAGTCGGCCGGACCCTATGGGGGTGGGTGGCTGCCGTCTGTTGGTGGGTCTGGAGGCCCGCAGTCTCCGAAGCGGCGGTCGGGGTGGCGTCGCTGGTGGTGGGTGTGGGTTCTGTCGCTGGTTGCGGTGGTGGTTTTGGTCGTGGGCGTCGTTGTTATCGCGGGGTCGTCGTCTGGCTCGGACGAGCAGTCGCTGGTGGGGCCGGAGGGCACGATTACGGTGCCGGCGAGTGAAAATCCGAAGACTCAGGATGATTTGTGGGATCCGAATAATGTTCCGGATTCTGCGGTGGCAGCCGTGGGTGGAGACCCGACGAGTCGAAGCTGCAATTTTTATGAAAATTCAAAGGGTTGTTCATGGGGAGCGAGAACTGCGACCGGAGCCGAATACAGCCTGTTTGTGTGGATGTCGACCTCGTCGTTTGATGAGGTGCGTCAAAGAAAGGACAATGTCGATCAGGTAATGACAACCGTGGGCGGCAAAGATGCGGTTCGTTATCACGATCGAGGTAGGTCGTATGCTGACGACTGTTACGTTACATGGGGGACATCGTTTGGATCGACTTGGATTGAAGTGCGCGCTGAGGATTACGGGAATGTAGAGGAAAGTCCCGATATTCCTAGACTATGCGCAGAGTGGGCTGACCAAATTCACTCAGTTGCACCGCATTAGCTGTGACGGAAACTAGAAATGATAAGGTGGGGAGATAATGGGTGGTGGACCGGAGAATCCAAGTCAAAACGGGGACTCGTCTCTGGAAGTGACCGCGCCGAACCCGGTGCCCGCGATGTTCACGGATCTAAATTCGGCGCTTGACAAGGGCTTGTCTCAGGCTGGCGAGGGCAACCTTTGGCTCGAGCCAGATGCGGCGCAAAATGCTGCGCGCGCATGCGCACAGCTCCTATCGGCTCTGAAATCCGCGAAACGGAACGATCACCTAGCGGCGAAAGTCGACGGCATTGGGGAGTTCGTTCAAGACGTCGATTACCGCGAAAACCGTTTGAAAAAGAAAGCCGACGGGGCAGACGAACGGTCGCTAGATTGGATTCTCGCCAAGCATATTGAAGCCGTTTCAAAGCTTCGGGACTTATACATAAAAGCAGGAAAAGCATACGCTGACGCCGAGATTGACAATAAGAAAGACTTCTCGAGTGTGGACCTCGACCATATACAATTCCGCAAGAAGTCGGTGAACCCTAACAATTCAACTCCTGGTGCGCATCTGGTTGTGACCAACGCAGATGTCAACTCGGCTTAGAAGGTTCTCCGCATATAATGGATCGGCGTGGTCGAACTTCGCGCCTCGATTCTGGCTGCACTCGCGATTCTAGAGTGCATTATTTTCCGCTTCACATTTTGAAAGCCACGTCAGGTCCAGATTCTGTCCGACCGAGAGCGATCTCAGCATTTCTGACTCCTGCAATGATTCGTCTCGACTCATTCGAGTCGATGACTGCGTCGCGTTCGAGGTGGTTGACGATTGATATCAAATCGTCGGGCGTCTTGTCGACGACCCATTCGACGTATCCAGGTAATAGCGCGCTCAGGGCGCCGTAGCGTCGGGCCCGTCCAATTTCCCGGAGTGTTTGGCCAACGGGACTGGGGTCTTCGGTAGCGACAAGACCATCGACGATGGCAGCTGTCATTGGGCCTGACGTTGAGTCGGATTCTTGGGAATGCGCTTGTGCTGCAGCAATATATGAGCGGCGGGCGGCGGAAACATCGCCGGCTGCGCGTGCCGCTGATGCAGCTGCGAGTTGGAGTGACGGCAGCATCTCGGCGACGGCCTTGGGATCGGCAGTGCTGGCGTGGTCGAGGGCGATGCGATTCCAGTCGAGTTGCTGTCCGGGTGTGGGTTGGACGCGAGCGAGGTGGTAGGCGGCCAAGCAACGCTCGTAGGGTTCGAGAGCAGCGTTCCAAGCATTGCGGTAGGCGATATCGGCGTCGGCGAATAGCCCGACGCTTTCGGCGGTGACCCCGCGTTCGCACCATGCCAGGACATCGTCCAAGCGACTCATGCGCATCCTCCCCGTTCTGATGCTGACCTGCTCGCAGGTAGTCTAACGACGCGAAACGGTCGGGCACGCGCGTGGTTAGGCGTGCAGAGACTGGTCGGGAACAGCGAGAGGGGGCTCGGTGTCGACGCAGGGGACACCAGGCGCGTGGTGGGAGCGCGGACTAGAGGCGCAGGCTGCCAATGACGCCGCTCAGGCCGTTGCAGCGTTCACCCAGGCGTGGGAGACGTCGGCCACGCCGCGGGATCGCGCGATCAGCGCCCACTACCTGGCGCACTCGTCCACGACAGCTGAAGATCAACTGCGGTGGGCACGGATCAGTGTCGAGCAGGCGGCCGAGGCCGAGTTCGACGAGGTCGTCGAGATGCTGGTGTCGCTTTATGTGACTCTGGCAGACGCGTATCGAGAGAGCGGCGAACTCGATCGTGCCCGCGATTACTACATGCACGGGTCGGAGGTCGCCGAGGCGATCGAAGAGGCTGGGGGCTCGATTGACGAGGTGACCTGGGGAGCGATCAGTTCAGGACTGGGGGCTTGCGGTTTTGTCGCGCAGGGTCTGTCGGAGGATGTGTTCACGCTGATCGATTCGCTGGTGGAATCGGGGTCGTTCGGGGCGTTGAGTGTCGTGTTGCCGGCGGTGTTGCGGTGCACGGGTACCGACGCGCAGGTGCAACGGCTGGCGGCCGCGCTCGATACGGCGTATTGGACGCCCGGGTTGATCGGTGGCTCGGATCGGATGTTGGTGCTTGCGGCTGCTGCCGCTGCTCGCGCGCAGATCCAGACGAGCGTTGAGCAAGGTGCTGGCGTGTCAGCCGAGGCCGCGGAGCAATCGGGTGGTTCGGTCGTCGCTGGGCTGGCCGCCTCGCCCGCGCAGCAAGTCACGGATGGCGAGTCCGATGCGCCCGATGTCCCGTTTCGGCTGTGACTGCGCCGCTGAGGTTCTTGACAGTCTGAACAGCGAATCTCGTCCCGCTTTGGCTGCGGGTCGAGTGAAATCGATGTGGGTGATCTCGCTCAGCGGTGGAACCGCTCCCTCAGTTGCGGATCGCTCTGCCACCAAAGCGTCGTCGGCTCCGTACTGGCCACCGCTGACTTAGCGGATGCACCATCCAAATCCGCATCCTCCGCCACTTCGCGAACCTGCTCATCCGCCCGGAACCGCGCGAATACGGCCATGAGAAACGGCAATCCGACGAGGTCGCCGAGAATCCAGAAAACACCGGCACCGATGGTCTGGTCCGTGCGGATCGACGGACCCCAATCCCGGCCCAGCGCAGCATAATACGACGCAGCGACGATCGAACCTTGCCACAGCACGACGCCGAGCACGCCGTCGCCGAGTGTTTCGACCAAGGACCCGATCAGCGACACGCTTTGCGGGTACCGGCGTGGGACCGGGTCGAGCTGCAGGCGCGCGTAGAAGTAACCGAAACCTATGGTCACCAACAGGATTCGAGTTGCGTAGTCGACCGCGGTGTTGGTCAGGAGCGCCGAATACCAGCCAGTGAGGTAGATCAGCCATGGCGTGACGAGCAGCATGGCCGAAGTCATCAATGGCGATGTTAGGAGACGTGCAGGCCGACTGTGCAGACAGTGATCGAACCGTCCTCGACCCGAACCAAGCGCGTCGCGCACGACAGTCACGGGCATCCCCAAGGCCATTCCGAAGGGCGCGACCATCAGGATCAGCACGAACTGCAGTGACCGCACCCAGAACAGCACGTCGCTGTACACGCCGACGAAGCTACACGCGCTCAGGAGCCAGACTCCGCAGCCGACGACGAGAAACAACACCGCCCGATAGGCGGGAACCGTGGATCGCCGCCACATGAGGGCATAGCCGATCGAGACGACGGTAATCACGATCAATGTGGCCGGGTCCAGGCGCCACGACGACAACGCGGTGGCGAGGGTGAGTGGGGTGTCTACGGCGGTCACGTGCCCAGTATGCGCTCGGGTTGGTTCGGCGTAGATTTGCGCCGTGATTGTCGGAATATATTCGGGCAAAAGGGAATTCGTTGGTGGCTGCATGTGGTCTCGATGCGCTGGGCTCCTTCGTCGCCCGGCTTACTCGACCGGCGAAGTGGGGGTCTCGATGCGCTGGGCTCCTTCGTCGCCCGGCTTACTCGACCGGCGGGGAATGCACGCGGTCTCCGTGGTCTGGATGCGGTTTCGACTCGCGTCGGGCTCGCTTCGCTCGCTCGTCGCGGCTCAACCAGCGGGACCGGGGGACTCAACCTGCAGTTGGTGCCCCCAACAACTCATCCCGCCGCGAATCCACCAGTACGCGCACCGCGTCGATCACCGCGGCCACCTCGGGTCGGCGGAAGGATTCGGTGCGCGCGACGAGCCAGTAGGTGAGTTGGGCGTCGACGTCGGGTAGGACGCGGACCAGGTCGTCGTGGCGGTCGGCCATGTAGCAGGGGAGCAGGCCGATGCCGGCGTGGGCGCGGGTGGCCTCGACGTGGACGAACACATTGGTTGACGTCACCGACTCGGCCATCTGGGGAACGAGGCGGCGGGCGAGGTCGAGGTCGTCGACCTGCAGCATGGAGTCGACGAAGTAGACAAGCGGATGCGCCGTCAACTGAGCCTGCGAGGTAGGCGCGGCGTGCTCGGTGAGATACCGCCGCGAGGCATACAGGCCGAGGCGGTAGTCGGCCAGGCGGATCGCTTCGGCGCGATGCACGTGCGGTTCGCCGACGACGACCTCGATGTCCAAACCGGCGCGATGATGCGACGCCAGGCGCGTCGCGGTGACGATCTCCACAGTCACGCCCGGGTGCCGCTGTCGCACGGCGACCGCGGCAGGTGACGCGAGGTAGGCGGAGAAGCCGTCGGTCGCCGACAGTCGCACCACGCCGCTGATCGACGGCGACCCCTCCACGTCGGTGGCCAGACCCTGCACGGCTGCCTCGATGCGCTCGGCCGCGGCAAACGCCTGCCGACCCAACTCGGTGAGCTCCCAGCCCGCCGCACCCCGCGACAAGACGCGGCCGCCGAGCGATTTCTCCAACGACTCGATCCGCCGGGCGACGGTGGTGTGGTTGAGGTCCAGCAGATCGGCGGCAGCGGTGAAACGGCTGGTCCGACCGACCGCGAGTAGCACCAGGAGATCGTCGGAACTGAGCTTGCCTGCATCCATGTCTGCATTTTTGCAGATGGTGCTGGCGAAGTCGGTCATTGCGTGCGCATTTCTAGTTATTCATACTCGACAACAGTCGTGACCTGCCTCACATGAGGCCCGAGAAACAGGAGAGATCATGACCAGTGCATCGAGTGCTGCGCCACCTCCGCAGCCCACCAGCGGCGACGCCGACGGCAAGGACACCTACGAACCGTCAGGCCTGAAGAAGGTCGTCACCGCATCGATGGCCGGCACGGTCGTCGAGTGGTACGAGTTCTTCCTCTACGGCACCGCGGCGACGCTGGTGTTCAGCAAGTTGTTCTTCCCCGCCGGCGGCAACGAGTATGACGCGATCATCGCCGCCTTCATCACCTACGCCGTCGGCTTCATCGCACGCCCGCTCGGCGGCGTGGTGTTCGGCCACTTCGGCGACAAATACGGCCGCAAGCAACTGCTGCAGTTCAGCCTCATCTTGGTGGGTATCTCCACCTTCCTGATGGGCTGCCTGCCGACCTTCGACGCCATCGGATACTGGGCACCACTGCTTCTGGTCGCCCTGCGCTTCCTGCAAGGCTTCGCGGTCGGCGGCGAGTGGGGCGGCGCGGTGCTGCTGGTCGCCGAGCATTCGCCCAACAAGTCGCGTGGATTCTGGTCGTCGTGGCCGCAGGCCGGTGTGCCGGTGGGTAACCTGGTCGCCACGGTCGTGCTGCTGATCCTGACCACCACCCTGTCCGACGAGGCGTTCCTCAGCTGGGGCTGGCGTGTGGCGTTCTGGCTGTCGGCGGTCATCGTGCTCGTCGGCTACTACGTCCGCACCAAGGTCACCGACGCGCCGATCTTCGTGCGTGCCGCAGAGGAGGCCGAGGAGATCAAGTCGTCGTCGTTCTCGGCCATCGAGGTTCTCAAGCTGTACCCGCGGGGCGTGGTCACCGCGATGGGTCTGCGCTTCGCCGAGAACATCATGTACTACCTGGTGGTCACCTTCACCATCACGTACCTGAAAATCGTTGTGCAGGCGGACACTTCCGACATCCTCTGGTGGATGCTCGCGGCCCACGCAGTGCACTTCGCGGTGATCCCGTTGATCGGCAAGCTCTCTGACCGTATTGGCCGCCGCCCGGTCTACGCAATTGGTGCCGTCACCGCCGGACTCTGGGGCTTCTTCGCCTTCCCTCTGATGCACACCGGCAACTACGCCGCCATCATGGGTGCGATCATCATCGGCCTGGTGTTCCACGCCTTCATGTACGCCGGTCAGCCCGCGATCATGTCCGAGATGTTCCCGACCCGCATGCGGTATTCCGGTGTGTCCCTGGGCTATCAGGTCACCTCGATCGTCGCCGGCTCGCTCGCGCCGATCATCGCGACCGCCCTGCTCAGCCGCTTCGACTCGTCGGTGCCGATCGCCATCTACCTCGCCGCCGCGTCGGTGGTCACGCTGATCGCCGTCGTCTACGCCCGGGAGACCAAGGGCATCTCGCTCGAGTCGATCGACGCCGCTGACGCCGCAGCGCATCTGGGTGATCAGGGTGCCACTCGCAAGGAGGTGACGGCATGAGTGCTGCGGATGAGGCCTCGATGCGCTCGGCTCCTTCGTCGCCGGGCTTACTCGACCAGCGGGTAGAGGGCGGCGTGAGTGGCGAGGCCTCGATGCGCTCGGCTCCTTCGTCGCCGGGCTTACTGGACCAGCGAGGGAGGCGGGCTCTGATCACCGGTGGCGCCAGCGGAATCGGCGAGGCCTGCGCCCACGCGCTCGCCGAGCGGGGTGCCCACGTGATCATCGCCGACGTCGACGATGTGGCCGCCAAACAGGTTGCCGCGCAGTGCAACGGCGAGGCATGGCGCATCGACCTGCTCGACACAACCGAACTCGATGACCTACGCCTCGACGTCGATATCCTCGTCAACAATGCCGGCATCCAATCGGTCGCTCCCATCGAGGAATTCGAGCCCGAGACGTTCCGGCGGATGCATCGGCTGATGGTGGAAGCGCCCTTCCTGCTGATCCGCGCGGCACTCCCGCGCATGTACGCCAACGGTTTTGGTCGCATCATCAATATCTCGTCGGTGCACGGACTGCGGGCCTCGGCCTACAAGTCGGCGTACGTGTCGGCCAAGCATGCGCTCGAAGGGCTGTCGAAAACCGTTGCACTGGAAGGTGCGTCGAAGGGTGTTACCAGCAACTGTGTGAACCCCGGCTATGTCGAGACCGAACTGGTCCGCACCCAGATCGCCGATCAGGCCAAGGTGCACGACATCAGCGAGGACGAGGTCGTCGAGAAGGTCATGCTCACCGAGAGCGCCATCAAGCGGCTGGCCCAACCCGCCGAGGTCGGATCGCTCGTCGCGTGGCTCGCGTCGGCCGACGCCGGGATGGTGACCGGGTCGTCGTATCCGATGGACGGGGGCTGGACCGCCAGCTGACCCTCGACAATCCGCCCGCGACATGCATTGTCGCGGGCGGATTGCCGCATTCGGGGTCGCCGCGAGCACCGACCCGCCCATACTTCGACCATGACCGAATCCGGGCAGGCCCGCAGCACCGCGGTGGTGATCCGCAGCATCTACGGCACCGCGTCGGCCGAATGGTTCATCATCTTCGCGATCGGCACCATCCTGGTGACCCGCGCCTATCTGCAGCTCACTGGCTACCCACAGGTGGGCGGCGGCGACCTGCACATCGCCCACGCGCTCTACGGCGGGGCGCTGATGATGCTGGCGTTGCTCATCGGCTGGCTGTTCCTCGGCCCGGTGATGCGGGTCGCGGCAGTTGTCCTGGGCGGCATCGGTTTCGGGCTCTTTCTCGACGAGGTCGGCAAGTTCGTCACCAAGACCAACGACTACTTCTACGGACCGTCGGCCGAGATCATGTACATCCTCGTCGTGCTGATCCTGCTGGCCGGACGGGTCGTGCGGGACGTGCGCAAACCGACGGTCGCCGAGGCACTCGCCAACGCCGCAACCATTGCCTCCGACGGCATCTCGCACGGACTGCCGCAGCGCCGACGCCACCAGGCGACCCAACTGCTCGCGCTGGCCCGCGATCTCGACGCCGACCCGCAGACGATCGCCACCATCACGACGCTGCTCGACGCCAGCACTGACCGACCCGACCGACTGATGGCACTCCGTCATCGCGCAGCGCAACTCATCCCCAACCTGTTCCGCAGCCCGCGCTGGCTCACCGCCGTGGGCTGGCTACTCGTCGTCAGCGCAGGCGGCTCGATCCTGGTGGTCATCCTCGGATGGGTCTTCAACGACCGCGACATGGGCGACATCGACCTCTACTTCGAACTGAACCGCGACAGAACCGCCACCTGGATCCTGTTCGTGGCGAGCATCATCACCTTCGCCCTCGCGCTGCCCGCCATGATCGCCCGCAACCGCACCACCCGGATCTGGCCGCTGCGGGTACTCCACTTCGCCGCGTTGATCAGTGTCCTGAGCAACGCGCTCGTCGACTTCGCGCTCGAAGGATTCGGCGCCCTGACCAACCTGGCGGTCGGCCTGTTCGCGCTGGCGATCATCAACTATCACCTCGGCCGGCGCACCGCAGCGCTGACCTCACCGGACGAACGTGATCAACTGAGAGTGTGATCACCCTGCCACGCAGCACCGTCCACGAACGACTCGACGCCTTCGAACGACGGTCCATCGACCGCGACCCGTCGATGCGCGCGGCGGCCGTGGCGATCACCATCAGCGAGCGCGACGGACAGCAGGGCATCTGGCTGTGCAAGCGACCGGCGACGATGCGCCGCCACGCCGCGCAGTACGCGTTGCCCGGCGGGCGACTCGATCCGGGCGAGGACGAGCAGACCGCGGCCCTGCGGGAACTGCACGAGGAGATCGGCGTCGAACTCGGTGCCGACGCAGTCGTGGGCCAGCTCGACGACTACGCCACCCGCTCGGGATTCGTCATGACGCCGGTCATCTGCTGGGCCGACGACGATCAGCCGCCCACCCCGAATCCCGATGAGGTCGCCCAGCTGTTCTTCGTCACCTTCGACGAACTCGTCGTCGAACCACGGTTCCTCACCATCCCCGAATCCGACCGGCCGGTGATCCAACTGCCCATCGTCGGGGCGCTCGTCCACGCACCCACCGCCGCGGTGATCTATCAGTTCGCCGAGGTGGTCCTGCAGGATCGACACACCCGGGTCGACGGCCTTGAGCAGCCCGTTTTCGCCTGGAAATAAAAATTCTTCAGATCAGGAATGAAATCGGACTGCGGTCCGTTTAAACTCTTCGATGGGCCACGACGGTCCACCAGACCCTGATCGACAATCACTGGAGGAACTCCGACATGACCACCGCAGTCAACGCCCCCATCGCCGCCGGCACCTGGACCATCGACACCGTCCACTCGGCTGTGAACTTTTCCGTCAAGCACCTCATGGTCTCCAAGGTGCGCGGCAGCTTCGACACCTTCTCCGGCACCATCACCATCGCCGAGGACGGCACCCCGTCGGTGCAGGCCGAGATCGACGTGACCTCGATCAACACCAAGAACGAGCAGCGTGACGGCCACATCAAGTCGGCCGATTTCTTCGACGCCGAGAAGTTCCCGAAGGCCACCTTCGTGTCCACCGGTGTTGCCCCCAAGGGCGACGACTACGTCCTCACCGGCGACTTCACCCTCAAGGGTGTCACCAAGCCGGTCGAGCTCGCCCTCGAGTTCAACGGTGTGAACCCGGGCATGGGCCACGGCCCGGTCGCCGGCTTCGAGGCCACCACCGTCATCGACCGCAAGGAATTCGGCATCGACATCAGCATGCCGCTCGAGGGCGGCGGCGTCGTCGTCGGTGACAAGGTCACCATCACCCTCGAGATCGAGGCCGGTCAGCCGCAGGCCTGACGTAGTTCTTCGATCCTGAGGTGCGAGGCGCCAGCCGCGGCGGCTTCGATCCCTGGG
>NZ_JBCLVJ010000015.1:0-125071 GCF_048537925.1 Gordonia sp. CPCC 205515 | reverse complement strand
GCCCGGCTCCATTCCGAACCCGGAAGCTAAGCCCTCCAGCGCCGATGGTACTGCACCCTAACCAGTGTGGGAGAGTAGGACACCGCCGAACTAAACATCCCAGAATGCCCCGCCACCTTTGGTTGCGGGGCATTCTGCTATATCCGCCTCCCTTATCGATGGGGTTATTTCAGCGCGACTCAGTGAGGTTAGACTCACCTAATGCGCGGGGATTTCATTCGCATCTATTGGCCTGTTCTTGTTGCGTTACCGCTGTACGGATTGATGGTGTTATTCACCTTCGGGCACACCCCCGATGACGGTCTGATCACGCTTCGATACGCCGAGAACCTTCTCGCATCAGGCCAGCCCGATTTCACCGTGGGACAGCCGGTCGAGGGCTTCAGTAGTCCGCTTCATCTGCTTGTTGCCACCGCGTCGGCTCTGGCCCCCGATTCCTACACCGTTCTGGTTCTCAAGCTGTTCGGGGTGCTCTTCGGTGCCGCGGCCCTGTGGACGACGGCCGTCCTCGCGCGCACCGTGGGGTTGTCCACCAAAGGCCAGGCGGCCTGCACCGTGCTCGTCGCTCTGTCCTGGAACTTCGCCGCCAGCGCCGCCAACGGTCTGGAGACCTCGCTGTACGCGGTGCTGTTCACCGGGCTGCTCGCCGCCCTGATCCGATCCGATGCGCCGCGCTGGCAGGCACCGGTCTGGGCGGCGTTGTTCGTCCTCGCCCGGCCGGAGAGCCTCGCCGTCGTCGCCGTGCTTGCTGCCGGGTGCGCGGTACTGCGCACGCAGGAGCCGCTCGGCAGACGCGTGCAGTGGGTACTCGCACCGATTGTCACGTATCTGGTTCTGGCGATCGCTCGGTACAGCTATTTTGGTGAGCTGCTACCGAATACCTACTACGCCAAGAATGTTCCGTTCGGGATTGCCGCACCGCTGGGCTCGGACTATCTGGTTCAAGCGCAAGCGTGGTGGGGATTCGTCCCTGCCTTGTCCTCGGTCGCGCTGTTGATCGAGCTGATTCTGACGATCGTTGCGATTGCACCGTGGTGGCGTACCCACCGCAGCGCGCTCCTGCTACAGCTGGCGATTCTCATCCAGGCCGCGATGATCATCATGGCCGGCGGCGACTGGATGTACGGTGGCCGGCACCTGGCGCCGATCATTCCACTGTTGACGGTGGCATCGGTCGCCGGAGCTGCTCACCTGGTGGGCCTCATCACCACCGATCGCCGCACGACCACTGCCTCAGCGTCCTCGCGTCGGGGTGTCGTCATCGCCGCAACGAGCGTTGCTGCCGTGGCCCTCGCAGTCGCCTTTGTGGGTCCGACGCAGAACACCTACCACCCCGTGTGGAACATTGCGGGTGCTGACAACACCGGTCTCATCAAGAGCGGTGGTTACGACATGTACAGCGTCCATTGGATCGAAGGAGTGCGCCAAACCCGATGCCTGCCACCGGGAACGGTTGTCGCGTTCTCGGAGATGGGACTGTTCGGACTGAGCAACACGCACTTGGACATCGTGGATACCCGCGGGCTCGTCAGCGGTGAGATCGCGCACGCGGCCGGCTCGGACATCAAGATGCGCACCGGCGTCGAGGACCCTCGGTGGGCCGAACCCGATTCGGTCGTCGGCAGTGCTCTGCTCGAGCGGAATCCGGCGCTGATTCTCGTCGCCGCGCCCACCTCGCCGGCGCCGACTGTTCTGGGTGGCCGCTACACGCTGATCAACCAGTACGCGACGCCGGGCGATCCGGTCGTGCTGGCGACATACACCCGCACCGATCAGCCCACCGAGATCTGCTGATCACCGGCACCGACTCGATTCCGCACTATTCTTCCTGGCGCCGTTGATGATGATTCACGGCTCGATGAGCGACGATTCGTCGACCAGGGCCGGCGTGTCCCGGCGAAGGGTGCGGCCGGCAAAGAAGTCCGGTGAATAGGCGCGCATCACCAACATCAGCACCGCACCGAGGGCAAGCAGACCGAATCCCGTATAGAACACCAATCCGATACCGAAGATCGATGCGCCGCTGCCATTGTCGGGATTCATGCTTTCGCGTACGGAAATCACGAAGACGAACGTGAGCATGATGCCGCCCAACAAGGGGAAGAGGAATTTGAAGATCGCGTTGCGGACATCGCTGAAGAGTTCCTTGCGGAAGAACCAGACGCACGCGAATGCGGTGATCCCGTAATACCAACAGATCATGATGCCGAGCGCGGCAATGGTGTCGAGCAGGACATGCTCGGACAGCAGGCTGACGATCGTATAGAAGGCTGCGGTCACGATACCTGCGACGACGGTGCTGAACGTCGGCACGAGATAGCGCGGATGCACCGCGGCGAACTTGCGGGGAAAGGCGCCGTAGGCGCCCATCGCGAGCATCGTCCGTGCGGCCGGCAGGAAGGTGGTCTGCAGACTCGCGGCGGCCGACGCCAGGATCGCGAGGAACAACAGCGGTTCACCCCAACCACCGAGCACCGGCAACGCGAGCGCGCCGAACACATTCTCTGCGTTGTCCTCGTTGCCCAGGCCCAACCCGGTGTCGCCGACGCCGGCGAACATCATCACCGCGACCGCGACCAACAAGTACGTCAGCAGGATCGAGACCACACAGAGCAGTCCGGCGCGACCGGGTACCTTCGTCGGATCCTTGGATTCCTCACCCAACGTCAGGCAGGTGTCCCAGCCCCAGAACGCGAAGATCGAACCCGTCACGCCGATCACGAACGCGCCCAAGGCAAGACCGGTGAACGGGTTGAACCACTCCAGGCTGAACTCGAGGCCGGCTGGGGCGTTGCCGTTGACCGACTTGACGATGGCCACCACCGCGAAGGCGAGAAGCACGATCATCTGGAAACCCACCAGGATGTACTGCACGTACTCGCTGGTGGTGATCCCGCGTCCCGATATATAGGTCGCGATCGCGATGAACACCAGCGTCGTGACGATGTTGATCGCCTTGTTGTCTCCGAGCTCGGCGATGCCATCACTGTGGAACAGCCTGCCGATGAACAGATAGAAGAATTCGACGGCGATGGCGGCCAGGTTCGACAGCACGATGATCGTCGCGAGCACCATGCCCCACCCGCACATCCAGCCGACGTACGGCCCGAATGCCTTGGTGGACCAGGTGAACGAGGCGCCACAATCCGGCGCACGGGAGTTGAGTTCGCGATAGGCGTAGGCCGTCAGGAACATCGGGATGAAACCGGCGATGAAGATGGCGGGCATCTTCAGCCCCACCGCCGCGACGATCAGCCCGATGCTGGCGGTGAGGGTGTAGCCAGGGGCGACACACGAAATACCCAGGACCGCACCGGCAAAGGTGCCGATCTTGCCGGTGGCGAGTCCTTTGTCGACGAGGTCGGATGAACCGGTCGTTGAGTCGCTCATCGCTCTGCTCCCTGTTGTTTAGTTGTGGTGATACGTCGGCGCGAGCCGTCAGGCGTTTTCGTGCCGGGGCACGACGATCATCGGTACCGCGAGAACCCGCAGCATCTTGGCCGCGGTCGACCCCAGGAACAAGCGTTTCGGCGCGGCCAACCGGCTCGACCCGACCATGATCAGGTCGCCCGCGTGCCACTCGACCGTGCCGACCGCATCCTCGATACTGCGGCCATGGGCGACAACGGAGGAGATGTGGGTCTTCTCCGGTAGCCGCGCGTGCGCTGTCTGCAGCGCCTTCTGCGCGAGGTCGGTGGCGAAGGCCTGCGCCTCCTCTTCGTCGTCGTCGGTGCGTCGTGGGGGCATGTCGTCGCGGGAGACGAGCGCCAGGAACCGCAGCGGCACCCCGCCGGCGGCGCTCAACGACGACGCTGTGTCGATGAGCGTCTCGGCGCCGGGCCGTCGACCGATCGCCGCGGTGATCTCCCGCACCGTCTCGGCTCCGGTATAGCGAAAGCCGCTCGGTGCCAACGCCACCGGAACCGGCGACGAGTGCAGGAGATCGTTGACCACCGACCCCAGCGAATGCCGGCCGACGAGCATGCCGCCGCCGGAGCCGCCGACGACCAGGAGAGTGGAATGCAGCCGCTCCACTTCCTTGATCAGTCCGTCGGCCGCGTTCTCCTCGAGGCAGATGTGGGTCTGCATGGAGATGTCGTCGGGCACCATGGCCGAGGCCTCGGAGAGCCACTCGTGCGCCCGCTCATCGAGGATCTCGGCGAAGTTGCCCGCCTTCCGGTAACCCTGCGAGGTGTCCGGCGGTATCACCAGAGTGATATCCAGGGGGGCTTTCAAGGTGCGGGCCAGACAGACCCCGAGCGCGACGGCGTCCGCGCCACCCGAGGTGGCGATGTAGGCGACGAGCAGCTTCAACGTGTACTCCGATCGTGCGGTCGAGATCGAGTCGTGAGTTCTCCTGCGTCTCATCTCAGCACGGTCGGGCCGCTTCGGGGTGGACTTCGTCGCCGCCGCACCGCAATCAGCTCAGATGATGGACTTCCTGCAGGCCGTACACCGGGGTGTCGATGCCCTCAAACCGTGCCTTGAGCTGCAATGCGAGATACAGCGAATAGTGGCGCGACTGGTGCAGGTTGCCGCCGTGGAACCACAGGCCGGGTTGCTGGGTGGGCTTCCACATGTTGCGTTGCTCGCCCTCCCACGGACCCGGATCCTTGGTGGTCTCCGACCCCAGACCCCAGACCTTGCCGACGCGGTCGGCGACGTCCTGGCCCATGAGGTCGGCGGCCCAGCCGTTCATCGAGCCGTACCCGGTCGCGTAGACGACGACGTCGGCGGGCAGCTCGGTACCGTCGGCGAGCACCACACTGTTCTCACTGAGGTGATCGACCTCGCCGTGGGCGAGCTTGATGGTGCCGTCGGCGACGAGGTCGCAGGCGCCGACGTCGATGTAGTAGCCGGAACCGCGGCGCAGGTACTTCATGAACAGGCCCGACTCATCGTCGCCGAAGTCGAGGTCGAATCCGGCGTCTTCGAGCCGCTGGTAGAACTCCTTGTCACGTTCGCGGATCTCGTCGTAGATCGGGATCTGGAACTCGTGCATGATCCGGTAGGGCAGCGACGCGAAGGTGAGATCGGCCTTCTTGGTGGTCATCCCGGATTCCACGGCCTGCTCGCTGTAGAGCGCGCCGAGACCGACTTCCATCAGCGAGTCCGAGCGCACGATGTGCGTCGACGACCGCTGCACCATCGTCGTGTCGATGCCGTTCTCCACCAATGCTTTACAGATGTCGTGCGCGGAGTTGTTGGCGCCGATGACGACGACCTTTTTGCCGGCGTAGCCGTCGGGGCCGGGATGCTGACTCGAGTGGTGCTGCTCGCCGGCGAAGACGTCCTGGCCGGGGATGGTCGGCACGTTGGCCTTGCCCGACATGCCGGTGGCCAGGACCAGTTGCGTCGGATGCAGGGTGAGGCGTTCGCCGTCGCGGTCGAGTTCGACGGTCCACTGTTGGGCCTTCTCGTCGTAGGAGGCCGACAGGCACGTCGTCTTGCTCCAGTAGGGCACCTCCATGACCTTGGTGTAGAACTCGAGCCAGTCGCCGATCTTGTCCTTGGGCGCGAACACCGGCCAGTTCGCCGGGAACGGCAGGTAGGGGAGATGGTCGTACCAGACGGGGTCGTGCAGGCACAGGCTCTTGTACCGCTTGCGCCATTGGTCGCCGGGTCGGTCGTGACGGTCGACGACGATCGATGGGACCCCGAGTTGCCGTAGCCGGGCGCCGAGCGCGATACCGCCCTGACCGCCGCCGATGACCAGGACGTATGGCTCGACGGTGCGACCCAGCGCGGCCTCTTCGTCTTCTTTCTTCTGTGCCCAGGACCGGCGATCCGGGTCGGCGCCGTGTACTGCGCCCAGGACTCGGCTGTGCCCGCTGGGCTCCTCGTGTCCCTTGAGTTCCTGCAGCGTGGTGAGCAGGGTCCAGGCGCGATCGGTGCCGTCGTCGTCGCGACGTAGCCGCAGGAGGCCGCCGCCGCGGCCGGTCGCGGTCTCGAACTCGATGAACGCCGAGAGCACCCCGCCGTCGTCGGCCGGAGTCTCGCTGGTGTGGAAGGCGCTCGGATCGGTGTCGGCCAGACGCTCACCGAGCATGTCGGCGATCGCAGTGCGGCCCTCGACGGTCTTGAGGTTCCAGGTGAACGACACCAGGTCACGCCAGAAGCTGTCGGTGGCGAACATGCCGGTCACCTGCTCGATGTCGCGGGCGGCCAGGGCCGCTTCGAAGTCGGCGAGCCAGGCGTCGACGCGGTGCTGCGGGTCGTCGGACCGCTCCTGCGTGGCGGTGGGTTCCAGGGTCTGGGTCATGAGTGTCCTCCTCGGATACGTCCTCGATGTCTGTGATCCACAGCACACCTTGGGGAGGTGATCGTCAACAAGGGTTGCATCGGGTTGCGTCGGTCCCGCGGGTGTTGCAACGGGCTGCAACCCCGCTTGGGGCTTTGCGGGGGCAGTGTGATGGGGAGCACAATCGGGGTGTGTCGGTCTCTGATGCCTCATTGGGTCCCGAACCCGCGGTGTCCGCGGGCGAGGATCCGCGCCAGTACGCCCAGGTCCTGTCCGCGGTCTACGACGCGGCGATGTCCGGGGAGAAGATGCCCGCCCGGCCGCGCTCGCTGATCATGCAGTCGTGGGACCGCGTGCTGGAAGCCGGTGTCAATCCCGAACGTGGGTCGATGGACGAGGCGCTCGACGTCGCCGAGGTCGAGGCGCGTCGTGGGGAGTCGGCGTTGTCCCTGGTGCTCGAGGATCTGACGAGGGGACTCGATTCGGTGATCGCCGACGGCGACAACATTCTGGTCGTCGCCGATGCGCAGGGATCGGTGCTGTGGCGTAGCGGTTCGGCGCGGGTGCTGCAGCGCGCTGATCGACTCGGCTTCGTCGAGGGCGCCGACTGGGGGGAGAACTCCGTCGGTACCAACGCGATCGGCACCGCGCTGATGTCCGGCCGTGCGGTGCAGGTGTTCTCCGCGGAGCACTTTGTGCGCAGCCATCATTCGTGGACGTGCGCCGGCGCACCGATCCGTGACCCGCGGACCGGGTCGGTGCTCGGGGTCGTCGACGTCAGTGGACCGGCGGCCACCATTCATCCGACCACCGTCGCGCTGGTGGATGTGGTGGCGAAGCTGGCCGAGTCGCAACTGCGCGATCATCACCGCCGCACACTGGATCAACTGCGGTCGGTGGCCGCGCCGATGTTGGCCCGGTTGGGCGGACCGGCGCTCGCGGTGGACGCCGACGGATGGGTGGCGGCGCTGGACGCCGTCGCGCCACGCACCCGGCTGACCCTGCCCAAGCAGACGGCGCCCGGCCGCATGTGGTTGCACACGTTGGGGGAATGCGACCTCGAACCGCTGCCCGGCGGGTGGTTGGTGCGGGTGGCCGAGGGTGGGGCGGGGTCGTCGGAGACGGTGCTCGAACTCGACCTGGCCGATCCGCGGTCACCGTCGGTCGCGGTGTCGAGTGGTACCGGGCGGTGGACGATGCAGCCCTCGCCCCGGCACGCCGAGATCCTCGGGATCCTCGCCCGAAACCCACAGGGCTGCAGCGCGGCGGAGATGTCGCGGGTGCTGTTCGGGGTCGACGACCGCACCATCACCGTGCGCGCCGAGGTGTCGCGGCTACGCAAACACCTCGGCGGGCTGCTGGCCGCCAATCCGTACCGGTTCGCCGACGGGGTGACGGTGCGGGTGGTGGGGTGACTGACGTTTCGGTGGGGGCCTCGTTTCGACACGCTCCTCGTTCCTCGTCGCTGCTCAACGAGCGGAGGAAGGGTTCAACGAGCAGGCGAGTTGAGCGCCAGATCCTCATGGATGGCCGCGGCGGTGCGCTTGCCCATGCGGACGGCGCCGTCGACGTGCTGGTAGCCCTCGCCTGCGATGTCGGAGCAGGAGAAGTGAATGGGTCCGACGGGTCGGCGCTGATCCATGCCGTAGCGGTGCAGACCACCGAGATCGAAGCTGGCGGCATAAGCGCCGCGCGTCCATTCCTCGGAACCCCAATCGGATTCGTAGTACACGACCGGCTCGAGGGCCTGCGGACCGAGGTAGCCGGCGATCGAGTCGAGGATGGTCTTGCGGCGCTCGTCGGCGGGTAGCTCGAACATCGCGTCGGCCTTGTGGTCGGACACGAAGCCGACAAGAGTGCCGCGGGGATCCTCGTGGTTGGTGTTGTCGTAGATCTCCTGCACCAGCTGCGTGCCGCTGAAACCGGTGCCGGACAAGCCTTCTGCCCGCCAGAACGGGGTTTCGTAGACGGCGTGGACCTTGATGACCAGCCCCAGCGACTGATGCTGATGCATCTGGTGCTGACGCCGGGGCAGCGGCGGATCGAACGAGACCCGACTGTACAGGTTCGGCGGCACGGCCAGGATCACGCGCTGTGCACGGCATTCGAGTCCACCGTCGGCGATCACGGTCACGCCGTCGTCCTCGCCCCAGCGCACGGTGCGGACCGGGGCGTTGAGGAAGACGTTGTCGCCCAGGCGTTCCGCGAGTCGCTGCGAGACCTGCTGCATACCCCCGATGACCCGCTTGTCGAGGATGAAGTCCTCGTCGATCAGGTTGCTGAACGATCCGGCCGAGGCCGCCATCAGCACGGCCTGCAGCGCGGAGAACGCGTGCGCGGGCTTGGTGAGCATGCCGCCGGCAATGAACAGGGCGATGTTGTCGATGGCCTCGGTGTCGTCGGTGAGGTCCTCCAACCAGCGCCGGAAGGAGACGGTGTCGAGTTCGGCAGCCCGCGGGTGGGCCCACGGCTCTTCGGCACCGATCTGGGCGGCGAGGTCGTCGATGGTCGCGATGAGGCGATTCATCTCGGCGACGGTGCGCTCGGCGACGGGGAAGTCGTCGCCGTCGTAGACGATGCGTTCGCCGGCCGGGGTGACATAGACCGAGCTGCCCTCGCGGTAGCGGTCGAAGGTCTGCAGCCCGAGTTCGTCGAGCATCTCGTAGAGCGCGGTCTGATCCGGTGACACCCACTGCCCGCCGATCTCGAGCATCGCGCCGTCGATGGTGTCGGTCCAGGTGCGTCCGCCGACGCGGTCGCGGGCCTCGAACACCGCGACGGTGCGGCCCGCCTTGGTGAGCTCGTGGGCGGCGGTCAGACCGGACGGGCCGGCGCCGATGACGACGACGTCACGCTCGATGATGGTGGACACGGTTGACTCCTAAAGGGGTTGGTGTGCGGGGGTGCGCCCGGTGTCGGGCGTGGAGCGGGGAAGGGTGTCGCCGCGGAAGAAGGCGGGTGCGATGGCCCGGAGGACGAGCATGACGACGACGCCGAAGAGCAGCAGTCCGAAACCGATGTAGAAGACCAGGCCGATGCCGAAGATCGAGGCGCCGCTGCCGTTCTCCGGGTTCATGCTCTCGCCGACCGAGACCACGAACACTGCGATCAGCGCGATGCCGCCGAGCAGCGGGCAGATGAGCCGGTAGACGACGTTGTGCACGCTCGAGAACAGGGTGTGGCGGAAGTACCAGACGCACGCGAACGCGGTGATGCTGTAATACCAGCAGATCATGATGCCCAGTGCGGCAATGGTATCCATCAGTGTGTGTGCCGATGCGATGGTCACGATGGTGTAGAACACGGCGGTCACCACGCCGGCGACGAGCGCGGCGAACGACGGGGCGAGGAACCTCGGATGGATCTCGGCGACCTTGCGCGGGAACGCGCCGTAGGTGCCCATCGCCAGCATGGTGCGGGCGACCGGCAGGAAGGTGGTCTGCAGGCTCGCGATCGACGACACGAGGATCGCGAGAAACAGCAGCAGACCGCCCCACCGGCCGAGGATCGGTTCGGCCAGGGCGCCGAACACGTTCTCCGAGTTCTCCGGGTTGCCCAGGCCCACACCCTCGTCGCCGACGCCGGCGTACATCATGGTCGCCAGCGCCACCAGGAGATAGGTGGCCAGGATGGATATGACGCACAGCAGGCCGGCGCGACCGGGCGTGCGTTTGGGGTCCTTGCATTCCTCGCCGAGGGTCAGGCAGGTGTCCCAGCCCCAGAAGGCGAAGATCGAGCCGGTCAGGCCGACCGCGAACGAGGCGATGGTCAGGCCGGTGAACGGGTTGAACCAGTCGATGTCGAAGGACAGGTGGGCGGGTGCCTGACCGTCGGCGACCTTGACGAAGGCGATCACCGCGAACGCGATCAGCACGATCATCTGGAACGCGACCAGCACGTACTGGAGGCGTTCACTGGTGGTGATGCCGCGCATGGACACCCAGGTGGCCGCGGCCAGCAGGATCAGCGTCGTCACGATGTTGACGGTCTTGTCGTCGCCGAGCCCGCCCAGCCACGTCGAGTCGAAGATCTGGCCGAGGATGAGGTAGAAGAACTCCACCCCGACCGCGGCCAGATTCGACAGGACGATGATCGTCGCGATGACCATGCCCCAGCCGCACATCCAGCCGACGTAGGGCCCGAAGGCCTTGGTGGACCAGGTGAACGACGCACCGCAATCGGGGTTGTCGGAGTTGAGCTCCCGATACCCGTAGGCGGTCAAGAACATCGGGATGAAGCCGGCGATCAGGATGGCCGGCATCTTGAGTCCGACGGCCGCGACGATCAGTCCGATCGACGCGGTGAGGGTGTATCCCGGTGCGACGGTGGAGATGCCGAGGATCGCTCCGGACAACACACCGAGTTTCCCTGCGGCCAGCCCTTTTCCGGACAGATCATCGATCGACGGTGATGGATCCGCGCGGGCGGACAGGTCGGCGGTCATGGTGATCCCTATCCGGTGGTGAGCGCGATGTACTTGGTGTTGAGGTATTCCTCGATACCCTCGCTGCCGCCCTCGCTGCCGAGCCCGGACTGCTTGACCCCGCCGAACGGGGCAGCGGGATCGGAGATGACGCCGCGGTTGACGCCGACCATCCCCGACTCCAGGGCAGCCGACACCCGCAGCGCGCGATCCAGATCGCGCGTGTAGAAGTAGGCTGCCAGGCCGTAGTCGGTGGCGTTGGCCGCGGCGACGGCCTCGGCCTCGGTGTCGAAGCCGGTGATCGCGGCGACCGGACCGAAGATCTCGTCGGCGCGGATCGCGGCGTCGGCGGGTAGGTCGTCGAGCACGGTCGGGGCGTAGAACCAGCCGTCGCCCTCGATCACCTTGCCGCCGGTGCGCACGGTCGCGCCCTTGGTGACCGCGTCGTCGACGAGCGCGGCGATGCGGTCCCGCTGACGTTCGTTGATGATCGGGCCGACGTCGACGCCGTCTGACCAGCCGGGGCCGACACGCAGTGTGCCGATGCGTTCGGCCAGTGCCGCGGTGAACCGTTCGCGGACCGAGTTGTGCACCAGGAAGCGGTTCGCCGAGGTGCAGGCCTCGCCACCGTTGCGCATCTTGGCGGCCATCGCGCCGTCGAGGGCGGCGTCGAGGTCGGCGTCGTCGAAGACGATGAACGGGGCGTTGCCGCCGAGTTCCATCGACGTCCGGAGCACCTGATCGGCGGCCTGGGCCAACAACTTTCGGCCGACCTGGGTGGAGCCGGTGAAGGAGATCTTGCGCAGGCGCGGGTCGTCGGTGAGGGCGGCGACCACGCCGATGGCGTCGCGGGTGGGCAGCACCGACAGCACGCCGGCGGGCAGTCCGGCCTCGGCGAAGAGCTGCGCGAGCAGCAGCATCGTCAGCGGGGTGTCCTCGGCGGGCTTGACGATCACGGTGCAGCCGGCGGCGAGCGCCGGGCCGATCTTGCGGGTGCCCATGGCCAGCGGGAAGTTCCACGGGGTGACCGCGAGCACCGGCCCGACCGGCTCCTTGGTGACCAGGATGCGGCCGTTGCCCGACGGTGCGGGGGCGGTGCGACCGCCGATGCGGACGGCCTCCTCGGCGAACCAGCGCAGGAACTCCGCGCCGTAGGCGACTTCACCGCGAGCCTCGGCCAGCGGCTTACCCATCTCCAGGGTCATCACCAGGGCCAGATCCTCGGTGTGCTCGAGGACGAGTTCCCACGCGCGGTACAGGATCTCCGAGCGCGTGCGGGCCGGGGTGGCGGCCCACGAGGCCTGGGTGGCGACCGCGGTGTCGAGCGCGGCGCGTGCGTCGTCAACGCCTGCGTCGGCCACGGTGGCCAGCAGTTCACCGGTCGCCGGGGCGAACACCTCGAACTCGGTGCCGTTGCTCGCGGGAACCGATTGTCCGCCCAGCCAGAGGCCGGTGGGGAGGGACGGGAGTGCGGGGGTGGTCATCGGGGGTGGGCTCCTGACGGTGGGGTTGGCGGCCTCAGGCCTGCGCGGCGGAACGGATGGCGGCGGCGAGCACGTCGAGGCCGTCGGTGAGCAGGTCGTCGTCGATGACCAGCGGGGGGAGCAGACGGATGACGTTGCCGTAGGTGCCGCAGGTCAGGATGATGACCCCCTCGGCGAGGCACTGTGCCGCAACCTTTTTGGTGAGTTCCGGGTCGGGCTCGGTGGTGCCGGGGCGGACCAGTTCGATGGCCAGCATGCCACCGCGGCCGCGGATGTCGCCGATCACGTCGACCTCGTCGGCCAGGGTCTGCAGGGCCGTGGTGGCGAGGTCTCCGATGTGACGGGCGCGGGCCGGCATATCGTGGGCGCGCATCTCCTCGAGGGTGGCGACCGCGGCGGCGCAGGCGACCGGGTTGCCGCCGTAGGTGCCGCCGAGTCCGCCGGCGTGCACCTTGTCGAGCAGGTCGGCGCGACCGGTGATGGCGGCCAGCGGCATGCCACCGGCGATGCCCTTGGCCATGGTGATGATGTCCGGGACGATGTCCTCGTCGTTGCAGGCGAACCAGTCACCGGTGCGGGCGAAGCCGGTCTGCACCTCGTCGGCGATGAAGACCACGCCGTTCTCGTTGGCCCAGGCCTGCAATGTCGGCAGGAAGCCGCGGGCCGGGACGATGAAGCCGCCCTCGCCCTGGATCGGTTCGATGATGATCGCGGCCACCGCGTCGCCGCCGATCTGCTTCTCGATCTGCGAGATCGTCCGCTGTGCGGCCTGCTCGCCGGTCAGACCGTCGGCGTCGCGGAACGGATAGCTCATCGGCATCCGGTAGATCTCCGGGGCGAACGGGCCGAAGTTGTGCTTGTAGGGCATGTTCTTGGCGGTCAGCGCCATCGTCAGGTTGGTGCGTCCGTGGTAGGCGTGATCGAACGCGACGACGGCGTTGCGTCCGGTCGCCAGGCGCGCGACCTTGACGGCGTTCTCCACGGCCTCGGCGCCCGAGTTGAACAGCACGGTGCGCTTCTCGTGGTCGCCGGGGGTGAGTGCGGCGAGTTCCTCGGCGACGCGGACGTAGCCCTCGTACGGGGTCACCATGAAGCAGGTGTGCGTGAAATGCCCGACCTGCTCGCGGACCGCTTCGGCGACAGCGGAGTTGGAGGCACCGACACTGGTGACGGCGATGCCGGAACCGAGGTCGATGAGGGAGTTGCCGTCGACGTCGACGATCACGCCACCGTCGGCGTCGGCGGTGTAGACGGGGACCGAGGAGCCGACCCCGGCCGCCACCGTCGCCCGGCGGCGCGTGGTGAGCTCCTGCGAGCGCGGGCCGGGGAGCGGCGTGACGAGGTGGCGCTTCTGGGGCAGGCGGTAGGTGAGGTCGGTCATGTCTGGCTCCTGAGGTTCTGCGTGCATCTCTTGCACTGAGTGTTTCGGTTGACGGGGGATCCGCGATATATCCATTTCGGTGCGTGCTGCGGCACTGCGCGCACCAGATTGTCGTATTGACGACGGGTTCAGGTGATCACGCGGCGTCGACGGGCGGGATGACCAGCATCGGCACGTCGAGCGTGCGAAGCTTCTTGGCGGCCGTCGATCCGAGGGTCAATCGGCGTGGCTGCACCGGTCGGCTCGAGCCGGCCGTGATCAGCTGGTCGGCGTGCCACTCGAGGGTGGCGATCGCGGTCTCGACCGATATCGCCTCGGCGAGCCTGGCAGTTCCGTGGACCGATCCGTCACTGTTGCGCAGTGAGGTGCGAATCCCGCGGGGCGACAACAGGATCGGTACCGGGGATGAGTGCAGGAGTTCGTTGACGACGGAGCCCAGGGTGTGACCGCCGATCAGCCCGCCGCCGGCCCCGCCCACGACCAGCGCGGCCGCGTCGAGGCGCTGGGCCTCGGCGATGAGTCCGCCGGCCACCGAATCATGCAGGACCACATGCGTACTCACCGGGACGTCGGCGGGCACGAACTCGGCGGCCTCGGCGAGCCACTGCTCGGTCTGCTCGACGAGGACATCGTCGAAACTCGTCGACGGCAGCAGGTGAGCGGCGCGATCCTGCGGCACGACCATGGCGATGTCGAGGTCGGCGTGCAGTGTCCGGGCCAGCCGTACCCCGACGGCGACGGCGTCGGCACCGCCGGATGTCGCGAGGTAGGCAACGAGCACGCGCATGTCGATCCTCCGGTTCGGCTGGGATGTGGTGACTGCCGGGGCTTGCCCGGCAGCTACAACTGTGCTCTGCTGCAGGGTGCAACGCACGTGCCAGATCGGCGCTGGATTTCGATGTCGAGACGACAGATTGGAGTGGTTGTGGGTGTGCCGGTGCGGTGGCTGCTCGGTCGTCGTGAACTGGGGCTGCGTCGGGTCTCGAGCAGCGGCGACGACGCCGAGATCAGCTTTGTGGTGACCTCCGAACTCGAGCATCCCGGCGAGTGGCTGTCGGGCGGGGAGGCCGTGCTGACCACCGGAATAGGCCTGCCTCGCACCGCCGACGGCCTCCGCCGCTATGTGGCCGAACTCGTCGAGAGCGGTGCCGCCGCACTGGGCGTGGGTATCGGACTCAGCCACGACGAGGTGCCGGGGGATCTGATCGGGGCCGCCGACGAGCACGGATTGATGCTGTTCACCGTGCCGCTGCCGACGCCGTTTGTCGCGGTGACCAAGACGGTTGCCGATCGTCTCGCCGAGCTGCAGTACGAGGCGGTGCTGTCGGCGTCGCGCACCCAACCGCGGATGACCAGAGCCGCGGTCAGCGGGGGTCCGACGGCGATGATCAAGGAGCTGTCGGTGGCCTGCGCGGCGGCGGTGGTGCTGCTCGACGCGGCCGAACGGGTGATCGACACGTATCCGGCGGATCTGTCGACCGACGTGGTCGGCGCGGTGGCCGAGCTGATCGGTCGGGACAGCGGCGGTGTGGCCAGCGGGGTGTCGGCGACCGACGTCGGCATCGTGGTCACCCAATCGATTCGGGTCGACAAGCGAGTACACGGACATCTCGGCGTGGTGTTCGGCGCCGATCCGCGCCCGACCGACCAGATCCTCATCGGACACGCGAACTCGCTGCTCGCCCTCGACTTCGAGAAGCCCCGTCGTCTGCACCTGCAGCAGACTCGGATCAATGCCGCTGCGCTGCGTATCCTGTTGTCCGGCAAGGCCGATGTGAGCACCGCTCGCGATGTCGTGATGGCGGCCGGTGACGCGCGCGACGAGGTGCGGGTCCTGACCGTGCTGGATCTGCCGCAACGCAGCGCGGTGGTCGTGTCCGCGGTCGACGACGCGCTCGCGGCGGCGGCCCGACCGGTGTTCCTGATGGAGGATGCCGATGCGCTGGTGGTGCTGTTGCGCGGCACCGACACCCTCGAGTTCGCCGGTCGGCTCTTCGAGGGGTTGACGCCGGCGCAGCGCCGGGGATTGCGGATCGGCGTCAGCTCCCCGCATCGCCTCGACGACCTCGACACCGCCGTCGAGCAGTCGCGGATGGCCGCCGCCTCGGCCGAACGGCGCGGAGTTCCGGAGGAATCCACGTCGCTCGCCGGGCGGGCCCTGCTCTCGTTCCCGGAGTCGCGCCGGGTGCTCGACGGACTGGCCGACATCCTGGTGGCGCCGCTGGTCGACTACGACGCCACCCACAACACGGAGCTGCTCGCGTCGCTGCGCGCCTACCTGGAGGCCAACGGCCAGTGGGAGGCCGCGGCCGCGGTGCTCGGCGTGCACCGCCACACCCTGCGGGGGCGCATCGCTCGCGCCGAGGAGGTGCTGGGCTGCGATCTCTCGGTGGCCCGGGTGCGGGCCGAACTGCTGCTCGCCATCATCGCGCGGGCGTGAGCTCCGGCCGGCTTCGGTCGGCAAGCAGGCGGACCTCGGCGGCGGCCACACGGGCCTGCGCACCGGTCAGCGCCTCGGGAACCAGACGACGGAGCACATCGTCGAGGCGTGCGACCGCGATGTCGTGGCGCCCCGTCCAGTCCTCGAGTGCGACGGCAGGTGTCGCATCGGCCGCCGTGTCGGTGAGGATCAGCCGAACGAGGTCGTGGTGGGCCTCACCGATCTCCTCGGCCACGATGGCTGCCGACATCGCCTCCCAGTAGTCGCCGGTCGCGGTGTCGCGCGCGGCCACCCGCAACCGGTCGAGTCCGAACCGCTCGGCGACCAACCGATGGACCTGTGCCACCCGCTCGACCGGCAGGTCGAGGACGCCTGCGTCGTCGGCGATCGGCAGGGCCGTCGCCAACCCGGCCGGCACCGTTGCGTCGTTGTCGTCGCCGGTGGACGGTGCCGTGCCGAGTTGGGCGATCATCGGCGCGTAGGCGCGGATGCGGGCCGCCCAGCCCGCGGGATCGGCGCGCAGGACCCGGCGCTGCCGCAGCACCCATCCGGTGGCCTCCTCGATCACCGTCTGCAACTCGGTGAGCAGGGCCAACCGGGATTCGTGGTCGAGGTCGGTCCGCTCGAGCACCGCGTCCCATCGGTCGCCGACACCCAGCGTCGCCGACACCAGGGCGTAGGCGGAGACGATCTCCGGCGTGGACGTGCCGAAGCGTTCCTCCGCCCGATAGACGAAGCCGGGTCCGACGTGATCGATGATGTCGTTGGCCAGCCGCACCGCCACGATCTCCCGTGCGACCCGATGCCCGGAGAGGTTGTCGCCGAGCAGGTCTCGGATCTGGGAGGGGAAGTACTCGGTCAGGATGTGCGCGAAACCCGGATCGTCGGGCACCGTCGATGCGAGCAGTTCGGCACGCACCACATTCTTCGACATCGCCAGCAACACCGCGATTTCCGGGCGCACCAGGCCACTGCCGTCCCGCATCCGGACCGCGAGTTGACCGCTGGTGGGCAACACCTCCGCGGAGCGGTCCATCCCGGTGGTCGCCTCGAGATTCTCGATGAGCCGGGCGTGCCGGCCCAGCAGGAACGACGAATTCGATTCCGCCAGTGACAGAGCCAGTGTCTGCCGGTCGCAGTCGGCGAGTACCGCGGCGGCCACGTCGTCGGTGAGCGTGGCGAGCAGGTCGTCGCGGTCGGGTCCGGCGAGCGCGCCGGACCGCACGGCGTCGTCGAGGGCGATCTTGAGGTTGACCTCCCGATCCGAGGTCGCAACCCCGGCAGCGTTGTCGATGAAGTCGCCGTTGATCCGGCCGCCGGCGAGTGCGTACTCGACCCGTGCCCGCTGGGTCAGGCCGAGGTTGCCGCCCTCACCGATCACGGTGGCCCGCACCGTGTCCGCGTCCACCCGCAGCATGTCGTTGGCGGGATCACCTGCGGCCGAGGCAGATTCGGTTGACGCTTTCACATAGGTGCCGACGCCGCCGTTGAACAGCAGGTCGACCGGGGCCCGCAGGATGGCCGAAATGAGCTCGTGCGGCGGCAGCTCGGTGGCCTCGACATCGAGTGCGCGGCGAGCCGCGGGGGACAGTGCAATGGATTTCGCGGTCCGCGGCCACACACCGCCGCCGGCGGAGATGAGGGAGCGGTCGTAGTCGTCCCAACTGCTCGACGGCAGGTGGAGCAGTCGTTGCCGCTCGAAGAAGGACGTGCGGGCATCCGGGGTCGGGTCGAGAAAGATGTGGCGGTGATCGAAGGCTGCGACCAGGCGGATCGTCGGGGTGGACAGCATGCCGTTGCCGAAGACGTCACCGGACATGTCGCCGATCCCGGCCACGGTGAATTCGGTTGTGTCGAACTCGATTCCGGTCTCAGACAGGTGGCGGCGCACGCCCAGCCAGGCGCCACGGGCGGTGATTCCCATGGCCTTGTGGTCGTAGCCGGTGCTCCCGCCGGACGCGAACGCGTCCCCGAGCCAGAATCCGCGGCGCACGGCGATCGCGTTGGCGGTGTCGGAGAATCGTGCGGTGCCCTTGTCGGCGGCGACGACGAGATACGGGTCGGGACCGTCGGTCACCACCGTGTCGGCGGGATGGATGATCTCCTCGCCGCTGCGGTTGTCGGTGACGTCGAGCATGGCTTCGATGAACTCGGTGTAGGCCGCCCGCACCCGTGTCGGGGTCAGGTCGCCGCCGCGCACGACGAAGGCACCCTTCGCGCCGACCGGCACGATCAGCGAGTTCTTCACGACCTGGGTGCGCATCAACCCGAGGACCTCGGTGCGGAAGTCGCTCGGACGTTCCGAATGCCGCAGCCCACCGCGGGCGATGGGGCCGCCCCGCACATGGCTGCCCTCGACGGTGGCCGAGTGTACGAACAGTTCGCGGTACGGAGTGACCGCGGCCGGGAGTTCCACCAGCGACGGGTCGAGCTTGAGGACCATCGCCCGCGTCAGTGGCACACCGTGCTGAAACCAGTTGGTGCGCAGGGTGGCCCGCACCGCCGAGCGCAGCGCGCGGAACAACCGGTCGGCGTCGAGGGTGGTCGCGGTCGCGATGGCCGTGTCGAGTCGCTGCTCGGCGTCCTCGATCGCCGGACCCCGGTCGGACACGGCCGGATCCAGGCGCGCGGTGAACAGGTCGAGCAATCCGCGGACCACGTCGGGATGGGTGGACAGCAGCGAGACCACGGTTTCGGATGCGATGGACAGCCCGCACTGCGCGACGTATCGGCACAATGCCCGGATCAGCACGACCTCGTCGGTGCGCAGCAACGCTGTCGCGGTCAGCCGCAGGAAGCCATCGACCTCGAACCGGTCATGTCGCAGCAACCCGAAGGCGGCCGAGATACGCTCGGCGGCAGCCGGATTCCACGACGCCATCTCCGGTGTCCGGAGCGTGAGCCGACCGGTGGCGGTGCCGGTGTCGTCGACAGTGCCCGCATGGCTGATCACCTCGAGGCCGAAGTGACCGAAGGTCGCGACCAGGCCGGTCATCGTCGGCGCGTCCTGCGGCCAGTGCAGATCGGCATGCAGCCGCGCGGCATTCGGCGCGCTCGCGTCGAAGCTCAGGCGGGGCGTGTTGATCGGATGGGACATGGTGGTGGCATCGGTCACCGGAGGACTCCTTTGTCGTCGGTGTGACTGTCGGGTTCCACCGTGCCGTTGTCGCGAGTCGACCACCACCGACACAGTGGTGTGCCGGATCGGTTCACTCACACCACTTCGGTGATTGAAGCCGGTAGATTCGCGGCTGTGCTCTCACACGTCGATGGCTATCTGAGCCACATCATGCAGGTCTGCGCGGCCGATCGGTCCGGTGCGCTGGCCGATTACATCCCGGAACTGACCCAGGTCGATGCGGAGGGTTTCGGCCTGTCGCTGTGCATGCACGACGGGCATGTGTACTCCGAGGGCGACAGTGGTGTCGCGTTCACCATCCAGTCGGTGTCCAAGCCGCTGACCTACGCGATGGTGCTGACCCGTCTCGGTTTTGCGGCCACCGACGACAAGATCGGGGTGGAGCCCTCGGGTGAGGCGTTCAACCAGATCAGCGTCGACGACCAGCGTCGGCCCAAGAACCCGATGATCAACGCCGGCGCGATCCTTGCGTCGTCGCTGTTGCTGCCGCCGGTCCGGACCGTCGAGCGTGATGTCGTCGACGCCGTCTTCGCCGACCTCGTCGAGTTCTATTCGGCCTGCGCCGGCCGCAAGTTGTCCCTCGACTCCGACGTCTACTCGTCGGAGGCGGCCACCGGCGCGCGTAATCGCGCGATCGCCTACATGCTCGACAGCTTCGGTGTCGTCGACACCGATCCGGAAGCGGCTCTCGACATCTACTACCGCCAGTGCTCGCTGCAGGTGACCACCGATGACCTCGCCGCGATCGGTGCCACCATCGCCAACGGTGGGATCAATCCGCGGACCGGGCGGCAGGTGCTCAAAGGGGAGATCGCGCAGCGGGTGCTGTCGGTGATGACGACCTGCGGCATGTACGACGGCGCCGGGGACTGGGTGACCTCGGTCGGCCTGCCCGCGAAAAGCGGTGTGGGCGGCGGTATTCTGGCGATCCTGCCGGGACAGCTGGGGATCGGGGTGTACTCGCCGCGGCTGGACCGGCACGGCAACAGTGTGCGCGGCATCCTCGCCTGCCGGCACCTGTCGACCGACCTCGGGCTGCACATGTTCAACCTCACCCGCGAGAGCCGGGTGATCATCCGCTCGGTCTACGACATCGGCGAGTTTGAGGTCGGCGCCGACTGGAGTCAGCGGGAACGCAGTTTCCTGCGGACCTGCCGCGATCGCGTCCGCGTCTACGAACTCCAGGGCGATCTGACCTTCTCCGGCGCGGAGGCCGCGATGCGTCGCCTCGAGCAGGACGTCGACGACTTCGACATCGCCATCGTCGACATCTCCCGGATCGGGGTCATCGATCCGGTCGCCCGCACCATGGTCCTCAGCTTCAAACACTCCCTCGAGGAGCGCGGGCAGCGCGGCGTCATCGTCGATCCGGACACTGTGCTGCGGGCCAGTGTGGAACGCCATCGGGACGATCATTTCTCGCCGGATCTGGTTGCGCCGGAATCGCTTCAGGGATTCGACCCGACGCTGCCGCACGTTCACTCCACGATGGAGGAGGCGGTGTACGACGCCGAGGCGCTGCAGCTGAAGCGACGCTACGCGGGGGACATGGTCGACGGCCGGGACTGAGCACTAAGCTGGCCGACGTGCGTCTGGTCATTGCGGAATGCCAAGTGGACTATGTGGGTCGGTTGACGGCACACCTGCCGATGGCGAAGCGGCTGTTGTTGATCAAGTCCGACGGATCGGTGAGCGTGCACGCCGACGACCGCGCCTACAAGCCGCTGAACTGGATGAGTCCGCCGTGCTGGCTGACCGAGTCGCCGGTGCCCGAGGGCGTCGAGGCCCAGGCGTACTGGGTCGTCACCAACAAGACCGGCGAGGAACTGCGGATCACCATCGCCTCGATCGACCATGATTCGGTCCATGAGCTCGGCGTCGATCCGGGCCTGGTCAAGGACGGCGTGGAGGCACACCTGCAGGAGCTGCTCGCCGAGCACGTGGAAACACTCGGTCCGGGGCACACCCTCATCCGGCGGGAGTACATGACCGCGATCGGTCCGGTGGATCTGTTGTGCCGCGACTCGGTCGGTGCGACCGTCGCCGTGGAGATCAAACGGCGGGGAGAGATCGACGGCGTCGAACAGCTGACCCGCTATCTCGAACTGCTGAACCGCGACCCGCTGCTCGCGCCGGTGTCCGGGGTGTTCGCCGCCCAGCAGATCAAACCGCAGGCGCGAACCCTGGCCACTGACCGCGGAATCCGTTGTGTCGTACTGGATTACGACGCGCTACGCGGCGCGGAGAGCGACGAGTTCCGGCTGTTCTGACCCGCGTCGCTCAGGATGCCGCCTGGACATTGTTCGAGGCCGATCGGTTGACCTTGGCCGTCCCGGACAACTTTCCGTTCAGCAATTCGAGGTCGTCGTCGGCGGTGAGCGCGGCCAGATCGTCGTGCTTGGCGGTCAGCGCGGCCGGGAGTTTTGTCAGTTGCTCGCGCACCCCGTCGAGTTGGGCGACGACATCCTTGCGCGCGCGGTCGGCCATCGCGGCCAACTCCCGCGAGCGCGCCAGCCGTTCCGTGGCGACCGCGGCCGCGGCGTCCTTGATCTGCTGCGCATCGGTCTGTGCCTGCTCGCGCTCGGCCTGCCGGTCCCGCGCGCTCTGCTGTTCGAGTTGAGTGGCCTCGTCGGTGGCACGTGCGACGATCCGCTCGGCCTCGGCGCGGGCCGCGGTCATCGTCTCGGTGTGCTCGGCCTCCATGGCCGCGGTGCGCTCGGTGATGGCGCGGCGCGCGTCGGCCGCCTCCTGCTCCGACGTCGCGGTCAGCTCGTCGGAGCGCTCCCGCGATTCCCGCGCCCACGTCTCGGCCTCGGCGATGATCTGCTGCGCCTTGGCGTTCGCCTCGTCGCGAATCCGTTGCGCGTCGGCCTCGGCGTCGGCGCGCATGCCGTCGGCCTCCTGCCGGGCGATGGAGGTGGTCTCGGCGACCTCGGCCGCGGCTTCGGCCCGCATCTCCGACGCCTCGTCGGAGGCGAGCTGGAGCATGCGGGACAGTCGCTCGCTCATACCCTGCGCGGTGGTCGGCGGCACCGAGAGCTTGTCGACCTCGCGGTGCAGTTCCTCGATCTCGTCGCGCGCATCCTCGAGGTGCGCTGCGAGCTCGTGGGCGTTGGCGGTTGCGGCGTCGCGATCAGCCGCGAGGACACGCATCTCGGCGTCGATGCGTCGGAGGTGTTCGGCCACCTGATCGCGGTCGAAACCGCGCATCACGGTGGCGAACGGTAACGGCCGTGGTGCGGGTGCTGCCATGGGGCACAGTCTAGGGCATGGTCCCGACAGACCGCGGCGGACTTTGGTCCCGGCAGGGTCAGTGACCTGCGGAATCCTTTGCGGGCTCGACGAGTTCGAGCAGCACACCGCCGGCGTCCTTCGGGTGGACGAAGTTGATGCGCGAGTCCGCGGTGCCGCGTCGGGCCTCGGGGTAGAGCACCCGGATGCCGGCGTCGGACAGTCGGCGGACGACCTCGTCGACGTCGGTCACCCGCACGGCGAGCTGCTGCAGGCCCGGGCCGTTGCGGTCGAGGAACTTCGCGATGGTGGAGGTCTCGTCGAGCGGGGCGAGGAGCTGGACCACGGCGCCACCGGCGTCAGCGGCCGCGCGCGGCCCGACCATCGCCTCGCGAACACCCTGGCCCTCGTTGACCTCCTCGTGCAGGGTTTCGAAACCGAGATGGTCGAGGTACCACTTCTTCGCGGCCTCGAGATCGGGGACTGCGACACCGGCGTGGTCGATGGCCACGACGAGGTCGGAGATGAGGGTGGTGGGGGCGGCCGAGGCTGCCGCGGGGTCTGTTGCTGAGATGCTCATGTCCTAACGGTAGCGTTGGTGGTACATGCGCACAGAACGGGCGCTCGGTCTGTCCGTTTCACCAACCCGTTGGAGGTTCCCATGTCCACGAACAACGACCAGTTCTCGACGGTTATCGTCGGCGGCGCCCGCACGCCGTTCGGCCGACTCATGGGGTCGCTGAAGGACTTCAGCGCGGTGGACCTGGGCGCGGTCGCCATCAAGGGGGCACTCGAGCGCAGCGGAGTGCCCGCTGCCGCTGTCGACTACGTGATCATGGGCCAGGTGCTCACCGCCGGAGCAGGCCAGATGCCCGCACGGCAGACCGCGATCAAGGCCGGCATCGGCTGGGACGTCGCGACCCTGACCATCAACAAGATGTGCCTGTCGGGCATCGACGCCATCGCGCTGGCCGACCAGCTGATCCGTGCCGGCGAGTTCGAGTGCGTCGTCGCCGGTGGGCAGGAGTCGATGACCCAGGCGCCGCATCTGCTGCCGGGCAGCCGCAACGGCTTCAAATACGGCAACACCGAGCTCGTCGACCACCTGGCCTACGACGGCTTGTGGGACGCCTTCACCGATCAGCCGATGGGTGCGCTGACCGAGCAGGGCAACGACCAAGCGAGCGGAGCGACGGGAGATGTGACGCGCGGTTTCACCCGCGCCGAGCAGGACGAGTTCGCCGCGACCAGCCACCAGCGTGCCGCCATCGCGTGGAAGAACGGCGTCTTCGCCGACGAGGTCGTGCCCGTCGAGATCCCGCAGCGCAAGGGCGACCCGATCTCCTTCGCCGAAGACGAGGGCGTGCGCGCCGACACCTCTGCCGAGTCGCTCGCGGGTCTGCGTCCGGCCTTCCGCAAGGACGGCACCATCACCGCAGGCAACTCCTCGCAGATCTCCGACGGCGCGGCCGCGGTCATCGTGATGAGCAAGGCCAGGGCCGAAGAGCTCGGCGTGACCTGGCTCGCCGAGATCGGTCCCCACGGCGTCGTCGCCGGACCGGACTCGTCGCTGCAGGCGCAGCCGGCCAACGCCATCGAGAAGGCCTGCGACCGCGCCGGCATCAAGCCGGCAGATCTCGACGTCATCGAGATCAACGAGGCCTTCGCCGCGGTCGGCCTGGCATCGACGAAGCAACTCGGTGTCGATCCGGAGATCGTCAACATCAACGGCGGCGCGATCGCCGTCGGCCACCCGATCGGCACCTCCGGCGCGCGCATCACGCTGCACCTCGCGCTGGAATTGCAGCGTCGTGGGGGCGGCGTGGGCGCGGCCGCACTGTGCGGCGCCGGCGGCCAGGGTGATGCGCTGCTGATCCGCGTTCCCAAGAAGTGATTCGGGAGATCTCTACTACACCTGGTCGTAGGTTGTCCGATTTTTCTGCACAATGGGGACCATGTCGCAACTCTTTGATCTGAGCACGCCTGCCAAACGCTTCCGCCTCGTCGCCATCGCGGAGGCGATCACCTGGCTCGCGCTGCTCATCGCGATGTTCTTCAAATGGGTGCTCGGGCATACCGAGGCGGTGGCCGTGCCGGGTATGGTGCACGGCATTGTCTTCGTCGTGTTCGTGCTGGTCTCGCTGCTCACCGCGCGTCAGTTGCGGTGGTCGTTGTCGGTGACCGGGCTGGCCCTGATCTCGAGCATCCCGCCGTTCGGCACGATCGTCTTCGAGTGGTGGGCACAGCGCAACGGACATCTCGCCGAGCTGTCCGAGGAGTACGCGGCGCAGCAGCTGGCCGCCTGAACCTGAGTCTCGACTCGAGGGGAGAACCCGGTGATCGTCGCGTTCAGTCTGTCGCCGTCGGGCGGCGCTGCCGTTGATGCCGACGGCGGCATGAGCGCAGCCGTGGCCGCCGCGGTCCGGGTGGTCCGCGAGTCGGGCCTGCCGCATCAGACCACCGCGATGTTCACCTATCTCGAGGGCGACTGGGACGAGGTGATGGCCGTGGTCAAGCAGGCCGCCGACGCCGTCGCCGAACATGCCCCGCGCGTCGGACTGGTCCTCAAGGCCGATATCCGGCCCGGCCACACCGGTGAACTGACCGGCAAGGTGGAACGGATCGATCAGCATCTCCGGTGATCGATTGCCCGTGACCATGCGGCAGTCCCGGGTTGGGGTGGCGGTTGTGTTCGCGCTCAACGGGTTTCTCGCCGCCATGTGGGTGGCGCACATCCCGGTGATCTCGACGCGCACCGGCGTCTCGCACGATCAGCTCGGTGGTCTGCTGCTCCTGCTGGGTGCATCGGCATTCGTCGGCATGCAGCTGTGCGGTCCGCTCATCGACCGCTGGGGATCCCGTCCGACCACGGTCGGTGCGGCCGCGCTGCTCAGTGTGGCGGTGCTCGGTCCGGTCACGGCCACCGGACCGGTGAGCCTGGCCGCGGCGCTGGCCGTGTTCGGCTTCGCCAACGGGTCGCTCGATGTCTCGATGAACGCGCAGGCCGTCGTCGTCGAGCAGGCCTATGCCCGGCCCATCATGTCGGCCTTCCACGGCTACTTCTCCGTCGGTAGTCTCATCGGCTCCGCCATTGTTGCCATCACGCTGTGGGCCGACGTCGGGGTGGTGCGCACGGTCATCGGCGCGACGGTGCTCGGTCTGCTGCTCACCGCGGTCGTTGCGCGGAGTCTGACCGGTCGACCGGTCGCGGCGGGTGATTCGGAGTCTGTCGACGAGCCGTCGGGCCCGTGGTGGCGCGGTGTCGACCTCCGTCGGCTCGTGCTGCTGGCCGTCGTGGCGTTCGCGCTCATGCTCGCCGAGGGCACCGCCTACGACTGGAGTGCACTGCACGTGGTGGAGACCTACGGCGTGCGGGACGCGATCGGCGCGATCACCTTCGGCGCGTTCAGTGCGGCGATGACCATCGCCCGCTTCGGGGTGGACCGGATCGCGGCGGTCCTCGGGCCGGTGACGGTGGTGCGGGCCGGTTCGCTGATCGGCCTCGTCGGCATGCTCACCGCGATCGTCGCGCCGACGACGGTGTGGGCGATCGTCGGCTGGACGGTGTTCGGGGTCGGGTTGGCCGGACTGATCCCGCAGATCTTCACCGCCGCCGGCAACCTCACCACCAATGCCAGCGGGCGCAGCATTTCGCTCGTGGTCGGATGCGGGTACCTCGGCATGCTGGCGGGCCCGGCGATCGTCGGCTTCATCAGCAGCCGCACCTCGTTGGCGACCGCGCTCGGGGTGGCCGTCGTGGCCTTGATCATCGCCATCGCCGCAGCCGGCGTGGTGCGTCCGGAGCGGACCGTGAGTCGCTGAAACCCGAGCGTGACACACTGTTGGGGTGACACGACCAACCAATCGGCAGCAGGCGGCCGCAGCCCGCCAGCAGGCTGCTTCCGCGGCGGCGGCGATGGCCGGCGCCGTCGACCTGTCCGGACTCAAAGAACGTGCCGAGGCCCAGCAGCGGGCCGCGGCCCAACGATCCGCACCGAGCGCGCCGACCGGGCCGCCACCCGGTGCCGGCGGGGGTCCGTCGGCTGCTCCGGCGGGGGGTGCCGTCATCGACGTCACCGATGCGACCTTCGAAACCGAGGTGCTGGCGCGCTCGCAGCAGCAGCTGGTGCTCGTCGACCTGTGGGCGGAATGGTGTGAGCCGTGCAAGCAGCTCTCGCCGGTGCTCGAATCGCTGGCCGCCCGCGCGCAAGGCGCGTGGGTGCTCGCCAAGATCGATGTCGACGCCAATCAGCGTGTCGCCCAGGCCTTCCGGGTGCAGTCCATTCCGATGGTGGTGGCCATCGCGCAGGGTCAGCCGGTATCGGCGTTCAACGGCGTCAAGTCCGAGGCGGAGATCTCGGCGTGGGTGGGGGAGATCCTCGGCCAACTCGGCGACGTGCTACCCGGCGGAGTGCCGGCCGATGCGGCGCCCGAACCGGAGGACCCGCGGATGGTTGCCGCGGAGCAGGCGCTGAACTCCGGTGATTTCGAGGGCGCGCTCGCGGCGTACCGGACGATCGCCGAGGCCGAACCGTCGAACACCGAAGCAGCTTCGGCCGCACGAAATCTCGAGTTCGTGCTGCGCGCGCAGGCACACGATCCGTCGATCGTGGAGAGCGCCGCGCCGGCCGATGTCGACGCGCAACTCGCGGCCGCCGATGTGCTACTGCTCGCGCAGCAACCCGACGCCGCCTTCGACCGGATCATCAACGTCGTCAAGGTGACCGCCGGCGACGACCGCACCCGCGCCCGGACCCGGCTGCTCGAATTGTTCGAGCTGTTCGATCCGGCCGAGCCGTTCGTGGTGTCGGCGCGACGTCGGCTGGCGACCGCGCTGTACTGACGCCCCGGTCTACTTCTCGGGCTTGGGCGCCAACCAGATCGCCGAGTTCGCGGGGATGACCACCGACGCCGAGGAGTCCCGTCCATGCCAGGCGGGACCGTCGGCGACGACGCTGCCGAGGTTGCCCTTGCCGGCACCCTCGTAGGCGGACGAGTCGGTGTTGAGGATCTCCTCCCAGGTCCCGGCGATGGGCAGGCCCACTCGGTAGTTCTCGCGGTCCGAGCCGGAGAAGTTGAACAGGCAGGCCACCACCGAGCCGTCGGATCCCCACCGCAGGAACGAGATCACGTTGTTGGCGGTGTCGTTGGCGTCGATCCACTCGTAGCCCAGCGGCGTGCCGTCCTGGCTGTAGAGGGCCGGGCACGCCCGGTAGGTGGCGTTCAGGTCGGTGACCAGAGCCGAGATGCCGGAGTGCAATTCGCCTTCCCAGCCCTGCAACTGGTGCCAGTCGAGGCTGCGGCTCTCCGACCATTCGCCGGTCTGCCCGAACTCCTGGCCCATGAACAGCAACTGCTTACCGGGATGCGACCACATGTAGGCGAGCAGGACACGCACACCCGCGGCCTTGTTCCACGAGTCGCCCGGCATCCGCGACCACAGCGTGCCCTTGCCGTGCACCACCTCGTCGTGCGAGATGGGGAGCACGAAATGCTCACTCCACGCATACATCAGCGAGAAGGTGACCTCGTGATGGTGGAAACTGCGATGTACCTGGTCGCGGCCGAGGTACCCGAGGGTGTCGTGCATCCAGCCCATGTTCCATTTGAAGCTGAAGCCGAGCCCGCCGAGGGTGGTGTCCTGGGTGACCCCGGGCCACGCGGTGGACTCCTCGGCGATGGTCACGACGCCCGGAAAGAGTTTGTGCACCGTGGCATTGGTCTCCTGGAGGAACTGCACCGCCTCCAGGTTCTCGCGGCCGCCGTAGATGTTCGGCCGCCACCCGCCCTCGGGCCGTGAATAGTCGAGGTAGAGCATCGACGCGACGGCGTCCACGCGCAGTCCGTCGATGTGGAACTCGTCGAACCAGAACAGCGCGTTGGCCACCAGGAAATTGCGGACCTCGCGGCGTCCGAAGTTGAAAACGTAAGTACCCCAATCCAACTGCTCGCCGCGCATGGGGTCGCCATCTTCGTAGAGCGGGGTGCCGTCGAAGCGGGCGAGGGCCCAGTCGTCCTTGGGGAAGTGTGCGGGCACCCAATCGACGATGACCCCGATGCCCAGCGAGTGCAGGTGGTCGACGAGGTAGCGGAAGTCGTCGGGGGAGCCGAAGCGGGCCGTCGGCGCGTAGTACGACGTCACCTGGTAACCCCAGGAACCGCCGAACGGATGCTCGGCCACCGGTAGGAATTCCACATGGGTGAAACCCTTTTCGACGAGGTACGCACCGAGTTCGTCGGCGACCTCGCGGTAGGACAGTCCCTGCCGCCAGGACGCCAGATGCACCTCGTAGCAACTCATCGGTTCGGTCAGTGCGTCGCCGGTCGCACGCTTGGCGATCCAGTCGTCGTCGGTCCAGACATGCGCCGTCGAACTGATGACCGACACGGTCGAGGGTGGGGTGCGGGTCTCGCGGGCCATCGGGTCGGCCTTGTCGCGGACCACGCCGTCGGAGCAATGTACCCGGAACTTGTACTGCTCGCCGGCACCGAGGTCCGGGACGAACACCTCCCAGATGCCGCTGCTGCCGATCTGTCGCATCGGCGCGAGCCTGCCCTGCCACGCGTCGAAGTCGCCGATCACCGCGACGCCATGGGCGTTGGGCGCCCACACCGAAAACGCGACGCCGGACACCTCGCCATCGGGCGTGGTGTAGGAGACGAGGCGCGCGCCGAGGATGTCCCACAGCCGCTCGTGTCGGCCCTCGGAGAACAGATGCTGATCCACCTCGCCGAAGCTCGGCAGGAAGCGATAGCCGTCGGCGACGACGTACTCGTCGGTGCCGCCGTCGGCGTTCGGGTAGGCCACGCGGTAGCGGTAGTCGATCAGGTCGGTGATCGGCACCGCGACCACCCACAGATCGTCACTCTGGTGCAGCATCGGGTGATCGACACCGCCGATCACCGCGGTGACCTCGGTGGCGTCGGGTCGCAGGGTACGCAGGATGGTGTAGCCGTCCGGCGCCTCGTGTGCACCGAGGAACGCGTGCGGATCGGGGTGGGTCAGGCTGAAGATCCGGCGCAGATCATGGTCGGAGGCAAAGGGTTGCGGCGTCGCGGGTTTGGCTGTGGACGCCTTTCCGGTGGCCGATTTGGCCGGTTTCGCTGCCGACTTCGCGGCCGGTGTGGCGGTGGCCGGTTTGGTGGCCTTGCGTACGTTGCTCGGTCGTGAATCATCCGGGGACTTGGTCACGGGAACCTCACTGAATCCGGTAGGCGAGTCGACGGGCGGCGGACGGATCGAGGGGTGGCAGCGCGAAAATGTGCGCGACCTGGTGCCAGGGTTCGAGCTGGATGTAATTGGCCTGGCCCCACTGGTATTCGTGGCCGGTGACCTCATCGCGGACGGGGAACCGGTCATGCCACTCGTAGCCGAGGGCGGGCAGATCGAGCCAGACGGTGGACGATTCGGTGCCGTAGGGATTGAGGTTGACCACCACGATGACGCGGTCGCCGGACACCGGATCGATCTTGGAGTAGGCGATCAGTGCCGGATTGTCGATGTGGTGAAAGTGGATGTTGCGCAACTGCTGCAGCGCCGGATGGCGGCGTCGGATCGCGTTGAGTGAGGTGATCCACGGTTCCAGCGACTCACCGCGACTCGCGGCCGCCTTGTAGTCCCGCGGACGCAGTTCGTACTTCTCCGAATGCAGGTACTCCTCGCTGCCGTCGGCCACCGCGATGTGTTCGTAGAGTTCGTAACCGCTGTAGACGCCCCAGGTGGGTGCCAGGGTGGCGGCCAGCGCGGCGCGCAACGCGAACATGCCCGGGCCACCGTACTGCAGGCTGGCGTGCAGGATGTCCGGGGTGTTGACGAACAGATTCGGCCGCGCCTCGTCGGCGTGCTCGGCCAGTTCCCGACCGAACGCCTCGAGCTCCCACTTCTCGGTTTTCCAGGTGAAATACGTGTAGGACTGGGTGAATCCGGCGCGCGCCAGCCCGTACAGGCGTGCGGGCCGGGTGAACGACTCGGACAGAAAAAGCACGTCGGGGTCGCGTTTCTTCACCTCGCCGATCAGCCATTCCCAGAAGTTCGGGGGTTTGGTGTGCGGATTGTCGACCCGAAAGATCTTGATGCCCAAAGAAACCCAGTCGAGTACCACCTTCAGAACGGCCCGGTAGATGCCGTTGCGATCGTTGTCGAAGTTGAGCGGGTAGATGTCCTGGTATTTCTTCGGAGGGTTCTCCGCATACGCGATGGTGCCGTCGGGCAGCACGGTGAACCACTCAGGGTGCGCGGCTGCCCACGGATGGTCCGGGGCGCACTGCAGCGCCAGGTCGATGGCCACCTCGAGGTCGAGTTCGCGGGCGCGCGAGACAAAGTAGGTGAAGTCCTCGACAGTGCCGAGTTGCGGATGGATGGCGTCGTGGCCGCCCTCGTCGGAGCCGATGGCCCACGGGGATCCGACGTCGTCGGGTCCGGCGACGAGAGTGTTGTTGCGGCCCTTGCGGTTCACCTTGCCGATCGGATGGATCGGCGGCAGGTAGACCACGTCGAAGCCCATCCCGGCGATCCGCGGGAGGTCGTCGACGGAGGTGAGGAAGGTGCCGTGGACCGGGTTGCCGTCGTTGTCCCAGCCGCCGGTGGAGCGCGGGAAGAACTCGTACCAGGAGCCGAACAGCGCCCGACGCCGATCCACCCAGACCCGATACGATCGCGATTTGGTCACCAGTTCGCGGACCGGATGGGTCTCGAACAGTTCGGCGATCTCCGCGGAGATGGCGAGGTTGACCCGGTTCTCGACACGGCGGCGCTGCGACCGCAGCGAGGCAATGGCGTCGTCGACCGCGTCGTAGGCCTCGACCGGGAATTGTTCGCGTGCGCCTTCGAGGAGGCGCGCGCCGGTCTCCAGGTCGTTGGCGAGGTCCGCGGCCCCCTGGCCGGCGTCGACCTTCTTGCGAACCGCCGACCGCCAGGTGGTGTACGGATCGCTCCACGCCTCGATCCGGAAGACCCAGAAACCGATGCTGTCCGGCACGAACGCGGCGTTGAACGCGTCGGGGGTATCCGGTGCCGGGTGCATTCGGAGGTCGAAGCTCCGCTGACCGGGGCCGTCGACGTGGAGGGTGACGCCGAGCGCGTCGTGGCCCTCCCGCCACGCGCTGGTGCTGACCGGAATCAGTTCACCGACAACGCCTTTCGCTGGAAACTGGCCCGCCGACACCAGGGGTTGGATTTCTTCGATCCCCATCCGCCCGATCACTGCACGTCTCCTCTCGTCGCATTGCGCGACCCGTCGGCGGGTGCCGATCCGGCTGCACCGTTGCCTGCTGTCGCCGTTGCACTCAACCGTAGGGGATCGCAGCCAGTCTGCGCAGCGCAGACCGAACCAGATCACCATCGGTCGTCCGCCAGAACGGAGGCAGCGACGCGAGCAGGTACCCACCGTATCCGGCCGAGGCCAGTCGGGAGTCGAGAACGGCGACGACGCCCCGATCGTCGGTCGCCCGCAGCAGCCGCCCGGCGCCCTGGGCGAGCAGGAGGGCGGCATGGTTGGCGGCGACCGTCAGGAATCCGTTGCCGCCACGGGCCTCCACCGCACGCTGACGTGCGGTGAGCAGCGGATCGTCGGGTCGGGGGAACGGGATTCGGTCGATCACCACCAGCGTGCACGACGGGCCGGGCACGTCCACGCCCTGCCACAGCGAGAGCGTGCCGAACAGGCAGGTGTCGGGGTCCTCGGCGAAGCGCCGGACGAGCGTGGAGGTGGTGTCATCGCCTTGGCAGAGCACCGGGCGGGTGCTGCGTTCGCGGATCGCCTCGGCGGCCTCCTTGGCCGCCCGCATCGAGGAGAACAGCCCCAGCGTGCGTCCGCCCGCGGCGTCGATCAGCCCGGCGAGCTCGTCCATCGTCGCCGACGCGATGGCGTCGCGGCCGGGGCGCGGGAGATGCCGGGCGACGTAGAGGATCGCCGAGCGCGGGTAGTCGAAGGGGGAACCGGCGTCCAGGCCCGACCAGCGCAGCGGGGCGTCATCGGCCGGCGCGCTGCGCCCGGTGGCCGTGACGTTCGCGTTGGTGCCGGGATCGTCACCCGGTTCGGTGCCGTCGGTGTCGCGGCGTCCGGCGGCGGGCAGTCCCCAGGTGGCGGCCAGGGCGTCGAAGTTGCCGCCGATGGTCAGGGTTGCCGAGGTGAGGATGACCGTGGACTGGGCGAACAGCGAGGCCCGCAGCAGACCGCCCACCGACAGCGGGGCGATCCGCAGCACCGGCCGGATCTCGCCGGCGAAGCGGTCCTGGGCGAGCCAGACGACGTCGCGTTTCTTGGTCTCGTCGGGAATGTCGAAGGCGGTGAGGATGCGTACGACGGTGTCGTGTGTGTCCTCCAGCGAGGTGAGGGCGGCCGATCGGGCGGCGGACGAATCGTCGGACCCCATGCCGGGCACTCGCACCGGACCGATCGCACTGCGCGCCTGCCAGAGCCGATCGCGCAGGGACGCCAACGCCTCCGGCATGCCGCCGGGCAGTCGGGTCCATTCGCGGACCGGGGCGTCGGCGAGGAGTTCGCCGAGCTGTTCGCCCGCGCCCTCGAGGGCATCGGCGATCTCCTCGTCGAGGAGCTTGCCGCAGCGCCGGGCGACGAGCGTGATACCGGCGCCGGAGATCTCCTCGGTGGACACCGAGGTGATGCGGTCGACGAGCTCGTGGGCTTCGTCGATCACCACCACGTCGTGCTCGGGCAGGATGTTCGCCGGGCTCATCGCGTCGATCGCCAGCATCGCGTGGTTGGTGACCACGACGTCCACCTTGCCCGCCGCGCGCCGGGAGCGTTCGGCGAAACAGTCCTCGGAATAGCTGCAGTTCGCGGCGCCGAGGCACTCCCGCGCGCTCACGCTCACCTGCCGCCACGACCTGTCGGACACACCCGGGGTCAGATCGTCGCGGTCGCCGGTCTCGGTGTCCGAGGTCCACTCCCGCAGTCGGGTGACCTCGCGGCCGGTGCGTGACAACTCGAACGCGTCGAACAGTTCGGTGGCCGGTTCCTCGGCGGTGCCGTTGTGGATTTTGTTGAGGCACAAATAGTTTCCACGACCCTTGAGGATCGCGAAAGTGGGTTCGCGATCCATCGGTCCGGCCAGGGCCCCGGCCAGCCGCGGCAGGTCGCGTTCGATGAGCTGGCGTTGCAGCGCGATCGTCGCTGTCGACACGACGACCGTCCGACCGGACTCCATGGCGTGCCGGATGGCGGGTACCAGGTAGGCCAACGACTTTCCGGTGCCGGTGCCGGCCTGCACGGCGAGGTGTTCGCCGGTGTCGATGGCATGTGCGACGGCCGAGGCCATCCGGACCTGGCCGTCACGGCGACTACCGCCGAGAGCGGTGACCGCGGCGTCGAGCAGTGCGGTCACCGGTGGGGCAGAACTCATTCGGCGCGCGACGATCCGTCGTAGAGGAGGTCGCCGACGAGTTCGACGCCGGCGCCGCGCATCTCCCGCAATGCCTTCGTGGTGGTCGCCGACGCGACGGCGGCGGTGAAGTTCAGCAGCACCCGGGTGGTGAAGCCGTTCGCGGCGGCATCCAGGGCGGTGGCCCGGACGCAGTGGTCGGTGGCGATGCCGACCACGTCGACGCGGGAAATGCCATGTGCGCGTAGCCAATCAGCGAGAGTGGTGCCGTCGTCGTCGACGCCTTCGAAGCCGGAGTAGGCCGCGGCGTACTCGCCTTTGGAGAACACCGCCTGCGCCTTGGTGGCGTCGAAGGATGGGTGGAACCACACGCCGTCAGTGCCCACGCGGCAGTGCGGCGGCCAGGTGTCGACATAGTCGGGGTGATCGGAGAAGTGATCGCCGGGATCGACGTGATAGTCGCGGGTGGCGACCACGGTCTGGTACTCGCCGAGGATCGAGTCGACGGCGCGCGCGACCGCGGCACCACCGTTGACGCCGAGAGCGCCGCCTTCGCAGAAGTCGTTCTGCACGTCGACGACGACGAGCGCTTGATCGCGTGCGGCCTTCTCGCCGCTGTGGTCGGGCATCGGTGCTCCTAACCGAGGTGGTACCGGGTGGGTACCGCCGGATCGCCGTGGGACAGACCAAGACCTTCCCACGGGAGACTGACAAGCGCGTCGGCCAGGTGGGCCCGTCCGTCGGCCAGGCTGGGCAGATCGTCGACGGTCTTGCCGTCTCGGACGAGGGGAATCTGCAAGGGACGCACCGTGAGACCGTCCACGGCCGGTGGTTCGCCGGTGGCCGGGTAGACGATCTCCTCGACGATCGTGCCGGTGGATCGGGCCGCGCGGGCGGCGGCCTTGGCGCCGCCCTTGGACTCTTTGTGGCTCGACCGTTTCGCCACCGGAATGCCGTCGACCTCGACGAGTTTGTACACCATGCCGGCGGTGGGGGCGCCGCTGCCGGTGACCAGGGAGGTGCCGACGCCGTAGAGATCGACGGGTTCGGCCCGCAGCGATGCGATGGCGTACTCGTCGAGGTCGCCGGAGACGACGATCTTGGTCGTGGTGGCGCCGAGCGAGTCGAGTTGCTCACGCACCTGTCGGGCCAGCACGCCCAGGTCGCCGGAATCGATCCGGACCCCGCCGAGGTCGGGTCCGGCGACCTCGATCGCGTTCTTGACGCCCTGGGTGATGTCGTAGGTGTCCACCAGCAGGGTAGTGCCGACGCCGAGCGCCTCGATCTGCGCGGCGAAGGCGGCCTTCTCGTCCGGGCCGTCGGGGCCGGCGAAACCCAGGGTGAAGGCGTGCGCCGCGGTACCGGCGCTGGGCACGCCGTAGGTGCGGCGGGCCTCCAGGTTGGACGTGGTCGACACCCCGGCCAGGTAGGCGGCGCGTGCGCTGGCGACCGCGGCGCGTTCGTGGGTGCGCCGCGACCCCATCTCGATGATCGGTCGGGAGCCGGCGGCGCTGACCATGCGGGCCGCGGCGGACGCGATTGCGCTGTCGTGGTTGAGGATCGACAGGAACAGGGTCTCGAGCAGTACGCCCTCGGCGAAGCTCGTCCGCACCGTCAAGATGGGTGAGCCGGGGAAATAGAGTTCCCCTTCCCGGTAGCCGTCGATGTCGCCGGAGAAGCGATAGTCGCGCAGCCAGTCGACGGTGTCGGCGTCGAGGAACTCACTGACCACCGCCAATTCGTCGGGCCCGAAACGGAACTTGGTGAGTTCGTCGAGTAGTCGGCCGGTCCCGGCGACGACGCCGTAGCGACGGCCGTCGGGCAGGCGCCGCGCGAACACCTCGAAGACGCACGGCCGATGCGCCATCGGCTTGCGCAACGCGGCCGAGATCATGGTCAGTTCGTACTGATCGGTGAGCAACGCGGTGTTGTCGATGGTCACAATCGCTTACCCTTGTCCTCATGGCGCTTGACGAAACTCGTGCGCATGAGGCTACTACTCGGGCCGAGCGAGCCGAGGAGCGGCGCGAGGGCACCGGTACCGCGGTGGCCGAGCCCGGCGTCGCCGATGGCGCGACCGCACTCGACCGGCCCTGGGTCACGATCGTGTGGGACGACCCGGTCAATCTGATGCGTTACGTGACGTTCGTGTTCCAGAAGATCTTCGGTTACTCCGAGTCGCGCGCCAACGAACTGATGATGCAGGTCCACACCGAGGGCAAGGCGGTGGTGTCGGCGGGGGAGCGCGACAAGGTCGAGGGCGACGTCCGTAAGTTGCAAGCGGCCGGCCTGTGGGCGACGATGCAGCGCGACACCTGATCGCGCGTTCGAGTCGATAAGGAATCCGAGATACCCCGTGCGTACCTGGAAACGCAAAGGACGTGGCGCGTCGGTGCGCATCTGCTCGAATCTCGATGTGCACGAGGTGGAGTTGCTGGCGTCGATGGTGACGTCGATGGCCGAACTGCTCACCGAACGTGAGTCGACCGCACCGAAAGATGAACTGTCGGAGCTCACCGGTATCCCGGTCGGCCACGCCAGTACCCCCACCGATGCGACCTTGGGACGGCTGCTGCCGGACTTTCACCGGCCGGACCAGGACCACACCCTGTCGGCGGACGTGGTCAACGGCGACTTCAACGGCGCATTGCGCAGCGTGCACGAGCCGCACATCATCGCCGCGAAGATGGCGGCGGCGCAGTGTGTTCTGGATACCCTGCCGGCCGGCGGCGGGGATCTCGCGCTGACCGAGGCGCAGGCGATGGAGTGGCTGACCGCGCTCAACGACGTGCGATTGGCGCTCGGCGCGATGCTCGGCATCACCGAGGACACGCCCGACCAGTTGCCGCCGGATCATCCGCACGCCGCTCATCTCGACGTCTATCACTGGCTGACGGTGATGCAGGAACTGCTCGTCGAGGCCTTGATGTGATGAGGCCCTGATCTGATGGGCGAGTCCGCGCGTGCCGGGGATCGGATCACCGAGGTCGCCGGGATCGAGGTCGGGCAGCATCACTTCATCGACGCCGACGCAAAGGTCGCGACCGTCGACGTCGACGGTGCCGGCTGGGCGACCGGCACCACGATCGTGCGGATCACCGCGCCGAACGCCGTCTGCGCCGTCGATGTCCGCGGCGGCGGACCGGGCACCCGCGAGACCGATCTGCTCGATCCGTCGAACACCGTCCAGACGGCGCACGCGATCGTGCTCACCGGCGGCAGCGCCTACGGATTGGCCGCCGCCGACGGCGTCATGGGCGGCCTGGAGGCGGCGGGTGTAGGACTGCCGATGGACGAGCGCGGGCACGTCGTGCCGATCGTCCCTGCCGCGGTGATCTTCGACCTGCCGGTGGGGGACTGGACGTCCCGGCCCGACGCCGACTTCGGCCGGCGTGCGCTGGCCGGGTCGTCGGGCGAGGTTGCGATCGGTTCGGTGGGGGCCGGTGCGGGCGCGCGGGCGGGCGCGGTCAAGGGCGGGGTCGGCACCGCGTCGCGCACGATCGCCGACGGTCCGGCCGCGGGCATCACCGTCGGGGCACTCATGGTCGCCAACCCGGTCGGCTCGGTCATCGATCCGGCCACCGGATTACCATGGGGTGCAGGCGCTTCCGAGCTTGGCTATCACGGACTACAGCAGCCCTCGCCCGGCGACGTGGCCGGGTTCGCCGATCTCGTTGCCAAACAGACGGTGCTCAACACCACCATCGGGGTGGTCGCCACCGACGCCACGCTCGATCCGGCGTCGACGAAACGCGTCGCGATGGCCGCCCACGACGGACTCGCCCGGGCGATCGTGCCCGCCCATTCCCCCCTCGACGGCGACACCATCTTCGCCGTGGCCACCGGGCGCCTGCATCCCGAACCACCTCCATTGGTCCCACGCGGGATGAATCCGGACGTCGCAGTGGTGGCCGAGGTGGGTCGAGTGGCGGCGGTGGTCGTCGCACGGGCGATCGTGGGTGCGGTGCTCGCGGCGACGTCGGTGGCCGGGATCCCCGCGTACCGCGACGTGGTGCCGTCGGCGTTCACCTCGCGCGCGGAATAGCGTGGACGTCGGCAGCGTTGGGCAAGGCTGATGTCTTCAGGAGGAGTTCAGGTGCTGACGATCAGCCAAGAGTTGGTCGACGAGATGATCGCGCACGCGCGTGCCGACCATCCCGACGAGGCGTGCGGCATCATCGCCGGACCGGAAGGGTCGGATCGGCCCGAACGGTTTGTCGCGATGACCAACGCCGAACGCTCGCCCACGTTCTACCGGTTCGATTCCACCGAGCAGCTCAAGGTATGGCGCGAGATGGACCGTCTCGACGAGGAACCCGTGGTGATCTATCACTCGCACACCGCGACCGAGGCCTACCCGAGCCGCACCGACATCTCCTACGCGAGCGAACCGAACGCCCACTACGTGCTGGTGTCCACCCGCGACACCGACGCCACCGAGATCCGCAGCTACCGGATCGTCGACGGCGTGGTGACCGAAGAACCCATCGAGATCAGGAGCTGAAAACCATGCCGGTAACCGTGTCCATCCCGACCATTCTGCGACCCCACACCGGCGGCGAGAAGCGCGTCGAGGCCAGTGGCGCCACCCTGTCCGAGGTGATCGACAGCCTGGAATCGGGCAACCCCGGGATCAAGGAGAGGCTGGTCGCGGACGGGAAGCTGCACCGCTTCGTCAACATCTACGTCAACGACGAGGACGTGCGCTTCTCCGGCGGCCTCGACACCACCATCGACGACGGCGACGACGTCACCATCCTGCCCGCCGTCGCGGGCGGATAGTCGCCGGTGGCGCGCTACACCTCGCTGATCGAATCGGTCGGGCACACCCCGCTGATCGGCCTGCAACGACTGTCGCCACGCTGGGACGACACCGACGACGGACCGCACGTGCGGCTCTGGGCCAAGCTCGAGGACCGCAATCCGACCGGCTCCATCAAGGACCGGCCCGCGCTGCGCATGATCGAGCAGGCCGAACGTGACGGACTCGTACGGCCGGGCTCGACGATCCTGGAACCCACGAGCGGCAACACCGGCATCTCGCTGGCGATGGCCGCCAAGCTCAAGGGCTACAAGCTGATCTGCGTGATGCCCGAGAACACCTCGGAAGAGCGTCGATCGCTGCTGAAAATGTTTGGCGCCGAGGTCATCTCGTCGCCGGCGGCGGGCGGCTCGAATACGGCGGTCGCGGTCGCGAAGAAGCTGGCCGCGGAAAACCCCGACTGGGTGATGCTCTACCAGTACGGCAACGAGGCCAACATGCTCGCCCACTACGAGGGCACCGGTCCCGAGCTCTACGCCGATCTGCCCGAGATCACGCACTTCGTCGCCGGCCTCGGCACCACCGGCACCCTGATGGGCGTCGGACGGTATCTGCGCGAACAGAACCCCGAGATCGAGATCGTCGCGGCCGAACCGCGCTACGGCGACGAGGTCTACGGCCTGCGCAACATCGACGAGGGCTTCGTGCCGGAACTCTACGACGACTCCGTCCTGACCCGCCGGTTCTCCGTGCAGGGCGTCGACGCGGTCGCCCGGGTACGGGAGCTGATCGACTCCGAGGGCATCTTCGCCGGCATCTCCACCGGGGCGATCCTGCAGGCGGCCCGTGGGGTCGGCCGGGGTGCGATGAAGAAGGGCCAGCGCGCCGACATCGGGCTCGTCATCCCCGACGCCGGATGGAAGTATCTGAGCACGGGAGCGTACGAAGGTAGCCTGGAGCAGGCAGAGCAGGCCCTCGACGGCCAGCTCTGGGCATGACGCCGTAGCGAACAGGAAACCCATGACAGCCAACCCCGCGCCGACCAGCCCGGGCGCCACTCGGCCACAACCACTCTGGCTCCGGTCGGTGATCATCATGGCCGCCATCACGGTGCTGCTGTTCGTCATCGAGGCCATCGACGCTGCGACCAACTACCGGCTCGACGACAACGGCATCGAACCGCGCCAACTCGATGGACTCGACGGCATCCTCTGGGCGCCGCTGCTGCACGCCGACTGGGCGCACCTGATCGGGAACCTGCTGCCCGGACTCGTGCTCGGCTTCCTGGTCCTGATGACCCGCCACTTCATCGTCGTGACCGCGATCGTGTGGCTGGTGTCCGGACTCGGCGTATGGCTGTTCGCCCCGCCGTACACCGTCACCGTCGGCGCGTCCGGCATCATCTTCGGCTGGCTCACCTATCTGCTGGTGCGCGGGCTGTTCAACCGCGACTTCTGGCAGGTGCTCGGCGGGGTCGTGTTGTTCATCATCTACGGGTCGATCCTCTGGGGTGTGCTGCCCGGCAATCCCACCATCTCGTGGCAGGCGCACTTGTTCGGTGCGTTCGGCGGTGTGCTCGCCGCGTGGTATCTCGCCGACCGGGATCGTCGTCGAAAGGCGAAGGCCGCGACGCAGTTCCCCGGTCCCGGTCTGTCCGGCCCGCAGTATCCGGGGGTGCGGTCATAGACACCGCACCAGCACGCCGGGCGGACGCGCCGATCGGCATCTTCGACTCCGGCGTGGGCGGCCTCACCGTCGCGCGCGCCATCATCGACCTGCTGCCCGACGAGGACGTCATCTACATCGGCGACACCGGCAATGGGCCGTACGGTCCGTTGACCATCCCCGAGGTGCGCCGTCACGCGCTGGCCATCGGCGACGACCTCGCCGCGCGTGGCGTGAAAGTGATTGTCATTGCCTGTAATACCGCGTCCGCCGCATGTCTGCGTGACGCGCGGGAGCGCTATGCGCCGATCCCGGTGATCGAGGTGATCCTGCCCGCGGTGCGCCGCGCGGTGGTGGCCACCAAGACCGGGCGCATCGGGGTGATCGGTACCGCCGCGACGATTTCCTCACGCGCCTACCAGGATTCGTTCGCGGCGGCGCGGGACGTCGAGATCACCGCGGTCGCTTGTCCGCGGTTCGTCGACTTCGTCGAACGCGGCATCACCAGCGGACGGCAGATCCTCGGTCTCGCCCAGGGCTACCTCGAACCCCTGCAGGAGGCCGACGTCGACACCGTCGTCCTCGGTTGCACGCACTACCCCCTGCTGTCCGGCGTCATCCAACTCGCGATGGGCGAGCAGGTAACGCTGGTCTCGAGTGCGGAGGAGACCGCGAAGGACGTCTTCAAGGTGCTGACCGAGGCCGACCTGCTGCATCCGCACAGTGACCGGGTGGCCTCACGGCTGTTCCAGTCGACCGGCGATCCGGAGTTCTTCGCCCGGCTGTCCTCCCGGTTCCTCGGGCCCGCAATCGGTCAGGTCCAGCACCTGTGACTCCCGCCCGTGAGCCACGGTGCGCCTTCGTTGACGACTTGTGACCCATCCCGGTCACGGTCGCTCAAGCGACATGGCACAGTAGGCCTATGCGGCTGACCGTCCTCGGATGTTCCGGAAGTGTGGGTGGACCCGGCGCCGCCTGCTCCGGATACCTGCTCGAGGTCGACGGTGAGCAGCCGGTCCTGATGGACTGCGGGCCCGGGGTCTTCGGGGAACTGCAGCGGCGCGCCGATCCCATCGATGTCGACGTCATCCTCAGTCACCTGCATGCCGATCACTGTCTGGATCTGCCGGCGATGCTGGTGTGGCGGCGTTATGCACCGACACCGGCCACCTCGCGCGCCCGCCTTTACGGCCCGCGGGACGTCGACCTGCGTCTGGGGGCGGCGTCGTCGGAGGTCCCCGGCGAGGTCGACGACATCTCCGACACATTTCACGTCACCGAGTGGCAGCACGGTGTGCCGGTGGAGTTGGACGGCCTGACGATCACCCCGATCGAGGTGAACCATCCGCCGGACACGTTCGGACTGCGGATCGCCGGCCCGCACGGACAGGTCATCGCCTACAGCGGGGACACCGGGATGTGCGACGAGGTCGTCGACGTGGCCGCCGGCGCGGACATCTTCCTGTGCGAGGCGTCGTGGACCCACGCGCCCGACGACCGGCCGCCGAACCTGCATCTGTCGGGCTACGAGGCCGGGCAGATCGCGACGAAGGCCGGGGTGCGGGCGCTGGCGTTGACCCACGTCGCGCCCTGGTCGGACCCCGAGGCGATCCTCGCCGAGGCACGCAGCACGTTCTCCGGCCCGGTCGACCTGGTCCGCCAGGGACAGGTGTTCGACCTCGTCCCCTGATCGGGGTTTCTCGTGCGGTCGTTAGAGTTGAGGCCGTGACGACACGAGCAGATGGCAGGACCGACGACGAGCTTCGACCGATCACGATCACCCGGGGGTTCACCACTCATCCCGCGGGTTCGGTGCTGGTGGAATTCGGTCAGACACGCGTGATGTGCACCGCGAGCGTGACCGAGGGAGTACCGCCGTGGCGTCGCGGATCGGGGCTGGGCTGGCTGACCGCCGAATACGCGATGCTGCCGTCGGCGACCCATGAGCGGTCGTCGCGCGAATCGGTGAAGGGCCGCGTCGGCGGACGGACCCACGAGATCAGCCGCCTCATCGGCCGGTCGCTGCGCGCCTGCATCGACCTCGCCGCACTCGGCGAGAACACCATCGCACTCGACTGCGACGTGCTACAGGCCGACGGTGGCACCCGGACCGCCGCGATCACCGGCGCCTACGTGGCACTCGCCGACGCGGTCACCTGGCTGGGTGCCGCGGGGCGGCTCAAGGATCCGCAGCCGCTGTCCTGCATGATCGCCGCGGTGAGTGTCGGTGTCGTGGATGGCCGTGTGCGCCTTGATCTTCCGTATGAGGAGGATTCCCGCGCCGAGGTCGACATGAACGTCGTCGCCACCGACGCCGGTACGCTCGTCGAGGTGCAGGGCACCGGCGAGGGCGCCACCTTCCCGCGCGCCACCCTCGACAAACTCCTCGACATGGCGATGATCGGTACCGACAAGTTGTTCGACGCGCAGCGCACCGCGCTCGCCGCCGACTACCCGGGCCGCTTGCCCGGCAAGTCCTGATGACGACGGTGCTGCTGGCGAGTCGCAACGCCAAGAAGCTCGCCGAGCTCCGACGGGTGGTCGCGGCGGCGGGGATCACCGGGCTCGACGTCGTCGGACTCGATGACGTGCCCGAGTATCCGGAGGAACCCGAGACCGGCGCCACCTTCGAGGAGAACGCCCTGATCAAGGCGCGTTCGGGTGCTGCGGCGACCGGATTGGCTTGTCTGGCAGACGATTCCGGGATTTCGGTGGATGCCCTGAACGGGATGCCAGGGGTGCTGTCGGCGCGGTGGAGCGGCCGACACGGCGACGACACGGCCAACAACGACCTGCTGCTCGCGCAGATCGCCGATGTGCCGGCCGAACGACGCGGGGGAGCATTCGTCTCGGCCTGCGCGCTGGTGCTGCCGACGGGATCGGAGACGGTGGTCCGCGGCGAATGGCGGGGAACCATCCTGCCGGAGCCGCGGGGTGCCAACGGTTTTGGCTACGACCCGCTGTTCGTCCCCGACGACGAAGTGGCCCAAGGTCGTTCGTCGGCCGAGCTGTCAGGTGCGGAGAAGGATGCACTCAGTCATCGCGGAAAGGCGTTGGCGCAGTTGGTGCCGGCGTTGCGGGAGTTGTCGCAGGGCTGAACTCACGAGCCGGCCTGGGTTGGCTCACCGCGATGGATGGCCAGCATGGTGTCGACCGAGTCCGGCCACCGGAACTGCTCGGCGCGCATGCGGGCCGCACGCTCGCGCACCGGTCGCGGAACCGTGAGGATGCGGTCGATCGCGGCGGCGAATCCGTCGCCGGAATCGTCGGCCAGCGCGCCGCATGTGCGGTCCACGAGTCCGGCCACCGCCGACGACTGCGACGCCACCACGGGCGTGCCCGATGCCAGCGACTCCAGTGCCGACAGACAGAACGTCTCATGCGGACCCGGCGCCAGCGAGATCTCGGTGGTGGCCAGCAGCGCAGCGACCTGGCGGCGATCGGTCACATGCCCGAGAAAGGTGACCGGTAGCCCATGCGCCGCGCGTTCCAGGGCGGGTCGTCGGGGACCGTCGCCGGCCACCACCAGATGCACCGGCCGCCGCGCGGCGTGCAGCCGGGCGATGGCGGCGATGCTGCGATCGGCGCGCTTCTCCGGCGACAACCGACCGCAGTGGGTGATCAGCGTCGTCGATCCGTTGGTGAATCGCGATTGCAGTGCCGGGTCGGCGTGCCGGGGCGCGAACATTTCGAGGTCGACGCCCAGCGGCGCGCGGTGGATGTTGCGGGCGCCGATCCGGTGGAACTCGGCGGCCGCGAAGTCGGTGGTGCAGACAATCGCGTCGAACGAGTGCGCGGTACGGCGATTCGCCTCGTCGGCGAGCGTCCGGGCGGCGGGTAGGGGCAGCGCCATGCCGAGCAGTCGATCCAGACGTTCGTGGGAGACCATCGTCGCGTGGACGTCGCGGACGCGGGCCCACCGTCCGAAGCCGCGCAGCGTCAAGCGATCCGAGACCTCGATCGCGTCCGGCCGCAGGTGCTCGAGCACGTCGGCGACCCGGCGCGCGGAGGCCACCCGGTAACCGCCGGAGCAGGGGAGTCGGGCGGCGTGGACGGTGAGTCGCTCGACGCCACTGGCCAGCGTCTGCGCCGAGTCCCGAATGCCGGGCACCACGAGAATGACCTCGTGACCGGCGGCGACATAGCCGGCGCCCCACCGATCGACCGCGGTCCGCAGACCGCCGGACCGGGCGCCGTAGAAGTTGGCGAGCTGCACGATACGCACCCGGCCATAGTGGTCGGGTGGGCGTGAACCGACGCTGATCGTGCGGTCACGAGCTGTCGAGCAGCTCGTGAACAGCGTGCGTCAGAGGTGGTACTGGGCTTTGACCTCTTTGGTGCGGATGTGCTCGACGTAGAACGACAGGAACGGGATGGTGCCCGCGATGGCGGTGACGATGATCTTGCCGAGCGGCCAACGCACCTTGATCGCCAGGTCGACGGCGCAGATGAGGTAGACGAAATAGACCCAGCCGTGCACGATCGGCACGAAGTCGAGGGAGTCGTTGCCGAACCCGTACTTGAGGATCAGTTCCGCGACCAGCAACAGCAACCACAGACCGGTGATCCAGGCGAGGACGCGGTAGCGCAGGAGCGCACTGCGGACCTTGTCGACGGGGGTGGTCGAGGCCGGAGTGGAGATTTCGGTCACCGGGGCTGTTCCTCACTGCTGGGGGTGGTGGCGGTCGGCTGCTGTCCGGCCAGATCGGCCAGATACGAGTTGTACTGCGCCAACGTGGAATCCTCGGTGGCGTCGGGCTCCGAGGACAGGGACGAGGCGCTGGGGGTGGTCGGGCGGTCGGGGAGGATGCCCGCGGGGATCTCGGTGGCGCCCTTCGCGTCGGGAGCGATCTTGCGCTGCTCCTCGGGGTCACTCTCCAGGACGACGAATCGCCGGTAGGCGTAGACGAATGCGGCTGCGAACGCCGGCCACTGCAACGCGTACCCGAGATTCTGGGCGGTTCCGGAGTCCGACTCGTAGCGGCTCCACTGCCACCATGCCAACACGAGGCAGGCGACGGCGGCGACGACGACCAGCGCGATGAGCGCCGGACGATGCCGTCGCCGGGGCTTGGTCGAACCGGATTGCATACCCTCGACGGTACCTGGCCAGCATCGATCGATGAGCGGGCGGTACGCTGGGTCCGCGCCGGATGTGTCCGGCGCCACGCGCGAGTGGCGGAATTGGCAGACGCGCTGGATTTAGGTTCCAGTGTCTTAGGACGTGGGGGTTCAAGTCCCCCCTCGCGCACCAGGGAATCTGCGGTATGTGGATCGGTGCATCGGTCACGAAATCATCCCGTGAATCGTGAATAGTCAGGTCGGAATCGGCCGCATTTGTCACCGACGGCGATGCAGGTGGTTCGGGCAGGTCACCGACGTCGAAGTCGGTAATTCGTCCAGTGATGTGAATTCGCGATCAACAGAATGCATCCCTTTTGTTGTTTAACAACTTTTGTGTGTTATTTCGCAGTAAATACCCCTGCTATGGTTGTGCGCGCGTCAGTGGGGCGCGATCTCGAAAGGGGAGTTCTCGAGTATGGCGAAGCAGACTGTAGTGCAGTTTATTGACGACATTGACGGCAAAGACCTGAAAGAAGCGGTGACCATCGAGTTCGGCGTCGATGGCAAATCTTACGAATTCGACACATCCTCGGTGCACGCCAAGGAGTTTCGCAAGAGTCTCGAGAAGTACATTGCGGCATCGCGGCGCGCGGGACGCAACAAAGGCCATGCGAGTATGGCCGGTGGCAAGCGTCCCAAGGAACAGACACAAGCGATTCGGGACTGGGCCCGGCAAAACGGTTACGACGTGAGTGATCGTGGACGTATTCCGTTGGAGATCGCGGAGGCATTCGACGCCGCGCATTGACCGCGGCGTCGAATGGGGCGGGGTCAGATTCCGGTGTCCACCCAGACGATTTGTGTTGCGTAATCGTGTCCGTGAATGGCGTGGACGGCGTCGATCGAGTCCCAGACGACCGTGGACTGATGCTCGCCGACAATCCATCGCATCGCGACGCGGCCGTCGGTGAACTCGATTCCCTCGGCGACGATTCCGGTTCCGGAGATCCCGGTGACGTCGCTATCTCGCTGCAGAACAAAGGTTCTCACCCAAGGCTCCTCGGGGCATGGTAGTCAAACTCGTCGATCTGAGAACTACCATATTGCCGTATTTCTCGGTTGGCCGACTCAATCGGGGTATTCGCGGTGCTGATCCGGTCGGTGGGGCGCCGCTACCGCCCGAGGAATCGTCTCCACCATCCGCGTCGACGCGGCGCCGGCATAGCCGCGTCCTCGTCGTTCAGGTACGCGATGAGCGCGTCCGCGACCTCGTCGGTGATCCCGATCTCCCACGAGGTCTGGAACAGCGGCTGGTCTCGGGCGAAGTCGGCGTTGTCGTCGACAATGGCGTAGCGCGTCACCTCGGGATGGTCGGCCAGCCAGCTCGCGACCTCTGTGCCGCGCCGGCTACCGGGAATCGACGGGGTCATGCCATAGAGCTCCGATGTGACGCCCGCTCGGACCTCGGCGACGTTCTCTTCCCACAGGCGCCACGTCGAGGACAGCACAACTGCGCAGCCGGTCTCGGCGATGACGCGACGCACCCGACCCGCGAGCGTCGGATCGATCCCGACGAGGTGGCCGTGGCGCACACTGGATCGCCGGCTGTTGACCACGCCGTCGATGTCGAGGAACAGGGCCTTCATCGCTCCATTTCACCGTCCGATCCGGCCGTCCACATAGTGCTTGCGGCACAACGCCCGATAACTGACCGGACCCGACGCGGTGTCGCCGACAGCGATGACCTCCCCCGAACGCACCATCCGATCATCGACGATGCGGGCGTTGAGGATTGCAGGGGCGCCACACCAGCACAGCACGATCGCCTGCATGCGGTGTACCTCGTCGGCGATCTCCACCAGTCGAGCGGCGCCGGGAAACAATCTCGACCGAAAATCGGTGAGGAGTCCGAACGCGAAGACGTCGATGTGCTCGACGTCGACGAGCCGGGCGAGGTGTTCGACCTGCGCCGGAGTGAGGAACTGCGCCTCGTCGCAGATGACGAAGTCGAGCGCGTCGGTCTCGTGGCGGCTCGAGACGAGCGTATAGAGATCGGTGTCGTCGTCGATCAGCTCGGCCTCGGACTCCAGGCCGATTCGGCTGGTGACCTGCGCGTTGCCCGACCGGTCGCGGTTGGTCACGAGTAGGCCCGCTCGGCCCTGTTGGCGCTGATTGAACTGCGTCTGCAGGGCGAAGGTGGACTTCCCGGCGCCCATCGGGCCGTAGTAGAAGATCAGACCGGACATGGCCTGATCATCGCGTATTGCGGACCGGTGTGCTCGGTCACATCGCGCCCTGCAAGTAGATCGAACCCGTGCCCAAGTCAACCTAAGTTGACGATTGTCGTCTGGGTCGGCACGATGGAGTCCATGCGGACTGCAGTGAACCGGGGCGACGACGAGACGCCCATCGAACAATTGACGCGCATCGCGGCGTTGCGACGCGACATCTCGCGGGAAGAAGAGGTCGCGGTGCGTCGAGCCCGGCAGGCCGGGCTCTCGTGGGCGGAGATCGGACTGCTTCTCGGTGTGTCCAAACAGGCGATGCACAAGAAGTACCGGAAGGTCGGGTGAGTACCATTCAGCCGCTGCACGACGTCGAGGTCATCGATGCGCTCGGTGCGGATCTCCGCGCTGCCGGCTACGACTCGGACGGTGTCGGAAACCTGTTGGGGGAGCAGGCCAACGAGGCACTCGGCCGTGGGATCTGGTGGCCGGCGCTGCGTGCCACCCGGCAGGCGGCCGCCGAGGTCGCCACGCTCGCAACCATCGTCCGGCTCTTTCTCCTCGGTTCGGACGAGCCGGAAGAGGCTGTTTCGCAAGCATTTCCGACGACCGGCAACAGGCGGCTGGTCGCCGCGGGAGTGCTCGAACGAAACGACGACGGCACCCTGCGCGCAGCTCTGGACATCCGACCGCACGCCGACGATGTCCGCGACTACCTCGTCGTGTCCGATCAGGACGCGGTGATGCGCTCGGCGCCGGTGCGCCACGATCACGTGCTCGGCATCGGCGGCGCGTCGGTGTCGTTGGCGCGCGCGGTGATTCGCGAGCCGGCTCGGCGCGCACTGGATATCGGGACCGGTTGTGGCATCCAGGCGCTACATCTCGATGCGCACTGCGACGAGATCGTCGCCACCGACACCAACGAGCGCGCGCTCGCGCTGGCCGCGGCAACCGCGCGGCTCAACGGTATGACGTGGGATCTCCGTGCGGGGAGTCTGTTCGAGCCGGTGGCGGGGGAGCGGTTCGACCTGATCGTGTCCAATCCACCGTTCGTCGTCGGTGCCGGGGCGCAGGACTACATCTATCGGGATTCCGGAATGATCGGCGACGCGTTGTGCGCGGAGCTGATCCGGCAGCTCCCCGATCATCTGAATCCCGGTGGCACCGCCCAACTTCTGGCGAACTGGATCGTGCACGACGATGCCGACTGGCGCGACCGGGTCCGTGCGTGGCTCGAGCCCACCGGACTCGACGCGTGGGTGGTGCAGCGCGAACTCGCCGACCCGGTCAGCTACATCTCGCTATGGCTCTCTGACGCAGGCGAATCCACCGAAGCGATTGCCGAACGCGGTGCCGCATGGCTGGATTGGTTCACCGAACAGGGCATCGTCGGCATCGGCATGGGGGTGATCACGCTGCGCAAGCGTGCCGACGGCGACGCCGGGGAGCCCGATCGGGTCCTCGAGGAGATCACCGCAGCCGGTGAGGAGGTCACCGGGCCTGAGGCCCAGGCATTCCTCGCTCGCCGAACTTACCTGCGCACCACCGCCGACGCGCACTTGTTGGCCGCGCGATTGACCACATCGCCGGTCTTCCTGGACTCGCAATCCTTGCCAGGAGATGAGGGGTGGCAACAGATTTCGTCCGCGGTTCGTCGCCCGGGAGGACCCGGCGCGGTCCTCGGTGTCGACGAGGTGTCCACCGCGTTGCTCGCCGGATGCCGCGGCACGGTCCCGCTGGGGGCGCTGATCGAACTTCTCGCCGACTTCCATGGCGTGGACGCGGAGGCGCTCGCGCAGGCGGCACTGCCAGTGGTTCGGGAGGCCATCGAACGGGGGATCCTGTACGAGGTGCGGTGATCGTCACTCTGTGTGGCACTCGCCTCCCGAAACCCCTTGCCTCGAACGTTTGAGCGAGGTAAAGTATCGAACATCAGTTCGAGCGATTTGAGGGGTGAGGCTCGATGACCAGCAGCAATGAGAGTGGCGACTCCGGCGCGGAGATTGTCGGGCTCTACCGGGAACTCGACGACGTGCTGGATCGGATCGCGGCCTCATCGACGACGTCTGCCGGCTCTGATGAGGTGCTGGCGGTCGCCGAGTCCCATGAACGTTCGGCGCGGCGGTTGGCCTATGTCGGGTTGCGGCGGGTGATGGATTGCTCGGACCGCGGGGTAGTGGAGCGCGAGGGTTACAGCCGGCTCACCGATTTCATGGTGCTGCACCTGCGGATCACCGATCCGGGTCGACGCCGCAAGTTGATGGCGGCGTTGTTGTCGATGTACTCGTTGACCGGGGACGTCCTGGACCCGAAGTTCCCGAATCTTGCGGCGGCGTTCGCCGAGGGGGCGATCGGTCCCGAGCATGCGTTGACGGTGATCAAGATTCTCGACAAGATCCCCGCCGCGGTGGAACCCGAGTTGCGGGACAAAGCCGAAGAGGTGATGGCCGGTTACGCCCGCGACCACGAACCCAAAGAACTCATTGTCCTGGGTGCGGAGTTGTTGGCACACCTCGACCCCGACGGCACACTCGCCGATGACAAGGACCGAGCCCGACGGCGCAGCCTGGAACTCTCGAAGCAGGACGCCGATTTGATGAGCAGTCTGGAAGGACGCCTCGACCCGGTCACCCGCGCGCTGCTCGACGTCGTCCTGGCCGCGTGGGCGGCTCCCGGAATGAACATGCCCGGAGATCCCGACTCGCCGAAAGGCGGCAGCGACGACGTCGACCTGGAGGTGCTGAAGAAGGCGGCCGAGCGGGACTACCGCACCCCCGCCCAACGCAATCACGATGCGCTGCACGCACTGTTGGATGCGGTCGTCAACGGCGGAGTCCTCGGGAAAAGTCATCGAGGCCTGCCGCCGCATCTGATCATCTCCATCACCGACACCGCCCTGCGGGCACAGGCCGGGGTGGCCACCACCGCCAGCGGTGCGCTGCTGCCGATCTCGCAGGTGATCGAGTTGGCCGCCGACGCACAACAACACCTCGCAGTCTTCAAAGATCACAGTGCCGAGCCGTTGTATTTGGGTCAGGCCCACAGGTTTGCCAACCAGGCACAACGGTTCATGCTGTTCGCCCGGGACGGCGCGGTGTGTACCTGCCCGAACTGCACGCAGCCGTTCACTCATCTCGAAGCTCATCATGCGGAAAAGGATTGGGCGCAGGGCGGGTTCACCGATGTCATCGACCTGGCAGGAGCGTGCGGCAAACACAACCGGATGGTCGGTGACAAGCCAGGTCAGTGGTCGACCCACATCATCAAAGAGGGACCCGATGCCGGGCGTCCCGCGTGGGTGCGCACCGGGCGCGACGGACGCCGCGGGAAGCCACAGGTCAACCGCAACGGGATCGTCGGGGCGGAACTGGCCCGCCGATTGCGGGAACGGGACCGCCCACCGGATAAGGAGAAGAACTCGCGGACAGTCGAATCCGCGCCCAGTACCGGACCACCGGGCAAACCCGAAGAGCGACGCCGGGTGCCGCGACTCGTCGCGTCGGGATGGGTGGTCAACACCCTCGACCTGTAGCAATCCCTGCTCCCCGCGGAGGAGGGGAGCAGGGATGCGCAACGTGTTGCGGTTCTCAGCCGCGTGCGTACAACGCCGCGGCCACGAGGGCCGGTTGCCCGAAGAGGCGGCCCAGGCGCTTGCCATCGGTGTCGAGTCCGAACGCGTCGATCTTGTTGCGGTACTGGTGAATATTGCCGGGGAACACGGCGACGAAGAATGCTGCCGCGGTGGTGCCGAGGAGGCGCCGATACTTCGGCAGGGCGATGAGCCCGGCTCCGAGACCGACCTCGGCAACGCCGGAGGCGATGACGGTGACGTCTGGGTCGAGCGGCACGAAGTCAGGCACCTGGGCCTGGAACTCCTTGCGCTGAAACGTCATATGTCCGACGCCTGCGGTGGTGAGGATTGCGCCGAGGGTGAGGCGGGCGATCCGCCGCGAACGTGGTTCAGGGGTTGCCATCGAGGTCATCCTCTCGGTGCTCAGTCGTCGGCCAGCGACAGCGCGACGTCGATGTTGCCGCGCGTGGCATTTGAGTACGGGCAGACTTCGTGGGCCTTCTCGACGAGTGACTGGGCGGTGGCGTCATCGACGTTCGGCAGGCTGACCTCGAGTTCGACGGCGAGCCCGAATCCGCCGGCATCGGTGCTGCCGAGTGAAACCCGTGCTCCGACAGCCGAATCGCTGACATCGGCGCCGGCCTGTCCGGCCACGAGACGGAGTGCGCTGTGGAAGCATGCTGCGTAGCCAGCGGCGAACAGTTGCTCCGGGTTGGTACCGACGCCGGAGCCGCCGAGTTCCTTGGGCATGTCCAGGTCGACGTCGAGCTTTCCGTCGGACGTGCGAGCGTGCCCATTGCGTCCGTCTCCGGTGGCGAGTGCCTCAGCGGTGTAGATGGCCTTCATGATGCGTTTCCTTTCGTTGGTTCGGCTGCGTCCATGTGCCGGCGCAGTTCCTCGGTGAGGGTGTGCAGTGCGGACCGAAGTTGGATGAGGCCGTCCACGTCGACGGCTCCGTCGTGGCCGGAATCCTCTTGGGTGGCGTCGGAAATCGCGTCGACGAGGGAGTCGTAGACGCAGTCGGCACGCGCGCCCAGGGCGATTCCCTCCGGCGTGAGCGCGACGGTGACGGACCGCTCGTCGTCGACCGATCGGCGTCGAACGAGGTAGCCGAGGCCTTCGAGGCGGCGGATCAGCGGGGATACCGTGCCGGAGTCGAGATGAAGTCGGCGACACAGCTGACCGATGGTCAGTTCGTCCTCTTCCCACAAGGCGAGCATGGCCAGGTACTGCGGGTAGGTGAGGCCCAACTCCTTCAGCCCGGGGCGTTGCGCGGCGATGACCGCCCGCGACGCCGTGTACAGGGCGAAGCAGAGTTGTTCATCGAGTGGGGCAACGCTCATGGGTTGAGTGTAGCGCAATTATGTTGTGCACAACATTGTTGTGGGGAGCAGAGTCCGTTGCTGTGGGCGCGGAAGTGGTTGCTGTGGGCGGAGAAGTGGTTGCTGTGGGCGCGGAAGTGGTTGCTGTCGGCGGGTCAGGCGAAGGTGGCGTCGAGGGCGGCTCGGAGGTCGGCGGCGAGGTCGGCAGGATCTTCCAGGCCGACCGAGAAGCGCAGATGACCCCAGCGCCGGAACTCTGCGGGGTAGGCGGCGACGCGCGGACCGTCGGTGCCGACGTGCACGATCAGCGACTCGTCGTGTCCGAGGGACACCGCGGAGGTGATCACCTTGAGGTGGGAGACGAAGCGGTTCTGCGTGTCCGGGTCGCCGTCGACGGCGAACGCCATCATCGCGCCGAATCCACGTCCACCGAATTGCCCCGCCGCCAAACCGTGTTGGGGATGGGACTGCAGTCCCGGGTAGGCGACGTAGGCGATGCGCTCGTCATTCTCGAGTAGCTGCGCCAGGTGGATTGCGGTCGACTGGTGCTGGGCCAGCCGCAGCGGGAGGGTGATCGATCCGCGGGCGATCAACCACGCGTTGAACGGCGAGATCACACCGCCCACATCAACCATGGCCTCGGCCTTGATCGGGTCGATGAGTTCGCGGCGGCCGATCACCGCGCCGCCCATCGCGTCGCCGTGACCGTTGATGTATTTGGTCAGCGAATGGGCCACCAGGTCGGCTCCATCGACGAGCGGCCGGTACAGGGGCGGCGGGGTGAAGGTCGAGTCCACGAGAAGCAGCGCGCCCCCTGCGTGGGCGATCTCGGCAAGGGCGCTGATATCGGCCACCTTGGTCGTGGGGTTGGCGATCGTCTCGGTGATCACCAGTCGGGTCGTCGGCCGCAGCGCCGCCCGGACCGCGTCGAGGTCGGTGACGTCGACGAAGGTCGCCTCGATGCCGTACTTGCGCGGCAGCAGCGACGACCACAGCTTCCACGTCGCCTCGTAGGTGCTGTCGGAGACGACGACGTGGTCGCCCGCGCGCACGTGGGTGAAGAACACCGCGTGCAGCGCCGCCACCCCCGACGCGAGCACCACGGCGTCCTCACCATGCTCGAGCGCCGCCAACTTCTCTTGGAGCGCAAGCTGGTTGGCGCCCGTGTTGCGGGTGTAGAACAGCCGGTCGGTACCCGACCAATCGATCGTCGACGGGTCCTCCGGCAACTCATACGAGTTCGCCATCGTGATGGGGGTACGGATCGCGCCCGTGTCCGCGGGCGCGTTTCCGCCGTGCACGCACAGTGAGTGGTCGCCGAGCGACTCCGGTCGATGACGATCGGGGGTGGGGGTCACCTCACCGACAGTAGGACATCTCAGGTATAGAGATCGGCGATCGCCTTCTTGTGCCCGTCGTGAATCACGTTGCGCTTCAACTTCAATGTGGGCGTCAGTTCCCCGGAGTCGATGGTGAAGTCGGTGTCGAGCACCGAGAACTTCTTGATCGCCTCCGCGTTGGACACCTTGGAGTTCGCGTCCTTCACCGCAGCGTCGAGTTCGGCGAGCAGGTCCTTGTTCTGCGCGAGGTCGGTGAGTGTGGTGCCGGCCGGGAGGTTGTGGCGCTCCAGCCACCCCGGGACGGATTCGGGATCCAAGGTGATCAGTGCGGCGATGAACGGCTTGTTGTCGCCGACGACGAGGCACTGGCTGATCATCGGATGGGCGCGGATGGTGTCCTCGAGTTGCGCCGGCGATACGTTCTTACCGCCGGCGGTGACGATCAGCTCCTTCTTGCGTCCGGTGATGAACAGGAATCCGTCCTCGAGTTTGCCGACGTCGCCGGTGTGGAACCAGCCGTCCACGATCGCCTCGTTGGTGGCCTTCTCGTTGTGCCAGTACCCGTTGAAGACGACGGGTCCCTTGAGCAGCACCTCGCCGTCGTCAGCGATGGCCACCGACACGCCGGGGACGGGTCGTCCGACCGAGCCGACCCGCTGCTGGTCTTCGCTGTTGACCGTGACCGCCGCCGTCGTCTCGGAGAGGCCGTAGCCCTCGTACACGGGCACGCCGACGCCGCGGAAGAAGTGACCAAGACGCGCACCGAGCGGTGCGCCGCCGGAGAGTGCGCCCTCGCACTTGCCGCCGAGTGCGTCGCGCAGCTTGCCGTAGACGAGCCGGTCGAACAGGGCATGCTGCAGTTTCAGCACGAGACCGGGCCCGCCGGCCTCCTGGGCCTTGCTGTAGGCGATGGCGGTGTCGGCAGCGCGATCGAAGATCTTGCCCTTACCGCCGTCGTAGGCCTTCTGCTTGGCGGAGTTGTAGACCTTCTCGAACACGCGCGGCACCGACAGCACATAGTCGGGTTTGAACACGGCCAGGTCGGCGACGAGATTCGGGACGTCGTTGGTGTGGCCAAGGATCACGCCGGTCTCCACGCACGACACCGCGACGACCCGGGCGAACACGTGTGCCAGCGGCAGGAACAGCAGCGTCGACTTGCCCTCTTCGAGCAGTGTCCCGACCGCTTCCCGCACCGACACGGCCTCGGCCAGGAAGTTCGCGTGGGTGAGTACGACGCCCTTGGGGCGGCCGGTGGTGCCCGAGGTGTAGATCAGGGTCGCCGGGTCCGAGGAGACCGCGTTGGCGTGTCGCGACTCGAGTTCGGCGTCGTCGACCTGCGCCCCGCGCTTGGTCAGCGCCGCGATGGCGCCGTCCTCGATGATGAGGGTCTCGCGCAGGTCGGGTGCCGCGTCGATCACCGACCGGTGCTGTTTGCGATGGTCGGCGAGTTCGACGACGAGCATCGAGGTGCCGGAGTCGGTCAGGATCCATTCGACCTGATCGGGCGCCGAGGTCTCGTAGATCGCCACCGTCGTGCCCCCGGCCCGCCAGATCGCGTAGTCGAGCACCGACCACTCGTAGCGGGTCGACGACAAGATCGCGACACGGTCACCGGGTGCGACCCCGGAGGCGATGAGTCCCTTGGCCACCGCATCGACCTCGTCGGCGAACTGCTTGGCGGTCACATTGACCCACGTGCCCCCCGACCGCTTTTTGAACAGCGGCATCGTCGGCCGCTGCGATCGATAGCGCAGGATGGCATCGACCGTCGTCGCCTTGTCCTCGATGGTGAAATTCGCCGGGGTTGAGTACTGCTCCACGGGTGCGCTCCCTCAAAACGTTAGCCAGCCAAACGGACATAACGGACATCACCGCGCCTGTATCGACACCGACCAACGTCCGCTGAGTGGGATCGAGGCTACCAGCACGGGAGTGGCCTGATTCACACTTCGCACTGTTCGCGCGGCGCGGGTATGGGCAACCCGCGCGAGATTCCTCGAAGACGGCGTCTGCCGATTACAGTTGTCGATGATGAACGAGACTGATCGAGCATGAGCGCATCCAGCGACGGGCGGCCCGACGAGGCCGAAGACACTGTCGGCAGCTTCGACGACCTGGGGCTCGACGAGCATGTTCGGCAGGCCATCGCCGACATCGGCTACGAGTCGCCGTCCCCAATCCAGGCGGCGACCATTCCGCCGTTGATGGCCGGGCGTGACGTGGTCGGCCTGGCGCAGACCGGTACCGGCAAGACGGCGGCTTTCGCGCTGCCGATCCTCTCGCGGCTCGACCCGGCGGAGCGGCGGCCGCAGGCCCTGGTCCTCGCGCCGACCCGCGAACTGGCGATCCAGGTTGCCGAGGCCTTCGGCAGTTACAGTTCCCACCTGCCGCAGGTGCGTGTGCTGCCGATCTACGGCGGCCAGAGTTACGGTGTGCAGCTCGCCGGTCTCAAGCGAGGCGCGCAGGTCATCGTCGGCACACCGGGCCGGGTCATCGACCACCTCGACAAGGGCACCCTCAACATCTCCGAGCTCGACTTCCTGGTGCTCGACGAGGCCGACGAGATGCTCACCATGGGCTTCGCCGAAGACGTCGAACGGATTCTGGCCGAGACCCCCGACAACAAGCAGGTCGCGCTCTTCTCCGCCACCATGCCCAGCGCGATCCGTCGACTGGCGCAGAAGTATCTCAATGATCCGCAGGAGATCACGGTCAAGGCCAAGACCGCGACCGCCCAGAACATCACCCAGCGCTATCTGCAGGTGTCGCATCAGCGCAAACTCGATGCGCTGACCCGATTCCTCGAGGTCGAGACCTTCGATGCGATGATCGTGTTCGTCCGCACCAAGTCGGCCACCGAAGAACTTGCCGAGAAACTTCGGGCCCGCGGATTCTCCGCGGTCGCGATCAACGGCGACATGGCACAGGCACAGCGCGAGCGCACCATCAATCAACTCAAGAACGGGCAGATCGACATCCTGGTGGCCACCGACGTGGCCGCCCGCGGCCTCGATGTCGACCGGATCTCGCACGTCGTCAACTACGACATCCCGCACGACACCGAGTCGTACGTGCACCGCATCGGTCGCACCGGACGGGCCGGACGGTCGGGCAACGCCCTGCTGTTCGTGTCACCGCGCGAACGGCACCTGCTGCGGTCGATCGAGCGGGCCACCCGGTCCACGCTCACCGAGATCGGGCTGCCCAGCGTCGATGACGTCAACGCGCAGCGTGTCGCGAAGTTCGCCGACTCCATCACCGAGAACCTCGGTTCGGACAACCTCGACCTGTTCCGCAAGCTCATCGAGGATTACGCGCGCGACAAAGATGTGGCCATGGCCGACATCGCCGCGGCGCTCGCCCTCGAGACCCGTGACGGCGGTTTCCTGATGACGCCGGATCCGCCGGAAGGAGAGCGGCGCGAGCGTCGCGAACGCGCCCCGCGCGGGTCGAGCGGCGGTCAGTTCGCCACCTACCGGATCGCGGTGGGTCGCAAGCACAAGGTCTCGCCGGGTGCCATCGTCGGTGCAATCGCCAACGAGGGTGGGCTCACTCGCGGCGACTTCGGCAACATCAGCATCCGCGATGACTTCTCGCTCGTCGAACTGCCCGAGAATCTCGACAACGAGACGCTCTCCGCGCTGCGGCACACGCGGATCGGGAAGAACGCGATCGACATCCGACGCGATCAAGGGGCACCGCGGCAGCGAGGCGGAGCCAATCGTGGCGGCGGTGGCCACGGCCAGCGCGGCGGCGGACATGGCCGAGACGGCGGCAAACGCGGCGACAGCTGGGGCAAACGCGGTACCCCGCGGGTTGCCGGCCGCGGCCGAGGCTGAGACCAGAGCTTCCTGACCCTGTGGTGTTCCTGTTAATTCAGGGGGCTGCAGGTGACGAGCTTGCCCCAGTGATATGAATCCGTAACATTGGTTCCCGGGGGTCCGATAGACCTCACGGGACGCAACCAGCGTTCTGCGAACGTCCCTTCGTTCTGCGCGGAAAGATTGTGCGGCAGAGGGTTTTTCATATACATCGCAACAGGGAAATCAGGTGAGTCACCAGTGTCAGTGGTGAATTCGATCACAGCAACCGACGCCATGCAGCATTGCGCACACGATCACGCGGTGATCGTCGACGCGCGCCCGCAGGTCATGCGGCATCAGGGCAGTGTGCCCGGTGCAGTCGTCGTCGACCCGACCGAGGTCCGCTCGCGGTTCACGCCCACCCCGTCGGGGACATTTCCGATGGTCCGGGATCGCGACACCGAGATCGCCGTGGTCTCCGTGCGATCGCAGGCATCGGTCATCGCCGAGGAGATCGCCGATCTCGGGTACACCAACGTCCACTACGTCGATGGTGGTTACTCCGCGATGCGTACCGCGACGCAGCAGTAGCGCGCACGCAAATCGCTGCCGGCATTGGTAGCGTTTTCATGCATGGCCGACGAGTCCTCGACATCAGGTGACGATCTCGCCGATGATCGCGTCCTTCGACTCCTCGGATACCTCCGTGAGATCGTGCGCGCGCGGTCCGAGATCGTCACCGACGTCGAACAACATCCGGGTGTCGTGTGGGTGGGCAAGTCGACAGCCCTGCCGGTGCGCACCGGCGCCGCGCCCGGTCAGCTGATTCTCGAGGCCGAACCCGACGCCGATGGATTCGACGCGGTGTCCGCGCTGGTCGATGACCTGCAGGACGAGCCGGAGTCGCTGGAACTCGTCCTGGCCAACGCGTTGGTCACGGTCACCCAGGCCGACGTCGACACCCCGCTCGTGCGTGACCATCTGATCACCCAGCAGGTCGTCGCCGAACGGGACGTCGAGACCGGTGCGGTGCGCGTGCTGTTGGCCACCGGCGCCCGGCCCATGGTCCACGACATCCATCTCCTCGCGCCGGTCGACGGGATCGACCTGTCCGGCGCGGTGAAGGTGCGGCGCAAGCTCACCGAACTCCCGAGTCCGCTCGGCAGCCCGGTCGCCGGCCAGCTCGACAGCTGGCTGCGCGAGGTCAGTGTCGACGACTCGGTGGTGCGCGTCTCGACCGAGTTGCGGCCGGCGCTGGTCCTGCGGCGACGCGGGGTCGCGGCCGCGCTCGCGTTCTACGATGCGATCCTCGCCGACCTGCGTTCGTCCGATGAGGAACCGCCGGTCGGGCTGGCGCAACTGGTGGCTCCGATCGAGGCACCCGAACGGCTGGCGGCACTCGCCCGGGCCGGCGCGCTGCCGGCCGACGAGTTGGTCGCCGACGCGCTGTATCCGTTGTCGTCGAACGTCGAGCAACGGGACGTGCTGACCCAGCTCGGGGTCGACAGCGGCGTCGTGGTCGAGGGACCACCCGGCACCGGCAAGACCCATACCATCGCCAATGTCGTTGCCGCGTTACTGGCCAAGGGGCAGCGGGTGTTGGTCACCAGCGAGAAGGCCCAGGCGTTGCGGGTGCTGCGCGACATGCTGCCCGCCGAATTGCGGGATCTGACCGTCTCCATCGCCGACGTGGGGCGTGACGACTTCGATGTCACCGCGGCCGGTGTCGAGGCCATCGCGGAACGAAAAGCGACCTATCAGCCCCGGGTCGTCGCCGCGGAGATCGCCGATCTGAGCGCCAAACGTGAACAGGCGCTGGGGAAGCGAGAGCGGGTGCTGCGCGAACTCTGGACGGCACGTGAATCCGAGACCGAGGTGCATGAGTGGGTCGCCGGCGACTACCGGGGTACCGCGGCCGAAGTGGTACGACAGTGCACAACCGACGCGCCAGGCTACGACTGGCTGCCCGGACCGCTCGACGGCGTGGCGCCGCCACTGTCCGCGGACGAGTTCGAGCGGCTGCGCGAATTGGTCGGCACCACGGGCGGATCCACGACGCGGATGGGACAACGTCTGCCCGACCTCGCCGAGTTCCTGCCCGATCCGGGGGAACTCGACCGTGTCTGCGCCCGCATCGCCGCCCGCCCGCACGAACCCATGGTCGGCAGCGGCTCGCTGCTGTCGATCCTCGACGACGTCGACAGTGCACGCCTCGTCCGTATCCGGGAGATCTGCGAGCAACTCGGTCGGGCGGCCTCCGAGGTCGCCGGATTCCCGCCGGTCATGGTCGATCTCGCCGATCGGCTGCTCGACGGACAGTCCGGACATCTCTGGTCGCGGGTGTCCGGGCTGCCGTCGATCATCGGCGATGCCGCCGAGCGCGATCGGGCGTTGGGTGCGCACCTGGTCGACGTCGAGGGTGCCGGTCCTGGCGACGAAGCCGTCTTCCGGAGAGCCGCCGACCACCTGATAGGTGGCGGGCGATGGCGTGGGCGGTTGCTGCGGTCTGCCGAGCAGCGTGCGGTCGAGGAGTCCACGGTCCGCGCGACCGTCGACGGGCGAGCACCGACCGACAGCGCGTCGCTGGCGCTGGTCGCCGATCACCTCGCCGTTCTCGACGCCGTCACCCAGGTTCGTCGGGTGCTGGCCGATCTTGCTGTGCCGGTGGACAGTTCGGGTTCGCGGTCGGCGCAGCTGAGCAGACTCGTGGAACTCGACGCCCAACTGGCGTGGATCTCGGACCTGATCACCGGGCGAGACCGGTTGGTGCACGAACTCGAGGCGATCAGTCCCGGTGGTCCGCGGCCACGCAGCGTCGCCGAATTGACCGAGGTCGCGCGGCAGGCGGGTGCGATCGCCGCCACCAACGACGCGGTCCTTGCCGAACATGAACTCGCCGAGTGTGCCTACCGCCTGTCCTCGGAGGTCGAGCAGGGACCCTCGTCGGAGGGCGATGCGCTGGTGGCGGCGCTCGGTACCGCCGACGCCGGTGCCATCAAGGCTGCGCGGCGGGCGTGGAATGCCGCGCGTGCCGAACGCGACGACCAGGTCGCGCTCGACCTGCTGAGCCTCCGGCTGCGAAGCAAGGCGCCCGAGCTGTACACCATGCTGCGCGAGACGCATTCGGAGCCTGTCTGGTCGGTCCGGCTGCGAGAGGTTGGTGGCGCCTGGTCCTGGCGCCGGGCGTACACGTGGGCGGTCGACCGGTCCGACCCCGGGCTGGAGCAGCGCTTGCAGGCAGAACTCGACGAGCACGACGCGGACATCGCGCAATTCACCACGCGGCTCACCGCGCTGCATGCCTGGCGAGCCTGCCTGGAGCGGATGAGCATCGCACAGGTGCAGGCGCTGCAGTCCTACCGCGATCACATGATCAACCTCGGTAAGGGATCGGGCAAGTACGCCGGCCGATTCCGCGCCGCCGCGCGCTCGGCCATGGAGCAGGCGCAGGCGGCGGTGCCGTGCTGGATCATGTCCATCAGCCAGGTCGCCGACACCGTCGCGCCGATTCGGCATGCCTTCGACGTGGTCATCGTCGACGAGGCGAGCCAGGCCGACATCACCAGTTCCTTCCTGCTGTGGCTGGCGCCGCGGGTCATCGTCGTCGGCGACGATCAGCAGTGCGCGCCAATCGGACTGTCGGGCACCACCCTCGACGACGCCTTCGCCAAGCTCGACTCGCACCTGCCGGACCTACCGCACTATCTCCGCGACGGCCTCACGCCACGGTCGAGCCTGTTCTCGTTGCTGCGCAGCCGGTTCGGCCACCTGATCCGACTGCGCGAACACTTCCGGTCGATGCCGGAGATCATCGAGTTCTCCTCCCGCCAGTTCTATGCGGGAGCCCCGTTGATCCCGGTGCGGCAGTTCGGTGCCGACCGACTCCCACCGCTGCGGACGGTCGCCGTCTCCGGCAGTGCTACCGGTCAGGGGGCGGGCCTGGTGAACACCGCCGAGGCCGAGGCCATCGTCGACACGATCTCCTCGTGTCTGAACGATTCCGCTTATGACGGAATGGATTTCGGCGTCATCGCGCTGTCCGGCGCCAAGCAGTGCGACGAGATCACCCGACGATTGCGAGAGGTCGTCGGCGACGACGACTGGCGCGAGCGGCGCATCCGGGTCGGCACCCCGCCCGACTTCCAGGGCGACGAGCGACAGGTGATGTTGCTGTCGATGGTCGTCTCGGACCCGGAGTCCATCGCACCGCTGACCCGAGCCGAATCTCAACGACGGATCAACGTCGCGGCGTCGCGCGCGATGGATCAGATGTGGCTCTTCGGTTCGATCTCCCGAGATGACCTGCGGCCCAGCGATCTACGGTACTCGTTGCTCAGCTACTTCGAGGCCAACCAGGGGCCGTCGATCCAGCCGATGCCCACCGACGTTTCGAACACCACTCGGCAGCAACCATTTTCGAGTCTCTTCGAGCAGCAGGTGTTCAACCGGCTGGTCGAACGTGGCTACTACGTCGTGCCCGCCGTGACCGTCAACAACCGTGTCATCGATTTGGTGGTCACCGGCTCGGATGCGCGACTGGCGGTGGAGTGCGACGGCGACTCGTTCCGTACCACCGGCGCCCAGGCCCGCTCCGACATGGAGCGCGAACGTGAATTACGGCGCTGCGGCTGGCAGTTCTGGCGGGTGCGCGAATCCGAGTTCGAACTCGATTCCGAGCGCGCGCTCGACGGCCTCTGGGAGGCGCTCGAACGGCGCGGGGTGAAACCCGGATCGGTCACCCCGCCGGTGGCGGGCGCGGTGGTCCGGACGGGCGAACACTGGGAGCCGATCGACCTGGGCGCGGGGGAGTAGCCACCCACCGGGCTGGACACGGCGCCCAGTCGACGGCTACGCACCGCGGACCGCGCGGAGCAGCGCGGGCAGGCCGACGGCGGCGGGCGCGGCGATGCGATGGGTCACGGTGCTGCTGAGCGCCGACGGCTCGGGGTTGACCTCGATGACCGGGACGCCGCGTCCGACGGCGCGCTCGGGCAGCGCGGCGGCGGGGTAGACGATGCCGCTCGTGCCGACCACGATCATCAGGTCACTGCCCGCGACCGCGCTCTCCGCGCGGGTCCACTCCCGCTCGGGGAGGGCCTCACCGAACCAGACCACCCCCGGCCGGACCGGGGACAGGCAGACCGGGCAGGCGGGTGGTTCCACCCGGAGTTCCTCGACCGCGCGGTCGGGGTCGGCGTCGACCCCGTGATACGGCGTTCCGCAATTGCTGCACCGCGGTGCGAACAGACTGCCGTGCAGGTGGCTCACGACGTGACTGCCCGCACGTTCGTGCAGGTCATCGACGTTCTGGGTGACCACGCCGACGGTTCGGTCGGAGGCGAGGTCGGCCAGCGCGTGATGTCCGGCGTTGGGTTCGGCGTCGCGGACGAGCCGCGCCCGCCACTGATACCAGCCCCACACCAGTGCCGGGTCGCGCGCCCAGGCCTGCGGCGTGGCCAGGTCGGCCGGGTCGAATCGCTCCCAGAGGCCGGTGTCGGCGTCGCGGAAGGTCGAGATGCCGCTCTCGGCGGACATCCCGGCGCCGGTGAACACCGTCACCCACTCGGCGTCGCGGACCGCCGCCACGGCAGCGTCCGGGATGGTCGTTTCGGCGGTCATCGTTCCTCGTTCGTCGGGGTGGCCAGTGCCGAGCGGAGGATCGCTGCGGTCTCGTCGGGGTTGGGGTCGCGACGCACGACGAGACCCTTGGCGAAACTCAACTTGTCGCCGTCGTGGCGCGGTACGACGTGCAGATGGGTGTGGAAGACGGTCTGGAAGGCGGCACGGCCGTCGTTGACGACGAGGTTGACCCCGTCGGCCGCCAGCGAACTCCGCTTCATCGCTGCGGCAAGTCGCTGACCTGCGGCGAAGAGCAGACCACCGGTGGCGGGCGGGAGATCGGCCAGCCCCGACGAGTGGGTGCGCGGTACCACCAGGGTGTGCCCGCGAGTGATCGGTCGTACGTCGAGAAAGGCGACCACATCGTCGTCGGCATACAGGGTTCGCGATGGGGCCGTTTGCTCGACGATGTCGCAGAACACGCACGAGTCCATGACCTGCACCCTACGGACGGTCGCCGGTGTTCGTGAGCAGCGGGTATGCCGACGCCGACACGACAGTGTGCCGCATCACATAACAATTTCATAACGGTTTTCCCGAGCGCTCGTTCGGCCATTTTTCGGGCCCGAAAACGACGTCTCATCAGCGGGTTTAAGGGTTCGTCGTGGGGGTGTTTGAGTGAACACTTGTACTACTCCAAAGGTTACTGGCGGGTATACCCGCGAGTCAGTTCAAAACATGAGGAAAACCTCATTTCTCTATGCCATTATTGGTGCACGTTCACACCGAGCCCGTACTCGAAGTTGAGTGCGCATGTCGCCAAAAGCATTGTGCGGCAGGTGTGTTCAGCAAGTGTGCCAGCCTGACGCCGCACTGCCGACCCCTCAACGCAAAACCCCGTACGAGAGACCTCCAACGGGCGCTTCCGTGCGCCTGTGCCGCAAGCCCCACAACCCCGATGGGCCACCTCCCCGCTTGGCCCGTCGAGATCAGAGGAGACCCCGTGACCGTCGACCAATACCGTCCAGGAGCTCAGGGCGCCCGCAAGGACCGCCCCACCACCACCTTGATCGATCGTCTCGCCGCCGGCGAGCCCTACGCCATCAGCTTCGGCGGACAGGGATCGCCGTGGCTGCCCACCCTGGCCGAATTGGTGGTCGACGCCGATCTCGAGCATCGGATCGCGAAGGTCGTCGCCGCGGCCGAGCACACCATCGATCCGGTCGCCGATCAGCTGACCATCGCCGGTGGCGACGGGTTCCATCCGCTGAGCTGGGTCCGTGAGCTCGACGCCGGGGAACCCGTCCCGTCCGACACCGAACTCGCCGACTTCACCCGCTCGGGTCCCGGCGTGCTCCTCACCCAGATCGCCGCGATCGAGGCACTCAAGAAGCAGGGCCTCGACACCGCCGCGATCTCCCCGACGGCAGTCATCGGTCACTCGCAGGGCTCGCTCGCCACCCACGCCATCGGGATCGACGAGGACGCTGCCGAAGCCGGTCAGGGTCTGCTGCTGGCCATCGCGCAGCTCATCGGCGCCGCCGGCACGCTGGTCGCTCGTCGTCGCGGTCTCGCGGCGAGCACCGAGGGCACCCCGATGCTCGCCATCACCGCCAACCCCGCACGGATCGAGGAGATCCTCGCCGAGTACCGCGCCGGCCTGAGCGAGGCCGAGCAGGTCACCGCGCCGGTCATCGCCATCCGCAACGGTCGCCGCTCGGTCGCCCTCTCCGGTGCTCCCCGCCACCTGGCCGCCTTCGTCGCCCTGTGCGAGCGCATCGCCGCGGACGAGGCCGATCAGCGCAAGCGCAAGCTCACCGGTGGTGCACCGTTCGCGCCGAAGTTCGATCACCTCAACGTCAGCGTCGCCTTCCATCACCCCGGCATGGTCGAGGGCGTGGAACTGGTGGGGCAGTGGGCCTCCGAATGCGGCATCGACCGTGACGTCGCCGTCAAGCACGCGACCGACATCCTCGTCGATCCGGTCGACTGGGTCGCCACCGTCGACGGCGTCGTCGAGGCCGGCGCGAAGTGGGTCCTCGACTTCGGTCCCGGCGATCTCGCCACCCGTCTGACCTCCTCGCTGGTTCGCGGACAGGGCGTCGGCCTGGTGCCGGCCGCACTGCGCGTCGGACAGCGCAACCTGTTCAGCCCCGGCGGCGTGCCCGAGGTCGACCGCAAGTGGACCGAGTTCACCCCGAGCCTGGTCACCCTGCCGGGCGGCCGCACCGTCGTCGACACCCCGTTCACCCGTCTGACCGGCCGTTCGCCCATGCTGCTCGCCGGCATGACCCCGACCACCGTCGACCCGGCCATCGTTGCCGCCGCCGCCAATGCCGGCCACTGGGCCGAGCTCGCCGGTGGCGGACAGGTCACCGAGGCGATCTTCGCCGACAACGTCGCCAAGCTCACCGACCTCCTTGATGACGGCCGGCAGGCACAGTTCAACTCGCTGTTCCTCGACCCGTACCTGTGGAAGCTGCAGCTGGGCGGTAAGCGCCTGGTGCAGAAGGCCCGCGCGCAGGGCGCCCCGATCGACGGCGTCGTCGTCTCGGCCGGCATCCCCGAACTCGAGGACGCCGTCGCACTGGTCGACGAGTTCGTCGAAGCCGGTCTGCGTTACGTCGCGTTCAAGCCGGGCACCGTCGAGCAGATCCGGGCCGTGATCCGGATCGCCGCCGAGGTCCCGCACCATCCCGTCATCGTCCAGATCGAGGGCGGCCGCGCGGGTGGCCACCACTCGTGGGAGGACCTCGACGACCTGCTGATCGCCACCTACGGCGAACTCCGCGCCCGCCCGAACGTCGTCATCGCGGTCGGTGGTGGCATCGGTACGCCCGAGCGTGCCAGCGAATACCTCACCGGCGCATGGTCGTCCGCGTACGGCTACCCGGCGATGCCGCTCGACGGCATCCTCGTCGGCACCGCCGCGATGGCCGCGAAGGAAGCCACCACCGCCCCCGCGGTCAAGCAGCTGCTCGTCGACACCGTCGGGTGCGACGAATGGATCGGCGCGGGTCACGCCACCGCCGGCATGGCCTCCGGGCGCAGCCAGCTCGGCGCCGACATCCACGAGATCGACAACACCGCCTCGCGGTGCGGCCGCATCCTCGACGAGGTCGCCGGTGACGGCGATGCGGTCGCCGAACGACGCGACGAGATCATCGCCGCGATGGCCGACACCGCCAAGCCGTACTTCGGCGACGTCGCCGACATGACCTACCGCGCCTGGCTCGATCGCTATGCGACCCTCGCGGTCGGCAGCGCCGACGGTGAGGCGTACCCGTGGGCCGACATCACCTGGAAGCAGCGCTTCGTCGACATGCTGCAGCGCACCGAGGCCCGTATGAGCCCGGTCGACTCGGGCGAGATCCCGACGATGTTCGCCGACCTCGCCAGCATCGAGGACCCGCACGCGGCCATCGACGCGATCGGCTCGGTCTACCCCGAGATCGAGACCGACGTGCTGCACCCCGCCGACGTCTCGTTCTTCCTCGAGCTGTGCCGCACCCCGGGCAAGCCGGTCAACTTCGTGCCGGTCATCGACAAGGACGTGCGTCGCTGGTGGCGCAGTGACTCGCTGTGGCAGGCCCACGACGCGCGCTATCCCGCCGACGCGGTGTGCATCATCCCGGGCACCGTGGCCGTCGCCGGCATCACCCGCGTCGACGAGCCGGTCGGCGAACTGCTCGATCGCTTCGAGGCGCAGGTCGTCACCGACCTGCAGGGCGCCGGCACCGACTCGGTCGCCGTGGCAACCCGCAAGCAGACCGATCTGATCGACGGCAGCGGCGAGCTCGTCTCGGTCATCGAGGCCGACGACGTCGAATGGGTCGGCCGTATCGTCCGCAGTCCCATTGTGCTGCTGGGTGATCGCGACAAGTGGCAGCTCGTCGAGGAGAATCGGGCCGAGCACGAGCCGTCCGGCTCGGTGCTGGAGAAGGTCGCCGACAACCGCTTCGACCTGGTGACGCCGATCTCCGGCGCCACCGTCCGCATCCCGCTGCATACCGACGCCACCCTCGTCGACGGCGGCGTCCCGCGCGTCGGTCTCGACGAGGCCAGCACCGCCATGCGGGAGATCCTCACCGTCGCGGCCGGCGGCAGCCTCGCCGAGGTCACCGACGGTGTCTCGGTCACCACGGTGGCGTGGGACCCGGACAGCGTCGCCGATCACGCCGCGGTCACCGGCTACACGCTGCCGTCGCATCTGCAGCCCACCACGCCGACCGAACCGTTCGGCTTCGCGGTACCCGACACCCTCGTCGGCGCATCCTGGCCGAGTGTCTTCAGTGTCATCGGTGCCGCCCGCACCGAGGACGGCAGCCCGGTCGTGGAAGGTCTGCTCGACCTGGTCCACCTCGATCACGCGATTCAGATCGTCGGCGAAATCCCCACGACGGCAACCGAACTCACTGTTGCCGCGAAGAACGGCGGCGTCCACGACGCCGATGTGGGCCGCGTTGTCGAGGTCACCGTCGAGGTGGCCGGACCCCACGGCCCGATCGCCACGCTCGACGAGCGTTTCGCGATCCGCGGTCGACTCGGCTCGGCCGAACTGACCGACCCGGTGCGTGCCGGTGGCGCAGCCGCCGACGAGCAGTCCGCCACCCGGAAGCTGGTGCGCCAGGCCACCATCACCGCCCCGAGCCGGATGACCGGCTTCGCCGCGGTGTCCGGTGACCGCAACCCGATCCACGTCGACGCCAACGCCGCCAAACTGGCCGGCCTCGGTGATCCGATCGTGCACGGCATGTGGCTCTCGGCCGCCGCGCAGCAGGTCGCCACCGCCACCGACAGCAAGCGCCCGATCCCGTCGCCGCGCCCGCTGCTCGGCTGGACCGCCCGCTACCTGGGCATGGTCCGCACCGGCGACTCGATCACCGTGCGGGTCGACCGCGTCGGTCTCGACGCAGGCCGTGAGGTCGTCGAGGTCACCGCCAAGGTCGGCGACAACCTGGTGATGGCCGCGACCGGTCTGCTGGCCGCCCCCCGCACCGTCTACGCCTTCCCCGGCCAGGGCATCCAGAGCAAGGGCATGGGCCTCGACGCCCGCTCGCGGTCCAAGGCCGCACGCGAGATCTGGGACCGTGCCGACAAGCACACCCGTGCCGCGCTGGGCTTCTCGATCCTGGCCGTGGTCCGCGACAACCCGACCACCCTGGTCGCCAACGGTGAGACCTACCACCACCCGGACGGCGTGCTCTACCTGACGCAGTTCACCCAGGTCGCGATGGCGACCCTGGGCGTCGCGCAGATCGCCGAGCTCAAGGAGTCCGGTGGCTTCGTCGAGGGTGCGATCACGTGTGGTCACTCCGTCGGTGAGTACAACGCGCTCGCCGCGTGCGCCGGGGTGCTGCCGCTCGAGGCCGTCCTCGAGGTCGTCTTCCAGCGCGGATCGGCCATGCACCACCTCGTGCCGCGAGATGCCAAGGGCCGCAGCGACTATCGGATGGCCGCCATCCGCCCCAGCCAGTTCGGTCTGGCCGACGACGAGGTCACCGACTTCGTCAAGAATATTGGCGCCTCGTGCGATGAGTTTCTAGAAGTCGTCAACCTCAACCTCCTGGGTTCGCAGTACGCCATCGCCGGCACCGTCCGCGGCCTCGAGCACCTCGAAGAGGAGATCGAGCGTCGTCGTCTGGAGTTCGGCGGCAAGCGGTCGTTCATCATCGTCCCGGGTATCGACGTGCCGTTCCACTCCACCGTGCTGCGCGCCGGCGTGCCGGAGTTCCGCTCCAAGCTCGAGGATCTGCTGCCCGAGCACATCGATCCGGACATCCTCGTCGGTCGCTACATCCCGAACCTGGTGCCGCAGCTGTTCAACCTCGAGCGCCAGTTCGTCGAGGAGATCGCCGCACTCGTCCCCTCGGATCCGCTGAATGCGGTTCTGGCCGACTGGGATTCCTGGGCGGCCAAGCCGAGCGAGCTGCTCCGGGTGATTCTCATCGAGCTCCTGGCCTGGCAGTTCGCCAGCCCGGTCCGCTGGATCGAGACCCAGGAACTGCTCTTCGCGGGCACCGAGCGTGACGGGCTGGGCATCCAGCGGTTCGTCGAGATCGGTCTGAAGGGTGCGCCGACGCTGTCGGGTCTGGCGTCCAACACGCTCAAGCTCGACGACTACGCCTCGGCCACCACCGAGGTCCTCAACGTGGAGCGCGACACCGACGCCATCCTGGCCAAGGACTCCGGTCCCGAACCCGAGGACGAGGCCGACGACGCCGCCGAGGCACCCGCTGCCGAGGCCGCGGCTCCGGCGGCTGCCGCAGCGGCTCCGGCCGCCGCACCGGCCCCGGCTCCCGCAGCCGCTGCCGGACCGCGCCCGGACGACATCGCGTTCGGCCCGGCCGACGCGGTCAAGTCCGTGATCGCACTGTGGACCAAGATGCGGACCGACCAGATCGGTTCGGCCGACACCATCGAGGCCCTGTGCGACGGCGTGTCCTCGCGACGCAATCAGCTGCTCCTCGACATCGGCGGCGAGCTCGGCCTCGGCGCCATCGACGGTGCCGCCGAAGCCGACATGAATGCCCTGTCGTCGACGGTCTCCACCCTGGCCCGCGGCTACAAGCCGCTCGGCCCGGTGCTCACCGACGCCGTCGGCGACCAGGTCCGCAAGATCCTGGGCCCGGTCGGCAAGCGTCAGTCCTACATCACCGATCGCGTCACCGGCGTGTGGCAGCTCGGTGCCGGGTGGGGCCTGCACACCGTCGTCGCACTCGCTCTCGGCACCCGCGACGGTGCCAGCGTCCGCGGCGAGGATCTGGGCAACCTGCTCGACGGCCCGCTGGCCAACGCGGATGCCCTCGACGCGCTGATCGACCGCGCGGTCGCCTCCGTCGGTGCCGCGCGCGGCATCTCGGTGGCCAAGCCGGCCGCCGAGGGTGGTGCCGGCGGAACCGTCGACGCCGCCGCGCTCGGCGAGTTCACCGAGGCGATCACCGGTCGCTCCGGCGCCCTCGCGTCGGCCGCCTACACCGTGCTGGAGAAGCTCGGCCTCGCCGAGGCCGCGCAGACCGCGGAGCTCGCCGACGACCCGAATGCCGCACTCGCGGAACTGGTCAGCGCCGAACTCGGATCGGACTGGGCGCGGACCGTCGCACCGGCCTTCGACGCCAACAAGGTGGTGCTCGTCGACGATCGCTGGGCCACCGCACGTGAGGACCTGGTCCGCATCTGGCTGTCCGATGAGTCCGACCTCGACACCGATCACGACAAGCTCGTCGCCCGCTTCGAAGGTGCCGGTAAGACCGTCGCCGAGCACGCCACCTGGTGGCAGGGCAAGGCGCTCGCAGCCGGAAATGCCGTCCACGCAAGGCTTTTCGGTGGTATCGCGGCTGCGGCCGAGGTTCCCGGGGCCGGACAGTGGGCCGACGAGATCGCCGTCGTCACCGGTGCCGGTAAGGGCTCGATCGCCTCGGGCATCATCGCCGGACTGCTGGCCGGCGGCGCGACCGTCGTCGCGACCACCTCCAAGCTGGACTCGGCCAAGTTGGCGATGTACAAGAAGCTGTACCGCGAGAGTGCACGCTTCGACGCGGCCCTCTGGGTCGCGCCGGCCAACATGGCGGCCTACGCCGACGTCGACGAACTGGTCGAGTGGATCGGTGCCGAGCAGACCGAGAACCTCGGTGGCACCACGGCGGTCACCAAGCCGGCGATGAAGCCCACCATGTTGTTCCCGTTCGCGGCACCGCGTGTCGCGGGTGACCTCACCGACGCCGGCGCGCGCGCCGAGATGGAGATGAAGGTCTTGCTGTGGTCGGTCGAGCGGCTGATCGCCGGTCTCGGCGAGCTGCACTCCGATCACGACATCGCGGCCCGTATGCACGTCGTGCTGCCCGGTTCACCGAACCGCGGCATGTTCGGCGGCGACGGTGCCTACGGTGAGTCGAAGGCGTCGCTGGACGCGCTCGTCACCCGATGGGGCGCCGAGGACTCCTGGAACACCAAGACCACCCTCGCCCACGGCCTCATCGGTTGGGTGCGCGGTACCGGTCTGATGGGCCACAACGACGGCATGGTCGACGCGGTCGAGGCGGCCGGTGTCCGGACCTGGAGCACCGAGGAGATGGCGGCGAACCTGCTGGGCCTGTGCACCCCCGAACAGCGGGCGCAGGCGCGGACCAAGCCGCTCGTCGCCGACTTCACCGGTGGTCTCGATCCGTCCATCGACCTCAAGGCGCTGGGCGCTGCGGCGGCCGAGGCTGCCGAGGCCGAGTCCGAGGAGGCCGCGCAAGCAGCGGAAACCGTTGCGGCACTGCCGCCGCCGGCGCGTGCACCGAAGGCCGTCAACACCCCGGCGTGGCCGTCGCTCGACGCTCGCCCGGAGGATCTGGTGGTCATCGTCGGTGCCGGTGAGCTCGGACCGTACGGTTCGTCGCGCACCCGCTTCGAGATGGAGGTCGACGAAAAGCTCTCGGCCGCAGGCGTTGTAGAGCTGGCCTGGAACACCGGACTGATCCACTGGGACACTGCGCCCAAGGCCGGTTGGTATGACACCGAATCCGGTGACCCGGTGCCGGAGAGCGAGATCGCCGAGCGCTACCACGACGAGGTCGTGTCGCGCTGCGGTATCCGTCGCTACGCCGACGAGGGCGCGATGGTGGACAACACTGCGCCGCTGCTCACCTCGGTCTTCCTCGACGACGAGCTCACCTTCACCGTGAGTTCCGAGGCCGAGGCCCGGGCCTTCGCCGCGGCGAATCCGGAGAAGACGCGCGTGGTGGAGAACACGGAGACCGGCGACTGGCAGGTCACCCGCCTGGCCGGCACGGAAATCCGGGTTCCCCGACAGTTCTCGATGTCGCGCACGGTCGGCGGTCAGATCCCGACCGGCTTCGACCCGACCCGTTGGGGCGTCTCGCCCGACATGGCCGAGTCGATCGACCGGGTCGCCCTGTGGAACCTGGTCGCGACTGTCGACGCGTTCCTCACCTCGGGCTTCACCCCGAGCGAACTGATGCGGTGGGTGCACCCCGGCCTGGTGGCCAACACCCAGGGCACCGGTATGGGTGGCATGACGTCGATGCGAGAGCTCTACATCAACACGCTGCTCGGTGAGTCCAAGGCGAACGACATCCTGCAGGAGGCGTTGCCGAACGTTGTTGCGGCACACGTCGTCCAGTCCTACGTCGGTAGCTATGGTGCGATGATCCACCCGGTCGCGGCCTGCGCCACGGCGGCGGTCTCGGTCGAGGAGGGGGTCGACAAGATCCGTCTCGGCAAGGCGCTGTTCGCGGTGGCCGGCGGCTTCGACGATCTCGGCATCGAGGGCATCGTCGGATTCGGTGACATGTCCGCGACCGCGGAGTCGGCGAAGATGACCGCACGCGGCATCGACGAACGCCGCTTCTCGCGGGCCAACGATCGCCGACGCGGTGGCTTCGTCGAATCCGCCGGTGGCGGAACGATTCTGCTCGCCCGTGGTGACGTGGCCGCGCAGATGGGCCTGCCGGTTCTCGGCGTGGTCGCCTGGGCGCAGAGCTTCGGCGACGGTGTGCACACCTCCATCCCGGCCCCCGGCCTGGGTGCCCTGGGTGCCGCCCGCGGCGCGCAGGACTCGCCGATGGCGTTGGCTCTCAACGCGCTCGGTGTCAGCGCCGACGACGTCGCGGTGATCTCCAAGCACGACACCTCGACCAAGGCCAACGACCCGAACGAGTCCGAGCTGCACGAGCGGCTCGCGACGGCGATCGGCCGCGGCGACGGTGCACCGATGTTCGTGGTGAGCCAGAAGTCGCTGACCGGTCACGCCAAGGGCGGTGCCGCGGCCTTCCAGCTGATCGGACTGTGCCAGGTGTTGCGCGACGGCGTCATTCCGCCGAACCGGAGCCTGGACTGCGTCGACGAGAAGATGGCCGAGTACCCGCACCTGGTGTGGGCGCGTGAGACGCTGCAACTCGGTGGGCGGTTCCCGCTCAAGGCGGGTCTGCTGACCAGCCTCGGCTTCGGTCACGTGTCCGGCCTCATCGCCGTCGTCCATCCGGAAGCGTTTGTCGCGACCCTGGATTCGGCGGAGGCCGACGCATACCGCGTCGCGTCGGCGGAGCGGGCCCGCACGGGCAGCCAGCGTCTGCTGGAGGCCATGTGCGGAGTCGAGCCGGCCTACAAGCGCCCGCCGAACCGTCGCTTCGACGAAGCGGTCGACGAGCACGACGCCGAGGCCGGGCTGCTGCTTGATCCGGCGGTGCGTCTGGGTGCCGAGGGTAGTTACGACAGTGCCGGTGCGGCGCAATGAGTCACGGGATAGCCGAGCAGAGTTCAACGGAGTCAGGGTCTAATAATCAGATGAGTGTGTTGGGTGTGGGGATCGATATCGTGTCGATCCCGGAGTTCGCCGATCAGTTGAAGCAGCCGGGCACCACGTTCGGTGATCGCTTCACCACGCGTGAGCGTCGCGACGCCGCTGCCGGTACCGGTGACGAGGCCCGTCACCTGGCCGCGCGGTGGGCCGCCAAGGAAGCCGTGGTGAAGGCGTGGTCGGTGAGCCGGTTCTCGCGATCGCCACTGCTGCCGCTGATCCGGCACAGCGACATCGAGGTCGTCACCGACAACTGGGGCCGTCCGGCCATCCGGTTGGCCGGTGAGATCGGCGAGATCCTCGCCGACACCAAGCTGCACATCTCGCTGACCCACGACGGCGACAGCGCCGCCGCGGTGGCGATCCTCGAAGGAAGCTAGGCGCCAGCCGAGCCACGAAGGGCCTGGTGACGGGCCCTTCGTGACGCTCGCTCGTTCCTCGCGGGCTCCTCAGGGAGCGGGTGACGCTCGCTCGTTCCTCGCGGGCTCCTCAGGGAGCGGTGGGTCAGCCCTCGGCGGTGGTCTCTTCGAGCAGGAGATAGCCGGCCAGCATCCGCTTGAGTTCGGCGACGGTCAGTTCGTGATCGTGGCTGTCCTGCACGGAGAAGCTCAGCACCGAGTACACGGTGTGCACGAGCACCTGCGACATCATCTCGCGGCGCGTGCGCTGCGTGGCGGTGAGCGGGGCCAGGATGCGCGCGACCTGATCGGCGAGCAGACGTTCGTTCTGTGACGCGGTCGCGCGGGTGGCGGGAGTGGACTGCACGGCCAGCCAGACCGCGCGCCGGGACGGATCGTCGTGCCAGAGTGCGGCCAGGTGGTCGAGGAACTTCTCGAGCAGATGCGGCCACTCCAGCGACGGGATCTCGGAGGAGAACGCGGCGAGTTCTTCGCGCACCCCGGTCGTGTCCTGCCGGTCGAGCTCGCACACGATCACATACTTGTTGGCGAAGTACTGATAGAGCGTGCCGATGGGAACCTCTGCGCGCGAAGCGATTTCCTCACAGGTGAGGGACTCGAAGCCGACCTCGATGAGCAACTCGCGGGCAGCGGTCAGCATCGCGGAGAACTTCTTCTTGCTCCGTTCCTGCGTGGGGCGCTTGCGCGGCAGCAGCGGCTCGGCGAGCTCGGTCGACATCGGCCTGGTCATCTCCGGCCGACGTCAGACCGACAGGTCGCGCCGCAGCTTGGCCACGTGTCCGGTCGCCCGCACGTTGTACTGCGCGACCTCGATCAGGCCGTCGGCGTCGACCAGGAACGTCGAGCGGATGACCCCGGTGACGGTCTTGCCGTACATCGTCTTCTCGCCGAACGCACCCCACTCGGTGAGGACCTTCTTCTCCGGATCGCTCAGGAGCGGGAAGGTGAGTTCCTCGGCGTCGATGAACTTCTGCAGCTTGGCCTGCTTGTCGGGGGAGATCCCGATGACATCGAGGCCGGCGTCGTTGAGTTCGGCGAGATTGTCACGGAAATCACAGGCCTGCTTGGTGCATCCCGGTGTCGACGCGGCGGGGTAGAAGTACACGATCACCTTGCGACCCGCGTAATCGGCGAGCGAAACCTCGTTGCCCTGCGCATCGGGAAGGGTGAAGGCGGGGGCACGATCTCCGGCTGACAATCGCTTGGTGCTTGGCATAGCAGCCAGGCTAGTCGATGACCGGACGCCGTTGTCGTCGCCGCGGCGGACGTATTGTCCGCTTCGGCCGAATTGTCCTGCGGTCATACCGCGTGCCGAATGTCCAGCACAGTCGGGGTGCGGCCTACAATGCCGTAGTCTCGAAACGTCGAAAACGGGGGTCATCTGACCGCCGTCGAATTACCCCGGGAGGAATGCTGTGGCCGACGATACCGAGCGTATCGAGCAGGAGATCGCGCGGGCGCGTGAAGACCTGGCAAAGACTCTCGATCAACTGGCCGATCGCGCCAACCCGCAGCGGCTGGCCGACGATGCCAAGAGCAGGGCTCTGGCCACTCTGAACAAGCCTGCGGTCAAGTACGCCCTGACCGGTGTCGGTGTGATCGTGGTGTTCCTGGTGGTGCGAAAGATCGTGCGGTGAGTGTGAAAGACGTTGTGCGCAAGACCCGGCGGCGGCGCAGTGCCGTCGCCGTTGCCATGCTGGGCGTGACGGTGAGTGCGATCGCCGGCTGCTCGGCGGCACCCAGCTACTCCGACCAGGTGACCGATGCGCCGAGCCTCGATTCGCTCGCGCAGCCGACCATCTCGGTCACCGGGTGGCGCGACAAGCCGATGACGGACAAGGCGGTGGGTGTCATGCCCGGCGCGCCGATCACCGTCCGCGCCCAGGACGGCAGCCTGTCGTCGGTCGTCGTGTCCGGCCCGGACGGCCCCGTCCCCGGCACCACCTCACCCGACGGTGCCACCTGGGTGTCCAAGCAGTCGCTGTCCTTCGGGGCGGATTACACCCTGACCGCCGCGGCCAAGGGTGTGGATGGCAACGGTGCCAGCAAGATCGGCTTCACCACCGCCTTTGCGGACTCGCTCGCCGATGCGTCGACGATCACCGAGGATGGCGAGACCGTCGGCGTCGGTCAGCCGGTGGCGATCAACTTCGACACGCCGATCACCAACAAACTCAACGCGCAGAACGCGATCAGCGTCGTCACCGACCCGCCGGTCGCGGGTGCGTTCTACTGGATCAGCGACTCGATGGTCCGGTGGCGGCCCGAACACTTCTGGGCGCCGGGCACCAAGGTGCACGTCAAGGCCAACCTCAAGGGCATCGATCTCGGCGACGGTGTCTACGGCGACAACAACTTGTCGACCAACTTCACCGTCGGCCGCAGCATGGTGTCGGTCGCCGACGACAAGACCAAGCAGATCACGGTCTCGGTCAACGGCAAGGTGGTCAAGACCATGCCGACGTCGATGGGCAAGGATTCGACGCCGACCAACAACGGCGTGTACGTCGTCGCCGAACGCGAGCCGAGTGTGATCATGGACTCGTCGACCTACGGTGTGCCGGTCGGCTCACCCGGCGGCTACCGCGAGGTCGTCGACGATGCGACGCGAATCTCGTTCAGCGGCATCTATGTCCACTCGGCTCCGTGGTCCCTGGGGGATCAGGGCGTCGACGACGTGAGCAACGGTTGCCTCAACGTCAGCCCGGAGAACGCGGAGTGGTTCCTCAACCACTCGCTGCGTGGCGACATCGTGATCGCGAAAAACACTGTGGGCCCGCCGCTTCCGGGTGACGACGGCCTGGGCGATTGGAACGTGCCGTGGGCGGTCTGGAAGAAGGGCAACGCCTGACCTCGGCTCGCGCACCGAGCTGAAAACACCCACTGACCAGGCGATTTCACTTCCAGGCCACGCGTCATGTAATGTTTCCTCTCGGTTCGCCAAGCGCCATTAGCTCAATTGGCAGAGCAGCTGACTCTTAATCAGCGGGTTCGGGGTTCGAGTCCCTGATGGCGCACAGCAGGAATAGACGCTTCGCAGCACTGCGGAGCGTCTTTTCTTCTCTCTCGACACCGGAGTCGGACAATCCCGTCCAACGGTATTTCTCGTACACTTGGCTGCGACACAGCGGCACCTGGTTGGTTGGAGGAACATGCGGCGCACCCCGCTGGCGATCATCACGATCCTGATCGCCCTCGTCTCGATGGTCACGGCATGCTCCCAGGAACCCAGTTATTCCGAGAATGTCGGTAGCTCCAACCTGTTCGACGACATGCTCAAGCCGGGTGTGGCGATCACCGAGTGGGCGAATCGGCCGCTCGCCGACAAGGCCGTCGGCATCCAGCCGGGCGCCCCGATCACCGTCCGCTCCAGCGAGGGCTCGATCACCGCGGTCCGCATCGGCAAGATCGATGGCACCCCCATCAAGGGTGAGCTCTCCGACGACGGTACGACGTGGACGAGCGCCGAACCGCTCGGCTACAACCGCACCTACACGCTCGAGGCCGACGCGGTCGGCATCGGCGGCACGAGCACCAAGCGGGTCTCCTTCACCACCCGCGCACCGAACAACCTCACCCAGGCGTATCTGACGCCGTCGCCGCGCGAGACGGTCGGCATCGGTCAACCGGTCGCGGTCAAGTTCGACGAGCCGATCCCGAATCGCCAGGCCGCCCAGGACGCCATCCGGATCACCACCAACCCGCCGGTCCAGGGCGCGTTCTACTGGATCAGTGACTCCGAGGTGCGGTGGCGTCCGGAGAAGTGGTGGACGCCGGGCACCAAGGTCAACGTCGCCGTCAACACCTACGGGATCGACCTCGGCGACGGACTGTTCGGGCAGGAGAACGTCGCCACCGACTTCACCATCGGCCGGTCGATGATCATCACCGCCGACGACCGGACCAAGCAGGTCACGTTCGACCGCGGGGGACAGGTCATCCGGTCCATGCCGACGTCGATGGGCAAGCCGGGCACCGAGACCGACAACGGGATCTACCTGGTCTCCGACAAGCACGACCACATCATCATGGACTCGTCGACCTATGGTGTGCCGGTCGGCTCGGCCGACGGCTACCGCACCCCGGTCGACTATGCGACGCGAATGTCCTACAGCGGCATCTTCTTCCATTCCGCGCCGTGGTCGGTGTGGGCGCAGGGCAACACCAACACCAGCCACGGCTGCCTCAACCTGAGCCCCGACGACGCGCTCTGGGTCATGCGTAACACGCTGCGCGGCGACCCGGTCGTCGTGAAGAACACGGCGGGCGCCACGCTGTCGGGCGTCGACGGCCTCGGCGACTGGAACATCCCGTGGAGCCAGTGGTCGAAGGGCAACGCCTGACGGGCAGCGCCCAACCTTGACATCGAAGACTGTTACGATCGCGGCTGACAATATTCGCCCGACGATCGAGGTGTCCGCATGGCCGACCGTTCCACCTGGGAAACCGATGACCTGACCGCACTGCGCGATCTCGCTCGCAGTTTCTGTGAGAAGGAGATCAAACCCAACACCGAGAAGTTCATCGAGCAGCATCACGTCGACCGTGATCTGTGGACCAAGGCCGGCGAACTCGGTCTGTTGTGCATGTCGATCCCCGAGGAGTACGGGGGAGGTGGCGGCACGTTCGCGCACGAAGCGGTGCTCATCGAGGAACAGGCCCGCATCGCCGACTCGTCGTGGGGGGTGAGCCTGCACAACGGCATCGTCGCGCACTACCTGCTCGCCTACGGCTCCGAAGAGCAGAAGCAGACGTGGCTGCCGAAGATGGCCAGTGGCGAGGTCGTCGGGGCGATCGCGATGACCGAACCCGGCACCGGGTCGGATCTGCAGAACGTCGCGACCAAGGCGGTCCGCGACGGCGACGACTACGTCATCGACGGATCAAAAACATTCATCACCAACGGCGGGCAGGCCGACCTGATCATCGTCGTCGCCAAGACGGACACCGCAGAGGGCGCCAAGGGCATCTCGCTGATCCTCGTCGACGCCGAACGCGAGGGGTTCCGGCGGGGACGGGTCCTCGACAAGGTCGGTCAACGCGGTCAGGACACCTCCGAGCTGTTCTTCGACAGCGTGCGGGTGCCGACGTCGAACCTGCTCGGCGCCGAGGAGGGGCAGGGCTTCGTCCAGCTCATGCAGCAGCTGCCGCAGGAACGGCTGATCATCGCAGTGGCCTCGGTGGCCGGCATGGAGAGCGCCGTGGCCCAGACCATCACCTACACCAAGGAACGCACCGCCTTCGGGCGGCCGATCTTCGGGTTCCAGAACACCAAGTTCAAACTCGCCGAGGCCGCCACCGAAACCCGGATCGCGCGAGTCTTCGTCGACGACTGCATCACCAAGCACCTCGACGGCGCACTCGACATCCCCACGGTGGCCATGGCCAAGTGGTGGACCAGCGATCGGGCCATGGTGGTGGCCGACGAGTGCCTGCAGCTCTTCGGCGGCTACGGCTACATGAACGAGTACCCGATCGCACGGATGTGGGCCGACAACCGCGTGCAGAAGATCTACGCCGGCACCAACGAGATCATGAAGGAGATCATCGCGCGCACCCTGTGAGGACCGTCGTCGGTGATAGATTCCTCGTGATCCACGACCGCGAGGACTCCGACGATTATGCTGCTGCGCACCGCCACACGGCTCCTGATCAGCACCGCCGTGGCCGCGGGTGTGCTCTCGATGACCACACCCGCGGTCGGTCACGCGCAGCCGACCTGGCTGCCGAGTTCCGGCTGTGTCGCCGACGCGCCGCCGAAACCACGGCCATTCGACCCCCGGGATCTGATCCCGAAGCTGCCCGACCACATCGGGATTCCGCTGCCGTATCCGCGGATTCTGCCGGTACCCATGCCCGAGTCCGCACCGCCGACGCCGGTGCGGATTCCCTCGCAGCAGCCGCCGAAGAACCCGTGTACCGACCCGTGCCCGGACCTCACCGACCCGCCGAAACCCAAGCCGTCCGACACGCCCGCGCTATCCATCCAGTTCCCCAAGATCACCCTGGACCCGGCGCCCAAAGACATCCCGATCCCGGTGCCCAATCCCAATCCGGCGCCACTACCGCCGCCACCGCCGGCCCAGCGTCCCGGTGTCGCCACGGCGCCGGTCGCCGCCAAGCCCGCACCCCCGCGGGTCGGCCGCGTCGACTACGTGTCGACGGTGACCGGCAAGGGATCGACCAGCCGCACCGACAAGCGATGGCAGATCCACGGCACCGACCTCGGCATCATGTGGGAGGCGGCACCCGGCCGGATCGCCATCGCCTTCGGTGACACCTTCGGCAAGGGATTCACCCCGCCGGGCGCCAACGGGCGCGACTGGCGCAGCAACGTGCTCGGCTTCAGCTCGGACCGTAAACTGGCCGACGGTCTGTCCATCGACACCATGGTGCAAGACAGCAGATGCCATGCCGCGCAAATCATCTCCGCGCGACACATCAATCACATCGAGATGACGACGATCCCCACGTCGGGGTTCGCGATCGGTGACCGGCAGTACATGAGCTACATGTCGGTGCGCACCTGGGGCGAGATCCCCGGGGTGTGGCTGACCAACTACGGCGGACTGGCGTACTCCGACGACGGCGGCTCGACGTGGACGAAGGACGCGTATGCCCGGTGGGACAACATCTTCGGGACCAGTCAGTTCCAGGTCTCGTCGATGGTGCCCCAGGGCGACTACGTCTACATGTTCGGTACCCCCAACTCGCGGCTGGGATCGATCGGGTTGGCCCGGGTCCCGAAGGACCACGTGCTCAACAAGACCGCGTACCAGTATTGGCGCGACGGACGCTGGGTCCCGGCCCGCGACGGCAATATCGCATCGGTCCTGTTCGGTGGCCCCACCGGCGAACTCTCCGCGCGCTACGACGCCGCGTCACAGCGGTGGCAACTGAGTTACCTTGATGGACTTCGCCAGTCGATCGTGCTGCGCACCGCCCGCTCACCGCAGGGACTGTGGTCGGAGCCGGCGGATCTGGTGCACTCGTCGCGCTTTGCTCAGCTCTACGGCGGCTTCCTGCATCCGTGGTCGAGCGGCCGCGACCTGTACTTCACGATGTCCACCTGGGCCGCCTACAACGTGACGTTGATGCGGGCGCACGTGTACTGAGAGCTACCTACGGCGTGTTGATCCAGGTGAGGATCGCCTGTCCGGCCTGTGGGTCGCCCGAGTTGATACCGACGGCGGCGCCGATCGCGGCACCCACTCCGGCACCCCAGATGCATCCGACGATGACGAGACAGCCGACGATCAATCCGGCGATGGCGCCGACCGCGGTCGCCACGCCGCCGCCACGATTCCAGCCGTTGTTGATGTGCCAGATCATCTTCTGATAGGCGCGGTCTTTCTTCGTCGCGGCCGGGTGCATGCCGCGCGCAATCAGGTCCCGGGCCCCGGGGGTGATCAGCGGGTGGAACGTGGCGCTGGTTCGATCGGCACTGACAGTTGCGCGCAACGGGATTCGAGCCCCGTTCAGCGGAACCCAGGGGGCCACCCGGTCGACGAGCCGACCCGAGTGGTCGACCACCGACAGTCCGCCGTCGGCCGCGGCGACGAAGGTCGCGTGCTGCAGGACGGTGGTGATCGATGTTCCGTCCGCCGACGCCGTGGTGCGCTGGGTGGGTGCGCCCGGCGTGGGTGCTCCGTGCGCGGTGCCCGCGGCGACGATGAGCATGGCGATCGATGCGACGGTGAAGAGTGCGAGTCTGAGCAGCTTCATGGCTGTTGCGGTCCTCTGTGCGTTCGGCGACGTGGTTCTGACCCCCGCTCACCCTAACCCGCGCAGATATCGTTCGGGCTGTCGGCAATGCCCGATTCGGTCAATCATTCGACGACGAACGCCGGCGACGCTCCGGTGAAGCCGTGCACTCGTCCGTCCGCTGTTCGTCGATCGCCGTGGTACCGAATCCGGAACCGGCCGATGCCGCGTCGTGGGACCGTCCATGCAATCCGGATGATCGACTGATCGGTACTGTTCGCCGGTCGGCGCCACCGTAGCTCGGTTTCCCAGTCATGGTCGGTGGCGACGGTCGTCCAGGTCCCGCCCGATCGACGCTGTACCTCGAGATATGTTCCGTCGGTGTGGAAGTCGTTGTTCGGATGGGCGCCGACGAACTCGACGACCACGGTCTGGCCGGGGCGGTATCGGGCTCTGGCAGGGGTGAGGACATCGCCGAAGGTGCGGCCGGGAATCGGTTGATCTGGCGGTACCGGCGGTAGGAGGTCCGGCTGGAATCCCGATTTGTCGAGCGGCGCCGGCCCGCGCGGCACCGCGCGGCCGGTGGCCATCGCGCCCGCGAGCGAATGGAACTCCTGCAGATACGCCGAGAGCGTCCACCGGCCGAATTGCGTCTCGCCACCCTCATACTGCTGCGAGTCGTACTCCTCCGGGGTGGTGACGTACTGCGTGTAGGCGTTCGAATAGCCCTGCACCACAACATTGTCCGGGCTGGTGCGCAGCGCGTCACCCACCACCTGCCGCAATCGGAGACCGGCGACGATGGTCACCTCGGCGGGAATGGCCGCGAGGACCAGTTCACCGATCCGCAGGATCTGCAGCGGCACGATCTGCGGAATCCACGGCGCCGGCGGCATGATGCCGAGCGGGAACATGATCAGCTTGGGGGCCTGCATGTCCTGCATCCAGCCGGGTACCCGCGGCCGGGTGCCGCCGCCGAAGGCCGACAGCAGGGGATTGGTGGTGCCCTCCTGGAGGAAACCCAACTGCGAGTAGTAGTTGTCCTCGGTGCTCGTGGCGACCGCACCCGCGCCCATCATCGCCGGCGTGGTGCGTGCGGGTCGATGCTCCGGGGTGAATGCGGGATCGATGGACACCGACGACATGTCGACGTAGCGCACGATGGAGGCGACGCCACCGCGACTCATCGGCCGCGCCGAGTCGAAAGCGGTGCGCCCCGAATGATACTGGCGTTCGCCGATGATCTCGCAGTTGTGTTTGTTGTCGTGCGTGGGTCCGCTCGGGTGCATCTTGACCAGGTCGAGATTGGGGGTCATGTCACCCGAGTTCGTTTGCGGGAACGCCGCGACGAAACCCGGTTCGGTGTGTTCCCAGCGGTAGCTGGCATACCCTTTGTTGTCGCCGGCGATCAGCCGGTTCTTGTCGGTCAGCGACGTGCCGTGCGTGGGGAACCAGGTGATGGCACCGATGTCCTTGTCGCCCTGACGGAATCGCAGCACCGTGACCTTCGGGTCGATGGCGTCGGGGAACTGTCGTCGTTCCGAGGCGGGGTTCAGTTCGAACGCGATACGTGAGCGGTTGCGGCTCGCGTCATGCAGTTCCTCGTGCCCGATGCTGATGGTGCCCGGCGCCAGTGATTCATGGGCGCGCACGATGGCGGTGTAGATCCCGTTCAGTTCGGCCTCATAGGAGTTGCGTTTGAATCCGTACGCGGCCAACGAGTAGGCGAAATCCCAGGCGGTGCCACCGCAGGACGCATGGGTGTGCGTGGCATTGAGATTGACATTGCGTTCGGTGTACAGCGAGCCGAATCGCTTGGCCAATTTGGGCATCAGCCCCATGTGATGTGACTGGAACAGGCAGGCCAGGTCGGTGGTGACAAAAACGACGCGCTGACCGCTGGCCTGGTCGACGACGATGAACGCCCGCGCCCAGCACCGCTGCAGTAGTCCCTCGGCGACCTGGTCGGCCTCGGAGTAGCCCATCATGCCCTGACCGGCGATCGCGCCGGTGACATCCGCCTTGCCGCAGCCCACCAGATAGCCTGCCGCTGCCGGCGCCGCTGTGGCAACCGGTTGTCCGGCAATCACAGCGGCACCACCCCCCACGGCGGTGACGGCGGCACCGACCAATAGTTGTCGTCGGTTCACGTCCATCTACGTCCCCCTTGTGTTGTCGTCCCTGTGTGTCGTCGTGTGGCTTCCCAGTGGTTCACGCACGTGGGTGAGCAGCATGAGCACGGCCGCCTCGGCGATCCGGCGACAGACCTTCTCGTCGCGGGTGTTCAGATACGCCAACGTGATTCCGTCGGTGGCCGCGACCACCAGCGGTGCGAGGTCGTCGACCGGTTCGTCCCACTCGACGGCGGTCATCTGCGCGGCCAGGGCCAAGCCGTAGGCGATCGCCTCGTAGTAGCGGAGGTACATCTCGCCGCCGGATTGCGTCAGCCCCTTGGCCTGACGTGCGTACTGGTTGAGCGAGATCATCGCCTGCTCACGCTCCGGGTCGGCGATGACTCCGTCGAGGTAGCCGAAGAGGCTCTCGCGCAGGATGTTCCGCAATCCGTCGGCGCCACTGGGCCGATCGGCGGTCGCGTCGGTGAGGGACGCGGCGATGACGGCGAGCTCACTGTCGGTGCCGCGTTGGACCAGCGCGGCCAGCAGGTCGTCGCGCGAGTCGAACACATAGTGGAACGTCGACAAGGTCATCTGCGCCTCGGCGCAGATCGCGCGGGTGGTCGCACCGTCGACCCCGTGCCGGGAGATCACCCGGAATGCGGCTTCCAGCAGCAGTTCTCGTCGTTTCGCGACCGGCATACGGGCCATGTCAGTCGTGTACTCAGCGCAGCCCGCCGAGGACTTCGCGAGCGGCGCGTTGCCCTGAGCGCACCGCGCCGTCCATGTAGCCGGTCCAGAAGTCTGCCGTCTCGGTGCCGGCCCAGTGGATCGGACCCACCGGATCCCGCAGCGCCGGACCGAATCTGGTGAGCGTGCCGGGTGCGCTGACAGCGACCGGGCCACCGCGCGACCACGGCTCGAGGTCCCACTTGAAGTTCGCGTAGTCGATGTAGTCACGGGCTTCGGGGCCGAAGTACTCGACGAAGTTCTCGATGCACTCGCGCACCAGTTGCGATTCCGGCGCGTGGTCGAGGCGGCGCATCGCGTCGGCGGAGATGAAGCCCATCAGGATATGCTGTCCCTCGGTGTAGCTCTCGAACGTGACGTCGATCGGCCGGCCGTTGCCGTAGACCTGACCGGACAGTCCCTTCTCCCGCCAGAACGGTCGCTTGTACAGGGCGGAGAACTTGCTGATCGATCCCATCTGATAGCCGCGGGTCAGACCGACTCGGGGTGCCGGAAGCCCAGGGAGATAACGGATCTGGTCGCTGATGGCCGGCGACATCGCGACGATGACCTTGCGTGCGGTGAACGTGCCCGCGTCGCTGCGCACCGTGGCGCGCGTGCCGCTCCATCCGATCGAGCGGACCGGTGCGTTGTAGACGATCCGGTTGCCCAGGGCGCGCGCCATGCGCAGCGGCACCTGCGCGGCGCCGCCGACGAAGATGCGTTCCTGGGCGCCGCCGTCGGTGCTGAGCAGGCGGATGAGCGTGCCCGGATTCTGCTCGTCACCGGCGGCAGCGATGTAGTTGAGGAAGTAGAGCGCCGACACCTCATCGGCCCGCACCGACAGCGCGGCCGACATCGCCACGGTCATCAACATCTTCGCGGTCGGATCGGTGACCGTCGTGTCGATGTAGCGCTGCCAGGTGATGGAGTCCAGGTACCGGGCGTTGGGGTGCTTCCAGGGCTGGCCGACCGGGAAGCCTGCGAGCGCCTCGACCTGCGCCTTGGTCAGCCCCCCGAGCGCTTGTGGCGCGGCAGGAATGATCGGCAGGGGCAGGGCGGCCGACATCCGGGTCGCGGTCCCGGAGTTCCAGAAGATGCTATCGCCCTGGTTGTAGGTCGGGATGGTCGACACACCGTACTCGCGGGCCAGTGCGGCGATGTGATCCTGGGTCGGTCCGATGAACTCGGCTCCCGCGTCCAGCGTGGCACCGACCTTCGGTGACTTGATGTTGTGCACCCGCCCACCTGCGCGGTTGCGGGCTTCGAGGACGAGCACCGACGCTCCGGACGCCACCAGCGACTTGGCGGCCGCCAGACCGCTCAGCCCACCACCGACAACGATCGCGTCGACTGTGCCACCGCGAGGTGCGGCGCCCGCCCGGCCCGCGCCGAGGATGCCGGCGCCGGCCACCGCGCTCACGGTGACTGCCGCGCCGGAGAGGAGGGCGCGGCGTGAGATGTCTTGGCTCATCAGGGTTTCCGATTCTGGTGCGGGACCGCGGAGGTCGTCGGGTGGATGGAACGAAACGCTAGTACCGACATGTTCAGGTCAAATGACCTGAAGTAACGGCATGGTAACAGAGGGCTGTGATCTGGATCGCAGGAGGATGCGAGTTGGGCGGAGCGCGGGCGGATCATGTGCCAAGGCACTATTTGCTACGGCGAATCCGGGCACGTGCACATGGTGATAGCAATCACGCAGCGAGATGATGGGTGTCATCAGCAACAACGCAAGCAAGGAGGCGAGTGTGCTCACGCGCGCAAATCATTTCATCGACGGAACCTGGGTTCCGTCCGAGTCCACCGAGACCATCGAGGTCACCGACGCCGGTCGCGGCGAGGTCATGGCCACGGTTCCGTCGGGTACCACCGCCGACGTCGACAAAGCGGTCGCCGCAGCCCGCGCGGCCTTCGACGCCTGGGCCGGTCTCGACGTTGCCGAGCGGGTCGGGTATCTGAAGCTCGCCGCCGAGGAACTCGCGCGGCGTCAGAACGCGATCGCCGCGGTGATCTGCCGCGAAGTCGGAACCCCTTACGCGACAAGCAATGTGGTGCAGGTCGGCCTGCCACAGATGACCCTGTCGGCGACCGCGGAGATCGCACTGGACTACCGCTACACCGAGCGGATCTACAACTCACTCGTCGTCAAGAAGCCGATCGGCGTCGTCGCGGCCATCACGCCGTGGAACTACCCGTTGCATCAACTCGTCGCGAAGGTCGCGCCCGCACTGGCCGCAGGCTGCACCATCGTCGCCAAGCCGAGCGAGGTCGCACCGCTCAACGCGTTCGCACTCGCCGAGATCTTCGAGACCATCGGCCTGCCCCGCGGCGTCTTCAACCTCGTCACCGGTTACGGCACCACCGTCGGAGAGGCCATGGTCGCCCACGCGGGAGTCGACATGGTCACCTTCACCGGGTCGACCGCAGCCGGTCGTCGGATCGGCGCCGTTGCCGCCGACACCATCAAGCGTGTTGCCCTCGAACTCGGCGGGAAGTCGCCGCTGATCGCCCTCGACGACGCCGACCCGGTTGCCGTCGCGACCGCCAGCGCCGGCGCCTGCTACCTCAACTCGGGCCAGACGTGTATTGCGTTGACCCGTCTCATCGTGCCGGCCGCTCGCAAGGCCGAGTACGAGGCGATCGCCAAGGCCGCCGCCGAGAGCGTCGTGGTCGGCGATCCGTTCGACCCGACGTCGGTCATCGGCCCGCTGGTCTCCGACGTCCAGCGTGACCGGGTGCGCGCGATGATCACCAGCGGTATCGACGAGGGCGCGACCCTGCTCACCGGTGGTGTGGAGGCACCGGACGGGCTCGATGCGGGCTACTACGTCCGACCGACCGTCTTCACCGACACCACCCCCGACATGCGCATCGTCAAAGAAGAGATCTTCGGGCCGGTGCTCGTCCTGCAGACCTACGAAACCGAGGATGAGGCAATCGCGTTGGCCAACGATTCGGTGTACGGGCTCAATGCCGGCGTCTACTCCGCCGACGTCGATCGCGCGATCGCGGTCGGCCTGCGTCTCGACTCGGGCCAGGTTCAGATCAACGACGGTGCCTTCAACATCCACGCCCCGTTCGGTGGAGTGAAGCAGTCCGGCAACGGACGTGAACTCGGCGTGGCCGGTCTCGAGGACTTCCTCGAGACGACGGCGCTGCAGCTGCCCTGATCACCCTCCACGAACCAACTCACCAGGAATCACCACATGACTGAGATCACCTTCACTCCACTCCGCCGCGAAACGCTCCAGGCGCTCGTCGACACCTTCGTCGCATCGGTGCCGCACGAGGGCGAGGACCCGCACGGCTTCTACGCGACCCCCGGTAGCGCCGTCGGCGCCCACCTCGCCGTCGAGCAGTACCTGACCGCCAAGCTGCCGGCCGCGCAACTCGCCGGACTGCTCGAGCTGCTCGACGCGTTCGCGTTGACCGGCCTCAAGAACCAACCCCAGCACGTGCGGGAGACAAGCATCGGTGTGGTGTCCCGCATCGCACCGGAGGCGGCCGTCGGCATCGGCGCCGTGCGCCAGCTCTCCATCAACTTCGCCTATGCGATCACCGACGAGCAGGGACGCTCTCCGCTGGTCACCGGCATGGGCTTCCCCGGCATCCCGGAGATCGCGGGCCGCCGGGGCCGCACCCTGACCGTGCGCGACACCGCCGCCGACGACACCATCGTGTGCGACGCCGTGGTCGTCGGCTCCGGTTCGGGCGGCGGGGTCGCCGCAGCCGAGCTCGCCGGAGCCGGCAAGCGCGTGATCGTGCTCGAAGCCGGTGACTACGTCAGTGAAGCCGAGTTCGGCCTGACCGAGCTCGCGGCCTACCAGCAGCTGTGCCTCAACGGCGGCGCGTTCCAGACCGTCGACGGCATGGTCAACATCCTCGCCGGCGGCGTCGTCGGCGGTGGCTCGACCCTGAACTGGTCCAACTCGGTGCCGCTTCCCGTGCGTCTGCGTCAGCGGTGGGCCGACGAGTTCGGCCTGACCGACGTTGCGACCGACGAGTTCGAGGCACACATCTCGGCCGTGATGAGCCGCATCAGCGCCAACGAGAAGGTCGCCTTCCAGAACGGTCCGCACACCAAGCTGTCCGAAGGTGCGCAGGCCTGCGGCTGGAGCTACAAGCACACCAACCTCAACATCGACCCTGAGCTCTTCGACGAAAAGCTCTCCGGTTTCAGCGGTTTCGGTGATGCAACGGGTGCCAAGCAGGGCACCATGCGCACCTACCTGCAGGATGCGAGCGATGCCGGCGCCGAGTTGATCGCCCGTGCCCGGGCCCGCGAGGTGCTGCACACCGACGGACAGGCATCCGGTGTCCTCGTCGACATCGTCGACGCCGAAGGTGTTGTGTCCTATTCGATTCGCGTCATGGCGCCGACCGTCGTGGTGGCCGGCGGCAGCATGGAGACCCCGGCGTTGCTGCTGCGCTCCGGAATCGGTGGTCCGGCCGCCGGTGCCAATCTGCGACTGCACCCGGCGGGTCTGGTCAGCGGACTCTACGGCGACGAGGACCTCGCTCCGTTCAGCGGTCCGGCGCAGGCCGGCATCATGGACGAGTTCGGCGCGGGCAGCGACGAGCACCACGCATTCCTCGTCGAGGGCGTGCAGCAGTTCCCGGGTCTGTTCGCCTCGGTGACGCCGTGGACCTCGGCCGCCGAGCACAAGGAACTCATCGGACGCTACCGCTCACGCGCCGACTGGGTCTTCATCACCGAAGACCATGGCAGTGGCCGTATCTCGATCGACGACGAGGGTCGCTCGGTTGCCGGCTATCCGTTCGACGACGAAGGTGACCAGCGCACCTTCCACACCGCAGCCAGTGCCTGCATCCGCATGCATGCGGCCCGCGGTGCGGACACGATCTGGGTTGGCGGACAACCGTTTGCGCCGTGGCGCCGCGGCGACGACGTCGATGAGTTCATCGCCCGCGTCGATGCACTGCCGATCGGCCCCGGCGGACTGGTCGCGTTCAGCGCACACCAGATGGGCAGTGCCGCACTCGGTTCCGATCCGGAGACCAGTGTCGCCGATCCGAGCGGACAGCTGCATGACACTCGCGGCGTGTGGATCGCCGACGCCAGTGGCATGCCGACCTGCTCGTCGGTCAACCCGATGGTCACCACCATGACGCTCGCACGACGCACCGCGCACGCGATCCTCGCGGCCGGCTGATCGATTGCTCGCACAAGTGGGATACGGCTCCAGTAGCCGTGTCCCACTTCGTCGTTCAGTCGGGGACGAGCACCTCCGGTGCGCGGTGCGCCACGTCGAGGGCGAGGAAGACCTGCAGTCGGCGAGGCGCGATCGGTCGTCCCATCAAGGTCTCGGCGCGAGCCAGCCGCTGCAGCACCGTGTTTCGGTGGGTGAAAAGCCGGGCGGCGGCGCGTGGTGCGGACTCACCCTCCTCCAGATGGATGCGCACCGTGGTGCGGAGTGTCTCCAGTGCGGGGTCCGACCCGGCCAGTTCGCCCAGCACATCGCGCACGAATTGGGCCGCCTTAGCCGGGTCTTCGGTGGCCAGCGCTGCGGGGACGAGTTCGTCGTAGGTCAGTGGGTCGTCGCCGGTGGCGCCGGTCATGGCGAGACGCTGGACGGCGATCGTCTGGGACTGCGCCTGTCGGAACCCCTCGGGCCCGGAAGCCGTGGGGCCGATGAGAACGCGCGGGGCGGTCGAGAGCCCGGCCGCGGCCGCACGTAGTGCGTCGCGATTCGCCGAGGAGCCTGCAGTCAGCCACAACCAGATCTGTCCGGCTCCGGCCGGGTGGCTGACCCAGCGTGCGTCGAGAAGGCCGGCGAGTTCTCCCGCGGCGCGTTCGAGCGCCTCGGGTGCGGCGTCCGGCGACCACATCGCGACAAAGGTGTGCTGTGCAATCAGCGGATAGCCGAGTCGGCGGGTGGCGCTCTCGGTATCCATGGGCGCGCCGTCGATGAGCAGCCGGATGGTTTCTGCGCGGCGGGTGAGTCCGCCGTGGTTGAGCTCGTCGTGCTGGTTCTGGACCTCGGCGACCTCCATCGCCAGCGAGTCGTTGACGTAGCTGAAGATGAGATCGGAGCTGCGACTGAGCACCTCCACGAGTTCGGTGCGGTCTTCGACGACGTCGGATGCGACCTGAATCCATCGGCGCCACAATGCTTCCTGGCCGAAACGGTAGGCCTGGATCAGTACCTCGAGTTCGATGCCGCGACGTACCAGGTTGCGCGCCTTGACGATTCCTTCTGGGCGGGTCTGGACCGGGACAGGGGAGTCGGGGTGCACCGCGACCGAGTGCAGGAAATGCAGAACGATGACCCGATTGCTCGCCGTCGTGTCGTGGGTGATCGCCGGATCGCTCATCATCGCGGGTGCGCCCTGCGCGACCGCCGCATTGATCCCATCGACCACCGCGTCCGCGTCGTCCAGAATGCGGCCGGCAATTGTCGCGACCCATGACGATATCTCTGTCGTGGGTCGCTCGGTGACCGTCATGCACCCATCGTAGTGACGGGGTGGCTACTTGTACTTCTTGATGATCTTCGCGGCTTCTTTGTCGTCGACGTTCTTGGCCACCAATTTGCCGTTCTTGGCCTTGCGGATGGAGTACAGACCGTCCTTCTTGGCGGCGGCGACGTGGAGGTCGACTTTCTTCGCGGCCTTGTTGAGATCCTCGAGCATGACGGGGATCGTACGGTACGCAAGTAAACGGACGATGCCATCAGTGTCCGCTTCGGACTTGAGATAGGTCACGATGCTGCAGCTGCATGCTGCGCGCGCAGTGCCTTGCTTGCCCGGTGTTCGACGAGCAGGGCTGCGACGTCGTCGGCGTGTCGGCCGGCGAGTTGTCGGTACGCGTCGTCGACGACGCGGCTCACCTCGGCCGGATCGTGGTCCGGAAAGTAGGTCATCAATCGGCTGACAACAGCCTCCACCCGCTGTTGTTCATTTCCCCCGTGCATGGGGTTCATCATAATTCCACTTCAGTCAGCTGACCTACCCGGATGGTTGTGAGCTGCAACATATGCCTAATTGGCCGGTGACGGATCTCAGCAGGTGGTTGATGCGTTCTCACCGTCGAGGCGGGCCTGGGCGAAGGTCTGTGCGTCTGCCAGGGATGCCTGCACGCTCGCGCGATGATCAGCCCCCGGATAGGTGTGGTAGTCGATCTGGGTGCCATGGGAACACATCGTGGTGGCCAGAGTGTCAGTGAGCGGCTTGGCGATCACCGTGTCCGCGGTGCCCTGGGCAAGCAACACGGGAACCTTTGGTCGAGAGTTCGATGGGTCCTGCGCGGCAAGGTAATTGGATAGAGGCGCGACATCCGCTCCGGGCTTGATGACTGAGGTGAGCGAGGCCTGGGGGATGGCGGCTCGCACATCGGCGATGCAGCCGCGTCGCGCGGCGGTCATCAATGGCGCCGCGCCAGGACCGACGAAGTCGCTCGGTACCACTGCCGGGTCGGAGGCCGCGGCCCCCAGCACCATGAGCGGAAAGAAGCCCAGGGCTGTCGTGGCCGCAGGGTTGCCTGACGCGATGAACTGCGGCAATTGCGCCAGGCCGCTGCCGGGTGCGATGGACACTGCACCGAGTAAATCCAATTCTGGTGCGCGTGCCACGCCGACATCAGAGGTGGTGATCGCGGCTGAGCCTCCCTGGCTGTGGCCCATGGCGAACCACTTGGTTCCGACTGAGGGGTCCAGGTTCCGCGCTGCGCGGACGATGTCGGTGACCGCGTTCGCTTCGCTGACCGCATTCAGATAGGTGTGGTCGCCCGGGGTTCCCATGCCCTCGTAATCGGTCGCGACGACGGCATAACCCTTCTGCAGCCACTGGTCCAGGGTGTTCGACACCGGGCCGAGGTAGTCGTGCGCCGGGCCGTCGGACGTGTCGCCGGACGGCGCGCAGGTATCCGCGATGCCAGTGGTTCCGTGCGCCCAACTGATCACCGGCCAACCGCCCTCGGGTGCCTGCCCGCGCGGAACAGCGACCGTTCCGGACACAACGATTCGTTGCTGATTCGCGTTCTCGGTCGCATAGGTGATCAGCTCGTCACGAGCTGCGCTGGGCAAAGCCGCGGCGTTCTGCAGCGGCGCGGAGGACAGGATGGCGCCGGCCTTTGGTTGCGACGCGGCATTCGTGTCGTCGGTCGACGAACACGCGGACAGAACGGCTGCGGCTACCGCCAGTCCGCCGATGATCCGGATGGAAACGGTATGGCCAGAACGCATGGAACCTCCGAACGGGAACCGGGTGATTCGCACCATCCGGATGAATTAAGAATGCTATCTTAATAGCGTGACTCAGCGACGTTCGTCAACTGCGCGCGATGACCTGGTCCGTGCGGCCGAGCGTCTGGTTGCGGAGAAAGGGGTGCACGGCGCTCGCGCCAGCGAGGTGGTCAAGGCTGCGGGTCAGCGCAACAATTCGGCTGTCGCGTACCACTTCGGCTCGTGGGAGAACTTGCTGGTCGCGGTGTGGGAGTCGCACATCGTCGTGATCAATGAAGAGCGGACCGCGTTCCTCGCGCGAGCACGAGACAAAGGAGTCATCGACCTGGCCGCATTGGTCCAGGCCTACATCGAACCGCTTGTCGCCGATATTGCTCGGCACAGCCCTAGCTATTGGGCGCGATTCTCCGAACAGTGGATGGCCAGCGTGCCCATGGAGTTCTTTGCCATCGACTCCGAGCCAGGCGGTACCTACCCGACTTCGGGGTCGATCCTCGTGCTGCACAACCTGTTCACCGAGATCGCCGAGTCACTGGAACACTTGCCGGTCGATCAGCGCACGCGCCGCGTCGGACTGATGTCCCGCCACGTCATCGCGGCGCTGGCGGCCTGGGAGCGCGACCCGGCCCCTGCGCAGACGCTCGAGAGTCTCCAGGACGAACTCGTGAATACATCGGTGGCCATGCTGGAGGCGCCCGGCGTCGGTCGGTGATGGCCCCATAAACGACCGAAGCCCCTCCCGCTGGGCGGGTGGGGCTTCGATCTCACTCGGGGTGGATGACGGGACTCGAACCCGCGACAGCCAGGATCACAACCTGGTGCTCTACCAACTGAACTACATCCACCATCGGCGTCGTCTACCCGGGATTCACATCACCGGGTTCGGCGAGCCAGGGTCATACTCTAGCGGGTCGGGGTGCCAGAACTCCAATCGGTTCCTGACCGGCGTGTTCACGCAGGTCCCAGGTCCTCCACGATCTTCGCGAGCGCGTCGGAGTCGGGTCCGGGATCGGCCACGAAGGCCGCGGCGCGGTAGTACCGCAGCTCGCGGATGGACTCACGGATGTCGGCCAACGCCCGGTGAGCGAGTCCCTTCTCCGGCTGGCCGAAGTAGACCTTCGGGTACCAACGGCGGCACAACTCCTTGATCGAGCTGACGTCGACCATCCGGTAGTGCAGGTACGTGTCGAGCTCCGGCATGTCGCGTGCAATGAACCCGCGGTCGGTGGCGATCGAGTTACCGGCCAGCGGCACCGTGCCCGCCGTGGTCACCTGAGAGCGGATGTAGTCGAGGACCTGCTTCTGCGCCTCGGCGAGGGTCACCGTCGATGCGCGCACCTCCTCGGTCAGCCCCGATGCCGCATGCATTTTGGTGACCACCTCGGGCATCGCCGCCAACGCCTCGTCGTCGGCGTGGATCACGATGTCGACCCCGTCGCCGAGAATGTTCAGGTCGCTGTCGGTGACCAGCGCGGCGATCTCGATCAATTTGTCCGATTCGAGCTGCAGGCCGGTCATCTCGCAGTCGATCCACACCAGTTTGTCTTGCACGCGATCAACTGTAGTCGTCGCCCCCGACAGGTCGGCGGGGACCGCTAAGGTGATGGCGTGACCGACGCCCACGCATCCGCGCAGACGATCGCCGCCGGCTATGCCTTCACCTCGACCGCCCTCGAGTTGGGCACGATTTCGGTTGACGGACAGGTCGATTCGACGGCAACCGTGCGCATCCCGTTGTCCATGATGAACCGGCACGGCCTCGTCACGGGCGCAACCGGAACGGGAAAGACGAAGTCGCTGCAGCTGATTGCCGAGCAACTGTCGGCGAACGGGGTACCGGTCATCATGGCCGACATCAAAGGTGACTTGTCCGGCCTGCGTAATCCGGGCACCGCGAACGCCAAGATCACCGACCGGGCCCAACAGACCGGCGACGCCTGGCAGCCTGCTGGCTACCCGGTCGAGTTCGTCTCGCTCGGATCGTCGGGAATCGGGGTCCCGATCCGTGCCACCATCACCTCCTTTGGCCCGATCCTGCTCAGTAAGGTGTTGGGGCTCAACCAGACCCAGGAGTCGACCCTGGGGCTGATCTTTCACTGGGCGGATCAGCGGGCGTTGCCGCTGCTCGACCTCAAAGACCTCCGATCGGTCATCTCCTACCTCACCAGCGACAAGGGCAAGCCGGAACTCAAGGCGATCGGCGGGGTGTCCACGCAGACGGCCGGGGTGATCCTGCGGGCGCTGACCAACCTGGAGGCCGACGGCGGCGATACCTTCTTCGGCGAACCCGAGATCGAACCCGGCGACCTGCTCCGGGTCGAAGCCGATGGCCGCGGCATCATCACCCTGTTCGAACTCGGTGATCAGGCCACCCGGCCGACGCTGTTCTCCACCTTCCTGATGTGGATTCTGGCCCAACTCTTCGAGTTCCTACCCGAGGTCGGCGATGTGGAGAAGCCGAAGCTGGTCTTCATCTTCGACGAGTCGCATCTGCTGTTCAAGGATGCGTCGAAGGCGTTCAAGGCGCAGGTCGAGCAGACGGTGAAGCTCATCCGCTCCAAGGGAGTCGGGGTGTTCTTCTGCTCGCAGCTGCCCACCGACATCCCCAACGAGGTGCTCTCCCAACTCGGTGCGCGCATCCAGCACGCGTTGCGCGCGTTCACCCCCGACGACCAGAAGGCACTCACCAAGACCGTCAAGACCTACCCGGTGTCCGACGTGTACAAGCTCGACGAGGTGCTCACCTCGTTGGGCACCGGGGAGGCGGTGGTGACCGTGCTCTCGGAGAAGGGTGCGCCCACACCGGTCGCGTGGACGGTGCTGCGGGCGCCGCGATCGTCGATGGAAGCCATTGGCGCTGAAGGGATCACCGCCATCGCACAGGCCAGTTCGCGGTACGCGAAGTACGGTGCGACCATCGATCGGGAATCTGCCTACGAGAAGCTCGCGGTGGCGACACTCGCGCCGGAGGAGCCGGCCGACGCACCGGCCCCGGAGACCATTCCGCTGCCACCGATGCCGGCTCCGACACCCGAGTCCGACGAGCCCGGCATCCTCGCCGATGTTCTCACCAGCAAACCGATGCAGAGCTTCCTGCGTTCGGCGGCCAGTGCCGCGGGCCGTGAGTTCGGCCGCGCGATCTTCGGGACAGGTCGTCGACGACGCTGATCCCGTAGCTCAGTCGCCGTCGCCGAGTTTGCGGTAGAAGGTGCCCACGATCGGTGCGACGATGGCGCGCGGCGAGTAGCCGCCGGCCACCGACATGGCCTTGGACAGGGTGCCGGGAACGATACGCATCTTGTTGTGCGCCAACGCGTCCAGGCTCATCTCGGCGACCTTGTCGCTGTTGTGCCAGAAGAAGCCGGGCACCATGCGGTCCACGATGGAGGCCTCTTCGTCGGTCGGCGTCTCGGTCCGCACCGGTCCCGGCGCGAGCAGGGTGACGTGCACCCCCTGCCCGCCGACCTCGCCGCGCAGCGACTCGCTGAAGGTGTTGACGAAGGCCTTGGTCGCGGCATACGTGGCGTTGTTCGGGATCGGCATGTTGCCGGCCGCCGACCCCACCATCAGGATGCCGCCGGACCCGCGTCGCACCATCTGCGGCAGCACCGCAAGGGTCAGGTCGTGGACGGCGTTCACATTCAGTCGGACCTGGGCGCGTTCGTACTCCGGATCGAGGTCGCTGACCGGACCGAAGGTCGCGATACCGGCGTTGTTGCACAGGATCGAGATCTCGCGGCCGGCCAGCTCGGCGCACAGGATCTCCACCGACTTCGGATCGGACAGATCCACCGGCCGTACCTCGGCCTCCACGTCGTGGCCGGAGCGCAACTCGGTCGCGAGTTCCTCGAGCACGTCGCCACGTCGGGCGACCAGGATCGTCGAATACCCGCGCTGGGCGAGGGTGCGCGCCAACGCCATCCCGATGCCGGAGGAGGCGCCGGTGACGACGGCGCGCGCCGAGTCGTTCGGTGCGGGAATACCCATGTCCCGTATCGTAGCCCGACCCCGACCGGCCTCAGTGTCCTCGGTCAGCGCCGGCACACGGCGACGACCGATCGGCGGCGTTCCGGGGAGATGTCAGACTGCGGTCAGACGGAAGACGCGAATGTCCCGATCGGTGCGCTTGCGGTATGCGCGGTACGCGGCGACCTCGTCGGCGAACTTTTCGTACGCGTCGTCTTTCTCGGCACCCTCGAGGAGGGTGGCGGTCGCCTCCGTTTTCACTCCACCGATCTCCACCCAGCACTGCGGATTGGAACCCAGGTTCAACGCCCAGGCCGGATGATGCTCCTGCCCGAAGTTGGAACCGACGAGATAGATGTGCCCGTCCTGTCGTCGATAGAGCAGCGGAACGGTGCGGCGCTGTCCCGACTTGCGCCCGATGGTCGTCACGAGCACTGTCGACGCGCCGACCGGTCCGAGCAATGTGAAGCGTCCGTGCGACTTCTGCATCACCATCTTGTCGACGGGCGACAAAGTACGGATCAGCCACGATCCGGGCGAGGTGGCTGCGAGCGGAACCAGTACTTTGCGCAGAAGTCCCGACTTCGAGCCCCACGAGGCATCGTCGGGAAAGGTGTGCGGCTGTGATGCCATGACCTTCCCTCTCGCTCACCGATATCGACGACACAAGTATGCGCCGTCGATATCGAATTCGGGATGGATCAGGCGATCCCGGCGGCCACCTCGGTGCCCTGCTGGATGGCGCGCTTGGCGTCGAGTTCGGCGGCGACGTCGGCGCCACCGATGACGTGGGTGCGCACACCGGCGACGGTCAGCGGATCGACCAACTCCCGCACCGATTCCTGGCCCGCACACACCACGACGTTGTCGACCTCGAGCACCCGCGTCTCGGTGACGTTGCCTTCTTCGTCGCGGAAGCTCAGGTGCAGTCCGGCGTCGTCGATCTTGTCGTAGCTCGCGCCCGAAATCTGTTCCACGCCTTTCATCTTGACGGTGGCGCGGTGCACCCATCCACTGGTCTTACCCAATGTCTTGCCCTGTCCGCCGGGTTTGCGCTGCACCAGGAACACCTGGCGCACCGCAGGCAGTGGCCGTGGCTTGGTGACGAAACCGGGCTTGGACAGATCCTCGCTGACACCCCATTCCTGTTCCCACTCTTTGAGATTGAGGCTGGGGGACTCGTCGACGGTGAGGAACTCGGTGACGTCGAAGCCGATGCCGCCGGCGCCGATCACCGCGACCCGCTTACCGATCTCCCGATGTCCGAGCACCGCGTCGGCGTAGGACATGACCATCGGATGGTCGACACCGTCGATATCGGGGATGCGTGGGGTGACGCCGGTGGCGACGACGACCTCGTCGAAGCGCTCCGCGATCAGTTCGTCGGCGGTCACACGGGTGTTCAGGTGAACGGTGGCGCCGGTGATCTCGAGCTGGCGGGTGTAGTAGCGGATCGTCTCGTTGAACTCCTCCTTGCCGGGAATCCGTGCGGCGATGGAGAATTGGCCGCCGATGTGGGCGCCGGCCTCGTACAGGTCGACCTTGTGGCCGCGTTGGGCGGCCGAGACCGCGGCGGACAGGCCGGCCGGTCCGGCACCGATCACGGCGACCCGCTTGGCGCGTCGGGTCGGGCCCAGGGTCAGTGTCGTCTCCCGACCGGCGCGCGGATTCAGCAGGCACGACACCTTCTTGCCGACGAAGGCGTGGTCGAGGCACGCCTGGTTGCAGCCGATGCAGGTGTTGATCTCGTCGGCGCGACCGGTTTTCGCCTTGTTGGCGAAGTCCGGGTCGGCCAGCAGTGGGCGGGCCATCGAGATGGCGTCGACCTTGCCACGTTCGAGGATCTCCTCGGCCAGGTCGGGGGTGTTGATGCGGTTGCTGGCGATCAGCGGGATCGACACCTCATCGCGCAGCCGTTCGGTGAACTTCACGAACGCACCGCGCGGCACCGAGGTGACGATGGTGGGTACCTGCGCCTCGTGCCAGCCGATATCGGTGTTGATCGCATCGACACCCAACTCCTCGGCCTTGCGGGCCATGAGCGCGATCTCGTCCCACGTCTGACCCTTGCGCACGAAGTCGGCGATCGACTGGCGCAGGATGACCGGGAACTCGCGTGGGGTCTGTCGGCGGATCTCTTTGATCACCTCGACCAGGAAGCGCTGCCGGTTCTCAGTGGAGCCGCCCCACTTGTCGGTGCGGTCGTTGGTGTGCGGGCAGAGGAACTGGTTGATCAGATATCCCTCGCCACCCATGATCTCGATGGCGTCGTAACCGGCCTTGTGGGCGAGCTTTGCCGACTGCCCAAAGGATTTGATGACGTGCCGGATGATCGGCTCGGTCATCTTGAGGTGCTTGAACGGGTGGATCGGCGACGGCTCGCTGCCCGGCGCAACCTTGAACGGCGTGTATCCGTAGCGTCCGGCATGGATGAGTTGCAGGGCGATCTTGCCGTCGGCCTTGTGCACGGCCTTGGTGATGCGGCGATGCCGTTCGACGTCGACGCGGTTGGTCATCTTGCCGGCGAACGGCAGCAGGAGGCCGGTGCGCGAGATACCGAAGCCGCCGGTGATGATGAGTCCGACACCGCCCCGGGCGCGTTCGGCGTAGTAGGCGGCGAGTTTGTCGGTGTCCCACAAGCGATCTTCGAGACCGGTGTGCATCGATCCCATGACGAGGCGGTTCTTGAGGGTGGTGCCGCCGAGCTGCAATGGCTCGAACAGGTGCGGATACTGCTGCGGTTCTGCCGTGTGGGCTGACATGGCCGGACCTTTCTGCTGATGTGGTGGATGCGGAAAACTGTTGATCAGGAAGATGTTTGGCGTTCGAGGGTGGAAATGACCTCGTCGCACCAGGCGATGAACGCCTCTTCGGAGAGGATGCCGCCGCGTAACACCAAGTACTGGTGTAGCTTTCGGCCGCGCAGGTTGTCCGGCTCCGGGTAGAAGTCGTGCTCGAAGCCGGTGAAGATCGCCAGCTGGGCGACGTGCTCGTCGCGGTGTGCCTTCAGCTCACCGAGAATGGTTGCGAGATCGCCGAATTCGGCGGCGCGGAGTTTGACCCCGAGGTCGCTGCGCAGCGGTTGGTAGGGGGTTGGACTCATCGCCCAGTCCGACAGGACCTTTCGGCCGTCGGCGGAGATGGTGTACACCTTCTTGTCCGGCCGGCCCTCTTGCGCGACAGACTCGAAGGTGACGAGTCCGTCGGTGTGCAGCTTCTTGAGGGTGCGGTAGATCTGCTGATGGGTCGCCGACCAGAAGTAACCGATGGATCGGTCGAACTGCTGGCCGATCTCATACCCCGTACCGGGTCGTTCGGCCAGCGACACGAGAATCGCATGCTCGAGCGCCATGCCACCACTTTAACAATGCACTTCGTTGCTATGCAACTGTGTGCATATGCGCCAGGGTGCCGGCGCGGACTTCGATCACCTCGTCGGCGATCTCGATAGCCCGGGGGTCGTGCGTGATGAGCAGCGTGGATCGGTCTTCGCCGAGGGCGCGCAGCGGTTCGAGGATGCGGCGGGCGGTCGCGTCGTCAAGGCCGGTCGTCGGTTCGTCGAGGATCATCACCGGGGTGTTGCGCAGGAGTGCGCGGGCCATGGCGATGCGTTGGCGTTGCCCGCCGGACAGGGTGAGGCCGTCTTCGCTGAGCATCGAGTCGTAGCCGTCGGGCAGTGCACTGATGAACGAGTCGGCGTCGGCGGCGATCGCTGCGGCGATGATCTCCGCGCGACTCGCGGCCGGGCGACCGTAGGCGATGTTCTCGGCGATACTCGCCGACTTGATCACCGGCTGTTGGGGGAGCAGCGTGATGTACTCGCGGATGGAGTGGCCGGTCAGGTCTCGAAGGTCGGTGCCGCCCAGCGTGATGCGACCCGCATCTGGCTCTTCGAACCGGCACAGCAGAGACGCGAGGGTGGACTTGCCGGAGCCGCTGGCCCCGACCAGGGCGACGATGCGGCCGGCCGGCAGATCCAGTGAGACGTCGTCGAGGACCGTGGTGTCCCCGCGGCGCAGGGTGACGTTGCGGACGGCGATGTCGTGGTCCCCGGTGTGTGCGGCGGCGTGGTGGCGATCCCGGTCGGTGGGGGTGAGATCGAGGAGTTGGGCGAGGCGATCGGCGCTCACGACCGCGGCCGCCAGAGACAACCGGACCTCGGCGAGTTCCTGCATTTTGGGGTAGAGCATGCCGAGATAGCCGGTCAGGGCGAGCAGTTCGCCGACGCTGAGCGCGCCCTGGCGGACCTGCCACACACCGGCGACCGCGATGACCAGGGTGACAATCACCTGGCCGAAGCCCATGACGGCGCCGAAGCCGGCTTCGATCCTGGTCTGCGCCATGCGGGTGCCCAGCCAGGTGACCCCGTGTCGGTGCAGGCGGCTTTGTTCGCGGTCCTGCTGGTTGTAGGCGACGGCGGTCTCATGGCCCGCGAGTGCGGTCTGCACGGCGCTGACGATGTCGGCGTTGGCGACACGTTCGTCGCGGGTGACCAGGGTCTGGCGGCGACCGAAGAATGCCGACAGCGCCCACAGGAACGGGACCGCGGCGAGTGCGACCAGCGCGACCTGCCAGCTCATGATGAACGCGGCGACAACGAGCCCGAGGGTGTTGGCCATGGCGACGACGAACTGCATGACGCCGGAACCGACGAGATACTCGACCGCCTCGAGGTCGCTGGAGTGGCGGGTGACCAGATCGCCGAGGCCGAACTGCCGATGGATCACCGGATTGAGACGTTGGACGTGGCCGAAGAGCCGGTCCCGCAGTCGCAGCACCACCCGTTCGGAGATACCGATCGAGATGATCTGACCGTAGTAGTCGGCGGCGGTGGAGAGCACGGTGATCAGCAGCCACAACACCGCCAGTTTGGCGAAGGAGAAGACGCTCTCGGCGGTGAGTGCGCCGTCGATGACGTCGGAGAGCACGAAGATCGCGACGATCTCGCAGCCCGCCGCGACCAGTAACAATGTGGCCGCCAGGGCGAAACGGGGGCCCTCACCCGTCAGGGCAGGGAGGAAACGGCGAAAGGCGTCGCGCGCGGTCATGCTCATCCGATCGGTGATATGGCAACGCTCCGGAACCGCGGGAAGGGGTGCGGTCCCGGAGCGTGCGGGGTGCTGGTCAGAAACCGGGCAGGATCAGAACCAGACCCAATCCCAGCGATGGAGACGACGGTTCCAGACGCGGCGACGGCGGCGCGGCCGCGGCGGGGCCGGGTGCTGCTGCTTCGGCTTCGGGGCGGGACCGGGCTGCTGACCGTTGGGTCCGGGCATTGATGTTCTCCTTGTCTCGGGGCCGGCACCGTCGCCGACACGAATCAAGGTAGGACGCCATCCTGCGCGCGGGCTGCGGTGCACCTTGGAGATCGCTGTCAGCGTCAGGCGGTCACGAGCAACGTGATGCCAAGGCACACAAGCGCGATCACCTTGACCACCTCGAGTCCGACATACACGACGTGGACATGACTGCGTGGTCCGTCGTGGCCGGCGAGCACCGCGTTCGACCGACGGGTCAGTGCCGGACGAATGGCCACGAGCTGGACCACAAGTGCCACGACCGCGATCGCCGCGACGACCCGAATCATCGCACCGCTCCAGGAACCCGCCACGACGGCGACCACGATGATCGCCGCCCACAGTGTCTCGGCCGCGTTGAGGGCACGGAAGACCAGCCGTCCGATGCCCAGCCCGATCGGCAGGGTGACCCCCGGTGCACGAAACTTCAACGGCGCCTCGAGAAACGAGATCGCCAGCACCATTCCCAGCCACACGAAGGTCACCGCGACGGCCACCGCCGCCGCGGTGCTCATTGCGCGCCGGTGCGCAGGAGTTCGGGACCGAACGCCTCGAAGTGAATGCGACTGTCGTCGACCTCGCGGTCGGTGAGTTCACTGCGAATGGCGGAGAGGAAACCGCCCGGGCCGCAGAGCATCACCCGTGCGTCGTCGCCGATCTCGATGTCGGACAACGACATCTGACCGACCCGCACCCGATCGGAGACGATGTGCGGCGAGGCCTCCTCGTACCACTGGAAGAGTTGTCCATTCGGAAGTGATTCGACGAGCGCGGCCAGTTGCCCGCGGTGCGGTTGCCGGTTTCGGGAGCGATCGGCATGCAGCACGGTGACCGGACGCTCGTCGCCCGATTGCGCCATCGCGGTGAGCAGGCCGATGACGGGCGTGCAGCCGATGCCGGCCGATGCCAGGACCACCGGCAGGTCGTCGTCGGGGAGCACCAGATCGCCGAAGGGGGTGCTCACATGCAGCAGATCGCCCTCGAAGGAATGCTCGTGCAGGTGCGCCGACACCTCACCCGCGTACTTGACGCTGAACTGCCAGGTGGGGTCGGCCGGTGCACCGGTCAGGCTGTATTGCCGGATCTGCTGTGCACCGTCGCTCAGTTCTACTTGCACCGAGATGTATTGTCCGGGTGCGAATGTGGGTAGGGATTCGGCGGGATTCATGGCGGCGAGAGTGAGCGAGATGGTGTCGGGGGAGACCTGCACCCGCTTGACCACCCGCACATCACGCCACACATCACCGGGAGCCACTCCGGCACGGGCGTACAGGTCGGACTCGGACTCGATGAGCAGATCGGCCATGTCCCAGTACACCTGGTCCCAGGCGTCGGCGACCTCGGGCGTGACGGCCGCGCCGAGTACGTCGACGATGGAGGCGAACAGGTGCTCGTGCACGATCGCGTACTGGTCGCGCGTCACGCCGAGAGACGCGTGCTTGTGGGCGATGTGATCGAGGATGAACTTCTGTTGGCGTGCATCGGGTTCCAGCTGCAGCGCGGCAAACGCGGCGATCGAGCCGGCCAGCGCCTTCGGTTGGTCGCCCGATTTCTGGTGGGACCGGTTGAACAGATTGTCGAGCAGTTCGGGTCGGGCGGCGAACATCCGGCGGTAGAAGCCCGTCGTGATGTCGTCGAGTGCGCCGTGGACGGCGGGCAACGTGGCGGCCAGAGTGGAGCGCTGTGCATCAGTGAGCATGGTGTCCCCGATCGTTGAGTTGTTGTGAATTACCCTGCTGCCGAGATCTATTCGGCATGTCTGTGGGCTGCGTCGGTACGTACCGGCGGCGCGAGGCTCAGTAACACGCCCGCGGTGGGTGAACTGACGAGATCGCCGACGGTGTGGTCGTCGAGGCTGGCGAAGAAGGCGGCTCGCGCGGTCGCGAGGGCACCGCGCAGGCGGCACGCGCCCCGCAGGGGACACGGTTGCGGTCCGTTGCAGTCGACGACTTCGCCGTCACCCTCGAGTGTTCCGGCCAGCCAACCGATCCGGGCTTCGCGGCCGAGCTCGGTGATCCCCAGCCCGCCGGAGCGGCCACGTCGGGCGTGCACCACGCCCATCTCGGAGAGTCGCCCGACCACCTTGGCGACGTGCGTATAGGGCACCGCGAGTTCGTCGGCGAGCTGCCGTGTGGTGAAAGACGTTGTCGTCGAGTCGCGCTCGTCGGTGACCGCCAGGCGCATGACAACCCGGAGTCCGATGTCGGTGAACCGGGTCAGTTGCATGCATCGAGTAGACCATAATTGGCATCTGAGATGAATATTTAAACGTTGTGAGGCGCCTCACGTTCGGATGTCGCAGACTGAGAGGCATGACGGCACCGGAAACCAAAACGGGTGGGTTCTTCTCCTGGAATCGGGTCGACGGGGGAGAAGTGATCGGGCCGGGCGACCGGCTGAGCTGGCCGCGCACGGTCGGCATCGGATTGCAGCATGTGGTGGCCATGTTCGGTGCCACGTTTCTGGTGCCGGTGCTGACCGGATTTCCGCCGTCGACGACGCTGTTGTTCTCGGGTATCGGCACCCTGCTCTTTCTGCTGATCACCCGAAACCGCTTGCCCAGCTACCTCGGATCGAGTTTCGCGATCATCGCGCCGGTAGCCGCGGCCACCGCGTCACACGGGCAGGCGTCTGCGCTGGGCGGGATCGTGGTGGTCGGCGCGCTGCTCATCGTGATCGGTGCGATCGTGCACTTCGCCGGGGTGGGATGGATCGACATTCTGCTGCCGCCGGTGGTGACCGGAACGATCGTCGCGCTGATCGGACTGAACCTGGCGCCGTCGGCGAAGGACAACTACGAGAAGGACCCGGTCATCGCCACCATCGTGCTGGTGCTGCTGGTGGCCTCGGTGGTGCTGTTCCGCGGACTGCTGGGTCGGTTGGCGATTTTCCTCAGCGTCATCCTCGGGTATCTGATCTCGCTGGCCTTCGACAAGGTGGACACCAGCGGCATCGGCGACGCCGCGTGGATCGGGTTCCCCGAGTTCCAGGCGCCGTCGTTCCATTTGTCGGTCATTCCGATGTTCCTGCCGGTGGTGCTGGTGCTGCTGGTCGAGAACATCGGCCACGTGAAGTCGGTGGCCACCATGACCGGGGTCAACTACGACCGTCGGATCGGCCGGGCGTTGTTCGCCGACGGCGTGGCGACCGTGCTCGCCGGCAGTGGAGGCGGATCGGCCACGACGACGTATGCCGAGAACATCGGGGTGATGGCGGCGACGAAGGTGTACTCGACCGCGGCGTACTGGATCGCGGGCGTCACCGCGATTCTGCTCGGCCTCTCGCCGAAGGTCGGTGCGGTCATCGCTGCAGTGCCGGCCGGCGTGCTGGGCGGTGTCACGACCGCACTCTACGGCCTCGTCGGTGTCCTCGGTGTGCACATCTGGGTGAGCAATCGGGTCGACTTCGGCAGGGCCATCAACCAATTCACCGCGGCGATCCCATTGGTCATCGGGATCGCCAACTTCACGTGGGTCATCGGCGACCTCAACTTCGGTGGCATCGCGCTCGGTGCCGCGGCCGCGCTGATCATCTATCACTCGATGCGGATCATCGGCGGGTGGCGGGGGACCGGCGGGGTGGAGAAGGGGTGAGCGCGTTCCGCTGAACGCCGCGGACCCCGACGGTGAGGTCGGATTGAGGTCGCATGCGACGTCATCTCGGAACATCGACGTCAGCTGAGGTCGCTCTTTCGAGATGAGGTCGCACGCGACCTCATCTCGATCAGTGCTCACTATGTGCCCCCGGCAGGACTCGAACCTGCGACCTAGGGATTAGAAGGCCCTTGCTCTATCCACCTGAGCTACGGAGGCTGATGCCGCTCGGGGCGGCAGCGTGGGCGAGTATATCCCGTCACAGGGCGTGTCTCTCATTGCCCTTTGCGGGTCTTGGCGGCCCGATTGCTCCCTGGCTGCGTTGTCGTCGGTCACGATAGCTGCCGCTATCGCTCCCTCCTCCGCCTTGCCAGGAACCAATCGGCTCCGCCAATCCCTCGCAGAAGCAATGAGAGACACGCCCTACAGTGGGTGCATGACCAGCGCTTCGCCGACAGCCCCGGAGGAGACACGACGGGACGCGATGCGCGAGCAACCCGGCGTCGTGGCCGGCCTCTCGTGGGCGCTGACCTGGCTCGCCGCCATCGTCGCGATCCTGGTGACCGTGGCCACCGCATCGAGTGCGTTGCAGTTGGCCGGCGTGCCAGACCCGGGATTGCTGACCACCTACGGACTTCCGACGGTCACCGCGATCGGCGAGGTCTCCGCGGCCATCGCCATCGGATCGACGATCTTTGCCGCGTTCTTCGTGCCCCCGCAGGAGGACGGATTCCTCGACGTGGGTGGATTTCGGGCAATCCGGATCGCGGCGACCGCGTCACTGGTGTGGGCGGTGTGCGCGGCCTTGCTCATCCCGTTGTCGATCTCGAACGTCAGCGGTCAACCGTTGTCGGAATCGATCAAACCGACCAACCTCATCAACGCCTATTCACAGGTCGCGGACGCGCGGACATGGATGTGGACGGCGATCTTTGCGGTCGCCGCAGCTGCCTGCGCCCGCATCGTGATGCGATGGGGCTGGACGTTCCTGGCCCTGTACCTCGTCGTCCTCAGTCTGATGCCGCCGGCGTTGGCCGGGCACTCCTCGGTGGGCGGCAACCACGACCTGGCCACCAACAGTCTCATCCTGCATATCCTGGGCGCGACGGTGTGGATGGGTGGCCTGTTCGCGGTCGTCACCTATGCGCTTGCCGACGGGCGCTGGCGAGTACTCGCCGTGCGTCGCTTCTCCCGGGTCGCGTTCTGGTGCATCGTCGTCGTCGGCATCAGCGGCGTCATCAACGCGCTCATCCGGGTCCCGCTGGACGAACTCGTCTCCACCGCGTACGGCAGGGTGGTCCTCGCCAAACTGATCGCCCTCATCGTGCTCGGCACCTTGGGCGCCTGGCATCGTCGGGTCACCATCGAGCGACTCGAGACCGAGCCTGCCGGACGATCGGTGTTCGTGCGGTTCGCGCTCATCGAATCGCTGGTGTTCGCGGTGACCTTCGGTCTGGCGGTCGGACTCTCCCGGACACCCCCGCCGCCGACCGAGAGCGCCGATCTGAGCGCCGCGGAAAGCCAGATCGGTTACCGCATCGACGGGCCGCCGACCCTGGGCCGCATCCTGTTCGACTGGCGTTTCGACCTGCTGTTCGGCACGCTCGCGATCATCCTCGCCGTCGTCTATCTGCGGGGCGTCGTGCGACTGCGGAGACGCGGCGACGACTGGCCCGTCGGACGCACCGTGGCCTGGATTCTCGGCTGTGCACTGCTGCTGTTCGCGACGTCGTCGGGCATCGGCCGCTACTCGCCGGCCATGTTCAGCATCCACATGATCGCCCACATGATGATGTCGATGATGATCCCGGTCCTGCTGGTTCTCGGCGGCCCGGTGACCCTCGCGTTGCGCGCGTTGCCTCCGGCCGGGCGACACAATCCGCCGGGTCCGCGTGAGTGGATCCAGTCGGCGATCCACAGTCCGCTCTCGCGGTTCCTGACCCAGCCGGTCGTCGCCGCGATCCTGTTCGTCGGCAGTTTCTATGCCCTCTACCTCGGTGGGCTCTTCGAGACGGTGGTGCCGTATCACGCGGCGCACATCGTCATGAACCTGCACTTCCTGGTCAGCGGCTACCTGTTCTACTGGATCGTGATCGGCATCGACCCCGCACCACGACAGGTGTCCCCGGTGGCCAAACTCGGAATCGTCTGGGGCTCTTTGCCGTTCCACGCCTTCTTCGGCGTGGCGTTGATGATGACGAGCGCGATCATCGCCGAGTCGTACTACCGGGGGCTGCAACTGCCGTGGAACTACAGCCTGTTCGACGACCAGCGAACCGGAGGCGGAATCGCTTGGGCGGCAGGCGAAATACCGCTCGTCGTGGTCATGCTGGCGCTGTTGGTGCAGTGGCGGCGGCAGGACGAGAAACAGGCGCGCCGCTACGACCGTCGAGCCGTGCGTGACCATGACGCCGATCTCTCGAGTTACAACGAGATGCTCAAGGATCTCAACAAGCGCCACTGAAACGCCGAGTTATCCACAGATCGCCTCGGTGGACGTTTTCCGACCGGTTTCTGGTCGATGCTGACTCCAGCCACGACAATCGGTGGCGCTGGGAGAACCCAAGGAGTGGAGCATGTTTGAGACGTACACAACTGTGATCGGCAGCGTCGTGAGCGAGCCTCGTCGCCGACAGACCACGACCGGCGAGGAGGTGATCTCCTTCCGCGTGGCGTGCAACTCCCGCCGGCTGGACAAACGCTCCCAGGAGTGGACCGACGGCCCGACCCTGTATCTCACCGTGAGTTGCTGGCGCCGCCTACTCGCCGGCGTCGGGGTGGCGATCGCGAAGGGGCGCCCGATCATTGCGCACGGCCAGATCAAAACGAACGAGTATGTGACGAATGACGGGGAGAAGCGGTCCGATCTCGAAATGACTGCGGTCGCAGTCGGATTGGATCTCAGTCGGTGCGTTGCCCGATATGAGGAACCTGGCGCCACGGCAGTGGTGGCGGTCGAGGAGGTCGCGGCCCGACCCGCGGCGGCGTAACCCGATCCGGGGCGGCGATACGGGGTTTGCCGTGTCGCCGCTACGGGGTCGCCTCGTCGCTCAGTGAGTCGACGACGTGGCGGGCCCGGGTCACCTGTCGCTGGGCGTCGTCGAGTGCGGTGCGGGACTGCTCGTGGTCACGTTCGGCGACCTCGGCCTGACGGCGCGCGAAGCGCAACTCGTCTTCGCGGCGGGTCAGTTCGGCACGCAGCTCGTCGAGCTGTGTTTCGAGATCGCCGACCTGGCGAGTGAGGTCGGCGGCCGCGGCGGCACGGTGCTGTTCGGTCGCGCGGGCCTCGGCCTCGGCGGCGGTGGTCGCCGACAACAAGTCACGCGCTTCGGCGAGCAACTCCGCTCGACGTTGTGCCGCATCGTCGTCGGACAGTGCGGGGTCGGGGTCGGGGACCGGTGGCGTGGTGTCGATGTCGGGCACGACGAACAACCCGCTGGGCCCGAATCCGCTGTACTCGGCCGAAGTGGTCAGCCGTCCGCGGCGGACGTCGTCGAGCACCTGCTCGTCGGCAAGAGCGGCGCGCAGCGTCTGGCCGACCTCGCGGAGCGCGTTGTCGGACAGTCGTGCGCCGGCATCGGCGGCGGTCACCGCGACGGCGGACGTCGCGGTGGCGACCAGTTCCTGTCGGCGCGCGGACAGGGCGCGTAGGCGGTCGGCTGCCGACTTGCGTTGGGCATCGGTCAGTTGCTGCGCGAGATCGGTGAGGGCCTCGATCTCGTCGGGTTGGGTGCGTGCCCAGAGGTTGACGGCCGAGGCGACCTGCGTGGGCCGCCGCAATTTCGAAACGGACTGCGCGAGCCTGCGATTGCCATCAGCGCGGGCCGCTTTCACGAACTCGGTGCGCCGGGCGACGAACTCGGCCGGCGGCGCACCGTAGAGCTCGTCGATGATGTCGTCGAGCGCGCTCTGGTCGACAGGCATACGACGATGATAGGTCCGGAATGCGTTCATTGAACTGAATGCCTAGGCACAAAATGGATGTGACCTGCGGTTATAGCTAGCAAATCGGGTCGATGACCGTGTTAGCGTTAGAGATCTGGGAAGGAGGGTGTCGAGCATGCGTAGCAACAAGTACCTGCGGCAGCAGATCATGCACGATCGTGTGATGCGGAAGATTCGTCGAAACGGCCTGCGAGTCGACACCCCTGAACTCCGTGAACATCTCGAATGGACTGGCACTCAGGTGGCCGGTCTCAATCACGAGTACGTCGAGATATGGCGTTCGCTCCTCAGCGGTAACGATCTGGATCGCATCGACATGATGGTGTCGGGCGACGGCGACATCGAGGGTGAGATGCGTAATCTGTCGCCGCTACCCATGCTCCTATCCCCGGATGAACGCATGTCTGTGTTGCAGGACGCTGTCGCCGTAGAGCAGTCCTTGTAGCTGCGTGAACAGGGACCAACTCGCACGCGGCATCGCTGCTGCCTGTCACGTCGTGCAGGAATCCTCGGTAGTCGTTTTCGGGTCGCAAGCGATTCTCGCGAGCTTTGACGAGAGTCTGTTACCGGACGAGGCGACTCGTTCCCGAGAGATGGATGCGGCACCGACCAGCGCCGTGGAGCTGGGCATCGAGGACACCGAGAAACGGGTTCGGATCGACGCCTACCTCGGTGAGCAAAGCGAATTTCATCTGGCCAATGGTTTCTATGTCGAGGGCATCAGCCCGAGGACGGTGACCCTGCCCGTTGGCTGGACTGGCCGTCTCGTGCGTTTTCCCGACGGCGCCACTTATGGGGAGATCGGCCATTGCCTGGACCCCGTCGATCTTTGTGTTTCGAAGATGATCGCCGGTCGGCCGAAGGATCTCGAGTTTGTGACGTCGCTTGTCGCCGTGCCGTTGGTCGATGTGGGGGAGGTCCTCGCGCGTCTGCAATCCGACATCGACTGGCCCGACACGTACACCGACGATCGTGCGGTTGCGGTGGCGCGGGCCGTCGAGTACTTGCGCCACGTAAGGAACCGATTGACCTGACGACTGTGCGCGCTGGTGGGCGTCGATAGAGTGGTTGGCGACGAAACGCTCAGGTGGCCCACCGCCCTGTCGATGGCGAGAATCCTCACCAGATGGGGATGGGTGATCCACCAGCGAACACGATGACAATATTGCAGGTAGAGAGGCTAAAGCGTGGCTGGCGAATTTATATACACGATGAAGAAGGTGCGCAAGGCGCACGGCGACAAGGTCATCCTCGACGACGTCACCATGTCGTTCTTCCCCGGCGCCAAGATCGGCGTCGTCGGACCGAACGGTGCCGGTAAATCGTCGATCCTCAAGATCATGGCCGGCATCGACCAGCCGTCCAACGGCGAGGCCTTCCTCGATCCCGATGCGACCGTCGGCATCCTGCTGCAGGAGCCGCCGCTCAACGAGGAGAAGACGGTCAAGGAGAACGTCGAAGAGGGCATGGGCGAGATCAAGGAGAAGCTCGACCGCTTCAACCAGATCGCCGAGCAGATGGCCACCGACTACTCCGATGAGCTCATGGAGGAGATGGGCAAGCTGCAGGAGGACCTCGACCACGCCGACGCGTGGGACATGGACTCGCAGCTCGAGCAGGCGATGGATGCCCTGCGCTGCCCGCCCGGAGATTCCCCGGTCACCCACCTCTCCGGAGGTGAGCGACGCCGTGTGGCGCTCTGCAAGCTGCTGCTGTCCAAGCCGGATCTGCTGCTGCTCGACGAACCGACCAACCACCTCGACGCCGAGAGCGTGTTGTGGCTCGAGCAGTTCCTCGCGAGCTACCCGGGTGCCGTCCTGGCCGTCACCCACGACCGCTACTTCCTCGATCACGTCGCGGAATGGATCTGCGAGGTCGACCGCGGCAAGCTGATTCCCTACGAGGGCAACTACTCGACCTACCTGGAGAAGAAGGCCGAGCGGCTCGAGGTCCAGGGCAAGAAGGACCAGAAGCTGCAAAAGCGGCTCAAGGAAGAACTCGCCTGGGTCCGGTCGGGTGCCAAGGCCCGCCAGACCAAGAACAAGGCCCGCCTCGCGCGCTACGAGGAGATGGCGGCCGAGGCCGAGAAGACCCGCAAGCTCGACTTCGAGGAGATCCAGATCCCGACGCCGCCGCGCCTCGGCGACGTGGTGGTCGAGGTCTCCCACCTCGACAAGGGCTTCGAGGGTCGGGTACTGATCAAGGACCTCTCGTTCACGCTGCCGCGCAACGGCATCGTCGGCGTCATCGGTCCGAACGGTGTCGGTAAGACGACGCTGTTCAAGACCATCGTCGGCCTCGAGGCACCCGATTCGGGCGATGTGAAGGTCGGCGAAACGGTCAAGCTCAGCTACGTCGACCAGAACCGCGCCGACATCGACCCCAAGAAGTCGGTATGGGAGGTCGTCTCCGACGGCCTGGACTACATCGAGGTCGGCCAGAACGAGATGCCGTCACGGGCCTACGTCAGCGCCTTCGGCTTCAAGGGGCCGGATCAGCAGAAGCGTTCCGAGGTGCTCTCCGGTGGTGAGCGCAACCGTCTGAATCTCGCGCTGACCCTTAAGGAGGGCGGCAACCTGATCCTGCTCGACGAGCCGACCAACGACCTCGACGTCGAAACCCTCAGCTCATTGGAGAACGCACTCGAGCAGTTCCCCGGCTGCGCCGTGGTCATCAGTCACGACCGTTGGTTCCTCGACCGCACCTGTACCCACATCCTCGCGTGGGAAGGCAATGTCGAAGAGGGGCAGTGGTTCTGGTTCGAGGGCAACTTCGAGGCCTACGAGGCCAACAAGATCGAGCGCCTCGGTGCCGATGCTGCTCGCCCGCACCGGGTGACCCACCGCAAGCTCACCCGCGACTGAGGTGTCCGGCCCTCGTTGAGGTCAAATCTCAACGGGCGCAGCGGAACCCGAGGTGCGAGGTCGCCGAGTCGTCGGACTGCGGCGACCTCGCAGCGGGTCGGTAGCGGCGGCAGTACTGCGGCGAGCACAGGTGTGATCCACCCTTCGTCACGCGACTGACCTGTGGGGAAGTGGTCGGCGCCAACAGATCCCGACGTCCGTCGGGAGTCACCGTGCTCAACTCCGGCGGCACATGTCGTGGTGTGTAGACGTCCGACGTCCGCTCCCAGACGTTGCCGATCATGTCGACCAACCCCCATCCGTTGGCCGGGTAGCTGCCGACCGGTGACGTACCGCTCCACCCCAGCGACCGATAGGGGAACTCGCCGATCCAGGTGTTGGCCATGACCTGCCCCTCCGGGTGCAGTTCCGCGCCCCACGCATAGTCGGCACCATCGACACCGCCACGCGCGGCGTACTCCCATTCGGCTTCGGTCGGCAGACGGCGGTGCGCCCACTCGGCGTAGGCGACGGCGTCGGCGTAGGCGATCTGCACCACCGGGTGATCGAGACGGTCGTCGATGCCCGAGTCGGGTCCGAGCGGATGGCGCCACGACGCGCCCGGCTGCCACCGCCACCACCCGCGCCAATCGGCGAGGTCGACCGGGCCGGACGTCGGAGTGAAGACCAGCGCGCCGGGCACCAACTCGGCCGGCTCGGCGTCCGGGAAGTCGGCCGGATCGATCTCCTGTTCGGCGACGGTCACATACCCCGTCGCCTCGACGAACTCCCGGTAGGCGGCGTTGGTCACCGGATGCGCCTCGATTGCGAAGCCTGCGATCTGTCGTTCGTGGGCGGGGCGTTCCTCGGCATAGAACCGGTCCGAGCCCATCACAAAGCGTCCGCCGGGGATGTCGACGAGTTCGCCGGGTTTCCCGTCATCATTCACTCGTGCGATGGTGCCAGGAACTAGTATCGGCCGTAGGAACGGCCGGAGGTCCCGGCTCTCACTAACGTCGTTGCCGATGGGGTGAATACGGTTGTCGAACTCGACATCGCTTCTACCGCAAGCGATTGCGCGCTACTTCAGTTCGTCGTCGAGCACCGGGGGTGACGCGGAGCCGGCAGACCCGGGTGAACTCGACCCCGACGATCTGGCCCGTGTGCGACGACACCTGGAGGTGGCGCACCGTCGGGATCCGGGTGCGCGGTTGGTCGATGTGCTCGCCACCCGCTCCGGTGGGATCGAGGTCATCGCGGTCAACGACGATATGCCGCACCTGGTGGAGGCGGTCCTGGCCACGGTTGAGGCCCACGATCTGTCGGTGACCAGCATGGATCATCCGGTGCTGCCGGTGATCCGGTCCGACGATGGCACGCTGGCCGACTTCGGCGACGACGAGGCCACCGCGGTGGAGTCGTGGATCTTCGTCACCGCTCTCTCGCATCAGCCCGACGTGGATCTGGACTCATTGCGCGCCGACATCGCCGAGGTCATCGGCCGAGTCGCCGATGTCGAGGCCGACGTGGCCGCGATGCGTGATCGAATGACGGGCTTGGCGTCGCACTGTGCCGCCATTCCGGCGACTGCCGCAACCGGGATCAGTCCGGCCGACAGCATCGAGTACGGACGATTGCTCGAGTGGTTCGCGGGCAATCATTTCGTGCCGCTCGGCTATGTCCACGTGACCGCCGACGGTACCGCTGACGAGCGGTTCGGGCTGTGGCGCACCGGCGCCGTGCCTTCGGACTTCCCGTCGGTCACCGGGCAGCCGATGCTGCCGCGGGTGTCCCGGGTGTTCCTCGAGACCGGGATTCAGCGATCGAACTTCCCGTGCCTGCTGCAGGTGCCCGCCTTCAACGCGGAGGGTGCACCCGACGGCGAGTACCGATTCCTCGGGTCGTTCACGTCCTCCGGCCTGCATCAGACGGTGCTCGACGTCCCGGTGCTGCGCCACAAGGTGGGGTCGGTTCTGGGACTGGCCGGTGTGGACGACGACTCGTACGCGGGCCAGTCGATGCTCGAGTTGCTGCAGAACTATCCGCTCGTCGAGATGTTCGCCGCCACCGACGAGGAACTGGGCCGGCGGGTGGAGGAGATGCTCGACGCGGTCGCGACCCGCTCGCTGCGACTGTTCGTTCGCGCCAACCCGGACGGCCGGATGGCCTCGGCGCTGGTTTATCTGCCGCGCGATCGCTACACCACGCATTCACGACTGACCCTGCAGTCGGAGTTGCTGCGACTGCTCGGCGGATCCGACCTGGAGTACACCGCCCGGGTCAGTGAGATGCCGTTGGCGCTGCTGCAGGTACTGATGCGGGTGGACACCGACACCGTCCGCTCGCTCGGGTCCCTCGACACCGGCAGCCCGCGACACGAGGCGATGCAGACCGCCCTGTCCGAGGCGATCCGCAGTTGGGACGAACGGGTGCGTGCACTCGGTCGGGCGTCGGCGATGGAGATGACGCCGGAGCAGATCGTCGAGGTGTGGCCCGCCGGGGGACTGGACACGTTGCTCCGGATGCTGCCGGCGCTGTCGGAGGAGTACAAGGATCTGCGATCGCCGCGGGCGGCGCTCGACGACCTGATCCACGTGGCCGGACTCGAACCCGGCGGGGTGACGGTCGCCTTGAGCCGATTCGTCGACGAGGGCGACGGCGTCGAAGGAGCCGACGATCTCGCCGGGGCCCGGTGGGTCTTCACCCTCTATCTCGGCGGTGACTCGGCGACCCTCACCGATGTGCTGCCGGTGCTGCACAGCCTCGGCCTCGACGTCCTCGACGAGCATCCCTTCAATCTGGTCAGGCCGGACGGATTGTCCTGTTGGGCATACGAGTTCGGGGTGACGCTGGCGCCGGGCATGTCGGTGGCGCCCGATTCGCTCGCCGACCTCGAACAGCGGTTCACCGACGCCTTCCGGCAGGTGTGGCGGCGCAACGCCGAGGTCGACGCCTTCAACGAACTCGTCCTGCGTTGCGGTCTGCATTGGCGGTCGGCAGCGATGCTGCGGGCCTATGGCCGATACCTGCGGCAGTGCGGATTCTCCTACACCACAAGCCATGTCGCGTCCGTGCTGGGAGAGCACCCCGCGGTCACCCGCGGTCTCGTCGACCTGTTCGCCGCCTCCTTCGACCCCGACACCGCCGACGAGGCCCGTCGTTCGGCGGTGCTCGATCGTCTGCGCGAGGCTCTCGGTGCGGTCATCAATCTCGACGCCGACCGCATCCTGTCGGCGTTCGTCGCGGTACTGACCGCGACCTCCCGCACCAACTACTACGTGTCCGACGAGTCCGGACACCGGCCGGTGATGTCCTTCAAACTGCGGCCCCGCGAGATTCCGCAAGCGCCGCAACCCAAACCGCTGCACGAGATCTTTGTGTACTCCCCGGAGGTCGAGGGCGTGCACCTGCGATTCGGCATGGTTGCCCGGGGCGGCCTGCGCTGGTCGGACCGGAGGGAGGACTTCCGCACCGAGATCCTCGGACTGGTGAAGGCGCAGGCGGTGAAGAACGCGGTCATCGTGCCGCTCGGGGCGAAGGGTGGCTTCATCGTCAAGCGGCCGCCGCCGGTCACCGGTGATCCGGGCGCCGACCGCGACGCCCAGCGACTCGCCGGCGTCGCTTGCTATCGACGGTTCATCGCCGGACTGCTCGACGTCACCGACAACATCGACCGGCAACTCGGTAGCGTGATCCCGGCCCGTTCGGTGGTGCGTCGCGACGGCGACGACCCGTACCTGGTGGTGGCCGCCGACAAGGGCACCGCTGCCTTCTCAGACATCGCCAATGACGTTGCCGCACAGTATGGATTCTGGCTCGGCGACGCGTTCGCCTCGGGCGGTTCGGCCGGCTATGACCACAAGGAGATGGGTATCACCGCCCGCGGTGCGTGGGAATCGGTGAAACGACACTTCCGGGAGATGGGCGTCGATACGCAGACCGAGGACTTCACCGTCGTCGGTGTCGGCGACATGAGCGGTGACGTCTTCGGCAACGGCATGCTGCTCTCCGAACACATCCGGCTGGTGGCAGTCTTCGATCACCGGCACGTGTTCATCGACCCGAATCCCGTCGCGGCCACCTCTTTTGCCGAACGCGCGCGACTGTTCGCACTGCCGCGCTCGTCGTGGGCCGATTACGATACCGGTCTGATCAGCGCCGGCGGTGGGGTGTGGCCGCGCGACCAGAAGTCGATCCCGGTCAGCGCCGACATGCGCACCGCCCTCGGGCTCGCCGACGACGTGACGGCACTCTCGCCGCCCGAGCTGATCCGGGCGGTGTTGCTCGCACCGGTCGACCTGCTGTGGAACGGCGGCATCGGTACCTATGTGAAGGCGTCGACCGAGTCCGATGCCGACGTCGGGGACAAGGCCAATGACGCCATCCGGGTCGACGGAAACCAGGTGCGGGCCAAGGTGATCGGGGAGGGCGGCAATCTGGGTGTGACCCAGCGCGGCCGTATCGAGTTCGATCTCGCCGGTGGCCGCGTCAACACCGACGCCATGGACAACTCCGCCGGCGTGGACTGCTCGGATCACGAGGTGAACATCAAGATCCTGCTCGACTCGGCCGTCTCGGGTGGTGAACTCCCCGCAGCCGACCGTAATCCGTTGCTGGAGTCGATGACCGACGAAGTCGCGGATCTGGTGCTCACCGACAACATCGCGCAGAATGCCGAATTGGGCTTCTGCCGACAGTATTCGACGTTGCGGGTGGACGTTCATGCCCGCATGCTCGCCGACCTGGCGCGCCACCACGGGGTGGATCTGCGGTTGGAGGCGTTGCCCGAACCCGCGCAGCTGCACAAGCGAATCCACGGTGAGCTCCACCGCGGTCTGACGTCGCCGGAACTGGCAACCCTGATGGCGCACGTGAAGCTGGCGAGTAAATCCGAACTGCTCGCCACCGACCTGCCCGACAACGAGGTCTTCGATGACCGCCTTGCGGGCTACTTCCCGATCCCGTTGCGGGAGCGGTTCGTGACCGGTATCCGGTCGCATCGCCTGCGTCGGGAGATCGTCACCACCACGCTGGTCAACGATGTCATCGACAAGGCAGGCACCACCCACCTGTTCCGGTTGGGGGAGGGGGCGAGCGCGTCGACCGAGGAGGGCGTCCGCGCCTACGTGGTGGCCAGTGCCGTCTTCGGTATGGATGACCTGTTCGCCCGCATCCAAGACGCACCCGCGGACGTGGCCGCCGTCGACGAGATGATGATGTACTCGCGGCGACTGCTCTTCCGGGCCTCGCGCTGGCTGCTCGCGTTTCGGCCGCAACCGCTCGCGATGGCCGCGGAGATCACCCGCTACCGCGACCGGGCCAAAACCCTGACCGCACTCATCGACAGCTGGTTCGGGGCGAGTTCGGCACGTGATGTCCAGCTTCGCACGCGGCGCTTCCGGGAGGCCGGGGTGCCGCAGGATCTCGCGCACGACGCCGCAGTGAGTCTGCACCGTTTCTGCCTGCTCGACATCATCGACGCCGCCGAGATCGCCGATCGTGATCCGGTGGAGGTCGGCGAACTCTACTTCGGGGTGATGGAGCATTTCGGGATCGAGGAACTACTCACCGCGGTGTCCAACCTGGAGTACGGCGATCGCTGGCACGCGCTGGCGCGCTTGGCCCTTCGTGACGACATGCAGGGCGCTCTGCGGGCACTGACGCTCAAGGTGCTCGAGGTGGGGGAGCCCGAGGAGTCGCCGGCGGAGAAGATCGAGGAGTGGGAGTTCTCGCATGCGTCGCGCCTGTCGCGGGTGCGGTCGACCCTCGCCGAGATCGAGGAATCGGGCACGCTCGACCTGGCCACACTGTCGGTGGCGGCACGGCAGTTGCGCAGCGTGATCCGCTGACCGGTCGCGGCGGGCTATGGTGAACCATGGCCCGGACCGCGCTGCGAATCTGTCCACTGTGCGAGGCGACCTGCGGACTCACCCTGCAGGTCGACGATGAGAGGGGCCGCGTGCTCTCGGCGCGCGGCGATCACGACGACGTATTCAGCCACGGCTACCTGTGTCCGAAGGGCGCGAGCCTGCCCGAACTCGACAACGACCCGGACCGGTTGACCGCACCACTCGTGCGACGCGACGGCCGACTCGTCGAGGTCGACTGGGCCGAGGCCTTCGACATCGTCGAACAACGACTACGCGGCGTGATCGACGAGTACGGCGGGCCGTCGGTGGGGCTCTACCTCGGCAACCCGAACGCGCACACCGTCGCGGGCGCACTCTACGGCCCGCTGGTGGCCCGCGCACTCGGCACCAAGAACGTCTTCAGTGCCAGCACCCTGGACCAGATGCCCAAGCAGGTGGCCCAGGGATACCTGTACGGTCACGCCGCGACGTTCACCGTCCCCGACCTCGACCGCACCGACCACCTGGTCATCATCGGCGCCAATCCCGTTGTGTCCAACGGCAGTCTGGCGACGGCCGCGGACTTCCCGGGGAAACTGGCCGCGCTCCGCAAACGCGGGGGCCGACTGACCGTCATCGATCCCGCGCGCACCCGCACCGCGAAACTCGCCGACGTCCACCTCGCGCCGCGCCCGGGTAGCGACGCCGCACTGCTGTTCGCCATCGTCAACGTGCTGTTCGCCGACGATCTCGTCGCACCCGACCTCGGCGGCATCGGCGCGTTCGTCTCCGGCGTCGACGAACTCCGCCGGCTCGCAGCGGACTTCGCACCGGAAGTTGTTGCCGCTCACTGTGATCTGGATCCCGGACAGATCCGTGATCTCGCGCACGCCATCGCCGAGGCGCCATCGGCCGCCGTGTACGGCCGAATGGGCACCACCACAGTCGAATTCGGCACCCTCGGTAGCTGGCTGATCGACGCCATCAACATCCTCTCCGGAAATCTGGACCGGCCCGGCGGCGTGATGTTCCCGCTGTCGGCGACCTCCGAGGCACCGCGTGGTGCCCGGCCGGGCAAGGGTTTTCGTACCGGACGGTGGCGTAGCCGGGTGTCGGGCTACCCCGAGGCGGCCGCCGAACTGCCGGCGGTTGCGCTGGCCGAGGAGATCGACACACCGGGGGACGGGCAGATCCGGGCGCTGATCACCGTCGCCGGCAACCCGGTGCTCTCCGCGCCGGACGGACACCGCCTCGCCGCCGCGCTCGACGGCCTCGACTTCATGCTCAGCGTCGACCCGTATCTCAACGAGACCACTCGGCACGCCGACGTGATCCTGCCACCGCCTCCGCCGTCGCAGGCGCCGCACCACGACTTCGCGCTCGACAAACTCGCCGTGCACGCCACCGCCCGGTACTCGCCGCCGGTCTTCGCCGGTGACGGCCGTCCCGACGAGGCGACCATTCTCTCCCGAATCATCCTGGCCATCTACGGATTCGGGGTGCACGCCGATCCCGCGCTGGTCGACGACCAGGTGATCAGCATGACCCTGGCCAAGGAGGTGTCCGACCCGCGCTCACCGATCGCCGGACGCGACGTCGACGAACTGACCGGTATGCTCGCCGACGGCCCCGGCTACGAACGACGCCTCGACATGATGCTGCGGGTCGGACCATACGGGGATGCGTTCGGCGCCAAGCCCGACGGATTGACCCTCGCACGTCTGCTCGCCGCACCGCACGGCATCGACCTCGGCCCGATGCAACCCCGCCTCCCGGGGGTGCTCCGAACTGCCTCGGGCACAGTCGAACTCGCGGCCGACGACCTCATCGCCGACGTCGACCGGTTGCGTGCCTCGCTAGATCGGGGCCCTGCGGATCTGGTCCTCATCGGGCGACGGCACCTGCGCTCCAACAACAGCTGGATGCACAACCTCAACGCCCTGTCCGGCGGCACCAACCGCTGCACACTGCAGATCCACCCCGACGACGCCGCCCGACTGGGCCTCGACGACCTCGCCATCGTCAAAGGTCCGGCGGGGGAGGTGATCGTGCCGATCGAGGTGACCGCCGACATCCGGCCCGGTGTCGCCTCGCTGCCGCACGGTTGGGGCCACGACGTCGACGGCACGCGGCTGACCGTCGCCGCCGAGCATCCCGGCGTGAACGTCAATCAACTCAATGACGGCTCGGTGCTCGATCCGCTCTCGGGCACGGTGGTGCTCAACGGATTACCGGTGCACATCGCGCCCGCCGGCCGATGACCGCTCCCGAACGGCATGTCACCGTCGCAGGGCCGGGCGATCGGTCGGATGCCATTGCCTTCCTCGGGCGCGCGCTGCGCGGCGACTCCACCGCAGTGGTCCGCATCAAGGCGCGCCCCGATGGGCTCCTCGGACTCTGGGTGAACACCGGATTCGACGTCCTCGCCGGACGTTCGGTATTCGGTGCGGTGGCGCCCGACGATCTCGTCTGCGACGCGACCGCGCTGCGCAGCGTGCTGTCGAGCGCTGAACCGGATACCGCCGTCGACCCCGGTTTCTCCTTCGACAGCGCCTGGCGCGGCGCGCTGCCGCCGAGCACCGGATTCGCCCACGTCGACGACGTTCCCGCCCGGACTGTCGTCGAATTGTCGCGCGGCGGAGCGCATCTCGCGCGCACCGAGGGCAGTGCGCATGGACCTGCAACCGGTCTGCTGGACCAGGATGTGCTCGCGGTGTCCTCCGACGACGAGCAGGTCCGGGCCGCGGTCACGATGCGCGCGTTGTTCGCGCTCACCGCAATGGGATTCATCCGGGATGCCGACGGTCACGAGATCACCGAGACATCGTCGACAGAGCTGATCGCCGAGACCGAACCGGTCCGAATCCGGGTGTCGCCGACGTGGATTCGGATCGACGCCCGGTACGGCTCGGTCTACCAGCGTCGCGAGCGCATCGCCATGATCCCCGTGTGACCCCGGCCGTGACGGATCAGATCGAGGTGGATCAGACCAGCCAGGCCGCCGAGTTCGGGGGCAGTTGCCCGTCGATGAGCGGGTAGCTCGACAACAGGACCTCGCCCGGCGGCAGTGCCACCGGGACGTCGCTCGTGTTGAGTGCGCACACCAGGTGTCCCGCCGATCGGCGGAATGCCAGGCAACCTTCCGGCGCCCCATACCATTCCACCGTGTCACCGGCGAATTCTGGCCGTTGATACCGCAATTCGATGGCCTCGCGGTAGAGCGAGAGAGTCGAGTCGAGGTCCTCGAGCTGTGCTTCGACGGTGAACCGGGCCCACGTGTCGGGCATCGGCAGCCACGTGTCGGAAGCGGTGGTGAAGCCGTACGGCGGCTCGGTTCCCTCCCACGGCAACGGAACCCGGCAGCCGTCGCGGCCGCGCTCGGTATGTCCGGAGCGTTCCCACACCGGATCCTGCAGCGCGTCGTCGGGCAGTTCCGCGTTGGGCAGACCCAACTCGGCACCGTTGTAGATGAAGATGGAGCCGGGCAGGGCGAGTTCGACGAGCAGCATGGCACGGGCGCGGTGGATACCGAGGTCGATATCGATCTCGTCGCTGCCGTCGACGTGCCCGTACCGGCTCACCTCGCGGTCCACGTCGTGATTGGACAGCGTCCATGTGGGAGTGCCGGCGACCGACAGCACCGATGCCAGTGAATTCTCGATCGCGCTACGGATCTCGGCGGGCTCGAACGGGGTCTTGGCCAGCCGGAAATTGAACCCGAGATGCAGTTCGTCGGGCCGCAGGTACTCGGCGAAGCGTTCGTTGTCCTCGACCCAGATCTCGCCGACGTTGGCCGCGCCCGGGTAGTCGTCCATGACCGTGCGGATCTTGCGGTGGATCTCGTGCACCGCATAGTTGTTGAACCGCGGGTCGTCGTCGCTGTTGGTCAACAGTCCGACGTTCTCGAGGTCCATGTCCGGCAGATCCTCGGGCTTGGCCATGCCGTGCGCGACGTCGATCCGGAAACCGTCGACACCGCGGTCGAGCCAGAACCGCAGCGTGGTCTCGAGATCGTCGAAGACCTCCGGGTTCTCCCAGTTCAGGTCCGGCTGCTCGGCGGCGAAGATGTGCAGATACCACTGCCCCGGGGAGCCGTCGGCCTCGGTGACCCGCGTCCAGGCGGGGCCGCCGAACACGCTGTGCCAGTTGTTGGGTGGTTCGTCGCCGTTCTCGCCGACCCCGTCGCGGAAGATGTAGCGGGCACGTTCGGGGCTGCCCGGTTCGGCGGCCAACGCCTCGACGAACCAGCGGTGCTGGTCGCTGGTGTGGTTGGGGACGAGGTCCATCGTCACGCGGATGTCGCGGTCGTGGGCCTCGGTCATCAGCGTGTCGAACAGCGCGAGATCGCCGAAGAGCGGGTCGATGTCGCGCGGGTCGGACACGTCATAGCCGTGATCGGCCATGGGGGAGCGCATGATCGGACTCAGCCAGATCGCGTCGACGCCGAGCAGCTCGAGATAGCCGAGCTTGTCGATCACGCCGGCGAGGTCGCCGACGCCGTCGCCGTTGAGGTCGGAGAAGGCCCGCGGATAGATCTGATAGAAGATCGCGTTCTTCCACCACTCGGTGTCGGTGGGGTCGAGTTGGGTTTCGGTCGACGCCGGGACCACGGGTGGTTCGTCGGGTTCTTCGGTTGCGTCGCCCTTCGTGGCTCGGCTGGCGCCTCGCTCCTCAGGGATCGGGGTGGATCCTTCGTCGACGGCAACCGGTTCGTCGTCGACAGCAACCGGTTCGTCGTCGACGGCAACCTCGGCCTCGTCGGTGTCTGCGCTATCGGCCCCGTCCGACGCTGGGGAAACGTCCTGCTCGTGCTGCTCGGCGTCGGTCACTGCCTCGTCAGACGGGCTGTCTGGATCCGGTTCGGCGGGGACAACATTCGATGTCTCGTCGCTCACCGTCGTCATTGTGCCCTACCTGTGTTTTCTGTGAGAACTACAGGTGGCATCGCGTGCCATCGGGCGACACGCCGACGATCAGAACGGGGAGTTCACCATGGATTGGGCGGCCATCTCCATGTAGTCGACCAGCGCCTTGCGATGCGCGTCGTCGAGGGTGTCGGCGTCGATGGAGGCGATGGCGGTGTGCATGCAGCGTAGCCAGGCGTCCCGCTCGATCGGCCCGATCTTGAAGGGGTGATGCCGCATCCGGAGTCGCGGGTGCCCGCGCTCTTCGGAGTAGGTGCGGGGACCGCCCCAGTACTGCTCGAGGAACATCCGCAGGCGACGTTCGGCGGGTCCGAGGTCGGCCTCCGGGTACAGCGGGCGCAGCACGTCGTCGGCGGCGACCTCCTCGTAGAACCGCGCGGTGAGCGTGTGAAATGTGTCCGCACCGCCGACTTCTTCGTAGAAGGTGCGTTGGGTCCGGGGCAGTTCGGTGCTCACGCTCCCCATTGTCGCCACCGTTTGCCGATCGCTCAACATCGCACGCGTGGTGACTGTCGCGTCACACGGTGTTCACTCAGTCGACCTGCGCGGACACGCAGAATTGTCGTGCAATCGTCGGTGTTCCGTGATGCACTTGACCTCGTCGGTGCAGGCGGGAGACGCGTATGACGGTGAGGAAAGCTGCGAAGGCGCACAGCGGCGGGCAGTCGCGCCATCACGGGCTCAGTTCGGTGCCCGGTGGACGTCTCGATTCCCCCGATCCGCCCGTACGTCCCGCATCCCTCTGGGGTCGACGACGAGTGCTGTTGCTCAACGCGACCTACGAGCCCCTCACCGCCATTTCACTTCGCCGCGCCATCGTCCTGGTCCTGCGGGAACGCGCCGATGTGGTGCACGCCGACGCCGCCGGCATGGCCGTGCACTCGGCAGACCTCGCGGTGCCGATCCCGACCGTCATCCGGTTGCGGACCTTCGTCAAGGTGCCCTATCGCGCGGTGATCCCGTTGACCCGCGCGGCGCTCATGCACCGCGACCGTTTCCGCTGCGGATATTGCTCGGCCAAGGCGACCACCATCGATCACATCGTGCCGCGCAGCCGCGGCGGCGGGCACAGCTGGGAGAACTGCGTCGCGTGCTGCGCGAGCTGTAATCACCACAAGGCCGATCGGCTGCTCAGCGAACTCGGCTGGGCGTTGCGAATCACGCCGACCGCACCGAAGGGACGCCATTGGCGGCTGCTCGCGACGGTCAAGGAGATCGATCCGGCATGGGCGCAATACATCGATGCGGGTGCGGCCTGAGGCCCGATTCCGCGGGCTCGCGCCGGTCTACGACGCGCTGTAGGGGTCGCCGCCCGCATGTCGTTGCCGTCGGCTAGATTGATCACACGACCTGTGTCACGCCGACCGTCGGGTCGGCGTCATGTGGTCGGCCCGACAAACCGTTCGAAAGGGTGACATGGAAAGCCTGATCGTCCCGCTCGGAGTGCCCGTCACGATCATCACTATCGTGTTCGTGATCCTGTGCATCGTCGCGATGGTGTTCTCGGGTGGCGTGAAGTACCCGAAGGTGCAGAACTACACCCTCGACCAGCAATGGGATCACCAGCCGCTGCTGTTCAGCGCAACCGATATCGAACCGATGGCGCTCGCCCACCATGTGGAAGCGACCGATGTGGAAGGAGCGTCGGCAAGTGGCAAATGGTGAACTCGTCCACGGACGCCACGAGCAGGATCTCGTCTCGACCAGTGCCCTCCCCGTGGGCACCGTCATCACCAACAGCGGACGTGTCTCGGCGACCCGATACCCGGGTGACGCCCCCACGACGCCGCCGTTCACCCGTGATGAACTGATCGGCCTCGACGACGCCCTCAAGGACGCCAGCGAGCGCGCCGAGGTGCGGTTCTCGGTGTTCATCGGCGATCTCGGCGCCGACGCGGTCGCGGACGCCCGCGCGGTACTGCTGCGCGCCCCCGAACCCGCTCACGGGTCACTGATCGCGGTGTCACCCAACACCCACGATGTCGTGGTGGTCTCCGGTGTGGCGGTCGCCGATCGCGTCAACGATCGGGTTGCCCAGCTCGGCGTCACCGCTGCCATCACCAGCATCCGGCAGGGCAATCTCATCGACGGACTCATCTCCGCGCTGCGGGTCATGTCGACCGCCGCCGCATCGTCCTGACCTCTGTTTCGACCACAACAGCGGCCGCTCACCTCTCGGTG
>NZ_JBCLVJ010000014.1:0-158553 GCF_048537925.1 Gordonia sp. CPCC 205515 | reverse complement strand
CCAGCCCTCCCCTTTCCGCCCCCCCCGCCCCGCACCCTCCCCTCCGCTGTGGCCCCCCGCTGTTGTCGTTGGTGTCAGTGACTGACCAGCGCGCGATCGTCGCTGTCGGACCGCGGTCGAGTCTCGAGCACGTCGTCGTCGACCATGTCCATCTCGTTGAACGGGTCGCGGCCGGAGAGCACGTCGTCGACCTTGGTCTTGTCGACGGTCTTGGTCCACGAGCCGACCAGCAGGGTGGCGACGGCGTTACCGGAGAAGTTGGTGACCGCACGGGCCTCCGACATGAACCGGTCGATGCCGACGATCAGTCCGACGCCGTCGAGCATCTCCGGGCGGTGGGCCTGCAGACCACCGGCCAGGGTGGCCAGTCCGGCGCCGCTGACTCCGGCCGCACCCTTCGAGGCGATGATCATGAAGGCCAGCAGACCGATCTGCTCACCGATCGACAGCGGGTCGCCCATCGCGTCGGCGATGAAGAGCGAGGCCATCGTCAGGTAGATCGCGGTGCCATCCAGGTTGAACGAGTAGCCGGTCGGGACCACGACGCCGACCGTGGTCTTCTCCACGCCGAGGTGCTCCATCTTGGCGATCAGTCGCGGCAGGGCGGACTCCGAGGACGACGTCGCGAAGATCAGCAGGTACTCGCGGGCCAGGTAGCGCACCAGGCGGAAGATCGACACACCGGCGATGGTGCGCAGCAGCACCCCGAGGACACCGAAGACGAACAGCGCGCAGGTGATGTAGAACGCGAGCATCAGGATCAGCAACTGCTGGATGGCGGCCCACCCGGTCTGGCCGACGACATTGGCGATGGCACCGAACGCACCGATCGGCGCGATCCACAGGATCATCGTCAGGACCTTGAAGACCAGCTTCTGGAAGTAGGAGACGGCCACCAGGATCGGCTCGCCGGTGCGGCCCATCGCCTGGATGGCGAAACCGACCAGCAGCGCGACGAACAGGGCCTGCAGGACGCTGCCCTCGGTGAGCGAGGACAGCATCGAGGTCGGGATGATGCCCTGGATGAACTCCAGGGTGCCGCCGGATTCGTGGGCCTTCTCGGCGAGTTCGGCGCCCTTGCCGGACACCGAGCTGATGTTGAGGCCGTCGCCGGGTTTGATCAGGTTGCCGACCACCAGACCGATGGCCAGCGCGATCGTCGACATCGCCAGGAAGTAGACGAACGCCAGCCCGCCGACCTTGCCGACGGTGGCGGCCTTGCGGACCGAACCGATGCCCAGCACGATGGTGCAGAAGATGACCGGCGCGATCATCATCTTGATCAGGCTCACGAACATCGTGCCGAGCACGCCGAGGTCCTTGCCGACCTCGGGGAAGATCAGGCCGACCGCGGCGCCGGCGACGACCGCCACGATCACGCCCACGTACAGGTAGTGCGTACGATCGCGCTTCTTCGCGATCGCCGGGATGTCGGCGGTCGACGCCGGCTGCCCGGGATCGCCCGGTGAGCCGCTCTTGTCTCGTCGGAGGTTCATCGCTTGCCTTTCTCGTTGCGTCGTCGCACAGGATCGAGATGTGACGGTGTATGGATTGTGGGATGAGTCGGTGACCCGGGTCACCGTTGAGTTCATTTCGTTCAGCGAACGTGGGAGGCGATGATGCGCAAGGTGGCTCCGCGCAGTCTCGCCGGCCAGGCGGTGACCTGGCTGTTGGTGCTGGTGGCGGTGATCGTGGTGGCGGGCAGTGTGCTGGCCGCGATCGACGCCCGCGTCGACGCCGATCGGGCGGCACGGGAGGAGACCACTGCCGTGGCGGTCACTCTCGCGGACGCGCCGTCGACGGCGGTGGCGCTGGTCGGGCCGAACCCGACCGCGGTTCTGCAACCGGTGACCGAACAGGTGCGGGAGGCGACCGGGATCGCGTTCATCACGATCATGAACACCGCGGGCACCCGCTACACCCACACCACGCCGGCGTTGATCGGGCAGCGGTATCTCGGGACGACGACGGAGGCACTCGACGGGGAGGTCTACACCGAGACCTACACCGGCTCCCTCGGCCCGTCGATCCGGACGATCGCGCCGGTACGCGCCACCGACGGGCGGATCGTCGGGATGGTGGCCGCGGGGATCACCCTCGACACCCTCACCGAGAGTTGGTTGCGCCAACTCCCGCTGATCGTCGCGATCGCGCTGGCCGCCCTGGTGACGGCCGGGCTGGGACTGCTGCTGATCCGCAGGCGACTGCTACGCCAGACCGGGGGACTGGCCCCCGAGGAACTGCGACTGATGTACGAGCATCACGACGCGGTGCTGCATGCGATCCGCGAAGGGCTCGTCGTCACCGAAGGTGGGGCGCCGGTCCTGGTCAACGACGAAGCCCGGCGGTTGCTGTCCGACGTTCCGGGCGTGTCCGGCGCCGAGGCGCCGATCACGTTGCCGGACATACTTGCCGCCGACGACGAACCGCTGGTGGACGCGATCTACGTGGAGGGCGGGCGCACCCTGATGATCAGTCGGTCCCCGGTGGCCGGGCAGCGCGACGCGGCGGTGGTCACCATCCGCGATCGCACCGAAATGGCCGAGGCCATGGGCGAACTCGACTCGATGACCCGCTTCGCCGAAGCCCTCCGATCCCAGGCACACGAATCCGCCAACCGGCTGCACACGATGATCGCGTTGATCGAGATGGGTCGCGGCGCCGAGGCCGCGGAGATGGCCACGACGGAACTCCAACTGTCCCAACGACTCATCGACCGGATGTCGGAAGCGGTCGCGGAACCGGCACTGGCCGCGCTGCTGCTCGGCAAGACCGCGCAGGCCGCCGAGCGCGGAATCGCGCTCACCCTCACCGAGGAGTCCGAGTTGAATGACGATGCCACACAGGTGCTCTCGGCGGGCGAGATGATCACCGTCGTGGGCAATCTGATCGACAACGCGCTCGACGCGTGCGATCCCGACGATCCGTGGGTGGAGGTGACGGTGACCGGTGATGCGCAACGACTACAGGTCGTCGTCGCCGACAGTGGCCCGGGCATGGACCCGGAACTGTTCGCGCGCGCCCAGACGCGCGGATGGTCGACGAAGGCGGGTGGTGACGCCGCAGGTCGCGGGCTGGGACTCGCGCTGGTCGCGCAGGTGGTCGCCCGTCACGACGGCACGGTGACCGCGGAGAACACCTACGGGTCGGTGGTCACGGTGACGGTCGGAGCGGCCGGACGTGACGCTGGGGACAACCGATGATCCGGGTGCTCATCGTCGAGGACGAACCGCTCATCGCCGAAGCCCATCGCGAATATCTGGGGCGCCTGGGCGGTTTCGAGGTCGTCGGGGCGGTCACCACGGCGCAGCAGGCGATCCGGGCCACCTCGTCGGCCGCCGCCGACGGCACGCCGATCGACCTGGTGCTGCTCGACCTCGGTCTTCCCGACGCCCGCGGCATCGACCTCGCCGCCGCGCTGTCGGGAATCCGGCCCGACCCCGACATCATCGCGATCACCGCGCAGCGCGACCTGGCGACGGTGCGCAGCGCGATGTCGCACGGCGTGCTGCTGTACCTGTTGAAGCCCTTCACCTTTGCCGCATTCGCCGAGAAGATCCGGCAGTACCTCGGCTACCGCGAAGCCCTCGGCGGCGGAACCGACGCGGTCAGCCAGCGCGACGTGGACCGCGCGCTCGCCGAACTGCGCACCACCGACACCCGCCGCACAGCGAAGAAAGGTGCCGCACCCGACACCGAGGACGCCGTCGGTCGCGCGGTGCGCGACAGCGACGGCGGCCTCACCGCGTCGGAAGTGGCTGCGACCCTGGGATCTTCGCGGGTCACCGCGTGGCGGTACCTGGAGCGGCTGGCCGAGGACGGCGCCGTGGAACGGCTGACCGAATACGGCAACACCGGCCGACCCCAGGTCCGCTACCGCTGGCGGCGGTAGCTCACTGTGCGGCGTCGAACTCCCGGCACCGCAACGACCGGGCGACGGTGTCCCGTCCCTCGGAGATCAGCCGCTTGAGGGCGGGCGGATGATCCTCGGCCAGGAACTCGTCAGCCGCGGCCAAGGCCTCCTCGTTGATCGCCCACGACGGATACAGTCCGACGACGACGGTCTGTGCCACCTCGCTGGACCGCCGTGCCCACACCTCGGGCACCGCCGCGAAGTACTTCGCGACGTACGGGCGCAGCAACTCGCCCTGGCCGGGTCGGGCGAAGCCCTCGATCATGGTGCGGGTGAAGATGTTCGACAACGTATCGTCGTCGATCGCCTTCGCCCAGGTGTCGGCCTTGGCCTCGGCGAGCGGTCGCGATGCGCGTGCGGCGGCGGCCTGCCGGGTGCCGGCGGCGGAGTTGTCGCGCTGCTCCTCGGCGTCGATCACCGGCGTGGCAGCGAAGTCGGTGTCGATGGCGCCGGCGGTCGCCAACGCACGCACCAACTTCCAGCGCATGTCGGTGTCCACGGTGAGCCCGGCCAACCCCTGGTTGGCGGGGTCGTCGCCGTCGAGCAGAGCCTGGATCACCGGGATCTGATCGTCGTTGAGCCTGCCCGCGAGCAGCGTGTTGACGAAGGCGAGCTGATGGTCGGAACCCGACTCGGCGCCGCGGGCGAGTTCGAGCAGCCGTGCACTGAATCCGGGCCATCCGGTTTCCGACGCCCACGACGGGTCCGCGTAGGCCTCCAACGCGCTGGTCGCCTGCATCAGGACTCGTTGCACGACACCGATTTCCGACTCGGCCGCGATCCCGCGCTGCACGAGCTCCACGAAGTCGCGGGCGGCCATCTCGGCCTGCCGCGTCATCTCCCACGCCGCCGACCACACCAGCGTGCGGGGCATCGAGTCGGAGATGTCGCCGATGCGGGCGGTCGCCGTCGCCAGGGACTCCGGATCGAGGCGTACCGAGGCGTAGGTGAGGTCGTCGTCGTTGATCAGCACGAGCTTGCCGCGGGCCACGCCGACGAGGTCGGCGACGTCGGTGCGCTCGCCCTCGACGTCGAGTTCGGCGCTGTGCACACGCTCGAGTTTCCCGGAGCCGTTGTCGTCGTAGACACCCACCTTCAGACGATGCACACGGGTCTCGCCTGCGCCCGGCGCAGCGCCGTCCTGCACGATGGTGAAGCGCGTGAAGGTGCCGTCCGCGTCGAGCTCGAAGTCGGGCCGCATGACGTTGATACCGGTGGTCTTGAGCCACTGGCTGCCCCAGTCAGACAGGTCTCGGCCAGACGACTTCTCCAGTGCGGCAAGGAGATCCGAGAAGGTGGCATTCTCGAACTTGTGCGCGGCGAAGTAGTCGCGCAGTCCGGCGAGGAAGTCCTCGAGACCGACGTAGGCGACGAGCTGCTTGAGGACCGACGCGCCCTTGGCGTAGGTGATGCCGTCGAAGTTGACCTCCACGGCGGCGATGTCGGGGATGTCGGCGGCGACCGGATGCGTCGACGGCAACTGATCCTGCCGATACGCCCACGACTTCTCGACGTTGGCGAAGGTGGTCCACGCGTTGGTGTACTCGGTGGCCTCCGACTGGCACAGCACCGACGCGAAGGTGGCGAAGGACTCGTTGAGCCACAGGTCATCCCACCACTGCATGGTGACCAGGTCGCCGAACCACATGTGCGCCATCTCATGCAGCACGGTCTCGGCGCGACGCTCATAGAGGTACTTGGTGACACGGGACCGGAAGACGTAGTCCTCGAGGAACGTGACGGCGCCGGCGTTCTCCATCGCGCCGGCGTTGAACTCGGGGACGAAGAGCTGATCGTACTTGCCGAACGCATACGGGATGCCGAAGTTCTTGTGGTAGAAGCCGAAACCCTGCTTGGTCTCGGTGAACAGTCGCTCGGCGTCCATGTGCTCGGCCAGCGACGCGCGGCAGTAGATGCCGAGCGGAATGGTGCCGTGCTCATCGGTGTAGGTGTCGGTCCACTCGGCGTACGGGCCCGCGATCAACGCGACGAGATACGTACTGAGAACCGGGGTTTCGCGGAACCGATGAATCCCCGGCTCCGCCTTGAGGTTGTTGACCACGGCCGCATTGGAGATGACCTTCCAGTCCTCCGGTGCGGTGACGGTGATCGTGTAGGTGGCCTTCAGATCCGGCTGATCGAAACACGCGAACATCCGCTTGGCGTCGGCGGTTTCGAACTGGGAGTAGAGGTAGACCGAATCATCGCTCTGATCGGCGAAGCGGTGCAGACCCTCACCGGTGTTGGAGTAGGCGCAGTCGGCGACGACCGTCAGCGTGTTCTCGGCGGCCAGCGACGGCAGGGAAATGCCGACGGACTCGTCGAAGTCGCTGACGTCGAGCTCGGTGTCGTTGAGCGTCGCCGAGACGAGGGTGGGTGCGACGAGGTCGATGAAGGTCTCGGCGCCCTCGGTGGCGGCGAAGGTCACGGTGGTCACCGACCGGAAGGTCGTGGTACCCGGTTTCCCGGTCCCGTCGGTCAGGTCGAGTTCGATCGCGTAGTTGTGCACGTCGACGGTCGCTGCGCGCTCGCGTGCTTGGTCTCTCGTGAGGTTCGGAGCAGTCACAACGGCCAGCTTACGGAGCAACCGGAATCGACGGCGACCATCCGTGGTTGTAAGACGGAGGTAGGGGGTTGGGTGTCGCACGCCCGGCCCGACACAACACGGAAGGACGATGTCGATGAGCGATCGTGTGGATTTCTGGTTCGACCCGCTGTGCCCCTGGTGCTGGATCACCTCGCGCTGGATTCTGGAGGCCGAACAGGTCCGCGACATCGACGTGAACTTTCACCTGATGAGCCTGGCCGTGCTCAACGAGGGCAAGGACATCCCGGACGACTATCGCGAGAAGCTGAAGGAAGCCTGGCGTCCGGTCCGGGTCATCGCCGCCGCGCGCGCCGAGAAGGGGGACGGGATCCTCGCGCCGCTCTACACCGCGATGGGCACTCTCATCCACAACAAGCAGGTCAAGGACTTCGATCAGGTCATCACCGAATCGCTGGCCGAGGTCGGTCTGGATCCGGAACTCGCCAAGGCCGCCGACTCCACCGAGTTCGACGACGCCGTGCGCACGAGCCATCACGAGGGCATGGACAAGGTCGGCGACGACGTCGGCACCCCGACCATCCACGTCAACGGCGTCGCGTTCTTCGGCCCGGTGCTCTCCCGGATTCCGCGCGGGGAGACCGCAGGCACCGTGTGGGACGGTGCGGTCGCGTTGGCGTCGTACCCGCACTTCTACGAACTCAAGCGCAGCCGCAACGAGGACCCCGAGTTCGACTGATCAACGTCCGCTGATCGCGAAATCGGCCAGCTGTGTCGACACCTGCTCGGGACGACCGTTGTTCTGCCGGGCAGCCGCGGTCAGCACGTCGATGTGGTTGTAACCCGGCAGCCGGACCACGCGCTGCCGTGGATTGTCCGGCGGAGTGACCTGTACGCCGCCCTCGGCGACGAAGGTGATCATCGGTGCGCGATTGGCGACGCCCGGATACCTCAGGTGCGCGGCGGTGGACGGAGCCGAGGCCATCGCGAGGCTGGTGGGCAGCGCGGTGGGGAAGTACCACTCGGTGAAGTCCAGCGGCGGCACCGACAGATCGTGGGCGAGTTGATGGATCGAGGTGATCTCGCTGCGCGGTGTCGTGTACCGCCACAGCGACCGGTCGATCTGGTCGTAGTCCCGCCACGAATAGAGCACGCGCGGGTCGAATCCGGTGGGGGAGAACTTGGGGGCGTTGCCGAAGCTTCCAGCGCCGAGCGGTGACAGCGCCACCGCGTTGGGCACCGGGAAGTCCTTGGGCGCCACCGGACCTCCGGTGATGAAGCCGACGCTGGCCTGCAGAAAGCCGAACGGTTGCGAGTTGTCGTCGAGGATCGCCCCGAGGATCGCGGTGTTGGTGGCGTGCAACGACCGCACATCGGGGATACCGGTGACGAACTGGCCCAAGTCCTTGGAGAGCAACACCCGCAGCGTCGCGTTCACGTTCGGGTTGTCGGGCAGGCGACGCACGATCTCGTCGACACCGTTCGGACGCAGATGCGCCGCCAGACCGACGATGCTCAGCAGGTTCATCGTCTCCGGATTGATCACCGCGGGCAGCGCCAGCACGGGCAACGTCTCATCGACCTTGCCGGTGGCGGCCTCGAGGACCGCACCCACCGGCGGCGGAAGGTCCGGCAGCGAGGCACCCCGGAACGAGAAATCCGACGTCACCGCCGTGTCGAGGGCGAAGTAGCCGGCGCACTGCCGATATCCGGCGTCGCCGGTGGTCCGGGGATTGCCGTCGAAGTCCCACCCGGCGAAGTAGCCGGTGACGAATCCGCCCATGGAATGGCCACCGCACAGGACCTTTCGTGCGCGAACACGAGGATCGGGGATCTCGTGGCGGAGGAGATCGTATTCGTCGCGCACGGTCTGGGCGATGCCCTGGTGGCGCAGCCAATCGACGGCGGGACCGCTCGTCGGGAAGCCGGCGAAGCGTCGGCCGGCGACACTCGTGCCGCCGAAGTAGTAGTTCGAGGCGGCGTCGAGGGATCCGGTACGCAGGCCTGCGGCGATGCCGGTGTGGTCCTCGAGGCAATTCGACCGGCGGTCCAGCGCCCAGAACTCGATCCGATGTCCCCGCCCGGCTGCGGCGGTCACGGTGTTGCGGGCGACGCTGTCGAAGGCGCCCGCACCCTCGAAGATGCCGGGCTGGGCAATCAGCACCCGGTCGGCCGAGCCCGATGACGCCGGTCCGTCCGACGGTCGGAAACGCAAGTAGGACAACCAGTCACACGACGCCGGGTGCGGGCCGGCCGAAGCCGGAAGAGGAATGCGCAGCCGGACGACCGACGCGGTCACCCCGTTCTGGGCCGCATAGACGGTTTCGACGCGGTCGCCGGGGCGTGGCCAGGCCGTCGGTGCCGAGACAATACCGATCGTGAGGGCCAACGTGCCCAGCACCGCCCACCACCCGACACCTCTGGTCCGACGACGTGACCCCACGGGTCTGATCGTCTCAGATCTTGGGCGGCACCGTCAGCCCGTTGGGCAGCGCACCGTCGGGCACCAGAGCAGGATGTGCTGGCGGTGGCACCGGTACCACGTTGCCGCTGCCCACACCGCGGACGATCGCCTTGGGCCGGAACAGCATCGCGCCGGGACGGGTGCGGTCACGCAACGCCGCGGCCCGCCAGGTCAGCACCGGATGAGAGGCGAGGGCATTGACCGCCCAGGTGAAGAACCCGCGTTCGTGGGTGGCGCGATCGGCGAACTGATCGAAATCGACGCCGGAGAGCATGTACTTGCCGGCCGAGAGGACGCCGATGACCCCGGGAGCGCCGGCCGGTCGCGTGTAGTAGCCGTAGTTGTCGGCGGTGTACTCCTGCGCCCGCGACAACGCCGAACCGATCACCGGGATGTTCATCCCCACCACGGTCGCCAGTTGGCGCCAGTACGACGTGTGGCCGGCCGCGATGTGCCCGACCTCGTGGCCGATCACGAACTCCAGAGCCTGGGGGTCGCGGGCCCGTCCGCCGACCTCGAACAGGTCGGAATACACGACGATGTAGCGGCGGAAGCCGTGCCCGGACGCCATGGCGTTGATCTGCCCGTTGCCGAGCACCACGTAGGCGTCGGGCACGTATTCGAGTCCATAGCGGGCGGCGGCCTCCACCACCATGCGGTAGCCGTCGGGAAACTGCGACGGCGTCATCTGCACCCCGTTGACCCGCGGTTGCGCATACGAGAGGCCGCGCAGCAGCAACAGTACGAGCGGCGCCGCCAACAGGGTCAGGAAGTAGTCGCTGAACTCGCCGGTCACCACCAACAGCACGATCGCCGCATAGCCGATGAGCGTCAGCAGGATGATGATGACCAGCATCGGGTTCTCCCACGGATGCCTGCGGGGTTCGAAGGCGAACCGCGCCGGCGGCAACCAATACGCGCCGGCGTTGGTCCCGGCCGTCTCGACCGCGGAGCCGAAGGCGGCGTCGGGTACTCCGGGCACATTGGGGATCGGCGATTGAGCGTCCACGCGACCAATCTATAGTGGCGCCATGCGCGTCTACCTCGGTGCCGACCATGCCGGATTCGAATTGAAGAACCAGATCGCCGACCATCTGAGGTCGACCGGCCACGAGGTCGTCGACTGCGGGGCCCACGAATACGACGCCCAGGATGACTATCCGGCGTTCTGCATCGCGGCTGCGGCGCAGACGGTCGCCGATCCCGGCAGCCTCGGCATCGTGCTCGGCGGCAGCGGCAACGGCGAGCAGATCGCCGCGAACAAGGTGCCCGGTGCGCGCTGCGCCCTAGCCTGGAGTGTGGAGACCGCTCAGTTGGCACGCCAGCACAACAACGCGCAGCTGATCGGTATCGGTGGCCGCATGCACAGCACCGAGGAAGCACTCGCGATCGTCGACGCCTTCGTCACCACCGCGTGGTCGGAAGAGCCCCGCCACCAGCGGCGCATCGACATCCTCGCCGACTACGAGCGCACCCACGAGGCGCCGCCGGTGCCCGGCCAGAACTGAGCCGAGCACTCACCGACAGCTGTGCCCGAAGGACATACCCTCCACCGGCTGGCGCGGCGTCAGCAACGCGTCTTCGGTGGACAGACGGTCCACGTCACCAGCCCGCAGGGGCGCTTTGCCGACGGTACGGCGGCGGTGGACGGCCTCGTCTTCGCCAAGGCCGAGGCCTGGGGTAAACACCTCATCCAGCATTACGGCGACCGCCGGTCCCGACGGATGGTGCACGTCCACCTCGGTCTCTACGGCTCCTTCACCGAGGCAGCCATGCCGATGGACGTCCCGGTCGGCGCGGTGCGGATGCGGATCGAGGGCGACGAGATGGGCACCGACCTGCGGGGTCCGACGGCGTGCGAGTTGTTCACTCCCGCCGACCTGGACGCCCTTGTTGCGCGGCTGGGACCCGATCCGCTCCGGCGGGACGCCGACGCGACGCGCGCAGTGACCGCGATCACCCGATCGAAACGGCCCATCGGCGCGCTGCTGATGGACCAGAAGGTGATGGCCGGGGTCGGCAACGTCTACCGTGCGGAAGTGCTGTTCCGTGCAGGTATCGACCCGTACCGCGAGGGACGGTCGATCAGCGACGACGAGTTCGGCGCGATCTGGGCCGACGTCGTCGACCTGATGCGAATCGGCGTGCGGCGCGGGCGAATTCACGTGATGCGCGACGGCGACGATCGCGGGGCGCCGTCGTACGCGCCGGATCGGCCGCGCACCTATGTGTACCGGCGGGCCGGCGAGCCGTGCCGGATCTGCGGTACCACCGTCCGGATCGCCGAACTCGACGGGCGCAACCTCTTCTGGTGTCCGGTCTGCCAGCGCTGATCGGAGTATCACAGCGACTCCTCAGCCTCCGCCCAGCACATTGCCCGACATGCACCGGCATCCTGGGTACATGGAGATCGAGACATTCCGCGACACACGGGTGACCGTGCTCGTCGTCGGCGGCACCGGCGAGTCGTTCGCCGGGGACGACCGCACGACGGTGACCGGGATGCTCGCCGCGGTCACCGACTGCCTCGACGACCGCTTCGCCGCACGCTGGGTCGGCTACCCGGCGAGCTACGGCCCGACGCCGCAGCTCGACGGCGTGAGCTATCGGCAGAGTCTCACCGTCGGCGAACGCCACCTGCGCGACGCACTGCGCGCCACCATCGGGCCGGTCATGCTGATCGGGTATTCGCAAGGCGCCGTGGTGATTCGGGCAGTGTTGCACGATCTGTGGCGGTCGGGGGATCCGATGCTCCGACGAGTACTGGCCGCCGGATTCGTCGCCGACCCGCATCAGCCGCCCGGCGTCGTCGACGGGTGTGACGGCTGGGGTGTCGCGGGTCCGGGGCCGGACCTGCCGCCGGGGCTCGCGACCTACTGGGTGGGCGCCGCCGACGACGTGATCTGCAATGCGGGCGCCGACTCCCTGGTGCGCGACATCGCCGACCTCACCGCGTCGATGGCCTTGCAGCGGCCCCGGGAGTGGGCGCAACAGCTCTGGACGCTTGTGCGGCACAACGCTTTTCAGAATGCATCGCGAACCTCGATCAGCCTGACCCAGATGCGTCGGGATGTCGGCCGCATCGGTGCCGCGGCGCGCGAGGTCCTCGGCTACCTACCCAGGGTGATGCGCTGGCACGGGGTGGCCGTCACCAATCGGCTCGGTGGGCGGCACACCTCGTACGCCCGTGAGCCGTATCGTCGGGCCTCGCGCACCGATCCGGACACCACCGGCTGTCAGGCACTCGCCGCGTGGATGCAGGTGTGCGCGACCTTCGCGCCGCCGCACGATCCCTATGCATCTCCCATGGCAGACTGCGATTCTCGAGCCGTGTGACCGCTCGCCGGTCTTGGGGCAGGCACCCGGGCCGGGGCGGACCCCACCCACGACCAGGCGCCCCCGCCGGAGGGGGGGCCCGCTTCGATGAAGACTCTGGGACTAGGTGCCCTGGTAGGCGCCACCGGTGGTGCCGCGCACCACGATCGGGGTGCCCTGCGGGATGGTGTCGTAGACCCACTTGCCGTTGGCGGTGCTCACGTTGATGCAGCCGTGGCTCACGTTGCTCGAGCCCTGCTGGGCGACCGACCACGGCGCGGCGTGGATGAAGATGCCGTCCCACGACATGCGCGTCGCGTACTCGACGTAGGTGCGGTAGCCCTCTGCGGAATCGACCGGGACGCCGTACGTGGACGAATCCATGTACATATCGCGGTACTTCTCCTTGGTGTGGTACACGCCGTTACTCGTCGGATGCTTGGCCGAACCCATGGAGATCGGCATCTGCTTGACGAACTGACCGTTGCGGTACCAGTAGATCTGGTGCGTCGAGTCCTTGGCGAGCGCGATCCAGCCGGTCGAGGTCGGCACATTCGGCACCGCCGGAACGCCCGCGTTCTGCTTGGCCTCCGGAGTCGGCGTGGGCTTGGGCGTCGGCTTCGGGGTGGGCTTCGGCGTCGGGGCGGGCGGCGTCGGCAGACCAGGGATCTGCGGAATGCCCGGGCCCTGCGGGATCTCGATCGGCGGCAGGCCGGGGATCACGGTGACCGGGGTCGCGCTGGCCGCGACGGGCAGTGCGAGCATCACGGCGAGCACGCCGACGATGGCCGCAACCAGTCGACGGGTCGTGCCGCGAGTGGCACCGCGAGAAGGCTTCGATGTCAGCACGGAGAAAACCTTTACAAGTTTGGGTTAGTGAAGCGCACCCCCAGGAGCGCGCAACCATCGTTACACAAACGTTGCCTTTCGGCCAAAGGCGAGCTGACGAATCCGGTGTCGCTGTGGCACACCACGACCGGGCGTGCGCCGAACTACGTGGTGAGACGTGGTGACCGGGACGAACGATCCAGTCGGTGTGACAACAGTCACATCGACATGAATGACCCTCACGAGGCGCCGGTCGGTGGTCAGGCCGGCTGCGGGTGCTCGGTGCGCAGGTGGCGCGCGGGTTCCGAGCAGGACTCGTCGCGACAGACGAGCATGACGTCGACGCGGCCCGGGCCCTCGTCGCTGTGGGCCACGTCCTTACGGACGTAGAGATTCGCCCCGCAGCTGGGGCACTTGCGCTGGCTTTTCGTGTGACTGGAGGACATGACCTCACCCTACGCCGAGTGTGGTATGGATCACAGGAACTCGGATGCGGTCCGAAACCAAAAAGTCGCCGACGTGAAACCGTCGGCGACCTGGTGGAGCGGGTGACGGGAATCGAACCCGCGTAGCTAGTTTGGAAGACTAGGGCTCTACCATTGAGCTACACCCGCGAGCCGCGTCAACCAATGGGATCACCATCGGCGGCGCGTGCGCTTGACGACTGTACCGGGTGGGCGCGGGATTGGAGAAATCACCTGGTGGCCGTACCCGTTTAGGTGGATACCAAGGCGGCACGTACTATCTTCTGTTGGCTCTGGTCTGCGGCTTCGGTATGCGCGGAAACGGGCCGACCGGGATGTGGCGCAGCTTGGTAGCGCATCCGCTTTGGGAGCGGAGGGTCGCAGGTTCAAATCCTGTCATCCCGACTCAGTGACGACCGAGAACTTTTCGAATGACGCAGAAATGCAGATGTTAGGAGCACCAGGCGTGAAGAGCACTGTCGAGCAGCTGAGCCCGACCCGGGTCAAGCTCAATGTGGAAGTCCCGTTCGAGGAGCTCTCGGGCGAGTTCGACCGGACCTACAAGACGCTCGCCCAGCAGATCCGGATCCCCGGCTTCCGTCCGGGCAAGGCGCCGGCCAAGCTGATCGAGGCCCGTGTCGGCCGCGATTCGATTCTCGCGCAGGTCGTCAACGATGTGTTGCCGTCGAAGTACTCGCAGGCCGTCGACGAGACCGACACCAAGGCGATCGGGCAGCCGGAGATCGATCTGGGTGAGCTCGTCTACGGCGACCCGGTCAGCTTCACCGCCGAGGTCGACGTCCGTCCCGAGATCGAACTGCCCGACTTCGCCACGCTGGCCGTGCAGGTCGACGCGCTCGAGATCGACGAGAACGCGGTCGACGAGCAGCTCGAGGGGCTGCGCGCCCGCTTCGGCACCCTCAAGGGTGTCGAACGCGCCATCGTCGAGGGCGACTTCGTCTCCATCGACCTGTCGGCCACCGTCGACGGCGAGCCGGTCGACGAGGCCTCCACCGAGGGGCTGTCCCACGAGGTCGGCTCCGGTGAGCTCATCGAGGGTCTCGACGACGCGCTCATCGGCCTGTCCGACGGCGAGTCCAAGGAGTTCACCACCACGCTCGTCGCCGGCGACCATGCCGGTGAGGAAGCCCAGGTCACGGTGACCGTCAAGTCGGTCAAGGAACGCGAGCTGCCCGAGGTCGACGACGAGTTCGCCCAGATGGCCAGCGAATTCGACACCGTCGACGAACTCCGTGAGAGCCTCGGGGAGCAGGTCAAGAGCTCCAAGAAGTTCGAGCAGGCCAACGCCGTGCGCGACAAGGTGCTCGAGGAGCTCCTGGAGAAGGTCGAGATCCCGCTGCCGGAGAAGGTCGTCGCCGACGAGGTCGAGGGCCAGCAGCACCAGATCATCCACGCGCTCGGTCACGACGACGAGCAGGTCGCCAAGTTCCTCGAGGCGCAGGGCAAGACCCGCGAGGAGTGGGACGCCGAGGCCCGCGAGGCCGCCGAGAAGTCGGTGAAGACCCAGCTGCTGCTCGACGCCATCGCCGACCAGCAGGAGACCGAGGTCGACCAGGACGAGCTGACCCAGCAGATCCTGTTCCAGGCGCAGCGCTACGGCATGCAGCCGCAGGAGTTCATCTCGCAGCTGACCCAGGCCAACCAGGTGGGCGCGGTCTACGCCGATGTCCGCCGCGGCAAGGCGCTCGCCGAGATCGTCGGCGACGTGACCGTGACCGACAGCAACGGGGACTCCGTGGACACCAGCGAGTTCTTCGGAAAGAACGACGACGTCGAAGAGGAGATCGCCGAGGATATCGCGCAGGACTGAGCGAACCTCTGATCTCCACTCTGAACAGCCGGAGGCGGGCATTGCCCGTCGCCGGCTGTTCTGCTCTCAGCGAAGACCGGTCCCATCGGGACTGACCACCCGACGGTATTCGTTAGGGTCGATGAGGACGTCACGCAACCGGTTGACGCGGCTGGGCTTGAATCCGAGCGCGCCGCATGTCACCACGACAGGCAAAGGTAGGAACAGTGAGTGAGCCGACCATCCACACACCAACCCTGAGTTCGGGAGCGGCCGGGCTGAACCTGACCGATTCGGTGTTCGAGCGTCTGTTGCGCGAGCGCATCATCTTCCTCGGCACCCAGGTCGACGACGACATCGCCAACCGGCTGTGCGCGCAGATCCTGCTGCTCGCCGCCGAGGACCCGACCCGCGACATCAACCTCTACATCAACTCGCCGGGCGGATCGGTCACTGCGGGTATGGCCATCTTCGACACCATGCAGCTCGCCGAGTGCGACGTCGCGACCTACGCGATGGGCATGGCCGCGTCGATGGGTCAGTTCCTGCTGACCGCAGGCGCCAAGGGCAAGCGGCACGCACTGCCGCACTGCCGCATCATGATGCACCAGCCGTCGGCGGGCATCGGCGGTACCGCGGCCGACATCGCCATCCAGGCCGAGCAGTTCGCCGCGACCAAGAAGCAGATGAACGAGCTGAACGCGCTGCACACCGGCCAGCCGCTGGAGCGGATCGAGGCCGACGCCGACCGCGACAAGTGGTTCACCGCCGAGCAGGGCAAGGACTACGGTCTCGTCGATCACGTGGTCACGCGCGCGTCGGTCACCCCGGCCAAGTCCTGATACCCACCGACGTCACACCCTTGGAGTAAGAAGATGACCTACTCTCTGCAGTCACTGCCCGCCGACGTCGCCGCCGGCATCCCGGCCTCGGCGGTCGCGATGAAGAACATCGAGGCGCGCTACATCCTGCCGCAGTTCATCGAGCACACCCCGAATGGCCAGCGGCAGTACGACCCGTACGCGAAGCTCTTCGAAGAGCGCATCGTGTTCGTGGGCACGCCGATCGACCAGACCGTCGCCAACGACGTGATGGCTCAGCTGTTGGTGCTCGAGTCGCAGGATCCCGACCGCGACATCACCATGTACATCAACTCGCCGGGCGGCAGCGTGCCGGACATGCTCGCGATCTACGACACGATGCAGTACGTCCACTGCGACATCGTCACGGTGTGCCTGGGCGAGGCCGCGTCCGCCGCAGCGATCCTGCTGGCCGGTGGCACCCCGGGCAAGCGGGCCGCACTGCCCAACGCGACCATCCTGATCCACCAGCCGCGTACCGGCGGTGCCTACCAGGGCCAGGTCTCCGATCTGGAGATCCAGGCCGCCGAGATCGAGCGCATCCGCAACCGGCTCGACGAGATCCTGGCTGGCCACACCGGGCAGGATGCGGCGAAGATCCGCAAGGACACCGACCGCGACAACATCCTGACCGCCGCGCAGGCGAAGGAATACGGCATCGTGGACGAGGTCTTCGAATACCGCAAGAAGTCGATGCGCAAAAGCGCGTCCTGACTGCCGGCGGCATGCACCTGCGGCCCGACACGCCGGTCGCAGGTGCGTGCCGAATGACCCCCCGACGCGTCATCCTTGACCTCTGCGTCATCGATGCCTCTACGGCGGCGGACCGGGCGCGGAACGTGGAACCCAGAGCGTCACAACAACAGACAGCGTCACAACGAACACCGTGACAACAGACGGCGGACGACGACCGAAAACCCGCGGGCGACATTTGCGCTTATCGGTCGAAGTTCGAGCGGCACGCGGGTACCGTCGGAGTATTGGACGGGCCGGTGTCGACCGGTCATCCATGCCCGGGTGCCTGCGGACACCATGGTTCGCGGGACGACCGGAGCAACAAGGAAGGTACAGCTGGCGATGGCACGAATCGGAGACGGTGGCGACCTGCTGAAGTGCTCTTTCTGCGGAAAGAGTCAGAAGCAGGTCAAGAAGCTGATCGCCGGGCCCGGTGTGTACATCTGCGATGAGTGCATCGACCTGTGCAACGAGATCATCGAGGAAGAGCTCGCCGAGAACGGCGACGTGAAACTCGACGAACTGCCGAAGCCTGCGGAGATCCGCGACTTCCTGGAGAACTACGTCATCGGTCAGGACACCGCCAAGCGGACCCTCGCTGTCGCCGTCTACAACCACTACAAGCGGATTCAGGCGGGGGAGAAGAAGGACTCGCGCACCGGCGAGACCGTCGAACTCGCCAAGTCGAACATCCTGATGCTCGGTCCCACCGGCTGCGGCAAGACCTACCTCGCGCAGACCCTCGCGAAGATGCTCAACGTGCCGTTCGCCATCGCCGACGCCACCGCGCTCACCGAGGCGGGCTACGTCGGTGAGGACGTGGAGAACATCCTCCTGAAGCTCATCCAGGCGGCCGACTACGACGTGAAGCGTGCCGAGACCGGCATCATCTACATCGACGAGGTCGACAAGATCGCCCGCAAGAGCGAGAACCCGTCGATCACCCGTGACGTGTCCGGTGAGGGTGTGCAGCAGGCGTTGTTGAAGATCCTCGAGGGCACCCAGGCGTCGGTGCCGCCGCAGGGTGGGCGCAAGCACCCGCACCAAGAGTTCATCCAGATCGACACCACCAACGTGCTGTTCATCGTCGCGGGTGCGTTCGCCGGTCTCGAGAAGGTCGTGTCCGAGCGAATCGGCAAGCGCGGCATCGGTTTCGGCAACGAGGTCGCCAGCAAGGACGTCGTCGACACCACCGATCACTTCGCCGAGGTGATGCCCGAGGACCTGATCAAGTTCGGTCTCATCCCGGAGTTCATCGGCCGTCTGCCCGTCGTCGCGTCGGTGACGAACCTGGACAAGGAATCGCTGGTGTCGATCCTGTCCGAGCCGAAGAACGCGTTGGTGAAGCAGTACACCAAGCTGTTCGAGATGGACAACGTCGAACTCGAGTTCAGTCAGGACGCGCTCGAGGCCGTCGCCGATCAGGCCATCCACCGTGGCACCGGCGCCCGCGGCCTGCGCGCCATCATGGAGGAAGTGCTGCTGCCGGTGATGTACGACATCCCCAGCCGCGACGATGTCGAGAAGGTCGTCGTGACCGGAGAAACCGTGCGCGACAACGTACTTCCGACGATCGTGCCGCGCAAGGAGAGCCGCTCGGAGCGGCGCGACAAGAGCGCGTAACCGCCAGAACCCGCTTCGCAGACGCCCACCGGTGACAACCGGTGGGCGTTTGTCGTCGAATCCTCCCCGCCGTCGACGATGCCTGGGCACACTGGACCCATGACGCAACAGGACGCAGCACAGGTCGCCGGAATCGTTCTCGCGGGGGGTCGTTCCCGCCGTATGGGTACCGACAAGGCGGCGATGGACTGGGATGGCGAACCACTATTGGCACGAGTCGTACGCATCGTCGGGGAGCGGTGCCGGCCGGTGTTCGTCGTCGCCCCCGAGGAGTCGGCGGCCTATCGGGGGCTATTCGGCACCGGAGGACCCGAGGCGACCTGGGTGACCGACGAGGAACCCGGCGCGGGGCCGCTGGCCGGTCTGGCCGCAGGGCTGGCCGCGGCGGGTGCCGACGGCGCGACGTGGGCGTTCGTCTGCGCCACCGATATGCCACTGATCTCCACCGATCTCATCGACGAACTGCTGCTCGGGGTGACGCCGTCGACGCAGGCGGTCATCGCCCGCGACAATCAGCGTGACCATCCGATGGCCGGGCTCTACCGCACCGACGTGGCGCCGATCCTGGCCGAGCTCACCGCGAGCGGGGAGCGGCGGATGCTGGCCGTGCTCGACGCGGTGACCACCCATCGGGTGGCGGTGACCCAACCGGACTGGCTGACGAACGTCAACGCGCCGGAGGACCTGCACCGCCTGCATGTGTGACCTCGGCCATTACCTAAGATCGATGGGGTGACCACACCCGATCCCACCCGCGAACTCCCGAAGTCCTGGGACCCTGCCGAACACGAGGGTCGTCTGTACCAGGGCTGGGTGGATGCCGGCTATTTCACCGCCGACGCGACCAGCGACAAGCCCGCGTTCTCCATCGTCATCCCGCCGCCGAACGTCAACGGTTCGCTGCACATGGGACACGCCTACGAGCACGTCCTGATGGACGCGCTCTCGCGTCGTCGGCGCATGCAGGGCTACGAGGTGCTGTGGCTGCCCGGCATGGACCACGCCGCGATCGCCATGCAGACGATGGTCGAGCGCAAGCTGGCCGCCGAGGGCCTCACCCGCGACGACCTCGGCCGGGAGAAGTTCATCGAACGGGTGTGGACCGAGAAGGCCGAGATCAGTGGCAACATCGGCGAACAGATGCGCAGGCTCGGCGACAGCGTCGACTGGACGCGTGAGCGGTTCACCATGGACGACGGCCTGTCCCGCGCCGTGCACACCGTCTTCAAGCAGATGTTCGACGAGGGCCTCATCTACCGCGCGGAGCGGCTGGTCAACTGGTCGCCGGTACTCAAGACCGCCATCAGTGACATCGAGGTCAGCTACGACGACGTCGAAGGCGAGCTGGTCAGTTTCCGCTACGGCAGTCTCGACGACGCCGAACCGCACATCGTCGTCGCCACCACCCGGATGGAGACGATGCTCGGGGACACCGCGATCGCGGTGCACCCCGACGACGAGCGCTACGCACACCTGATCGGCGCGGAACTCGACCATCCGTTCGTCGACCGGAGGATCCCGGTCATCGCCGACGACTACGTCGACCCCGAATTCGGTAGTGGCGCAGTCAAGATCACCCCCGCGCACGACCCCAACGACTTCGCGATCGGTCAGCGGCACAACCTGCCGATGCCCACCATCATGGACGACGAGGCCCGGATCGCCGACACCGGAACACAATTCGACGGTATGGACCGCTTCGAGGCCCGGGTGAAAGTGCGGGAGGCGCTCGCCGAGCAGGGCCGCGTCGTCAAGGAGGTGCGGCCCTACCTGCACAGCGTCGGCCACTCCGAGCGCACCGGTGAGCCGATCGAGCCGCGGTTGTCGATGCAGTGGTGGGTCAACGTGGCCACCCTCGCGCAGGCCGCCGGTGACGCAGTGCGCAACGGCGACACGGTGATTCATCCGAAGTCGATGGAACCCCGCTGGTTCGCGTGGGTCGACCACATGCACGACTGGTGTATCTCCCGGCAGTTGTGGTGGGGACACCGCATCCCGATCTGGTACGGCCCCGACGGGGAGATCGTCTGCGTCGGACCCGATGAGCAGCCGCCCGCCGGCTACACCCAGGAGACCGACGTCCTCGACACCTGGTTCTCCTCGGGTCTGTGGCCGTTCTCCACGCTGGGCTGGCCGGAGAAGACCGCCGATCTGGAAAAGTTCTATCCCACTTCGGTTCTCGTCACCGGATACGACATCCTGTTCTTCTGGGTGGCGCGCATGATGATGTTCGGCACCTATGTCGGACCGCAACTGGGCGGCGACAACAAGGTGCCGTTCGACAATCTGTTCCTGCACGGACTGGTGCGCGACGAACACGGCCGAAAGATGTCGAAGTCGCGGGGCAACGGCATCGATCCGCTCGACTGGGTGGAGCGTTTCGGCGCCGATGCACTGCGGTTCACCCTCGCCCGCGGCGCCAACCCGGGCAGCGACATCTCCGTCGGCGAAGACCATGCGCAGTCCTCGCGCAACTTCGCGACCAAGCTCTACAACGCCACCAAGTTCGCCATGATGAACGGTGCTGCCCTTGGTGAACTCCCGGATCGCGCGTCGCTGACCGAGGCCGACCGGTGGATCCTCGATCGGCTCGCGCAGGTGCGCGCCGAGGCCGACGCAGGCTTCGAGTCCTACGAGTTCTCCAAGGCGTGCGAGGCGCTCTACCACTTCGCGTGGGACGAGGTCTGCGACTGGTACCTCGAACTGGCCAAGGTGCAGTTCGCGGAGAACGACGAAACTCGTTCGCATGCAACATCGCTGGTGCTCGGCACGGTGCTCGACGAACTGCTGCGGCTGCTCGCGCCGGTCATGCCGTTCGTCACCGAGGTGCTCTGGAAGGCGCTGACCGGTGGGGAGTCGCTGGTCGTCGCACCGTGGCCGGAAGCCACCGAGAGCACGCCGGATACCGCTGCGGCACAACACATCGACGATCTGCAGCGGCTGATCACCGAGGTGCGGCGCTTCCGCAGCGATCAGGGCCTGCGGCCGGGACAGCGGGTGGCCGCCGAGATCGACGGTCTCGACGCGGCCGGTCTGACCGCGTCGCGCGCCTACCTGGATTCGTTGGCGCGACTCGAGAACGCCGACGACGGCTTCGCCGCCACCGCAACCATCGACGTCCGGCTCTCGTCGGCGACGGTCACGGTGCGCATCGACACCTCCGGCACCGTGGACGTGGCCGCCGAACGTAAACGGCTGGCCAAGGATCTCGCGGCGGCCGAGAAGGAACTCGCCCAGACCACCGGCAAACTCGGCAACGAGCAGTTCCTGTCCAAGGCGCCCGATCACGTCGTCGCCAAGATCCGGGATCGTCAACAGGTCGCCACCGAAGAGGTCGAGCGGCTCACCGCGGCCCTCTCAGCGCTGGGTGGCGTGTGAGCCCGCGCGATCTCGGACACGGCGGCTTCGACGACGAGGACGTCGACGATCTCGACCGGGACCATCTCGGGTCCGATGATCTCGACGGCGATGAGCTCGGCGGGGCCAAACCGTCGGTGTTCGACGGCGTCGAATCCGCCGACCTGGCAGACCTGCTCGGCGGCGAGGGCGACTACGTCACCTCGGGGGGTGGCTCGGGCGGACGGTCGGGCGGTGACGCTGCCACGCCGGCCGACGACGCCGCCACGTTGGCCGAGCTCGCCGAGGTCGAGGCCGAACTCGATACGCGCTGGCCGGAGACGAAGATCGAGCCGTCGCTGACGCGGATCAATCTGCTGATGGATCTGCTCGGCTTCCCGCAGCGCAACTATCCGGCCATCCACATCGCCGGGACCAACGGCAAGACGTCGGTCACCCGCATGATCGATGCGCTGCTGATCGCGCTGCATCGTCGGACCGGGCGTATCACGAGTCCGCACCTGCAGCGCGTCACCGAACGAATCTCGGTGGACGGCAAGCCGATCAGCGCCCGCACCTACATCGACACCTACCGCGAACTCGAGCCGTACATCACCATGGTCGACGACTCGTCGGAAGCCTCGGGCGGCCCGCGGATGAGCAAGTTCGAGGTGCTCGTCGCAATGAGTTATGCCGTCTTCGCCGAGGCGCCCGTCGACGTCGCAGTCGTCGAGACGGGCATGGGCGGCCGCTGGGATGCGACCAACGTCATCGACGCCACCGTCGCGGTGATCACCCCCATCGCCATGGATCATGCTGACTACCTGGGTGATTCGCTGGCCGCGATCGCGGGGGAGAAGGCCGGGATCATCAAGGGGGCGCAGCCCGACGAGCTGATGCCGGTCGACCCGGTCACCATCATCGCGACACAGGAACCCGAGGTGTACGACGTGCTGCTGCGGCAGACCGTCGAATCGGGAACGATTGTGGCGCGCCAGAATTCGGAGTTCGCAGTACTCGATTCGGTCACCGCGGTCGGCGGTCAGCTGCTGCGGTTGCAGGGGCTCGGCGGGGTATACGACGAGATCTACCTGCCGCTGCACGGCGCGCACCAGGCCGCCAACGCCGCCACCGCACTCGCCGCCGTCGAAGCGTTCTTCGGCGCCGGGGCCGATCGGCAACTCGATGTGGACGCGATCCGCGCGGGCTTCGCCGCGGTGTCGAGCCCGGGACGACTCGAACGGGTCCGCAGCGCCCCGACCGTTTTCCTTGACGCGGCCCACAATCCGCACGGTGCAACGGCTCTCGCGCAGGCTCTGGCCGAGGAGTTCGACTTCCGGCGCCTCGTCGGGGTGATCGGGGTGCTGGGGGACAAAGACGTCGAAGGCGTCCTCGAGGCACTCGAGCCGGTCTTCGACATCGTCGTACTGACCAACAACGGATCGCCGCGCGCACTGGACACCGAGACCCTGGCCGAGATCGCGCTGCCGATCTTCGGTGAGGATCGGGTGGTGCTCAAGCCGTTCCTGCCCGACGCGGTGGAGACCGCGATCGGACTCGCCGAGGAATCCGACGGCGAGCCGGTATCCGGGGCGGGCGTGGTGATCACCGGGTCGGTGGTCACCGTCGGCGCCGCCCGCACCCTGTTCGGCAAGGAGCCCTCATGACCGAGCCCGCCCGGTTCACCCCGCCGGCCACCGACCCGTGGAAAGGGTTGCGTGGCGTCATGGCCGGCACGTTGATCCTCGAGGTCATCGTGCTCGGCCTGACCTTCCCGATCGTCGCGAAGATCGGTCCGGGCATCACCTGGCTCTCCGGCTGTTACCTCGGACTGCTGGTGCTCGCGCACATCGTCGCCGCCGGAATGCAGGGCCGTCCGTATGCCATCAAGCTCGACCTGATCCTGCAGCTGTTCGTGATCGCCGGCGGATTCTTTCATTGGTCGATCGCGGTCATCGGGGTGATCTTCGGCTGCGTCTGGGTCTACATCGCCTACATCAAGAACGACGTCCAGAAGCGGATCGATCGAGGGATGCTCGCCGGTCAGGAGCCGATCGAGAGCTGATCGACCAGTCGTTGTCGAACCGTGACCCCCGGGAGGTAGCCGGGGAGGGTGGTCGGCTGTGACAATGCCGGGTGCCGTGGTCGGGTGTTGGCTGCGAACAAATTTGCAACGTGAGGAAATTCTTGTCTTTCGTGAACTCCGTCAACCGTCGTTTCGGGATCGTCGCCGCAACCGTGGCATTGGCCGGTATGCCGTGGGCCGTCGGGGTCGCCGACGCAGCACCGCCGATCGCGCCGAGTGACCTGCCGGTCGCCGGGGAGCCCGTGTCGCCGGGTGAAGGGGAGTACAGCTACATCGCCACCCACGACGTGACCAAGCGCGCGGCGGCGATGAAGGTCGCCGACGGCGTCGCCGCACTCCCGGTGCCCGCTCAGTACCGACCGGCCAACCTCGCGTTGGCCGCTCAGTTCGACATGGCGGTCACCAGCGCACTGCGGTCGAAGGGCGGCTGCGTGCAGGTCATCGTCGACCCGCGCTCGCGCTCGGGCAACCTGTTCAACTACGGGTTCTTCCCGGTCGCGGGACGCTACTGCCAGTAGCCACGGCGTCGTCCGGGCCAGACGTTAAGGTGTGCACGTGACTGAACGCACTCTCGTACTCATCAAGCCCGACGGCGTCGCGCGCAACCTCGTCGGCGACATCATCAGCCGGATCGAACGCAAGGGTCTGCGCCTGGTGGCGCTGGAACTCAAGACCGTGAGCGACGACGTGGCCCGAGGCCACTACGCCGAACACGAGGGCAAGCCGTTCTATCCGTCGCTGCTCGAGTTCATCACGTCGGGGCCGCTGGTCGCCGCGGTACTCGAGGGACCTCGGGCGGTTGCCGCGTTCCGGCAGATCGCCGGCGGTACCGACCCGGTGGAAAAGGCCGTGCCCGGAACGATCCGCGGAGACTTCGCGTTGAGTACCCAGAACAATCTGGTCCACGGCTCGGATTCGCCGGAATCGGCCGAACGCGAGATCGCCCTCTGGTTCCCTGACCTCGGCGCCTGACCTCCCGCGATCGTCTCCCGATCCCCGTTCACCGTGCGGCGCGAATAGCCCAAACACGCATAGTGTGCGGGGATCGTCGGGTGGTGTGGGATACTTGCACAGTTGTCGGCGGCACACTTTGCTTCCGTCAACCGGATGAACAGTTCGGCATCGGTTACCCCGATGACCGTCTTCCCCGTCGGAGCCCTATGCCGGCGGCGTGGAAGATGTAGGCCGAACCAGGTCATCACCACGCAAGGCGCCAACTCGCGTCCGGGTAGTCACCCGGCCGCAGAGAAGACGCGAAGACCACACAACACCGGTCGGCAACGACCGGGACACACCAGCAAAGCCCTCGCGTGGCCGCGTCAGCCGACGCGCCCGGGGGCGAGGAGACGCAGTGACCGACAACGGGTCGCCGACTGACGCGAACGCAGCGTCCGGATCGGCCGATGAATTTCCCAGCAAGATCCGCGTGCATGCCCTGGCCAGAATGCTGGGCCAGACCAGCCGGCAGGTGCTCGCGCACCTGGCCGAACTCGGCATCGCCGCACGTAGCCCCCAATCGAGTGTCGACAACCAGGTCGCCAAGTCGGTGGCCGATCGCATCCGCGCGCACGTCGAACCCGACGAAGCCGCGGTAGAGGCCGCAGAAGAAGCCGCCGACACCGCAGGCGTCGAGGCAGCGACCGAGGCCGAGGCGCCGACCGGGCCCGAGACGCCGACCGAACCCGAGGCGGCTCCGGCGGCGGAGACCGCACCGGAGTCACCGGCGCCCGTCGAGCCTGTGGCCGAGGTCCCCGCGAGCGAGCCGGTCGTCGCGGAGGCAGTCGTGGCGGAGACGCCGGCCGAGCCCGAGGCGCCTGCAGCAGTCGAGGCTACGGCCGAGCCCGAGGTGCCGTCCGAACCGGCGACGCCGGCCGTCTCTCTGTCGACACCGCCGGCCGAGCCCCAGAAGCCGGTCGAGGCCCCGACGCTGTTCTCAGCGGTCGAGGACACCCAGCATCACCCGATCGTGCCCAGCGGCGAGATCGCCCCGGTCGGCCCGCTGTTCCTGCAGCCGCAGGCCGACGCGGTGCGCGAGCCCGCTGTCCGGCCGTCCCGCTCGGAGCGGACCGAGACCGCAGGCGCCCCCTCCACCGACAAGGGCGCCGCGGACAAGACCACACCCGAGAAGACCAAGTCCGACGAGGACACCACCGACACCGCATCCGACGACGATTCGTCCGGTGACGGCGACAAGGGGTCGCGGCGTCGTCGTCGCGGCCGTCGCGGTCGGGGCCGCGGACGCGGCGACCAGGCCGAGGCCTCGGGTACCGACGAGTCGGATGCCGAGGACGACGAGTCGGGTGACGACGACACCGCCGACTCCCGCCCGTCCGGGAAAAAGGGCAAGAAGTCCAAGAAGAAGGACGCCGACGACACCGAGGGCGAACGCGACGACTCCGACGCCGAGGATTCGGCCGACGAGGACGACGACACGGACGCCGAGGACGGCGACCAGGCGTCGTCGAAGCGCCGTCGCAGGCGTCGTCGTCGCAAGGGCGGCGGCGAACCCGATGAGGCCTCGCCCGACGATCCGCCGAACACCGTCGTGCACGAGCGGGAACCGCGCAGCAAGCGTGCCCGCGACGAGGTGCAGGGCATCTCCGGGTCGACGCGCCTGGAGGCCAAGCGGCAGCGTCGACGCGACGGGCGCGACGCCGGACGTCGCCGTCCGCCGATCCTCAGCGAATCCGAGTTCCTCGCCCGACGCGAAGCGGTCGATCGGGTGATGGTGGTGCGGGAACGCAACGCCAACAGCAAGATCGCCATCGACGGCGACGGCGCCACCTCGACCGACGGCCTGCCGGTCGAGGACTACACGCAGGTCGCGGTCCTCGAGGACGGCGTGCTGGTCGAACACTTCGTGACGACCGAGACGTCGTCGTCGATGGTCGGCAACATCTACCTCGGCCGGGTGCAGAACGTGCTGCCCGGCATGGAAGCGGCGTTCGTCGACATCGGTCGTGGCCGTAACGGCGTGCTCTACGCCGGTGAGGTCAACTGGGACGCCGCCGGACTCGATGGCGGCTCCCGCAAGATCGAACAGGCCCTCAAGCCCGGCGACAGCGTGCTCGTCCAGGTCAGCAAGGACCCGGTCGGCCACAAGGGTGCCCGGTTGACCACCCAGATCTCGCTCGCCGGCCGCTACCTGGTGTACGTGCCGGGCGGATCGTCGACCGGCATCAGCCGCAAGTTGCCCGACGTCGAACGCAAGCGACTCAAGAGCATCCTGGGCAAGTTGGTGCCCGAGGACGCCGGCGTCATCATCCGCACCGCCTCCGAAGGCGTCAGCGCCGAAGACCTCGGAGCCGACATCGAGCGTCTGGAGGCGAAGTGGAAGGACATCGACGCCGCGGTCAGCAAGGCCAAGAGTGCGTCGGGGTCGTCGGGACCGCAGGCGCTCTACGAAGAGCCGGATCTGCTGGTCCGCGTCGTCCGTGACCTGTTCAACGAGGACTTCCGCAAGCTGGTCGTCGAGGGTCCCAAGGCGTGGGATCTGGTCGAGCGCTACATCAACGCCGTGGCACCCGACCTGATGGAACGGGTGGAGAAGTTCGAGAAGCCGCGCGCCGACGCGCCGGATTCGTTCGTGGTGCACCGCATCGACGAGCAGCTCGCAAAGGCTCTCGACCGCAAGGTCTGGCTGCCGTCGGGCGGCACGCTGATCATCGAGCACACCGAGGCGATGACCGTCGTCGACGTCAACACCGGCAAGTTCACCGGGTCGGGCGGCAACCTCGAGGAGACGGTGACCCGCAACAACCTCGAGGCGGCCGAAGAGATCGTGCGGCAGATGCGGCTGCGCGACATCGGCGGCATGATCATCGTCGACTTCATCGACATGGTCCTCGAATCCAACCGCGACCTCGTGCTGCGACGCCTCACCGAGGCGCTGGCCCGCGACCGCACCCGTCACCAGGTGTCCGAGGTGACCTCGCTGGGTCTGGTGCAGATGACCCGCAAGCGACTCGGTACCGGTCTGCTCGAGGCGTTCTCGACGACCTGTACGCATTGCGCCGGCCGCGGCATCATCGTGCATGCCAACCCGGTCGAGGTGCGTGCGGAGGACAACACCGCCCGCGACAACGGTGGCGCCAAGCGCTCCCGGCGGGGTGGCGGCCGACGCAAGCCGGAGGCGACGCCGGAGCCGCAGCACAAACCGTTGCACAACCCGGCCGAACACCCGATGTTCCGGGCGATGGCGGCCCACGCACACGACCACGATCATGACGACGAGATCGTGGCCGAGGTCGAGGACACCCTCACCGAGGTGGCATCGGCAGCGCCCGCAGAGGCGGCCGTCGAGGTCGAGGAGACCACGGTCGACGCGACCGAAACCCCGGCGACTGAGTCGGCCGAGCCGGAACCGAAGCCCACCGCGACCGAACCCGTCGTGACCGAGCCTGTAGCGGTCACACCGGAGCCGGCGGCCGCGCCCGAAGCGGCACCCAAGCGTCGCCGACGGGTGGTGCGGCAGGCGGCAGCCCCGACCGTGCACGCCGAGCCGGTGGTCATGACCGCCGACGGTGCCGGGGGCGGGGGAGCGCAACCGCTCACCACGTCCGGCCCGACCGGTGGCGCCTCCTCGGCGGAGGCGACGGTCGCGGTTCGACGACGGCCGCGGCGCCGGACTGCCGGTCGCCCGGCCGGTCCGCCACCCGCCGATCAATGAGTTCGGTGACCGTGTCCGACGCTGGTTTGACCTGACCGGACACGGTCCCGTAATCTTGATTGGTCGCCTTCCGCGGAGGGTTCGCGCTGTGCCCGGAACACCGAGATCCACACCCCGGTTGTCCGATCGGCCACGCGAAACACGTAGGCACGCACACCACACACCCCGGTGCCGGACAACGGCGCCGCGGGTCCGACAGACGAGTTAAAGAGGACAGCTTCGATGGCAACGTACGCGATCGTCAAGACCGGCGGTAAGCAGTACAAGGTCGCTGAGGGCGACATTGTGAAGGTCGAGAAGATCGACAGCGAGCCGGGCAGCACCGTCAGCCTGCCTGTCGCGTTGGTCGTCGATGGCTCGGACCTCACCACCGATGCGGACAAACTGGCGAAGATCTCGGTGACCGGTGAGGTCGTCGAGCACGTCAAGGGTCCCAAGATCCGCATCCACAAGTTCAAGAACAAGACCGGCTACCACAAGCGCCAGGGTCACCGTCAGAAGCTGACGGTCCTCAAGGTCACCGGTATCAAGTAATTCGATTCCCGCACCTACCTCAGGAGGACTGCAGAAATGGCACATAAGAAGGGCGCGTCCAGCTCGCGCAACGGTCGTGATTCCAACGCTCAGCGCCTCGGCGTGAAGCGCTTCGGCGGCCAGCAGGTCAGCGCAGGCGAGATCCTCGTCCGCCAGCGTGGCACCAAGTTCCACCCGGGCGTCAACGTCGGTCGCGGTGGCGACGACACCCTCTTCGCCCTCGCCTCCGGTGCCGTGGAGTTCGGTACCAAGCGTGGCCGCAAGACGGTGAACATCGTCCCGGAGACCGCGGCGGTCTGACCCGGTACTCCTCACACCACAGCTCTACGCAGGGCGGGCAGGGTCATCACGTACCCGGGCTCGCCCTGTTTGTTTTTCCCAGATTGTCTCTCCCCGGAAGGAAGTGGGCCCCGTGTCCCGGTTCGTCGACCGCGTGACGATTCATGTCGCGGCCGGTAACGGCGGCCATGGCTGCTCGTCTGTGCATCGCGAGAAGTTCAAGCCGCTCGGCGGCCCCGATGGCGGCAACGGCGGCAACGGCGGTTCCGTGCGCCTGGTGGTCGACCCGCAGGTGCACACGCTGCTGGACTTCCACTTCCGTCCGCATGCAAAGGGCACCAACGGCAGGCCCGGTCAGGGTGACAACCGCGACGGTGCCACCGGCGAGGACCTCGTCCTGCACGTGCCCGACGGCACCGTCGTGCTCGACGCCGACGGCAGCATCCTGGCCGACCTGGTCGGGGAAGGCGCCACCTTCGAGGCCGCGCAGGGCGGCCGTGGCGGTCTCGGGAACGCGTCGCTGGCGTCGCGAGCCCGTAAAGCGCCCGGCTTCGCTCTCCTCGGCGAAGAGGGGCAGCATCGCGACCTCGTCCTGGAACTCAAGTCGGTCGCCGACGTCGGCCTGGTTGGCTTCCCGTCGGCAGGCAAATCGTCGCTGGTGTCGGTGCTCTCGGCGGCCAAGCCCAAGATCGCCGACTACCCGTTCACCACACTGGCCCCGAATCTCGGTGTCGTGCAGTCCGCGGGTGACGTGTTCACCATCGCCGACGTGCCCGGCCTCATTCCCGGCGCCTCAACCGGTCGCGGGCTCGGCCTCGACTTTCTGCGGCACCTCGAACGCTGCGCGGTGCTTGCGCACGTCGTCGATTGCGCCACCCTCGAACCCGGCCGCGACCCGATCTCCGACATCGACGTCCTCGAAGCCGAACTCGCCGCCTATCAGCCGGCTCTCGACGCCGATCACGGCCTCGGTCACCTGGCGGAACGACCGCGTGTGGTGATCCTCAACAAGATCGACATCCCGGACGCCGCCGATCTCGCCGATCTCGTGGAACCGGAACTGGTCCAACGTGGTTGGCCGGTGTTCCGGATCTCTGCGGTGAGCCATGAGGGCCTGCGGGAACTGACCTTTGCGCTCGCCAAGATGGTCGCGGACTACCGGGAGGCGCATCCGAAGCCGCAGGCGCGCCGACAGGTCATCCGGCCCAAGGCAATCGACGAGTCCGAGTTCAGCGTCGCGCCCGATCCCGACGTCGACGGCGGATTCATCGTCCGCGGCCCGCGCCCCGAACGATGGATCGCCCAAACACAATTCGACAACGACGAGGCCGTCGGCTATCTCGCCGACCGACTCAACCGCCTCGGCGTCGAAGACGAGTTGGTCCGTCTCGGTGCGCAACCCGGTGCGCCGGTGACCATCGGGGACATGACCTTCGATTGGGAGCCGACCACCCCGATGGGTGACGACGTGCCGATCACCGGACGCGGCACCGACATTCGGCTCGACCGCAACGAGCGCATCGGCGCTGCCGAGCGTAAACAGGCACGCCGGCTGCGGCGTGGACTGCCCGTCGAGGACGACGACACCGAGCACTTGTCGTGAGCGACGTCCGCGAACAGATCGCACACGCGCGCAGCATCGTGGTCAAGATCGGCTCGTCGGCCCTGACCGACCTGCACGACGGCCTCGACCGCAGTCGCCTCGATCGCCTCGCGGACGCACTCGAGGCGCGGATGCGCGCCGGGTCGGACGTGATCGTGGTGTCCTCCGGCGCGATCGGCACGGGCATCGCCCCGCTCGGCCTCAAGAAACGTCCCACCGATCTGGCCACCAAGCAGGCCGCGGCCAGCGTCGGCCAACTCGTGCTCGCCCATGCCTGGGGCACCTCATTTCACCGGTACTCCCGCATCGTCGGCCAGGTCCTGCTCACCGCCTCCGACATCTCCAATCGCGCGCACCACGCCAATGCGCAACGGACACTTGATCGATTGCGGTTGCTCGGCGCTGTCGCCGTCGTCAACGAGAACGACACCGTCGCCACCAACGAGATCCGCTTCGGCGACAACGACCGGCTCGCCGCGCTCGTCGCGCATCTCGCGGGCGCCGATGCGCTCGTGCTGCTTTCCGACGTCGACGGCCTCTACGACGGCGATCCGCGCAAGGTGGGCGCCGACGGTCGTCGTGCGCAGTTCATTCCCGAAGTCCACGGACCCGAGGACCTCGACGGCGTGATCGCCGGCTCCGGGGGCGCGCTCGGCACCGGGGGCATGGCGTCCAAGCTCGCAGCAGCCCGACTCTCGGCCGACGCCGGGGTGCCGGTGCTACTCGCGTCCGCCGAACAGGCCGCGCAGGCCCTCGCCGACGCATCGGTGGGCACCGTGTTCGCCGGCCGCCCGGAACGACTGTCCGCCAGACGTTTCTGGGTACGGCACGCCGCCGACGCGCGTGGCCAGCTGGTACTCGACGACGGCGCGGTAGCCGCCGTGGCCCGGCGGCGCCGCTCACTGCTGGCTGCCGGGATCGTCGAGGTCCGGGGACGCTTCTACAACGGTGACGTCGTCGAACTGGTCGACACCCACGGGGAGGTGCGGGCCCGCGGCGTGGTCACCTATGACTCCGAGGAGATCGCGCCGATGACGGGCCGGTCGACCACCGATCTGCCCACCGAACTGCGCCGACCGGTCATCCACGCCGACGATCTCGTAGCGCTCTAGCGGTAGACCAGTCCGCCGTCGATCATCACCGACTGCCCGGTCATGTAGTTCGCGTCCGCACTCGCGAGATAGGACACGAACGACGCGACGTCGTCGGCGGTCTCGGCCCGGCCCAGCGCGATGCCATCGACGAACTTGGCGTAGGTGGAGCCGACGGCCGCGCCGGTCAGATCCGCGAAGCGTTGATCGATCGTCACCCACATGTCGGTCCCGACTACACCGGGGCAATAGGCATTCACGGTGATCTGCTCTGCGGCATACTCTTTGGCTGCTGCTTGGGTCAGCGCCCGTACTGCGAACTTGGTGGCACTGTAGGCCCCGAGCATCGCGAATCCGTCGTGGCCGGCGATCGACGACGCGTTGATGATCTTGCCGCCGTGACCCAGTTCGCGAAACTTGGCCGCCGCCGCCTGAATACCCCACAACACGCCATCGACATTGATCGACCACAGTTTGCTGAGGTCGTCGGGCGTGATGTCGTCGATGGGCGCGACCTGCGCGATACCCGCGTTGTTGACCATGATGTCAAGACCGCCGAGCCCCGTGCTCGTCGCATCGACGGCGTCGAACACCGCTGCGCGGTCGGCCACGTCGGCAACCAGCGGTAGGGCTCGCCGGCCGATCTCGCGGACCTCGGCTGCGACCTTCTCCACATTTTCGGAGTTCACATCGACCAGCGCGAGATCGGCTCCGTCGCGCGCGAGCCGTAAGGCGATACCGCGGCCGATTCCCTGGCCGCCACCGGTCACCAGTGCGACCTTTCCTTCGATGCTCGCCATTATTTGACTCCTTCGTCGATGTCGGTTGAGGCGACTGCGAACGTATGTGAGTCAGAACACACGTTGCCAGAGTTGCCGGGGGTTGCACCGAGGGTTGTGGCAACGAACGCAACCCCACGCAACGCTGTCGGTGCAGGTGTGATCTGGTTCATATTCTCCCCGAGCCCAGGCAGCGAAGGAGAGCTCATCATGTCATCTATCGAAATGTCGTCGGCCACAATGGCATCGACGCCGATCGCGCCCGACGATCCGCCGACCCCGGAGCACCCGGGCTGGGTGCGGTTCGGCCTGGCCAATCTGGTCGTGGTCACGGTGCTCGCGGTGGGCACGTGGTACGTGCTCGCCGATCCCCAGTGGAGTCCGTGGAGTTTCTATCCGCTACCGTTCAATGCCGCGCTCTTCTGGGCAATCCTGTTCGTGGTCTTCATCGGGTTCAACGCGGAATTCGCGGGCTTCACCCGGTTGGGGCAGCCGTGGCGGGGGATCTCGATTCTGCTGACCACCACGGTTTTCGCGGTGGGCGTCACGTGGCTGTTGAGCTGGGGACTGGGCAGTATCGACCCTGACTTCGCGGGTTCGCGCAGCGGTGGGATGGGGTACTTCACCGGTGCGTTGTTTGTGTTGTTCGGTTTCGGGACATTCGTCATGGCCGTACTCAATTGGCAGCATTGGCCGTGGCCGCAGCTCGGCTTGCGGCAGCCATATATCGGGCTGGCCGAGATCGCCGCGATCTCCGGTCCGACGATGCTGCTGTACTTCGTGCTCGGGCTGCCGTCGGTCTCGTTGGCCGAGTTCAACCCCCTGATGTCGATGGACACCGTGCTCGGCTGGTTCTACGCGGTGATCGTCGCGGTCATCCTCTCCGGCCAAACCCTGGACAACTGGCCATGGCGGCTGGCCGGAAGCCCGGGACGGACTGCGCTCGCGGCGACCGTCGGCAACGTCCTGGTGGGTACCGCATTGTATTTCGCGGCCCTGCCGTTGATCGGGGTGCTGCTGGGAGCGGGGACCGTCTCGGCACTCGGCGACAGCGTCCATCAATACCCGGCGCAGTTGGGTGTGTGTTGGGCCTTCTGGATGATCCTCTGGGCCAATGCTTTCGGTAATCGGCCAACGCGGTGGGGTGATGGCGTCAACATGGTTGTCCGGGTGTGCATCACGTTCGGCCTCGCGGTTGTGACCTTTGTCTTCTACTACAGGTTTGCCGCGGAACACATCCTTCACGAGCCCGAAGCCGCTCCCGGTATCCACGGCAACGCACTGGGCTTCCTCGACTGGATGGTGCTGTGGACGTTGTTCTACGTGGTGGGATTCGATTCGATGGGACTACGGCGTCTACTGCGCGCGAGGTCCTCAATCACACGGTGAGGGCGGCATCCGCCAAAGCCGGCAGCACCGTCGACGCGAGGTGATCGATCTTCAGGTCGGCGATGTCGTCGGCGCGGGTGGTTCCGCGATTGACGATCACCAGCGGCTTGCCGGTGCGGTGAGCATGGCGGGCGAAGCGCAGCCCGCTCATCACGGTGAGCGACGATCCGACGACGAGGAGTGCGTCGGCGTCGTCGATCATCGAGAATGCTTGTTGCACCGTTGGTTTCGGTACCGACTCACCGAAGTAGACGATGTCGGGTTTGATGATGCCGCCGCAGGTGGGGCAGTCGATCATGGTGAAGTCGGAGGTGTCGTCGAGTGCCGCGTCGGCGTCCGGCGCCACCTCGATGGCACCGCGTCCGCGGACCCGTCGAGCGAACTCGGCGTTGAGTTCTTCGAGCCGCTGGGCGAGACGGTGTCGCGAGATGTACCAGTCGCAGTCCAGGCAGCGCACCCGGCCGTAGCAACCGTGCAGTTCCAGGACGCGTCGGGTGCCGGCCTTGGTGTGCAGCATGTCGACGTTCTGGGTGATGACGCCGGTGACCCGGCCCTGATCCTGCAACTGCGTGAGTGCGCGATGCGCGGCGTTCGGTTGGGCGGCATCCATGTGGCGCCACCCGAGGTGGTTGCGTGCCCAGTAGTGGCGGCGGAAATCCGGCGATGACAGGAACATCTCCAGCGTCATCGGTGTACGCACGGGCGCGCCGGGGCTGCGGTAGTCGGGGATGCCGGAGTCGGTAGAGATGCCTGCACCGGTCAGCGCGACGAAGCGGCGACCGTCGAGCAGGGTGCGCAGCCGATCGAGCTGCTCGGGGAGATCGGCATCGATCGGCGTCGGTTCGGCGGGGGACCAGCCGATCTGCAAACGCGTACGCACCCTGTCCAGGATAGACAGGGTGCGTACGCGGTGGGTTTCGACGGAGCTCAACCAGCGGGGAGCCGAGCTCAGCTGGTGGCGCCGACCGAATGCTTACCGGTCGGTTCCGGCACCGTGACCAGCGGATACACGCCGTTCTCGTCGTGGACCTCGGTCCCGACGACGGGCGGGTTGAACACGCAGAGCATGCGCATCTGGGTGTCGGCCTTGACCGTGTGCCGCTCGTGTCCGTTGAGCAGGTACATGCTGCCCGGTGCCAGGGGATAGGTTTCGCCGGTCTCCCGGTCGGTCAACGTGCCCTCGCCCTCGACGAGCCAGACGGCCTCGACGTGATTGGCGTAGTGGAAGTTGTTCGTCGAGCCGGCGTTGATCGTGGTCTCGTGGAACGAGAAACCGACGTGGTCGCCGCCGAGCACGATGCGCTTGGAACGCCAGTTGCCCAGCGGGTCGGCGACGTCTCGCTCGGTACCGGTGATTTCTGCTGTGGTTCGGACGATCATCCGATCACCTCCTTGACGGAATCGGTCAGAATCTCCAGACCCGTGTTCAGGTCCTCATGTGAAATGGTCAGCGGCGGTAGCAGCTTGACGACCTCGTCGGACGGACCTGAGGTCTCGGCGAGCAGGCCCGCCTCGAATGCACTCGCGCACACCTTGCCCGCGGCGGTGGCCTCGTCGAACACCAGGCCGCGGACCATGCCTCGCCCGCGGGTGCTCAGGCCGTCGAACCGGTTGCCGAGTTCGGTGAACGCTTCATGGATCCGATCGCCCTTGGCGAGTACATCCTGGGCGAGAACATCGTCGCGCCAATAGTTTTCGATCGCTGCAGTGGCGGTGACGAACGCCGGGTTGTTGCCGCGGAAGGTGCCGTTGTGCTCGCCGGGCGTCCAGACGTCGAGGTCGGGACGGAACAGGGTGAGCGCCAACGGAAGTCCGTATCCGCTGATCGACTTCGACAGCGTCACGATGTCCGGGGTGATGCCGGCCTCTTCGAAGGAGAAGAACGCACCGGTGCGGCCGCAGCCCATCTGCACGTCGTCGACGATCAGCAGGATGTCGCGACGTCGGCACAGATCTGCCAGTGCGCGAAGCCATTCCGCGCGTGCCACATTGACGCCGCCCTCGCCCTGTACGGTCTCGACGATGACCGCGGCGGGCCGGTTGAGGCCACTGCCCGAGTCGTCGAGCACGCGCTCGAACCAGGCGAAGTCCTCCATGACGCCACCGAAGTAGTTGTCGAACGGCATCGGGGTCGCGTGGACCAGCGGCACGCCCGCGCCGGCACGCTTCATCGAATTACCGGTCACCGACAGCGATCCCAGCGTCATGCCGTGAAAAGCGTTGGTGAAGCTGATGATCGACTCGCGTCCGGTCACCTTGCGGGCCAGCTTGAGTGCGGCCTCGACAGCGTTGGTGCCGGTCGGGCCGGGGAACTGGATCTTGTAGTCCAGACCGCGGGGCTCGAGGACCGTCGAAGTGAAGGCTTCGATGAAGCGTCCCTTGGCGACCGTGGCCATGTCCAGGCCGTGCGTGATGCCGTCGTCGGAGATGTAGTCGATGAGTGCCGACTTCATCAGCGGATTGTTGTGGCCATAGTTGAGCGCGCCGGCACCGGCGAAGAAGTCGAGATACTGGCGGCCGGAGACATCGGTGAGCCAGGAACCGCTGGCGCGGTTGAACACCGTGGGCCAGCTGCGGCAATAGCTGCGCACATCGGATTCGTGCTGGGTGAAGACCGAGTCGTCAACGGTGGAGTCGAGAAGTGTCATGATGCTCCCTTTTCTGTTGTGTCGATCAAGAATTGGCGTCGACCAGGCAGGATTGAGCCACTGCAGAGCCGATCGTGCTCGTGGAGATCAGATTTCGGGGATATCCGGCTCGAGCATGTAGAGATGCTCGGGCTCGTGTGCGTCGGGGAATGCCCCCGCGTCGAACAGGTCGCGACGATCGAAGCGCAGCCCGCGCGCCTGTGCCACGGATGCGAAAAGTCGTTGCGAGGCAACATTGTCCGGGCTGATCGTGGTGTGCATCGCGACCACACCGGAGCGCTGGGCGCGATCGAAGAGGTGATGCAGCATGGTCGCGGCGATGCGGTGGCCGCGATAGGTGTCGTCCACGGCGACCTGCCAGACCATCAAGGTCGACGGATCGCTCGGGCGGCGATATCCGGTGACGAATCCGACGGGCGTACCGTCGATTTCGGCGACGATCGAGGTGGTGGGGAAATCGTGACACCACAGGACATAGGAATAACTCGAATTGACGTCGAGAACCTGTGAATCCGAGGCGATTTCCCAGAGTCGCGCACCATCGTCGGTGTTGGGCTGCCGGTAGTCGACAGCAAGGGCGGTAGTTGGGGCCGTGCTTGTTTGGGACGGGCTCATATCTCGTTCGACGTTAACAATGCGCAACGGCGAAGTCATGTACCTTCTGGAATTGGTGGTCGCCAGACCGTCCTTACGCCTGTTCACAGGGGTTATGTGATGCGGGACACGTCCGCGTGTTTGTCTCAGGACGTCCAGGGGATCTCGGAAAGCCGGCGGAGGGCACAATGGGTGCGGTGACGAGGATCATCTCCGGCGGGTTCCGCGGTCGTCGACTCAAGGTGCCCGACGACGGTACCCGGCCGACATCGGATCGCGTCCGTGAAGCCGTCTTCAACATCCTCGATGCCCGCATCGAGGTCGACGGGACACAAGTCCTCGATCTCTATGCCGGCTCGGGCGCGCTGGGACTCGAAGCGCTCTCCCGGGGCGCATCGTCGGCCACGCTGGTGGATTCCCGACGTGCTGCGACATCGGTGATCACCGCGAACGTCAAGACCTGTGGCGTCGGCGACCGCACGACGGTTGTCACGCGCACCACCGCAGCGTTCTTGGCGACCGCGCCCGCGGCACCCCTGGATCTGATCTTCCTCGACCCGCCCTACGACCTCGACGTCGCCGAGGTGACGGCAGCACTGGCCGAACTCGCCGCACCCGCCTGGTTGGCGCCCGACGGTCTCATAGTTCTCGAACGCGCGGTACGCGCACCCGACACCGGCTGGCCGACCGAACTGGAGGTGCTCGTGTCAAAGAACTACGGCGACACCCGAGTCGAGGTGGCGGGTCGTGGCTGAAACTGTGCGGGTCGGTTCCCTGCAGTTCGACCTGCCGATCGTCGGCGCGCCGATGGCCGGCGGCCCGACGACACCTGCGCTGGTCGCCGGGGTGTCGGAGGCCGGCGGGCTGGGCATGGTCGCCGCGGGTTATCTGACGCCGGAGGCTCTAGAAGCGCTCGTCGTCGACGTCGAGAACCGCACCGCCCGGCCGTACGGGTGAACATCTTCGTCTCCGGCCCCGATCCGGGGGTGGGTGACGATCTCGATCGGTACCGCGCGGAACTGGCCGACGAGGCCCGCGCACTCGGGGTCGAACTCGGCGACGCGCGGTTCACCGACGAGCAGGTGGACGGCAAGATCGAGGTCCTGGAACGCTACGGGCCGTCGTTCGTGACGTTCACCTTCGGCGATCCCGGCCGCGACCGCATCGAGCGTCTCCACGCCCGCGGACTGCCGGTCGGCGTCACGGTCACCTCGATCGACGAAGCGCGCGCCGCGGTGGCCTCGGGCGCCGACGCGGTGATCGCGCAGGGGATCGAAGCCGGCGGACACCGTGGCCTGTGGATCGACGACCCTACTCGGGATGCTGGCGGAAGTCGAACTCCCACAATCGAATTGGTATCGGCAATCGTCGCCGAACTCGATGTGCCGGTGATCGCCGCGGGCGGTATCTCCGACGGCGCCGCGATCCGCGCGATGCTCGGGCGCGGTGCGGTGGCCGCGCAACTGGGCACCGCTTTCCTGTGTTGCGACGAGGCGGGGACCTCCGCGCCCTACCGTCAGGCGCTCCTGGACCGCGTCTACCCCGACACCGTGGTGACCCGCGCGTTCTCCGGACGGTCGGCTCGCTCACTGCGCAACGGCTTCACCCGGCGACACGTCGACGCGCCCGCCCGGTATCCGCACGTGCATCACCTGACCAAGCCGCTGCGTGCGGCGGCCACCGCGGCCGGCGACGCCGACTCCATCAACCTGTGGGCGGGCACCGGCTGGCGTGCGGTGACGGCCGAACCGGTGGCCACGCTGATGGCGCGACTGGCGGCCGAGTATGCGGATGCGCTCGCGTAGTTTTCTTCCTATGACCACTGCAGTCTTCCCCGGCTCCTTCGATCCTTTCACCATTGGCCACCGCTACATCGTCGAACGAGCCGCCGCCCGGTTCGACCAGCTCGTCGTCACCGTGGTGGTGAATCCGAACAAGCATGGCCTGCTCGGCGTCGACGAACGGATCGCCCTGATCCGCGAGGACTGCGCCGACCTGCCCAACGTGCGGGTCGACCGCTGGACCGGGCTGCTCGTCGACTACCTCACCAACGAGGGCATTGACACGATCGTCAAGGGACTCCGCTCCGGCGTGGACTTCGACTACGAGGTCCCGATGGCGCAGATGAACCGTGAACTCGCCGACGTCGAGACCATGTTCCTGCTCACCGACCCGAAGTATGCGCACGTCTCGAGTTCGCTGGTCAAGGAGGTCGCCAAACTGGGCGGCGACGTCAAACCCTTCCTCGCGCCGCACATCTACCAGCGGGTGACCGCGATTCTGGCGGGGGAGCGGCAGGTCTGACGGCACGAGCGACACGCCCAAACCTCACCTCACCAATCACAAGCGCACCATTCGGCACAATAGTCACATCTGTTCCACCGAACTGTTCCGAAGGCTCGCGCCGGATAGGGGTAGCTGTGTACCGGGTTTTTGAAGCGCTCGACGAACTGGTCGCCATTGTCGAGGAGGCGCGCAGCGTCCCGATGACCGCGAACTGCGTGGTGCCGCGAGGCGATGTCCTCGAACTGCTCGACGACCTCAAGGATTCGCTACCCGGCGAACTCGATGACGCGCAGGACGTGCTCGACCAGCGGGATACGCTGGTCGGCAACGCCCGGCATCACGCCGACAGCGTGATCACCAAGGCCGACTCCGAGTCGGAGGCCGTCCTCGCCCACGCCCGCGCCGAAGCGGATCGTATTCTCGCCGAGGCCAAGGCCCACGCCGATCGCATGGTCGACGAGGCGGGTGCCCACGGACGGCAGCTCGTCGACGAGGCGACGGCCGAAGCGCATCGCATGTCCACCAGTGCGGCACGCGAATTCGAGGCCGTGACCGGTCGCGCCCGCGCCGAGGCGCAGCGGGCCATCGACGCAGGCAACAACACCTACGAGAAGTCCGTCGCCGATGGCATCGCCGAGCAGCAGCGCCTCGTGTCCGAGGCCGAGGTGGTCACCGCGGCCAAGTCCGAGGCCGAACGGATCATCGACTCCGCCCACGCCGAAGCCGACCGCCTGCGTGGCGACTGCGACATCTATGTCGACGAGAAACTTGCCTCCTTCGAGGAAATCCTCACCGGCACACTGCGTTCGGTGAATCGTGGCCGGCATCAGCTGCGCACCGGTGCGGGCATGCACGACTATGTCGAGTACCCGCGCAGCGTCGACGATCCGTCGGCCCCGCGGGCCGGGACGCCGCACCATGCGCACGAGCGGGTCGACGAGCGCGGGGCGCCGCTCGCGGTCTGATCCGACAGACGCGCGAGCGGGCGCGCCGCGCAGCGTATCGTGCAACCTGTGGCTGATCATGCAATGACCAGAGGTGCGGCCGACGACGCCGTGCGTGACCCGTACGTCATCGACGTCCGGACCCTGGGGCGCCGGCCGGGCACCATGTCCGAGGTGCACCGCACCGTGCGCGCTCCCGAACGGGTCGGGGTCGAGATGATCGGAATCCCCGAGGGATCCGAGATCGATCTGGATCTCCGGCTGGAGTCGGTGAGCGAGGGCGTCCTCGTCACCGGGACCGTCAGCGGCGAAACCGATGGGCAGTGTGCCCGCTGTCTCGAACCCCTCGACGGCACCGTCACCGTCTTCTTGACCGAGCTGTTCGCCTACCCGGACAGCGCGACCGAGCAGACGACCGACTCCGAGGACATCCACCGCCTTCTCGACGATCGGATCGATCTCGAGCAGTCCATCATCGACGCGGTCGCCATGGAACTTCCGTTGTCGCCCTTGTGTTCCGACGACTGCCCGGGCCTCTGCACCGAATGCGGCGTGCGTCTCGCGGTGGCCGAGCCCGGCCACTCCCACGAGATCATCGACCCTCGGTGGGCCGGTCTGCGCGACAAGTTTCCGGCCTCGGACGCCGATGCGGCGCCGGAGAACCGAGGCGGTGACTGAGCAGACGTGAGCACCCCGGACTCAGCCGAGAGCACAACAGCAGCCGAGAAATTCGCGGACCTCTTGACGGCACTGCATGCCGAACTCTCCGACGAACTCCTCACCCTGGCGCTGACCCACCGCTCCTACGCCTACGAGAACGGTGGCCTGCCCACCAACGAACGCCTCGAATTCCTCGGTGACTCGGTGCTCGGCGTCATCATCACCGAACGTCTCTACCTGCGCTATCCCGACCGATCCGAGGGGGAACTCGCCAAGATCCGGGCCAGTGTGGTGAACATGCACGCGTTGGCCGCGGTCGCGCGCGACCTCGGCGAGGGCGGTCTGGGCCGCCACCTCTATCTCGGCAAGGGCGAGGAACTCACCGGCGGCCGCGACAAGGACAGCATCCTCGCCGACGGCCTGGAATCGCTGTTCGGCGCGCTCTATCTCCAGCACGGACTGGCCTACTGCAAGACCGTGATCCTCGGACTCTTCGACGACATCATCGGTCGCGCAGGCGATCTCGGCGCCGGACTGGACTGGAAGACGTCGCTGCAGGAGCTGTCGGCCGAACGTGGTTACGGTCCGCCGCACTACCAGATCTCCTCCACCGGACCCGACCACAACAAGGAGTTCACCGCGGTGGCCGTCGTCGCCGGGGAGAGTCTGGGAGAGGGCGTCGGGCGGACCAAGAAGGAAGCCGAGCAGAAGGCGGCCTCGCTGGCCTGGCAGGCGATCACCGAGCGCGCCGACGCGACGTGAGCGGACTCGACGTGAACCCCGGGAACTGCTGAAGTGCCCGAACTTCCGGAGGTGGAGACCGTCCGTGCGGGTCTCCTCGATCATGTGGTCGGCCGCCACATCGCCGCCGTGGAGGTCCTGCATCCACGGTCGGTGCGCCGCCACGTCGGCGGCGGCGTGGATCTTGCAGGGCGACTCGCCGGCGCCGACGTCGTCGGCGTACACCGGCGCGGCAAGTACCTGTGGCTCGACATCCGGCACGGCGAGGACACTTTTCCGGTCGTGGTCCACCTGGGGATGAGCGGGCAGATGCTCATCGCGCAGGCCGGCACCGACGACCACATCCACTTACGAATCCGTGCGTCGCTCGACGATGGCAACGAACTGCGCTTCGTCGACCAACGCACCTTCGGCGGCTGGCACGTCGACGAGTACCTGCACGCGGCAACCGGCGATCCGGTACCGGAATCCATCGCGCACATCGCACCGGATCCGTTCGATCCGGCCTTCGACGTGGACGCCGCGATCACCCGAATCCGCGCCCGCCGCACCGAGATCAAGCGCGCACTCCTCGACCAGACCGTCATCTCCGGCGTCGGCAACATCTACGCCGACGAAGCGTTGTGGCGTGCGCGGATGCACGGCACCCGCGCCACCGGCGGACTGAGCCGGGCCAAGGTCGGCGAGCTCGTGGGCGCGGTCACCGAGGTGATGGGTGAAGCGCTGAAAGTTGGTGGTACGTCCTTTGATTCGTTGTACGTCAACGTCAACGGGCAGTCCGGATACTTCGAACGATCGCTGAACGCCTACGGGCGTGAAGGCGAGCCGTGCCGCCGGTGCGGTGCCATCATGCGCCGCGAGCAGTTCATGAACCGCAGCTCGTACTATTGCCCCCGATGTCAGCGCCCGCCGCGGAAGTAAACCCGTCCCGCGAGCGTTAACGCCCACGCAGGCCCGCCATCGTACGGCGCCACCCCGACCGAAGGAACGAAGCAGCGACCATGACCACCGAGCAGACGGCCACCTCCAGCACCGAGACCACCGCCCACCCGCACACCGAACTGTGGGTCGAGCGGACCGGCACCCGCCGCTACACCGGCCGCAGCTCGCGCGGCGCCGAGGTGCTCGTCGGGTCGGAGGACGTCGAGGGCGTCTTCACCCCCGGCGAACTGCTCAAGATCGCGCTCGCGGCGTGCACCGGACTGTCGTCGGACCGCCCCCTGTCCCGGCGCCTCGGCGACGACTACGACGCCACCATCCGGGTCAGCGGCGCCGCCGATCGGGAGAATGAGCTCTACCCGGAACTCACCGAGATCCTCGACGTCGACCTGTCCGAGCTCGACGAGGACGCCCAGCAGCGCCTGCTGGTCGTCGTCGAGCGTGCCATCGACGCCGTCTGCACCGTCGGCCGCACCCTCAAGGCGGGTACCACCGTGAACCTCGTCATCGAGAAGGACTGACATCATGACCGACACCCCGGTCCGCCTGACCGCCTACGTCCACGGCCGCGTCCAGGGTGTCGGTTTCCGCTGGTGGACCCGCTCCCGCGCGCTTGAACTGGGGCTGGTCGGCTACGCATCGAACCAGGTCGACGGGCGGGTGTTGGTCGTCGCCGAAGGACCGCGCAGCGCCGCGGAATCGCTGCTGGCGGCGCTGCGCTCGGGCGAGACGCCCGGCCGGGTGGACCAGGTCGTCGAATCCTTCGACGACCCGCGTGGCGACCTGACCGGTTTCGGCGAGAGATAGGGCGTGCCGACGCCGTCGGTATGTGCGGATCCGACGCCGATCAGTGAGTACTCTGGTCCGACGTGCACCTCAAGAGCCTGACACTCAAGGGCTTCAAGTCCTTTGCGTCGGCGACGACCCTGCGTTTCGAACCGGGCATCACCTGTGTGGTCGGTCCCAACGGCTCGGGTAAATCCAACGTCGTCGACGCGCTGACCTGGGTCATGGGGGAGCAGGGTGCCAAGGCGCTGCGCGGCGGCAAGATGGAGGACGTCATCTTCGCCGGCACGTCCGGCCGACCCCCGCTCGGGCGTGCCGAGGTCACCCTGACCATCGACAACGCCGACGGTGCGCTACCCATCGAATACTCCGAGGTGTCGATCACCCGCCGCATGTTCCGCGACGGCGCAGGCGAATACGAGATCAACGGGTCGTCGTGCCGGTTGATGGACGTCCAGGAACTGCTCAGCGACTCCGGTATCGGCCGCGAGATGCACGTCATCGTCGGACAGGGGCGGCTCGCCGCCATCCTCGAATCCAGGCCCGAAGATCGCCGCGCCTTCATCGAAGAGGCCGCCGGCGTCCTCAAACACCGCAAACGCAAAGAAAAAGCGGTCCGCAAACTCGACTCGATGCAGGCCAACCTCGCGCGCCTGTCCGACCTCACGGCCGAACTCCGGCGCCAACTCAAGCCCCTGGGCCGCCAAGCCGAGGTGGCCCGCCGCGCGGCGACCGTGCAGGCCGACCTCCGCGACGCGCGTCTGCGGCTGGCCGCCGACGACCTCGTCACCCGGCGTTCCGAGATGGCCGAACAGACCGCGGGGGAGGACGAGGTGCGGGCGCAGCAGGACGAGGTCGCCGCCGCCCTCGATACCGTCAACGCCGAACTCGCCGACCACGAGCAGCGCCTGGCCGCGGTCACCCCCGCCGCCACCGAGGCCGGCCAGACCTGGTTCCGGCTCTCCGCATTGGCCGAACGCGTCGACGCGACCTGCCGGGTGGCCGCCGAACGCAGCCGCTACCTGGCCGAACCCACCGCCCAGAACACCGGCCCCGATCCCGACGCACTCGACCGCCAGGCCGAGGAAGCGGCCATCACCGAAGCCGAACTGACCGAGTCGGTGGAGGTGGCCGCCGACTACCTCGACGCCGCCAAGGGGGAACTCGCGCGCGCCGAGCAGACCGCGCAGGAGGCCGAACAGGCTCACCTGGCCGCGGTGCGGGCCATCGCCGACCGGCGCGAAGGTCTCGCTCGCCTCGAAGGACAGGTCGACAACCTGCGGACCAAGGCCGAATCCGTCGACGGTGAGACTGCCCGACTCACCGCGGCGATCGCCACCGCTGCCGAGCGTGCCGAGACCCAGCAGGCGCAGCAGGACACCACCGCGGCGAGTCTGGGCCAGTTCGAGGCGGCCGAGCACGGACTCGACGAGCACCATGAACGATCGATCACCGCCCTCAACCGATCCAACGAACGAGTCGCGACCCTGCAGCGCACCCAGCGGGAGACCGAGCAGAAGATCGCGTCGCTGACCGCGCGGATCGAGGCACTGTCCGTCGGTCTGGAACGCAACGACGGCGGGGCCTGGCTGCAGGAGAACGCTCCGGACGGACTGCTGGCGCCGATGTCGGAACTGCTGCGGATCGAGCCCGGCTACGAGACGGCGATCGCCGGTGCGCTCGGCACCGCGGTCGACGCGATCGCCACCGTCGATGCGATCGCCGCGGTCCGCGCCCTGACCGCACTGAAGTCCGGCGATGGCGGACACGCCGCTCTGATCCTGGGCGGATTGCCCGCGCCCGCGGCACCGGCCCGCTTCGACCTGCCCGACGGTGCGCGCTGGGCGTCGTCGGTGATCACCTGCCCGCCGGAGATCCAGGGCGCCGTCGAACTCGTGCTGGCCGACACCGTCCTCGTCGACACCGCCGAGCACGGCCTGGAATTGAGCCGCACCCACCAGGTACAGACCGTCACCCGCGACGGCGACCGCATCGGCCCGGCCAGCGTCGAAGGTGGTTCGTCGCGGCGGCCGTCCACCCTCGAGGTGCAGTCCGCGATCGACACCGCCACTGCGGAACTGGCTGCGGCGCAACGGAGTTCCGAAGAGATCGAGGCCGCGCTGGCGGGTGCGCTGACCGATCAGGCCGAGCGTGCCGAGGCTGCCGAGGAAGCGCTCGCCGCACTGCACGAATCCGACGCCACCGTCGGCGGCACCTACGAACAGATGGCCCGGCTCGGGCAGGAGGTCCGGACCGCGCGAGCCGAGGTCGACCGCCTGACCCGGCAGCGGGACTTCGTCGAGCGGGGCCGCGCGGAGACGCTGGAGAAGCTGCACGAACTCGAGGAACGGTTGCGGCTCGCGCACGACGAGTCGGAGGTGACCCCCGATCAGGTCGGCGACGACACCCCGCGCGCCGCGGCCGCCGAGGCCACCGCCGCCGCCCGCGCCGCGGAGATGGAGGCACGGCTGACGTTGCGGACCGCCGAGGAACGGCTCGCGTCGGTACGCGGCAAGGCCGACTCACTGCGCCGGGCCGCCCAACGCGAACGCGATGCTCGGGCGCGCGCCGAGCAGGCCGATCGGGCACGCCGGCACGCGGCCACCGTCGCCGCCGCCGTCGCGGACGCGGGAGCGCAAGTGGCCCAACGGCTTTCACTGGCAGTGGCGTCGGCGCAGGCCGGCCGCGACGAACTCGAGCAGGTGCGGGTCGAACGCACCGCCGCGCTCGACGAATGCAAACGCCAATCCGCGGACCTGACCGCGCGGCTCAACACGCTGCGCGACGCCGTACACCGCGACGAGGTCGCCCGCGCCCAGGTGGTGCTGCGGATCGAGCAACTCGAGGAACAGATCCTCGAGACGTTCGCGATCACCCCCGACGACCTGATCGCCGAATACGGTCCCGACGTGCCGCTGCCGCCGTCGGCACTGGAGATCGCCGAGTACGAACAGGCCAAGGAACGCGGCGAACAGGTGGTGGCGCCGGCGCCGATGCCGTTCGACCGGGCCGCTCAGGAGAGCCGCGCGAAAAAGGCGCAGAAGGACCTCAACACCCTGGGCAAGGTGAATCCGCTGGCGCTCGAGGAGTTCGCCGCCCTCGAGGAGCGCTACAACTTCCTGTCGGCCCAACTCGAGGACGTCAAGGCCGCCCGCCGCGACCTGCTCGCCGTCGTCGAGGAGGTCGACGCCCGCATCCTGCAGGTCTTCACCGAGGCCTACGCCGACGTCGAACGCGAGTTCACCCAGGTCTTCAGCACGCTGTTCCCAGGCGGGGAGGGGCGTCTCGTGCTCACCAACCCCGACGACATGCTGACCACCGGCATCGAGGTGGAGGCCCGCCCGCCGGGCAAGAAGGTCAAGCGGTTGTCGTTGCTGTCCGGTGGCGAGAAGTCGCTGACCGCGGTCGCGATGCTCGTCGCGATCTTCCGCGCGCGTCCGTCGCCGTTCTACGTGATGGACGAGGTGGAGGCGGCCCTCGACGACACCAACCTGCGTCGGCTCATCGCGCTGTTCGAGCAACTGCGCGAACGGTCGCAGCTGATCGTCATCACCCACCAGAAGCCGACCATGGAGGTCGCCGACGCACTCTACGGCGTCAGCATGCGTGGTGACGGCATCACCACCGTGATCTCCCAACGTCTTCGCGGCGTCGACATCCCCGTCGCCGCCGACACCACCAATCGATAGGGGCTCCGACCGTGAACACCGGAATCATCATCGGCATCGTCATCGCCGTGCTCGTGCTGATCGCGCTCGTCGCGCTCGGCGTGGGGATGTCGCGTCGTCGACGAATCTCGCTGACCGATGACCCGACCAAGCAGGCGCCGATCGACGGCACCAAGCCGCAGGTCGACAAATCCGGCGGCTACCAGGCGGGCTCCGGCTTCAACTTCAGTCAGGGCGGATCGGGCACCGCGCTCGCCGAACCACCGAGCAAGCCCGAATCTGCCACCCCGCCCGAATCTGTCACCCCGCCCGACACTGTCACCCCGCCCGTCGAGCGCACCGAGGTCGACGGACAGCCCGGTGTCGGCGACGACGCGTCGGTGCCGCGGGATTCCGCGCAGCGCGGTATCACCGAGGTCGAACTGCCGGACGTCGAGGTGGCCGAGGGGACGCTGATCGAACCCGACGGCACCGTTGTCTCTGTACCCGACGACGCCTCGACGCTGACCGCCCCGGCGCTCGACGAGATCGCGCCCACGGCCGGACGTCTGGGTCGGCTGCGGGGCCGCCTCGCACGGTCGCAGGGTGCGATCGGCAAGGGCGTGCTCGGCCTCCTGGGCGCCGGGGACCTCGACGAGGACTCGTGGGAGGAGATCGAGGACACCTTGCTGATGGCCGATCTCGGTACCGCGTCGACGACGGCGGTGGTGGACAAGCTCCGAGGAGAGCTGGCCACACACAGCGTGCGCAGCGCGGACGACGCCCGCGCGCTGCTGCGCCGCACCCTGGTCGGTCAGCTGCACCCCGAACTCGACCGGTCGGTGCGGGCGCTGCCGCACGGCGATCGTCCCGCGGTGGTGCTCGTCGTCGGCGTCAACGGCACCGGCAAGACCACCACCACCGGCAAACTCGCGCGCGTGCTGGTGGCCGACGGCCGGCGGGTGACCCTCGGTGCCGCCGACACCTTCCGTGCCGCGGCCGCCGACCAGCTGCAGACCTGGGGGGAACGCGTCGGTGCCGAGGTGGTGCGCGGCAAGGAGCAGGCCGATCCCGCCTCGGTGGCCTTCGATGCGGTCAACAAGGGCATCGAGAACGGCGTCGACGTCGTCATGATCGACACCGCAGGCCGCCTGCACACCAAGACCGGTCTGATGGACGAACTCGGCAAGGTCAAGCGGGTGGTGGAGAAGAAGGCGCCCGTCGACGAGGTGCTGCTGGTGCTCGACGCCACCGTCGGCCAGAACGGCCTCACCCAGGCGCGGGTGTTCGCCGAGGTCGTCGACATCACCGGCGTCGTGCTGACCAAGCTCGACGGCACCGCCAAGGGTGGCATCGTCTTCCACGTCCAGGAGGAACTCGGCGTGCCGGTCAAGCTCGTCGGCCTCGGTGAGGGTGCCGACGACCTTGCGCCCTTCGAGCCCGAGGCCTTCGTCGACGCGCTGCTCTGACCCGTCGGCAGGACGGTCACGCGGCGACGAATCGCCGATTTGCCGAATGCGATTCGGACATCGACGATTCTTCGCCGCGCCCGCCCGGCGCCAAAAGGCGACCTGGGCGGTTACTCGCAGGAAACATTTCCGGGCGTCGTGTTCACTCCGGCGAAACATGCCGTCGCCATCACTGAAACATCAACCGAGCACTCTTCTCGTCAGGTCAAGCCGCGGCCACAACGTCGCGGTGTGGATGAGGAGGGATACGAGTGGCGGATTTCCCCACTATGGGTTTGCCCGATACGGGTGACACCGCGTGGATGCTGACCAGCTCCGCGCTGGTGCTGCTGATGACGTTGCCGGGCGTGGCATTCTTCTACGGCGGCATGGTCCGTTCGAAGAACGTGCTCAACACGATGATGATGAGCGCGATGTCGATGGGCATCGTCACCGTGCTGTGGTGCATCTACGGCTTCTCGATGGCATTCGGCGACGACGAGGGCGGCGTGGTCGGTAACCCCGGGCAGTACTTCGGCCTCAAGGGCCTGCTCTCGGGCAACAGTGCCGCAGCGGTACCGGCCGATGCGGCGACCGGGACGGCGGCCACGGACGCGGTGAACATTCCGCTGTTCGGCACGATGCCCGCCATGGTCTTCGTCGCGTTCCAGTTGATGTTCGCGATCATCACCGTCGCGCTGATCTCGGGTGCGGTCGCCGACCGCATGAAGTTCGGGGCCTGGACCGTGTTCACGGTCATCTGGGCGACGGTCGTCTACTTCCCGGTCGCGCACTGGGTGTTCTCGTTCGACGGTTTCACCGCGGAGACCGGTGGATGGATCGCCAACAAACTCGGCGCGATCGACTTTGCCGGTGGTACCGCCGTGCACATCAACTCCGGTGTCGCGGGCTTGATCCTCGTGCTGTTCCTGGGTAAGCGCAAGGGCTGGCCGGGCACCCCGATGCGGCCGCACAACCTGCCGTTCACCATGCTCGGTGCCGGTCTGCTGTGGTTCGGGTGGTACGGCTTCAACGCGGGTTCGGCCGGCTCGGCCAACGGCGTCGCCGGCGCGACCTTCCTGACGACCACCGTCGCCACCGCGACCGCGATGCTGTTCTGGCTGCTCACCGAGCGTATCCGCGACGGTCACGCCACCAGCCTCGGTGCCGCATCGGGCATCGTCGCCGGCCTGGTCGCGATCACCCCGTCCTGTTCGTCGGTCGACGTGTGGGGCGCGATCATCATCGGTGCCTGCGCCGGTGTGATCTGTGCACTGGCGGTGGGCCTCAAATACAAGCTGGGCTATGACGACGCGCTGGACGTCGTGGGCGTCCACCTGGTCGGCGGTCTGCTGGGCACCATCCTGATCGGTTTCCTGGCCACCGAGAAGGCGCCGGCCGCGGTCAACGGCCTGTTCTACGGCGGCGGCGTCGAACAACTCTGGAAACAGATCGTCGGTGCGGGCGCGGTCCTCGCGTACTCGGCCGTGGTCACTGCAATAATCGCTGTTGTGTTGAAGTACACGATCGGCCTGCGGGCAGACGTCGAGGACGAGGCCACTGGTCTCGACGAGTCGCAGCACGCAGAGTCCGGATACGATTTCACACCCATCGGCGGAGGGTCCGCACTGGCCCAGTCCGGCGTTTCCCTCGGCAAGGAGGCATGATCCACAGTGAAGCTGATCACCGCAATCGTGAAGCCGTTCACCCTTGAGGATGTCAAGGCCGGACTCGAGCAGTCCGGGATCCTGGGTATGACCGTCAGCGAGGTCCAGGGCTACGGACGCCAGAAGGGGCACACCGAGGTCTACCGCGGTGCGGAGTACTCGGTCGACTTCGTGCCGAAGGTGCGGGTGGAGGTCGTCGTCGACGACGCCGCCGTGGACAAGGTCGTCGACGTCATCGTCGAGGCGGCACGCACCGGCAAGATCGGTGACGGCAAGGTGTGGGTCTCGCCGGTCGAGTCGGTGGTCCGCGTCCGCACCGGTGAACGCGGCGGCGACGCGCTGTAGGCCGACGCCCGTTCTCGATCGTTCATCTCGCACGGCCCCGCGTCTGACCCGTCGGACGCGGGGCCGTGCTCATCCTCGAGGGTTGTTTCCTCGACGACGATGTGGAAAGTCTTGTGGCGGAAACAGATCTCGCAGCAACCCGACGACAACTCCTGGATTCGTCGCGGTCCGGAAAACTCGACGCGGCCGGTTTGCGTCAGGTCTTGGTGGATCTGCACGAATTCTGGTTGACCAGCAAGGGTGCCGAACTCGGCATCAAACCCGACAGCGGTTTCGCGATCGTGGCGGTCGGCGGACTCGGCCGCGGCGAGTTGCTCCCGTATTCCGACCTCGATCTCATTCTGCTGCACGACAATCTGCCCGCCGAGCGGGTCTCCGAGGTCGCCGACGGACTCTGGTACCCGCTGTGGGACGCCAACATCCCGCTCGACCACAGCGTCCGGACGGTGCCGCAGGCGTTGCAGGTGGCTCGCGAAGATGTCAGTGCCGCACTCGGTTTGCTCGAAGCGCGGCACATCGCCGGCGACGAGGATCTCTCGACGCTGCTCATCGGCGGTATCCGGCAGCAGTGGCGCAGCGACATTCGCGACCGGTTCCCCGCGGTGGTCACCGCCGCCCAGGACCGGTGGCGCCGCGCCGGCGACATCGCCCACCGCGCGGAACCCGACCTGAAGAACGGTCGCGGTGGGCTGCGTGACGTGCAACTGTTGGGCGCGTTGGCGATTGCCCAACTGACCGACGGAATGGCAAGTCTGCGACCGGATTCCCCGGGTGCCGGACCGCAGATCGCCTATCAGCGATTGTTGGACATTCGTACCGAATTGCACCGGATCGCAGGTCGCCCACGCGAACAGGTGCGTGCCCAGGACGCCGACGAGATCGGTGCGGCACTGCGCATCGGTGACCGCTTCGACCTCGCGCGCGTCATCAGTGACGCCGCGCGCACCGTCAGCTACTCCATCGACGTCGGATTGCGCACGGCCGGAAACGCCTTGCCCCGCCGCGGTCTCGCGAAACTGCGCCGCTCGCCGATTCGTCGGCCCCTGGATGAGGGTGTCGTCGAACACAATGGGGAGATCGTGTTGTCGCGCAATGCGATTCCCAGCAAGGATCCCGGACTGATCCTGCGGGTGGCGTCCGCGTCGGCGCGCACCGGGCTGCCGATCAGTGCGTCCACACTGAGCCGGCTGGCCGACTACGCACCGGAACTGCGTGAACCCTGGCCCGCCGAGGCGCTCGGTGATCTGCTGGTGCTGCTCGGGTCCGGACATCACATGGTGGATCCGATCGAGGCGCTCGACCGCACCGGTCTGTGGGGCCGTCTGCTCCCGGAATGGGGTGCGGTGCGCGACCTTCCGCCGCGGGACGCCATCCACACCTGGACCGTCGACCGGCACCTGGTGGAGACCGCCGCCTACGCCGGGTCGATGACCACGCGGGTGGCCCGACCCGATCTGCTGGTCCTCGGCGCGCTCATCCACGATCTCGGCAAGGGGCGCGGGTCCGACCACAGCATCGTCGGTGCTGAACTCGCCATCCAGGTGGGCAATCGGTTCGGGCTCTGGCCGCAGGACGTGACCGTGCTCTCGGAGATGGTGCGCCACCATCTGCTGCTGGCGACGGTCGCAACACGGCGCGATCTCGACAATCCCGCGACGGCCGAACACGTCGCGGCCACCCTCGGCTACAACCGCGACCTGCTCGAGCTGCTGGCCGCGCTGGCCGAGGCCGACTCGCTGGCCACCGGCCCGGGCGTGTGGGGGGAGTGGAAGGCCTCGCTCATCAATGAACTCGTCCGACGATCGATGCGGCTCATCGACGGCGGGGAACTGGCCCGCCCGGACCCGCTGACGCCCGAGCAGATCGCGTCGGCCGAGAAGGACACCTACGCCGTCACCCTGAGGCCTGCCGAGGGTCCGCACACCTTCCGCGTCACGATGATCGCGCCCGATCACCCCGGCATGCTGTCCAAGATGGCCGGAGTGCTCGCCCTCAACGGGCTGCGGTCGCTCAAGGCCACCGTGCAGTCGCATGCCCGCAAGGCGGTCAACACCTTCATCGTCGTGCCGGTGTTCGGCAGCCCGCCCGAGGCGGGTCTGATGCGCCAGCAGCTCATCGCGGCCGTCGACGGAAAGGTCGATGTGCTCGCGCGCCTCGATGCGCGGGAGAAGGAGTCGCCGATCCCGACGATCGGCACCGTCAACGCGGCGCTCGGGATGTCCGCCAACACCGGTGCCTCGGCGGGCAGCACCGATCCGGCCGTCGACGGTGCGGGACACCCGAAGAACGCGGTGCCCGCGCTGTTTGCGGTCGCCCCACCGCGAGTGCTGTGGCTGGACAACACCTTCCGCTTCGACGTCACCGAGGACGACGCCACCGCCGACGACGTCGAGGGCACCGAGGTGCTGCTCGAACTGCGCACCGACGACCGGGTGGGCCTGCTCAGCCGGGTCAGCGCCGTCCTCGAACGACATGGTGCGCATGTTCGATGGGCCAAGGTCACCACCCTCGGCAACACCGTCGTCGACACCTTCAGCCTGCTGCTGACCGACGACTCCGACGAGCTGCGCACCACGCTCGCTGCCGCGATCATCGCGGTCTGTCCGCCGCCGCAACCGCGCGCCGACGGCGAAGGTGACGACGGTCCGCAGTCCTACGGCGGTACCGCCCGCACGGGCGTGCCCATCTCGTGAGCGACCGGACCCGAACCGGGCGTCGGTCGGACATGGAACACTAGGGGAATGTTCGATTCCCTCTCCGATCGGTTGGCCGGCGCGCTCAAGGACCTGCGCGGCAAGGGCCGCCTGTCCGACGCCGACATCGACCGCACCTGCCGCGAGATCCGCCTCGCCCTCCTCGAGGCCGATGTGTCGCTGCCCGTGGTCCGCGGATTCATCGCCAAGATCAAGGAACGCGCCAAGGGCGCCGAGGTCTCCGGCGCACTCAACCCGGCCCAGCAGGTCGTCAAGATCGTCAACGAGGAACTCGTCGGCATCCTCGGCGGCGAGACCCGGCGCATCGCGATGGCCAAGAAGCCACCGACGGTCATCATGCTGGCCGGCCTGCAGGGTGCCGGTAAGACGACCCTGGCCGGCAAGCTCGGTCACTGGCTCAAGAAGCAGGGGCACACCCCGCTGCTCGTCGCCTGCGACCTGCAGCGTCCGGGCGCGGTGTCGCAGCTGAAGATCGTCGGTGAACGGGCCGGGGTGAAGGTGTTCGCCCCGCATCCAGGTACCGACATCGGCGGCGAAGGCGCCCTGGGGGTGACCGCGGGCGACCCGGTCGCGGTCGCCCGCGCCGGCAAGTTCGAGGCGATGGCCCAGCAGTACGACGTCGTCGTCATCGACACCGCAGGCCGCCTCGGCATCGACGAAGAGCTGATGAAGCAGGCCTCCGACATCCGCGAGGCCACCGGTCCCGACGAGGTGCTCTTCGTCGTCGACGCCATGATCGGCCAGGACGCGGTCACCACCGCCGAGGCCTTCCAGTCCGGCGTCGGCTTCACCGGCGTCGTCCTGACCAAGCTCGACGGCGACGCCCGGGGTGGCGCGGCCCTGTCGGTGCGTGAGGTCACCGGCAAACCGATCATGTTCGCGTCGTCGGGGGAGAAGCTCGACGACTTCGACGTCTTCCACCCCGACCGTATGGCCAGCCGCATCCTCGGCATGGGCGATGTGCTCTCGCTCATCGAGCAGGCCGAACAGCATTGGGACGCCGAGCAGGCCGAGGCCGCGGCCGCGAAGATCACTCAGGGCGACCTCACCCTCGAGGACTTCCTCGAGCAGATGCTGATGATCCGCAAGATGGGTCCGATCGGCAACATCCTCGGCATGCTGCCCGGCGCCGGGCAGATGAAGGACGCGCTGTCCCAGGTCGACGACAAGCAACTCGACCGGGTGCAGGCGATCATCCGCGGCATGACCCCCGCCGAGCGGGACAACCCGAAGATCATCAACGCCTCGCGCCGCCTGCGGATCGCCAACGGTTCCGGGGTCGCGGTCTCCGAGGTCAATCAGCTCGTCGACCGCTTCTTCGAGGCCCGCAAGATGATGTCGCAGATGTCCGGGCGGATGGGGATGGGTCCGGGCAGCCGCAAGACCAACCGCAAGAAGGGCAAGGGCAAGAAGGGCAAGGGGCGCGGACCGACACCGCCGAAGGCCGCACGCGCCGGTATGCCCGGGATGGCCGGGATGCCCGGTCTGCCGCCGGGATTCCCCGACCTGTCGAACATGCCCGCCGGACTCAACGAACTACCGCCGGGCCTCGAGGGCCTCGACGTCTCCCAGTTCCAGAAGCCGAAGAAGAAGTAGGTCCGATGAGCGACGACGTCCGGCACTACCGCGGGCGCGACCCGTTCACCGACGACTCGCTCGACCTGTGGGTGGTCGGTGACCGGATCAGCCGGGAACCGGTCGCCGGGGCACCCACCGTCGCCGACGACGTCTGGCTCATCCCCGGCCTCGTCGACGCCCACAACCACGTCGGGATCGCACCCGGCCTCGGCGTCACCGTCGATCAGGCCCGCGAGTACGCCCGGGCCGACGCGCGCGCCGGGACGCTGCTGATCCGTGAGGTCGGTTCGCCGCTGGACACCCATCCGCTCGACGACGACCCGAGTTGCCCGCGGTTCATCCGGTCCGGCAAACACATCGCCCGGCCGAAACGGTATCTCCGCGACTACGGCATCGACCTGGAGAACCCGGACGACCTCGCCGACGAGGTCACCCGCCAGGCGCGAGCCGGTGACGGGTGGGTGAAGATCGTCGGCGACTGGATCGACCGCGAGGTCGGCGACCTGGCGCCGCTGTGGACCAGGACCCAACTCGACGCCGCGGTCGCGGCCGCACACGCCGAGGGGGCGCGCATCACCGCCCACGTCTTCGGTGCCGACGCCCTACCCGACCTCATCGACGCCGGCGTGGACTGCATCGAACACGGCACCGGCCTCACCCCCGATCAGCTCGACCAACTCGTCGAACGCTCGATCGCGTTGGTGCCCACCATGATTCAGGTGGAGAACTTTCTCTCCATCGCCGACGGTGCGGACCGGTTCCCGACCTATCAGGCCAATATGCGCAAGCTGCATCAGAACGCGGGCGACGTGTTCGCCGCCGCCCGGGAGGCCGGTGTGACGATCTTCGCGGGCACCGACGCCGGTGGCTTCGTCGAGCACGGACGCATCGTCGACGAGATCGACGCGTTGGCCGCGATCGGCTTCGGCGCCCGCGACGCCCTGGCCGCGGCGTGCGTCGGACCGCGGGCCTGGCTCGGTGCCGGAACCCTCGCGGACGGCGACCGGGCGGATTTCCTCGTCCTCGACGCCGATCCGGGTGTCGACCTGACGACGTTGCGTCGTCCGCGGGAAATCGTTTGCTCGGGGCTAACGGTCGTCTGACGTTCCTTTCGGGAAAAGTGCAGGTAGACGACATTCGGATCGCGACAACATGTGATGTACAACACCCGTTGAGGTCTGGTGGTGCTAACTTACTGCCTGGTAAAGTAGCTCACGCGTTGCACGGCCCGTCGAAGCGTTGCGGGGTAACCGCCGACGCGTACGCGCCAGCAGACCGGGGGAGGGTCGAGCTCGCGAACGCGGCGGTGCGGGGGGTTGATATCGACGGGCAACGCCGGCATGTGGTCGCTCTCTGCGGGGTGGGTGACCACATGCCGTTGCCGTTTCCGGGGCTCGACGATTTCCGCTCGACGATTTCCGCTCGACGATTTCCGCTCGACGATTTCCGCTCGACGTAGCCGATCTGGCAGAATGGCACGCTGGTTCGTCGGAGCCGGTCACGTACCGACCGACGGTCACCCCGAAAGAGAACGCAAAACCGGATTCGCCACACCGGCGGATCGCTGAATTGCGCAGTGACAACACAGAAGGAACCCAGATCATGTCTGTCAAGATCAAGCTCACGCGGCTCGGCAAGATCCGCAACCCGCAGTACCGCATCGTCGTCGCCGATTCTCGGACCCGCCGCAACGGCCGGGTGATCGAGACCATCGGCAAGTACCACCCCAAGGAAGAGCCGAGCCTGATCGAGGTCGATTCCGACCGCGCACAGTACTGGCTCGGCGTGGGCGCACAGCCCACCGAGCCGGTGGCCGCCATCCTCAAGGTGACGGGTGACTGGCAGAAGTTCAAGGGCCTGCCGGGCGCCGAGGGCACCCTGAAGACCGCCGAGGCCAAGCCGTCCAAGCTGGACCTGTTCAACGCTGCGCTCGCCGCCGCCGACAGTGCGCCGGTCGCCGAGGCCGTCACCCCGAAGAAGAAGGCCGCCAAGAAGGACGACGTCCAGCCCGAGGCCACTGCCCCGGTCGAAGAGAAGCCGGTTGAGCCGGAATCCGAGGCGGTTGCCGAGGCCGTCGCCGAGGATCAGGCGTGAGCGCAGTTGTCGCCGATGCGGTCGAGCACCTCGTCCGCGGAATCGTCGGCAACCCCGATGACGTCCGGGTGGAAATGATCACCGGACGTCGTGGGCGCCTCGTCGAGGTCCATGTCAATCCCGAGGATCTCGGGAAGGTCATCGGCCGCAATGGCCGGACCGCGACCGCCCTGCGCACCCTGGTCTCCGGTATCGGTGGCCGCGGTATGCGGGTGGACATCGTCGACACCGACCGCTGAGCACTTCACCCTCGATGGATCTCGTGGTGGGCCGTGTGGCCAAGTCGCACGGCGTACGTGGCGAACTCGTCGTCGAGATCCGCACCGACGACCCCGAAGCACGATTCGCGCAGGGCACCGTCCTGCGCGGCCGGCTGCCGAAGGGCGCGGGGGAGAAAAGCTTCACCGTGACAGCCGCCCGGCACCATGCCGGGCGGCTGTTGCTGTCCCTCGACGAGGTCGGCGATCGCGCCGCCGCGGATGCGTTGCGCGGCACGCTGTTCCTCATCGACGCCGCCGACGTCGACTCCGGCGACGATCCCGACGAGTTCTACGACCATGAACTCGAAGGGCTGGCCGTCACCACTGTCGACGGCACCGAGGTCGGGATTCTCGCGTCGGTGCTGCACCTGCCCGGCGGGGAGGTGCTCGCGGTCCGCACCCCTGACGACCGGGAGGTACTCATCCCGTTCGTCCGGCAGATCGTGCCGACCGTCGGACTCGACGGTATCGTGATCGACCCGCCCGACGGCCTGCTCGACGAAGCCTGATCATGCGCATCGACGTCGTCTCGATCTTCCCTGAATACCTCGATCCTCTCCGAGTTGCCCTGCTGGGCAAGGCAATTGATGCCGGTCACATCAGCGTCGACATTCACGACCTACGGAACTGGACGCACGACGTACACCGCAGCGTCGATGACTCGCCTTACGGGGGTGGACCCGGCATGGTGATGAAACCCGACGTCTGGGGCCCCTGTCTGGACGAGGTCTGCGCCGACGACGCCCTCCTCGTGGTGCCCACGCCGGCCGGCGTCCCGTTCACCCAGGCCACCGCACAGCGCTGGAGCACCGAGCAGCACCTGGTCTTCGCGTGTGGCCGCTACGAGGGCATCGACCAGCGGGTCTTCGACGACGCCGCCCGCCGGGTGCGGGTCGAGGAGGTCTCCCTCGGCGACTTCGTGCTCATCGGCGGCGAGGTCGCGACGATGGCGATGATCGAGGCCACCGTCCGTCTGCTCGACGGTGTGCTCGGCAATCCGCAATCGCATCAGGAGGATTCGTTCTCCGACGGTCTGCTCGAGGGGCCCAGCTACACCCGGCCGGTGTCCTGGCGCGGACTCGACGTGCCACCGGTGCTGCTGTCCGGCAACCACGCGAAGGTCGCCGAGTGGCGACATGAGCAGTCGCTGGAACGCACCCGCGCGCGGCGGCCCGATCTGCTTCCCGACCCCGAAAACCCGCCCACCGCCTAACCTGGGCGTGTGCACCATTGGCTCTCGCAGCGGGCCGCCGACTGGTTGAATCACGACATCATCGACCGCGGCAGATTGCCCCTGCTGGTGTTCTTCCTCGGCCTGATCATCGGCTTCGTCGGCATCCGCATCAGCGTGCGACTCATCCGTGCCGATGTGCGCTGGTGGTTCTCCAATGTCACCGCCGGCGACACCCACGTCCATCACGTGGTGTTCGGCGTCGTGCTGACCCTGTTGTCCGGGCTGGGGCTGATCGTGTTCGCGCTGTCCGGCGATCAGGCCATGATGTCGCTGCTGGCCGGGCTGTTCGGGATCGGCGCCGCACTGATCCTCGACGAGTTCGCCCTGATCTTCTACCTCCGCGACGTCTACTGGTCACACGAGGGCCGGACGTCGGTCGATGCGGTGTTCGTCGCGGTGGCCGCCACCGGGATGATCGTGCTCGGCTTCCGGCCGCTCGACCTCTACTTCGACGCGCTGCACGACCTGCAGATCGGCCGCACCCATGTCGTCGACATCGCCGCCGCAATCCTCAACCTCCTGTTGGCGGCGATCGTCGTCCTCAAGGGCAAGGTGTGGACCGGGGTCATCGGGGTGTTCGCGTGGCCACTGCTCATCGTCGGGGTGCTCCGCCTGGCCCGGCCGACCTCGCCGTGGGCACGCTGGCGGTATCTGTCCCGGCCACGCAAACTGAACCGGGCGATCGAGCGGGAACGACGGTGGCGCCGACCGTTCGTGCGGGCGAAGATCTTCGTGCAGGATCTGATCGCCGGCCGACCCGACGTCCTGCCGCACATGCGTGCCGCAGCCGAGGACCAGCTCGACGAGGTGGTCCACCCGGCACCCCCGCCACCGGCGATTTCGCCGCACCGGGGTCTGTCTGGCACAATAGTCGGGTTGCCTGGCGACGATGTCGGTCCTGTTTCGACGGACAGACGTGGTCGCGGGCCGCACCCTGACTCGGAGCACGAACCGGTCGAGCCTCACATGTGATGACCCGATGATCTCGTCGAACATCACTGTGGAGCCGCCAGGTTCCTCTGTTCACGCCAAAAGCAGATTGGACCCAACCACGATGAACACCCTCGACTCACTCGACCAGCAGTCGCTGCGCGACGACATCCCCGCCTTCCAGCCCGGTGACACCCTCGACGTCCACGTCAAGGTCATCGAGGGCAGCAAGGAACGTGTCCAGGTCTTCAAGGGTGTCGTGATCCGCCGCCAGGGTGGCGGCGTGCGCGAGACCTTCACCGTGCGCAAGGTGTCCTTCGGCGTCGGCGTGGAGCGCACCTTCCCGGTGCACAGCCCGAACATCGCCAAGATCGACGTCGTCACCCGCGGTGATGTGCGTCGCGCGAAGCTGTACTACCTGCGCGATCTGCGCGGCAAGGCAGCCAAGATCAAGGAAAAGCGCTGACGCGTCTACCCTGACCACGTGGCCGACAATCCATCGCCGGACAGCGAGTCCGAACCGACCGTCGAGGAGCGCCCCTGGCGCACCAAGGACGACAAGACGGAGAAGCGCGGCGGGTCAGTGCTGCGCGAAGCCGTCATCATCATCGGCTGCGTACTGCTGCTGACCTGGCTGCTGCAGACCTTCGTCGGACGGCAGTACGTCATCCCGTCGGAATCGATGGAACAGACGTTGCACGGTTGCGCCGGGTGCACCAACGACCGGATCGTCATCGACAAGTTCTCCTACCGATTCGGTGAGCCGCAGCCGGGCGACGTCGTCGTCTTCAAGGCGCCCACCGAATCGTGGGACGGCGCGTGGCTCTCGCCGCGGTCGGACAACGCGGCGGTGCACGCTCTGCAGGACGGACTCTCGTGGTTCGGCTTCGCGCCGCCCGACGAGAACGATCTGGTCAAGCGCGTCATCGCGACCGGCGGCCAGACCGTCGAATGCCGCAACGCGGCAGGGGTCGGCGTCACGGTCAACGGCAAACCCCTCGACGAGCCCTACGTCGACAAGGAACTGCAGGCGCAGGATGTCGCGGCCGGCAACGAGCTCGCCGCCGGTCCCGACGGCAAACCCAACGCCTGCTACGGCCCCGACTTCGGGCCCATCAAGGTGCCCGACGGCAACGTCTGGGTGATGGGGGACAACCGCGCCAATTCGGCCGACTCCCGATTCCACATGGAAGACGAGTACCACGGCACGGTGCCCGTCGACGACATCCGCGGCAAGGTCCGATTCATCATCTATCCTTTCTCGCGGATCGGTGGTGTGTCCTCGGACAACCCCCAATCATGAGTCCGCGTGTCCTGGGTCCGTCCGCGACTCGGTGGCCCCCGCGGTCGCCGGTGCGCAAGGCCGCGAGTCTGCGTACCTTCGAGTTCGCACTGCACCGCAATGGGCTCGGCCCGGTAGCCGGTGTCGACGAAGCCGGCCGGGGTGCGTGTGCCGGGCCGCTGGTGGTCGCCGCGTGCGTCCTCAAACCGACCCAACTCACCTCGCTCGCCGACCTCGACGACTCCAAGAGGCTCACCGAGGCCATGCGTGAAACGCTCTACAAGGCGGTCACCAAGTACGCGGTCAGCTGGAGCGTGGTGGTGATCGACTCGGCCGAGATCGATCGCATCGGCATCCACGTCGCCAACATCGAGGGCATGCGCCGGGCAATCGCCGGACTCGACGTCACCCCCGGCTACGTCCTCTCCGACGGATTCGTCGTCCCCGGCCTCACCGTGCCGTCGTTGCCGGTGATCGGCGGCGACGGGGCGGCGGCCTGCATCGCCGCCGCCAGCATCCTGGCCAAGGTCACCCGAGACCGCATCATGGTGGCGATGGACGACGACCTGCCCGGCTACGACTTCGCCGTCCACAAGGGCTACAGCACCGCCCACCACATGGCCCGGCTCGACGAGCACGGGCCGTCACAGCAACACCGCATGTCCTACCGGAATGTCGCCGCCCGCGCGACCTCCCGCCCGACCCCGACCACGATAGGCTTGATCAATGAGTGCTGAGGATCTCGAGAAGTACGAAACCGAGATGGAACTCTCCCTGTACCGCGAGTACAAGGACATCGTCGGGCAGTTCACGTATGTGGTCGAGACCGAACGCCGCTTCTACCTCGCCAACGCGGTCGAATTGGTCCCGCGCAACACCGACGGCGAGATCTACTTCGAACTACGCATGAGCGACGCATGGGTGTGGGACATGTACCGGCCGGCGCGCTTCGTCAAGCAGGTCCGGGTCATCACGTTCAAGGACGTCAACATCGAGGAACTCGAGAAGTCCGAACTGCGGCTGCCCGACGAGCCGTGAACCCTGTGGGCGTGATCTCGCCGCACATGTGATCTATCCACAACGGGGGTTCATCCACAGATTCGGCGGTGGATTGGATCGCGTCGTCGGATTCGACCGTTTCTGCGGTGATGCTGAACGGCATGAGCGACAACGCATCACCGCCGCCCCCGTCCGCGGGCAGGGTCCGGCGGTCGGGGAGACAGACCGCGGGTATCGGCCGTCTCGGTGAGGATCTCGCCGCCGACCATGTGCGTGCCCTCGGGTGGCGGGTGCTGGACCGCAACTGGCGCACCAAGTACGGAGAGCTGGATCTGATCGCCGCCGACGGCACGACGCTGGTGGTGATCGAGGTCAAGACGCGAGCGTCGCGGTTCTACGGCGATCCGGCGGCCGCGGTGACACCGCAGAAACTGGGGCGGATGCGGCGCCTCGCGGGGCAGTGGCTGCGCGAGAGCGGCCACGGATGGGCGCAGATCCGGTTCGACGTGATCTCGATCCAACTCGATCCGCGGGACCCGGAGGACACTGCGGCCGCGGTCGTCCGCCACCATCGCGGGGTGTTCGAGTAACCATGCGGCTCACGGGTTTCGGTCACACATATGCGGTGGCGCTCAATGCGTTCGAGGCGACCGGCGTGGAGGTCCAGGCCAATGTCGGGCAGGGATTGCCGAACTTCACGATCCACGGGCACGTCGACGCATCGTTGCGGGAGGCCAAGGATCGGGTGCGTCCGGCGATCACCAACTCCAAGTTCAGTTTCCCCGATCTGAAGGTGACGGTGTCGCTGGCGCCTGCGGATGTGCCGAAGGCGGGGTCGTCGTTCGATCTGGGTATTGCGGTGGCGATCCTGACGGCCACCGATCAGGTTGCGACAACGCGGATTCGGAACACGGTGTTGCTGGGGGAACTCGGTCTCGACGGGCGGTTGCGGCCGGTGCGCGGGGTGCTACCGGCACTGGTGAAAGCCCGCGCCGCGGGGTTCACACACGCGGTGGTGCCGCGGCTCAACGTGGCCGAGGCGACGTTGGTGACCGACCTGGAGATCGGTGGTGCGGACAGTCTTCGGGAGGTGACGCGATGGCTCGACGGCGATCACGTCTTGGACACCGTGGGTGGCGACGAATGCGCTCCGTCGCCGGAAATTCCGGACATGGCCGATGTCGTCGGGCAGGCCGAAGCGCGACATGCACTCGAAATCGCCGCTGCCGGAGCACATCACGTGTTGATGACGGGACCCCCGGGTATCGGCAAGACGATGCTGGCACGCCGGTTGCCCGGCATCCTGCCGCCGCTCGGGCGGGAGGAATCGTTGGAAGTGACCGCGATCCACTCGATCGCCGGCACCCTGCGCCCAGGACATCCGCTGATCTCCGAGGCGCCGTTCATCGCGCCGCACCACAGCACCTCGACCACCGCCCTGCTCGGGGGCGGCACCGGCATGGCCCGGCCCGGCGCGGTCTCGCGGGCGCATCGGGGTGTGCTGTTCCTCGACGAATGCGCCGAGATGGGACCCAAAGTGCTTGATTCCCTGCGTCAACCACTCGAAGAAGGGGAGGTTCACGTGTCGCGTCGCGACGGAGTGGCCAGCTACCCGGCCCGTTTTCAACTCATCTTGGCCGCCAACCCGTGCCCCTGTGCGCCGGCCCACGACGTCGACTGCGTCTGTTCGGCGCTGGCCCGACGACGCTACCTCGGGAAACTGTCCGGGCCACTGATGGACCGCGTCGACATCCGGGTCCGCATGGACCCGCCCGGCAACACCGCCCTCATGACCACGGTCGGCGAATCGTCGGAAGCGATGCGCGTGCGGGTGGCGGCAGCCCGCGCCGCGGCGACCGAACGGTGGCGTGCGCACGGCTGGCTCACCAACGCCGAAGTTCCGGGTTCAGCTCTGCGGCAACGGTTTCGGCTGCCGCCGGCGGCGTTGCGGCCGATCGAACTGTTCCTGCGCGACGGTCGGGTGACCGCCCGTGGCGCCGATCGGGCCATCCGGCTGAGTTGGACGCTCAGCGACCTCAAGGGCGCCGACCAGCCCACCGAATCCGACGTTGCCGAGGCGCTGCTCTACCGCGACCGGGGTGCCGCGTGGTGACCGCCGCCGGCGACGACACCCGGCGCGCCTGGGCCTATCTGTCCTCGGTGGCCGAATCACCCTGTGCACCAATCGAACTCCTCGCTGCGGAGTTGGGGCCGGTCGAAGCGACGGCGGCGATCAAGGCGCGGTCGGTGCCGCCGCAGCACGTGGCGGTCCTCGATGCGACGCAAGCCCGGTACGCGGTGGACAGTTCCACCCGCGACCTCGAGATCGCCGACCGGATCGGGGCACGGCTGGTCACGCGTGACGATCCCGAATGGCCGGGGTGGTCGCTGATGGCGTTGAGTCACGCCGACACCGCGGCCCGCGGCGGGGAACCGATCGCATTGTGGGCGCGCGGCCCTGGCCGGCTCGACGAGATGGCCGCGTCCGGGATCGGACTCATCGGGTCGCGGGCGGCGTCGTCCTACGGCGAACACGTGACCTCGATGCTCGCGTCGGGCCTCGCGATCGACGGGCACGCGGTGATCTCCGGCGGAGCCTATGGGATCGACGGCGTCGCTCACCGCGCCGCACTCGCCTCGGGCGGTCCGACGATGGCGGTGATGGCCTGCGGCATCGACCGTGACTATCCGGCCGGTCACGCCCGGCTCCTCGCCGAGATAGCCGAGACCGGCCTGGTGGTCTCCGAGTACCCGCCCGGCACCACGGCGGCCAAACACCGCTTCCTGACCCGCAATCGGCTGGTCGCGGCCATGTCGACGGCGATCATCGTGGTCGAGGCCGGTCGCCGCTCGGGGGCGGCCAACACGGCGGCATGGGCGCGCAAACTCGGGCGGCCGCTCGGCGCGGTACCCGGCCCGGTGACGTCGGCGACCTCGGTGGGCTGTCATCGCCTGATCGCCGACGACCTCGCGGAGCTGGTGACCGACGTGCCATCGGTGCTGGCATTGGCGAATCCGGACCCGACCGCCGACGCCGGGCGCGGCGCCACACGACCCACCGACCGACTGTCCGACGACGAGAAACGGGTACACGATGCGATCCCTGGCCGCGGGACGGTGACGATCGAAGAGATCGCATTCTCCGCGGGGCTCGACGTCGGGGTGGTGCGTAGCGCACTGGCCCGCATGGACGTGGCCGGGTTGATCACCACCGCGGACGGGGGATGGCGGTTGGCGTGAGCCACGGACACCACTAGATACGGGTGAGGATCTCCACGAGGATGCGCTTGTCCTCGTCGGTGGCGATGTCAAGGTGCTCACTGCCGGCCATGTAGCCGATACCGACGTAGACGAGGGTGGTGGCCCGCGCGTGGGCCTGCTGCTCGTCGAATCCGAGTTCCATGAACGCGTCGTGCGCGACGTCGAACACGGTGCTGTCCAGCGCGATCACGGACTTGGCCAGGTGGGGGTCGGTCTCGGCCCACGCCCGGACGGCGGCCTCGACCGACCGTCGGCGGGTGTCACTGACCAGCACCCCCATCGTGCGGATGCGCTCGACGGGCGGCAACGATCCGAGACCTTCAAGGGTCTCCATCGCGTCGGCCTGCACCCTGCGGCAGTGGTCGGCCAGTGCCGTCATCAAGGCGGCGATGTCGGTGAAATGCCAGTAGAAGCTGCCCTTGGTGACGCCGAGTTGCCGGCACAATCGGGAGATCTTGATCGCGCCGACGCCCTCGCTGATCAGCAGGCGCATCGCCGCGTCGAGCCAGTCGTCGACCGTGAGACGCGACCCGCGTCGCGACGGCGATGACTCCGGCATGATCTCCTCTTCGGCAGGCGCCCAGTGGGTGCGTCTGGTTCGACGTGATGAACTCCCAGGTTACGGGACTTCACGGGGTAACTCGGTGCCTCTTTAATTTAGGTTTACCTAAGTAGGCGTATCGTGATGTGCGAGAGGAGGCTTCATGGCCAACGGAAGCAACACTTTGACGGTGGTGCGGCGCGAACAGCTCAGCCCACACTTCGTCCGTCTCTATCTCGGGGGCGACAGGTTCGACGATTTCCTGTCCGCACTGGGTGACCAGCCCTGGGATACCGACCTGTACATCAAGCTGCTGTTCGCACCGCCGGGGGTGAGCATCCCCGACGAGTTCGACCGCCGCATGCTGCGCACGCTGCCGCCGGAACAGCAACCGGTGCTGCGGACCTACACGATCCGCCGCGTCGACGTGGAGAACAAAGAGATCCAGGTGGACTTCGTGGTCCACGGGGACGAGGGCATCGCCGGCCCGTGGGCCGCGACCGTCGAGCCGGGCACCGTGGTGCGGTTCCTCGGACCGGGCAGCGGCTACCGCCCGAAGTCCGACGCGCCGTGGCACCTGATCGCCGGTGACGAGGCCGGACTGCCGGCCATCTCCGCGGCCGTCGAGGCACTGCCGGCCACCGCGATCGGCAAGGTGTTCGTCGAGGTCGCCGGTCCCGACGACGAGATCGCATTCGACGCGCCGGCCGGTGTCGAGGTGACCTGGATTCATCGTGGCGGCGGAGCGGGCGAGGTCGGCGACGATCTGGCCGGCGACAACGCCCCGCTGATCGCCGCGGTCCGCGACGCCGAGTGGCTCGACGGCGAACCGCACGTGTTCATCCACGGCGAGGCGCAGGCGGTCATGCACAACCTGCGCGCCTACGTCCGCAAGGAACGCGGCGTGAGCGCGGGCAACGCGTCGATCTCGGGCTACTGGCGGCGAGGCCGCACCGAGGAGGGCTTCCGGGAATGGAAGGCCGAACTCCGTGACACCGAAGAGGGTGGATCGGGCGGCGGGATCGCCGGCAAGATCCGCCGCGGCGTCGCGTCGGTCACCGGTCGCTGACACGCCTTGCCGGGCTCGCCGGATCCCGACGACACGATCCGGCAACGCCCGAGCGCGTCCGGTTGCGCCTGGGGGCGCTGGACGGTTTGGTCTCCTGACATGACCACACCGTCCGGCGCGGTGCCGTCCGGGGGAGTCCTGGACGACTTCACCACCTACCTGCGCTACGAAAAGGGCCACAGCGAGCACACCGTGCGCGCCTACCTCGGCGACGTGCGCGGCCTGGTGTCCTACGCCGGTGCCCGCGGCGTGCCGATCGGCGACATCGACCTGCCGCTGTTACGGTCCTGGCTGGCCGATCACACGCGGCGCGGTGCCGCCCGCACCACCGTCGCGCGGCAGGTGTCGTCGGCAAAGACGTTCTGCGCGTGGGCAACTCGCGAAGGGCTCCTCGGCAGCGATCCATCCACCCGACTGCAGGCGCCCAAGGCGCACCGCACCCTGCCTGCGGTCCTCGCGCCCGCCCAGGCCGCCGTCGCGGCGACCGCGGTGGCCGACGACGCCACCGACGACCCCATCGCCCTGCGCGACCGGCTCATCGTGGAGTTGTTGTACGCCAGCGGGATTCGTGTCGGTGAACTGTGCGGCCTGGACATCGACGACGTCGACTCACCCCGCCGGGTGCTGCGCGTCATCGGCAAGGGCAACAAACAACGCACCGTGCCCTACGGCGATCCGGCGGCCCGCGCCATCGACCGGTGGCTGAGTCATGGACGTCCTGCGCTCGTCGGTCCGCGCTCCGGTGACGCGCTGCTGCTCGGTGCCCGGGGCGGGCGGCTCGACCAGCGGATGGCGCGCACCGTGGTGCACCGCGCGGTGGCGGCGGCGGGCGGCCCCGACATGGGCCCGCACGGACTGCGCCACAGCGCCGCCACCCATCTGCTCGAGGGTGGCGCCGACCTGCGCGTCGTCCAGGAACTGCTCGGGCATTCCTCGCTCGCGACCACTCAGATCTACACCCACGTCAGCGTGGAACGGCTGCGCGCGGTGCACCGACAGGCACATCCGCGGGCCTGAGCGGTTTCAGACGAACCCGGATCGCGCCGAGCAGCGCTCGCGGATCGAGGTAGGCCGCGTCGTGACCGCGCCCGCGGCGCGCACCCCAGTGCAGGCAGGCACTCGCCGGGCAGCCGGGATGACCCGCGATCACGGTGCCGATGAACTCGCCCCGGCTCACCGACTGACCTTGGCGCACCGACGCCTGCACCGGCTCGTAGGTGGTGATGAGTCCGTCGGCATGCCGGATCGACACCAGGCCACGACCCGCGACCTGCCCGGCGAACTGCACCGTTCCGGTTCCGGCCGCGCGCACCGGGGTGCCCGGCGCCACCGCGAGATCGACGCCACGATGCCCGGACTGCCAGCGTTGCGTCGGATTGTCGAAGCCCCGCACGACCTGCGGTGTCGGCGACACCGGCCATCCGAAATCGCCGCGCGCGGCACTTGCCGTGGCCGGTAGCGCACACAGCAGTAGCACCACGATCGCGATCCCGGCGAGGGCGAGGAGTAGGCCGTGACGCCGTGAGGTCATATAGATCAGACGCAGCGGGGGCCTCGACGGCTCCATCGTTTTGGTTTTCGACCCCTGACCGGCGTAAACTTCTCCGCGCACCTCATCGATTGCGATGGGGTGACTTCGCGCGCTCGTCACGCGACCCGCACCACAGCTGTGGAGCGGTGTCGGAAACAACCGCGGTGGGCGGTCCCGGACACCCGGGTCCACCTCGGTACGAGCGCCAGGATCGACACCAACCGGTGTCGATGTCAACTGCACACAAAGGACAAATCATGGCAGTCGTGACCATGAAGCAGCTGCTCGACAGCGGCGCACACTTCGGGCATCAGACCCGCCGGTGGAACCCGAAGATGAAGCGATTCATCTTCACCGACCGCAACGGCATCTACATCATCGACCTGCAGCAGACGCTGACCTACATCGACAAGGCGTACGAATTCGTCAAGGAGACCGTCGCCCACGGCGGCACCATCCTCTTCGTCGGTACCAAGAAGCAGGCGCAGGAATCCATCGCCGGTGAGGCCACCCGCGTCGGCATGCCGTACGTCAACCAGCGTTGGCTCGGTGGCATGCTCACCAACTTCTCGACCGTCCACAAGCGCCTGCAGCGCCTGAAGGAACTCGAGACCATGGAGCAGACCGGTGGTTTCGAGGGTCGCACCAAGAAGGAAATCCTCATGCTGACGCGTGAGAAGAACAAGCTCGAGCGCACCCTCGGTGGTATCCGCGACATGGCCAAGGTGCCGTCCGCGGTGTGGGTTGTCGACACCAACAAGGAGCACATCGCTGTCGGTGAGGCACGCAAGCTCAACATCCCGGTCATCGCGATCCTCGACACCAACTGCGATCCCGACCTCGTCGATTACCCGATCCCGGGCAACGACGACGCGATCCGCAGCGCCGCACTGCTGACCCGCGTGGTGGCCTCGGCCGTCGCCGAGGGCGTCCAGGCGCGTGCCGGCCAGGCGTCGGGCGACTCGAAGCCGGAAGCCGGTGGCGGCGAGCCGCTCGCCGAGTGGGAGCAGGAACTGCTCACCCAGGCCGCCTCGGGCACCGAGGTCGCCGCCGCAGCCGGTGCGGCCACCGAGGCCCCGGCCGCCGGCGCCGAGCAGTAGTCCCGGCGCCCGACATTCGGTAGCGATTGCGAAGCCGGCGCGTCACCTCGCGGTGATGACGCCGGCTTCGTACCGCCGAACACCTATCCGACACCACTTCTAAGGAGGTCGCCAACGATGGCGAACTACACCGCAGCCGATGTGAAGAAGCTCCGCGAGCTCACCGGCTCAGGAATGATGGACTGCAAGAAGGCGCTGGAGAACAACGACGGCGACTTCGACAAGGCCGTCGAGGAACTGCGTATCAAGGGCGCCAAGGACGTCGGCAAGCGCGCTGAGCGCTCCACCGCCGAGGGCCTCGTGGCCGCCAAGGACGGCGTGATGGTCGAGCTCAACTCCGAGACCGACTTCGTCGCCAAGAACGCCGAGTTCCAGGAACTCGCCGATCAGATCCTGGCCGCTGCCGCCACCGCCAAGACCAACGACGTCGATGCGCTCAGCGCCGCCGCCCTCGGTTCCGGCACCGTCGCCGACGCCGTGCAGGCCCTGTCGGCGAAGATCGGCGAGAAGCTCGAACTGCGCCGTGTCGCCAGCTACGACGGCCCCGTCGCCGTCTACCTGCACAAGCGTGCGTCGGACCTGCCGCCGGCCGTCGGTGTGCTCGTGTCCTACAACGGTGAGGGTGACGCCGCGGCCGAGGCCGCACGTGGCGCTGCCATGCAGGTCGCCGCGCTCAAGGCGCGTTACGCCACCCGCGAGGAGGTTCCGGCCGACGTCGTGGAGAACGAGCGTCGTATCGCCGAGGAGACCGCCAAGGCCGAGGGCAAGCCCGAGCAGGCGCTGCCGAAGATCGTCGAAGGCCGCGTCAACGGCTTCTACAAGGATGTCGTGCTCCTCGACCAGTCGTCGGTGCAGGATTCCAAGAAGACCGTCAAGGCCCTGCTCGACGAGGCCGGCGTGACCATCAACGGTTTCACCCGCTTCGAGGTCGGTCAGTCCTGACCCGAGTCGGTCCAGTTGTGTTCGAACGACCCCGTGTCACCCCGAGAGGGTGGTGCGGGGTCGTTCGTCGTTGCACCTAAGATGGTTCCGGATGTTCATCGTGGACTTCGTCGCCGCACCAGTGAGGATTAGATGAGCCAATCGCCTGCCCCCCAACCCGAGCGCCACGGCTACCATCGCGTCCTCCTCAAACTCGGCGGGGAGATGTTCGGCGGGGGTGAGGTCGGCCTCGACCCCGACGTCGTGGGTACCGTGGCCGATCAGATCGCCGAGGTCGTCAACTCCGGCGTACAGGTCGCGGTGGTGATCGGTGGCGGCAACTTCTTCCGCGGCGCCGAACTGCAGCAGCGCGGCCTGGACCGCTCCCGCTCCGACTACATGGGCATGCTCGGAACCGTGATGAATTGCCTTGCGCTGCAAGACTTCCTGGAGAAGCGCGGCATCTCGACCCGCGTGCAGACCGCCATCACCATGGGGCAGGTCGCCGAACCGTACATTCCGCTGCGCGCGCAGCGGCACCTGGAGAAGGGGCGTGTGGTGATCTTCGGCGCCGGCATGGGCATGCCGTACTTCTCCACCGACACCACCGCCGCGCAGCGTGCGCTGGAGATCGGGGCCGAGGTCGTACTGATGGCCAAGGCCGTCGACGGCGTGTACGACGCCGACCCGCGGGTGAGCCCCGACGCCACCATGTTCACCGAGATCACCCACCGCGAAGTGCTCGACAAGGAACTCAAGGTCGCCGACGCGACCGCGTTCAGTCTGTGTATGGACAACAAAATGCCGATCTTGGTGTTCAATTTGCTGGTGGAGGGCAATATCGCCCGCGCGGTCGCCGGCCAGCCGATCGGCACCCTGGTGGCGACCTAGCGTCCCCGCCTGCACCTCCGCACCACACCGAGACAAGCCGCACCGAGTAGAAGTAGGACGACGATGATCGACGAAACCCTCCTGGACGCCGAAGAGAAGATGGAGAAGGCGGTCACCGTCGCCAAGGAGGACATGGGTTCCATCCGCACCGGCCGTGCGAACCCGGCGATGTTCAACAAGGTGCATATCGAGTACTACGGCGCACTCACCCCGATCACCCAGGTCGCCGGAATCACCACGCCCGAGGCTCGGCTCGTCGTCATCAAGCCGTACGAGCCGTCGTCGCTGCGCGACATCGAGACCGCCATCCGCAACTCCGACCTCGGGGTGAACCCGACCAACGACGGCCACATCATCCGCGTGGCCATCCCGCAGCTCACCGAGGACCGTCGTAAGGAACTCGTCAAGCAGGCCAAGGGCAAGGGCGAGGACGCCAAGGTCGCCATCCGCAACGTGCGGCGCAAGGCCGTCGACGAACTCAAGCGCATCCAGAAGGACGGCGAGGCCGGCGAGGACGAGGTGACCCGCGCCGAGAAGGAAATCGACAAGACCACCCACGAGTACGTCGCCCAGGTCGACGAGCTGGTCAAGCACAAAGAGAACGAATTGCTCGAAGTGTGAGCGACACCGACAGCGCACCCGCCAAGAAGTCGCGGGCCGGCCGTGACCTGCCCGCGGCCATCGGCGTCGGGCTGACGCTCGGCATCGGCATCATCCTCACGCTGCTGTTCGCGCCGAAGGTCTGGTACGGCATCGTCGCGGTCGCGTTCGCGATCGCTACGTGGGAGGTCACCAAGCGGCTGCGTGACGGCGGCTATCAGGTCGCCCTGTGGCCGCTGCTGATCGGCGGTCAGGCGGTGATCTGGGCGGGCTGGCCGTGGGGCCAGACCGGTGTGCTGACCGCCTTCGTGGCGACCGTGCTGGTCTGCATGGTGTGGATGCTGCTGGAACAGGGCATCAATCATGCGCCCGAGAATTATCTGCGCAACCTCGCCGCCAGTGTCTTCGTCCTGGCGTGGCTACCGCTGCTGGCGTCGTTCGGCGCCTACATGGTGGTGCAGGATCACGGTGCGGCCCGGGTGGCGACGCTGATGGTCGTCGTCGTCTGCTCCGACGTCGGTGGCTATGCCGCGGGTGTGCTGTTCGGCAAGCATCCGATGGCGCCCGCGATCAGCCCCAAGAAATCCTGGGAAGGCCTGGTCGGGTCGTTGCTGGTCGGGACGGCCGGCGCGGTGGGCTGCGTGGTGTTCCTGCTCGACAGCGCCTGGTGGGTCGGTGTCGTCCTGGGCCCGGTGCTCGTGGTCTGCGCCACCCTCGGTGACCTCGTCGAATCCCAGGTCAAACGCGATCTCGGGATCAAGGACATGGGCACGCTGCTGCCCGGGCACGGCGGCATCATGGATCGCCTCGACTCGCTGCTGCCGTCGGCGTTCATCGTGTGGGCAGTGCTGACCGCCCTGCTCTAGCTCACCCGAGGACTGGTCTTTGCCTTCTTGAGTGCCCGGTTCATCTGGAACATTCGGAGTCCGCCGACCAGCGCGATGATCAGCGCGCCCGCGATGGCCGCGATCAGCAGACTGACCCCGAGCGGCAGGTTGACCTCCCACAGGAAGAGGTTGATCCTCTGCGAGTCCATGTTCTGCACGATGAAGATCAGCAGCAGGATGGTGATCACCGCGCCGATCACCAGACCCATGAAGGTTGCCCGGGTGCGGGTGTGTTCGACCTTCTTCACCTTGGTGCGCAGCGCGTTGCGCTCGTCGAGCAGCGCTTGGCGGTCCACCTCGGCCGACGACGGTTCGGGGGTCGCCGGCCCTGTCCCCAGCGGATCGGCACTGGTCTGGTCAACCGGGGGCTGCGGATCAGGATTCGTCATTCACCCATCATGACATGCGACAATGGCAACATGACGTCACTGCCGCTCGTGTTCGACGCGCCCAAGCGCGGGCGTCCGCCCACCCACTTCGCCGACCTCGACACCGAGGCCCGAATCGCTGCGCTCGCCGACCTCGGCCTGCCCAAGTTCCGCGCCAACCAACTGGCCCGGCAGTACTACGGCCGCCTCAACGGCGACGTCGAGGAGATGACCGACCTGCCGTCGGGTGCGCGAGAGGCGGTCGGGCAGAAGCTGTTTCCGTCGCTGCTGACCCCGGTCCGGCACATCGCCTGCGACGACGGCGACACCCGCAAGACGCTGTGGCGGTTGCACGACGGCACGCTGCTGGAAAGCGTGCTGATGCGCTACACCGACCGCAACACGCTCTGCATCTCGAGCCAGGCCGGCTGCGGCATGGCCTGCCCGTTCTGCGCCACCGGGCAGGGCGGTCTGGACCGCAATCTGTCCACCGCGGAGATCGTCGACCAGGTTCGGGCGGCCGCGCGGGCGTTGCGCGACGGTGAGTTCGGTCACGAGGGCCGGCTGTCGAATGTGGTGTTCATGGGCATGGGGGAGCCACTGGCCAACTACAAGCGGGTGGTCAGTGCGGTGCGGCAGATCACCTCACCGGCCCCCGACGGCCTCGGTATCTCCGCGCGCTCGGTGACCGTGTCCACCGTCGGACTCGCGCCGTCGATCCGACGCCTCGCCGACGAAGGACTCTCGGTGACGCTCGCGGTGTCGCTGCACACCCCCGACGACGAACTCCGCGACACCCTCGTACCGGTCAACAACCGCTGGTCCGTCCAAGAGGTGCTCGACGCGGCCCGCTACTACGCCGACACCACCGGACGACGGGTGTCGATCGAGTACGCGCTGATCCGGGACGTCAACGACCAGCCGTGGCGGGCAGATCTGCTCGGCAAGAAGCTGCACCAGGCGCTCGGCTCGCTGGTGCACGTGAATCTGATCCCGCTCAACCCGACGCCCGGATCAGAATGGGACGCCAGTCCCAAACCGGTGGAGCGAGAGTTCGTGCGGCGAGTGCGCGAGCAGGGTGTGTCGTGCACCGTCCGCGACACCCGCGGTCAGGAGATCGCCGCGGCGTGCGGTCAGCTCGCGGCCGAGGAACGCTGAGCGCGCCAGGCTTCCGGAGAGCGAAATGAGGTCGCACGCGGACTCATTTCGGTTTCGCGTACCCAGCTGAGTACGCGGAACCGAAATGACGTCGCATGCGACCTCGTCTCGAGACGTGCGCTAGTTCCGCCAGGTTCCGCGGGTGCTGAACGTGTTCTTGATCAGGAAGTACGCCAGGATCAACGCGGAGGCGGCGAGCCAGATGTCCTCGATGTGCCCGGTGTGGTTACCGATCATCATCAGCAGCAGGAACGCGACAAAGAACCAGCCGGCGACCATGAAGGTCTTCCTAGCCTGGCCGTGCCAGCCGAAACGCGCAGAGGGAGCATCGGCGGGCTCTCGCACCCAACCGGTGTCAACGGGCTCAACGTCGGTGCTTGCCACGGTGGCTCCTCACTGTCGTACGCGGCGACTCCGGGGACAGAACTCTGACGCCCGGTAGTAGTTCCCGCTCAGCATAGCGGTACCACCCGCGCACCGATGCGCGGACCGCGCCGCTGCGCCGAATCGGCTCTGCGGTGACAGAATGCGCGCATGTCCGAGAGCGCGCACCGCACCCTGGCCGACTATCGAGCCGAGGACTATCCCCGCGACATGGTTGGCTACGGCGCGTCGCCCCCCGATCCGCAGTGGCCGGGCGGTGCGAAGATCGCGGTGCAGTTCGTCCTCAACTACGAGGAGGGCTCGGAGAACAACGTCCTCGAAAACGACCGGGGCAGTGAGACTTTCCTATCCGAGATGATCGGCGCCCAGTCGTTCCCGAACCGGCACATGAGCATGGAGTCGCTCTACGAGTACGGATCGCGCGCCGGCGTGTGGCGCATCCTGCGCACCTTCTCCGAACGCGGGCTGCCGCTGACCATCTTCGCCGTCGCCCAGGCGATGGCCCGCAACCCGGAGGTCGTCGCCGCGTTCGCCGACCGTGGCGATGAGATCGCCTGCCACGGCTACCGCTGGCTCAACTATCAGATGGTCGACGAACACGTCGAACGCGAACACATGCGGGCGGCCATCGCACTGCTCACCGAGATCACCGGACAGCGACCGGTCGGCTGGTACACCGGCCGCGACTCACCCAACACGCGGCGGCTCGTGGTCGAACAAGGCGGGTTCGTCTACGACTCCGACAGCTACGCCGACGACCTGCCCTACTGGGTGAAGGTGCCGCACGCCGGCGACGAAATCGATCACCTCGTCGTGCCGTACACCATGGACACCAACGACATGCGGTTCGCGTCGCCGGGCGGATTCCCGTCCGGGGAACAGTTCTTCGCGCAGCTGCGCGACGCGTTCGACGTGCTCTACGCCGAGGGCGTGGCCGGTGCGCCGAAGATGCTGTCGGTGGGGCTGCACTGCCGGGTCGTCGGGCGGCCGTCGCGGCTCGCTGCCCTGCAGCGCTTCCTCGATCACGTGCAGTCCCACGACGACGTCTGGATCGCGCGTCGCATCGACATCGCCGAACACTGGCGGACGGTGCATCCCGTGTCGTAGGCACGCGCCACAATAGGAGGGTGACTCGCGTACTCATCCTCGGTTCCACCGGCTCGATCGGCGTCCAGGCGCTCGAGGTCATCGCCGAACACCCGGAACGATTCCAGGTGGTCGGGCTCGGTGCCGGGGGCGGCAACCTCGACCTCCTGCGGGAGCAGGCCACGGCGTTCGGCATCCCGACGAGTGCGCTCGCGGTGGCCGACGAGCAGGCCGCCCGCACTCTCTCCGACGACCTCGGCGGCCCGATTCTGGGCGGCCCGGACGCCATGTGTGAGCTGATCGACGCGGTCGACGCCGATGTGATTCTCAATGCGGTTGTCGGGTCGATCGGACTGCGCCCGAGCCTCGCCGCGCTGCGTTCCGGGGCCCGGCTGGCGCTGGCCAACAAGGAGTCCCTCGTCGCCGGCGGCTCGTTGGTGCTCGACGCCGCCGCACCCGGCCAGATCATGCCGGTCGACTCCGAACACTCGGCGATCGCCCAATGCCTACGGGCGGGCACCGCCGACGAAGTCGACCGGCTGGTGCTGACCGCCTCCGGCGGCCCGTTCCGCGGCTGGACCGCCGACGCTCTGGACGCCGTCACCCCCGAGCAGGCGGGACACCATCCGACGTGGTCGATGGGTCCGATGATCACGCTCAACTCGGCCACCCTGGTCAACAAAGCGCTCGAGGTCATCGAGGCTCACCTGCTGTTCAGCGTGGATTACGACCGCATCGACGTCACCGTGCACCCGCAGTCGATCGTGCACTCGATGGTCACCTTCGTCGACGGCGCAACCGTCGCGAAGGCGTCACCGCCGTCGATGAAACTGCCCATCGCGCTCGCGCTGGGATGGCCGGACCGGGTACCCGGATCGTCGTCGGCGTGTGACTTCTCCACCGCGTCGGCGTGGACCTTCGAACCCGCCGCCAACGCCGTCTCCCCGGCGACCGACCTCGCGCGCGAGGCCGGCCGGGGCGGGGGGTCGCTCACCGCCGTCTACAACGCGGCGAACGAGGCGGCCGCCGAAGGCTTCTTCGCAGGTGCGATCCGGTTCCCGCGGATCGTCGCGATCATCGGTGAGGTGCTCGCGCAGGCGGATCAGTGGCGCGCCGAGCCAGGTACTGTAGAGGAGGTTCTGGCCGCTGATCAGTGGGCGCGGACGCGCGCCGCGGAACTGGTCACGGCATATGCGGATGGAGTGAGTCAGTGAGTTTTGCGCTCGGCGTGGCGCTGTTCGCCGCGGCGTTGCTGCTGTCGGTGGCATGGCACGAATGCGGTCACATGTGGGCCGCGCAGGCGACCGGCATGAAGGTGCGCCGCTATTTCGTCGGCTTCGGACCCACCGTCTGGTCGACCCGCCGCGGCGAGACCGAATATGGCGTCAAGGCCCTGCCGCTCGGCGGTTTCTGCGACATCGCAGGCATGACCCCCTACGAGGAACTGACCGCCGACGAGAAGCCCCGCGCGATGTACGCGCAGAAGGCGTGGAAGCGCCTCGTCGTGCTGTTCGCCGGACCGGCACAGAACTTCATCCTCGGCTTCGTCCTGGTGTTCATCGTCGCCGTCGGCTGGGGACTGCCCAACCTCGACGGCACCGCGAAGGTCTACGTGGACCGCACCACGTGCGTCGCGGCGACGACCGACGCGAAGGGCGAACCCGTCGACTGCACCGGCACCGGACCCGCTGTACAGGCCGGCCTCCAGGCCGGCGACCAGATCATCGCCGTCAACGGACATCGGGTCGCCAACGCGCAGGATCTCGTTGCCGTCACGCAGAAGTCCACGGCGACCGCGACCGTCGAGGTGGCCCGCGACGGTCAGACCCAGACCTTCCAGGTGCCCGTCACCCAGGTCCAGCGGATGACCAAGAACGACGACGGATCGCTGAGCCCGGTCACCGTCGGCGCCATCGGCATCGGCCTGTCCCAGGACGGGATGAACCACTACAACGTGCTCACCGCCATCCCCGGCTCGATTGCCTTCACCGGCGACCTGTTCGTCGCGACCTGGGATGCCCTGCTGTCCCTGCCGTCGAAGATCGGCGCACTGTGGACCGCAGTCACCGGTGGCGAACGCTCCGCCGACACCCCGGTCAGCGTCTACGGCGCATCGGTGATGGGCGGGCAGGCCGCCGAACGCGGCGCGTGGAGCATGTTCCTGATGCTGCTGATCAGCGTCAACTTCTTCCTCGGCCTGTTCAACCTGGTGCCGTTGCTACCACTGGACGGCGGCCACATGGCCATCGTCGGGTACGAGAAGGGTCGCAACACGGTCCGTGGCTGGTTCGGTCGCGCACCCGGGGGCCCCGTCGACTACCTCAAGCTGATGCCGATCACCTACGCGGTGGTGATCGTGATGGGCGCCTTCATGGTGCTCACCCTGACCGCCGACATCATCAACCCGATCCAGGTTTTCTGACCGTTCCACACAGCCCGTTGCACCACCCAGCCAGCCCGTCGTTCCCAGAGGTGAAACAGATGAACAACCCGATCTCGGTCGGACTCGGCATGCCGGCCGCGCCGCCGCCCGTGCTCGCCCCCCGCCGCCAGACCCGACAGATCCAGGTCGGGTCGGTGGGCGTCGGCAGCGACCATCCGATCTCCGTGCAGTCGATGACCACCACGAAGACCCACGACATCAACGCGACGCTGCAGCAGATCGCGGAGCTGACCGCGTCGGGCTGCGACATCGTCCGCGTGGCCTGCCCACGCAACGAGGACGCCGAGGCGCTGCCCATCATCGCCAAGAAGTCGAAGATCCCGGTCATCGCCGACATCCACTTCCAGCCGCGCTACATCTTCGCCGCGATCGACGCCGGCTGCGCCGCGGTCCGTGTGAACCCCGGCAACATCAAGGAGTTCGACGGCCGGGTCAAGGAGGTCGCCAAGGCGGCAGGCGACGCGGGCATCCCGATCCGTATCGGTGTCAACGCCGGCTCGCTGGACAAGCGCATCCTGGAGAAATACGGCAAGGCCACCCCGGAGGCACTCGTCGAGTCGGCGCTGTGGGAGGCGGGCCTGTTCGAAGAGCACGGCTTCGGTGACATCAAGATCTCGGTCAAGCACAACGACCCGGTCGTCATGGTCGAGGCCTACCGGCAGCTCGCCGCCCAATGCGACTATCCGCTGCATCTCGGCGTGACCGAGGCCGGTCCCGCCTTCCAGGGCACCATCAAGTCGGCGGTCGCCTTCGGGGCCCTGCTGAGCGAGGGCATCGGCGACACCATTCGCGTCTCGCTCTCCGCGCCGCCGGCCGAAGAGGTGAAGGTCGGCGACCAGATCCTGCAGTCGCTCAACCTGCGGCCCCGCAAGCTCGAGATCGTTTCCTGCCCGTCTTGCGGACGGGCCCAGGTCGACGTCTACAAGCTCGCCGACGCCGTGACCGCGGGACTCGAGGGCATGGAGGTGCCACTGCGTGTCGCGGTCATGGGCTGCGTCGTCAACGGCCCTGGTGAGGCCCGCGAAGCCGACCTCGGTGTGGCGTCCGGCAACGGCAAGGGACAGATCTTCGTGAAGGGTGAGGTCATCAAGACCGTGCCCGAAGCGCAGATCGTGGAGACCTTGATCGAAGAAGCGCTGCGGATTGCGGGGGAGTCGGGTGACACTGGTGAGGACACGGAAGTGGGTTCGCCGATCGTCACGGTGAGCTGACCCCCGGCCCGAGTGGACAGGAGCAGTGGTGCTGAAGCTGCTGGGCGACCGCCCACTGGGTGCGCGCGACGCACCGGTGGTCGAACGCGTGATGTCGTCGGATCCGGTGGCGATGTGCATGGTGGCCGCCCGCTTCGAATCGCACGGCATCAACCCGCGACTGCTCGGCGGTGAACTGTGGACCGTCGACAACCCGACGACGTCGCTGTGCTTCTCCGGTGCCAACCTCATCCCGTTGCTCGGCGGCGTGTCGGACATGGAGAGCTTCGCCGACCGCGCGGCCGCGGCCGCCCGCGTGTGTTCCTCGATCGTCGGCCGTGCCGAACTCGTCCTACCGTTCTGGGACCGCATCGGTGCGTCGTGGGGTCCCGCCCGTGAGGTGCGCGAGGCGCAACCGCTGATGGCGCTCACCGGTCCGCCGGTGGTGCCGCCCGACCCCGCGGTCCGTCTGGTCACCCTCGACGACCTCGACGCCTACCTGCCGGCCGCGATCGACATGTTCATCGGCGAGGTGGGCGTGGACCCGTGCGCCGGTGACGGCGGGCGGTCGTACCGTCGTCGACTGGCATCACTGATCTCGGCGCAACGCGTGTTCGCCCGGTTCGACCGCGGTCAAGTCGTCTTCAAGGCTGAAATCGGTTCTCTCTCAAGAAGAGTCGGGCAAATTCAGGGGGTCTGGGTGGCGCCGGATCGGCGCGGCGGGGGGCTCGGCGCGACCGGTACGGCGGCGGTCGCCGCGGCCATCCTCGCGCACGGCCGGACACCGAGCCTCTACGTCAACAGCTTCAACGTGGCCGCCCGCGAGGCCTACCGCCGCGTCGGTTTCGCCGAGGTCGGCACCTTCGCCACGATTCTCGTCGACTGATTTCTCCCACGACCCGCGCGTGGCGCGGCGGTTTCGTCACGATTGCGCATTAAAGTCGTAACTGATGTGGCAGATGAGACGACGTGTAATCAGCGTGACGTGTGTGTCGGTGAGTGCCGCCGTCACTCTCGGAGTGGCCGGCTGCGCCACCGTCGACGACGGACCGCGGCAGGCCGTCGAACGATTCCTGGCTGCCTACGGAACCAACAACACTGCCGGGGCCGCAGACCTCACCGACAACCCCACGCAGGCGCGTACCGATCTGACCGCGGCGTGGGAAGGTCTCGCGGCGACGAAGCTGACCTCCTCGACGGGGCGGGCGCGGGTCAACGGTGACACCGCCGACGTCGACGTCACCTATCGCTGGGAGTTGCCGCGCGGTCGGCAGTGGAGTTACCCGGCCACGGTGAAGATGACCCGATCCGACGCCGCCGGCTGGACGGTGCGTTGGACGTCGACCGACATTCACCCGGAACTCGGTGCCAATCAACGACTTTCGCTGCGCACCGTGGAGGCGCCGCGGGCCACGGTGAACGAGTCCGACGGCTCGCGGGTGATGACCAACGGCACGGTCGTGGGCATCAACTTCGACGCCAAGCAGGCCGCCGCGAGCGGGTCGGTGGCCGATTCGGTCACCCGTCTGGTGTCCGCGCTGCACGGCGTCGACCCGACGTTGTCGGCGCAGAAGATCGCCGAGGACGCCACGGCGACCGACGGTCAGTACCCGATCACCCGGATGTCGCATCAGACCTTCGACCGCCTGCGGGACCGCCTGGCCATCCCCGGTGTCGTGCACAACGAGCAGGCCGAACTCGTACCGACCGACAAGAACTTCGCGCCGGCATTGCTGTCGGAAGTGAAGAAGGTCGTCGATGGTGAGGTCGACGGTCGGGTCGGGTGGCGAGTGGTCACCGTCAATCCCAACGGGCTCGATGCCGATGTCCTCGAAGATCATGCCGCCCAGCCCTCTCCGTCGATCTCGTTGAGTTTGTCGCGGCAGGTGCAGACCGCGGCGCAGCGGGCGGTCGACGCGACCAACCGGTTCCAGATCGCCATGGTGGTGATCCAGCCGTCGACCGGGCACATTCTGGCGATCGCGCAGAACTCCGCGGCCGACCGCAACGGGTCGATCGCGACGACCGGTCTCTACCCACCCGGCTCGACCTTCAAGATGGTCACCGCCGCCGCGGCGATCTCTCGGAACATCGCGCACCCCGAGTCGATGGTGCCGTGTCCGGGGGAGATCGAGATCGGGCCGCGTCGAATCCCGAACTACGACCGGTTCTCGCTCGGCACGGTGCCCATGTTCAGTGCGTTCGCCAACTCGTGCAACACCACCTTCGCCCACCTCGCCAGCAAGATGGGGCCGTCGGATCTGGCGCACACCGCCGCGGCGATGGGTGTCGGCGAACAGTACGAGATCGCCGGTCTCGACGCGGTGTCCGGGTCGGTGCCGATCGCGCCGGGGCTGGTGGCGCGCAGTGAGGACGGATTCGGTCAGGGACGCGTGCTGGTCAGTCCGCTGGGCCTGTCGCTGGTCGCAGCGACCGTGGCGCACAACGGGAAAGCGCCGGTGCCGCAATTGATCCTGGGGAAGCCGACGAAGGTCATCGGCCCGCAGCCGACGTTGGACCCGGCGGTGGTCGCGCAGTTGCGGCCGATGATGCGCGCAGTGGTGACCGAGGGCACCGGCACCGCGATCGCGGGGCAGGGCAACGTGCTCGGCAAGACCGGTGAGGCCGAGTTCGACGGTGGCTCGCACGCGTGGTTCGCCGGCTACCGCGGCGATCTCGCGTTCGCGACGCTGGTCGTACGGGGCGGCGACTCGAACAACGCGGTTGGCGTCACCCGCGACTTCTTCTCCTTCCTGCCGCCGGGCTACGCCACCGCCACCGCGTCCTGAGCGCGTCGGCCATTCGGTCGATCACGGCCACCGGATTCGACGCCGCGGGAGTGTATGTCGGGCGATGGGGATCGGTTGCCGAGTAGGGTTCGGACCATGTCGAATCCGAATGAGCCTTTCGGCCGTCCGCAGCAGCCGGGACAGCCCGGTTACGGGCAACAGCCGCCGAGCGAGCAGCAGCCGTACGATCAACCACCACAGGGGTATCCCGGTCCGGGACAACCCCAATCGGGTCAGCCGGGTGAGGGACAGGCGCCGTATGGGCAGCCCCAGTATGGACAACCCCAGTACGGCCAACCTCAATACGGCCAACCCCAGCCGGGGCAGTCGCCGTATGGCCAGCCCCAGTACGGGCAACCGCAGTATGGGCAACCGCAGTACGGGCAACCGCAGTACGGGCAACCCCAGCCGGGGCAGTCGCCGTACGGCCAGCCCCAGTACGGTCAGCCGCAACCCGGACAGCCCGCCTACGGGCAATCACACCCGGGACAGTCCCAGCCGGGCCAACCCCAACAGGGACAGCCCGCCTATGGCCAACCGCCGGCCGGTCAGCAACCCTACGGTCAGCCGTACGGGGCCGCGCAGCAACCCGGAGCCGGGTATCCCCCCGCCGGGTACGGTCACCAGGGCGGCGGTCACTACCCGCCCGCCGGTGCTACGGCCGGTGGCAAGCTGGCCGGTCTCATCCCGGTGATCTACTGGGTGCTGGCGGGTATCTCGTTGCTCATCATGATCAGCGCCTTCCTACCGTGGGTGAGCGCAGCGGGTAAGTCCTACAACGGTTTCGGAGGCAACGACAATGCCTCCGATGGCATGATCACGCTGATCCTCGCGTTGATCGCGGCCGCGGTTGCTCTCGCCGCGGTGTTCGTCGCGCGGGTGCCGCTGCTGGGATTGGCGGCCGGGGCGGTCGCGGTGCTGGCCGGTCTGGTCATCACGATCGTCGGTTTCCGCGACATCAGCGACGTGAACAATGCCAAGGACCAGTTGAGCAACATCCCCACCAACATCCCGGGCCTGCCGTCGAACATGCAGCCGACGCTGCCGGACCTCGACATCAGTGTCGGGATCGGTTTGTGGTTCACCGTGATCCTGGGTGTGCTGCTGATCGTCGCGGGTGTGGTCGCGGCGATCCCCGGGTTCGGTGCCCTCACCAACAAGCGCTGATCGGCGTCGTGATCAGTGCCGTCGGGGCACGATGACGGGTTGTCCCGACTCGGGGTGATCCCAGATCTCGACGGGGTGGTCGTAGGTGCTCGACAGCAGTTCCGCGGTCATCACGTCGCGGGTCGGGCCCTGGGCCAGGATGTGCCCGTCCTTCATCAGCGCCACCCGGTCGGCGTAGGCGGCGGCCAGCGACAGGTCGTGCACCACCAGCAGGATGGCGGTTCCGGCGTCGCGGGCCGCCCGCAGGATGTCGAGGACCGCCTCCTGATGGTGGATGTCGAGCGCCGCGGTCGGTTCGTCGAGCAGCATCACCGGCGCCTGCTGGGCCAGCGCCCGGGCCAGGGAGACGCGTGCCTGCTGTCCGCCGGAGAGCTGGGCGAACGGGCGGTCGATGATCTCCTGCAGGTCGCAGGCGCGGATGGCGTCGTCGATGACCTGCGGTGACTGCGCGGCCTGCGGCGTCCGCAGCCATGGGAACCGGCCCATCTCGACGACCTCGCCGACGGAAAACGGGGTGTCGCCGCGGTTTTGCTGCGTCATGAACGAGCGTTGCCGGGCGAGTTCCCGCGATGACAGGTCGGCCACCGAATGCCCGTTGATGCGGATGCTGCCGCCGTCGGGGCGTCGTAGATGCGCGATCACCGACAGGAGTGTCGACTTGCCGCAGCCGTTGGGGCCGACGAGCGCGAGGAGTTCGCCGGGTGCCACGCGCAGCGACACGTCGTGCACCACCTCACGCCCACCGAGGGACACGGTCACGTGCTCGGCGACGACACCCGTTTCACCGCCATCGGCAGCGGCCGCGGTCACCACCCGGCACCCGCGTGACGGCTGCGGCGCAACAGGATGAAGAACACCGGGCCGCCGACCAGCGAGGTGAACACGCCGAGCGGCAGGTCGGCGTCACCCATCACGGTGCGCGATGCCAGGTCGGCGGCGGCGATGACGATGGCACCGCCGATGATGCTGGTGGGCAACAGGATCGCGTGCCGCGGCCCAACGATCAGCCGCATCAGGTGCGGCACGATCAGCCCGACGAACATGATGATGCCGGCGAATGCGACCGCCGCGGCGGTGAGGATCGCGACCAGCACGATGACCTGCCGCCGCACATTCTCCACGTTGATGCCCAGCGACGCCGCCTGGATCTCGCCGAGCGCCAGCAGATCGAGCTTGTGTACCAACAGCATCGACGCCGCCACACCCGCGATCACCAGCGGCAGCACCACCCACACTGAACTCCACGTGGCGCCGGCGAGTGAGCCGAGTTGCCAGAACACGATCTGCTCACGGGCGGCGGTGGTGGCGACGAACGTGAGGTAGGCGATGATGCCGAGCGCGAAGGCGTTGACCGCGATACCGGTGAGCACCAACATGATCGCCGACGACGAGCCGTCGCGCAGCGACATGATGTAGACCGCGGCCGCGGTCGCCAGGCCGAAGACGAACGCGGCACCGGCCAGGGCCCAACCGTTCACGCCGACTCCGCCGATGACGATCATCAGGCAGGCGCCGACCGCGGCCCCCGACGACACCCCGATCACGCCGGGTTCGGCGAGGGGATTGGCCAGCACCCCCTGCAGCAGGCAGCCTGCGGCGCCGAGCGCCGCACCGACGAGCAGGCCCAGCACGATCCGCGGGAAGCGGATGATCCACAGCGTGTGTTCGCCCTGCGGGTGCTGCGGCAGCGGACCGATCTGCAGGTGGAAGTGATGGGCGAGGCTGCCGAGGACTTCCGACGGTGGGATCACGACCTGCCCGATCCCAGCCGAGATCACCACGACGACGGCCAGCAGTACCAGCATCGTCGCCACCACGAGCACGTTGCGTCGGGTGCGGGACGCGGGCCGCAGGTGGCGTCGCGCCGACTCGTCGGCTTCGGTGGTCGTCGGGGTCGTCATACGTAGATCGCCTGCGCCAGCGAGCCCAGCACCTGCCCGATGTCGGGACCGAACGCGAGGATCTCGGTCTGATCCATCTCGACGATGCGGCGGGCGCGGCCGGCGTTGGTGTCGGCGATGCCGGGCAGTCCGATCACCCCGTCGATCCCGCCGACCGACTCTGCGCCCTGGGTCATCACCAGGATCACGTCCGGGTTGGCCTTGACCATCGCCTCGGCCGTGACCGCGGTGTATGCCCCGGTGAGGTCGGCGTTGTCGGCCGCATCCGTGCCGCCGAGTTCCTTGATCAGGTCGTCGGCACCCGAGCCGGGACCGGCCAGCAGCACCAGTCGCGGACCGCGGATGTACACGAACGCGATCGTCGGATTCCCCGACGGGTTCGGCACGGACTTCTGCGCTTCGGCGATCTCGTCGTCGGTGCGTTTGACCAGTGCTTCACCGGCGTCGTGCACGCCGAGAGCTGCGGCCACCGACCGGATCAGCGTCGGAGTGGTGTCCAGGGTTCGGGTCGCGGAGAACGCGACGACCGGGATCTTGGCCGCACGGATCTGATCGACCGCCTGCGGTGGGATGGTGTTCTCGTCGACCAGCAGCACGGTGGGGCGCAGTGCGAGGACCTTCTCCGCGTTGAGTGTGTGGCCGGTGTTGGTCACCAGCGGCTTGTTCAACGCCGACGGGAAGGCGGTCGAGGTGTCGCGCCCCACCACGCGGGGTCCGAGGCCGAGCGCGAACACGATGTTGCCGAGCGTCCCGTTGCGGTCGACGGCGATGATGCGGCTGGTGTCGGTGACGGTCACTGGCGGATGACCCACCGAGTCGACGGTCACCGGTAGCTGCGGGGTGGGGTTGTCGGCGACCGGCACGACGTCGGTGCGGGGGAGTTCGGCAGTCGACGGCCCGTTGCGCAGATGTGCCGATGCCGGGACCGACCGGTCGGCCTGTTCGATGGGTGCGGTGGTGCAACCGCCCAGCACCAGAGTGAGGATCAACGCCACCAGGAGCGCACCCAGCGCCGTCGCCCGGCCTCGCCGGCGTCTGACACCCCGCACCGTCATCTCCTCGTCTCAGCTGGTTACGGGGCACCGTTTGCCCCGAAAGCCTTAGGACCACCTTAGTGGTCGAGTTCGGGCGGTCCGTTCGTCAGGCATACAGTGGAATCCATGACTGTGCGCGCTGCCCTGAGGCCCGGCACCCTCTCGCCGACCCGTGCCGTTCCCGACTCCATCGACCGCCCCGAGTACGCGTGGAAGGCCACCGCCAACGAGGGCCATGAGCCGTGGGTGCAGACCCCGGAGACCATCGAGAAGGTGCGCATCGCCGGCAAGATCGCGGCCAACGCTCTGCACGAGGCGGGCCGCGCCGTCGCATCCGGGGTCACCACCGACGAACTCGACCGGATCGCCCATGAGTACATGATCGATCACGGTGCATACCCATCGACGTTGGGCTACAAGAGCTTTCCCAAATCCTGCTGTACCTCGCTGAACGAGATCATCTGCCACGGGATCCCCGACTCGACGGTCATCTCCGACGGTGACATCGTCAACATCGACGTCACCGCCTATATCGACGGGGTGCATGGCGACACCAATGCCACCTTCCTGGCCGGCAATGTCTCCCAGGAGGCGGCCGATCTGGTCGAGCGCACCCGGATCGCCACCGAACGCGCGATCAAGGCGGTCAAACCGGGACGCGAACTCAATGTGGTGGGCCGGGTCATCGAGTCCTATGCCAACCGCTTCGGCTACAACGTCGTGCGCGATTTCACCGGCCACGGTATCGGTGAGACATTCCACAACGGACTCGTCGTGCTGCACTACGACGAACCCAACGTCGACACCGTCCTCGAACCGGGCATGGTCTTCACCATCGAACCGATGATCAATCTCGGTGGGCTCGGCTACGAGATCTGGGACGACGGTTGGACCGTCGCCACCACCGACAAGAAGTGGACCGCCCAGTTCGAGCACACCCTCGTGGTGACCGAGGACGGCGCCGAGATCCTCACGCTGCCGGACTAGTGCGCGGCGCGCTGCTCGTCGGAGGCACCACCTCCGACGCGGGCAAGAGTCTCGTCGTCACCGGACTGTGCCGGCTGCTGGCCCGCCAGGGCGTGCGGGTGGCGCCGTTCAAGGCGCAGAACATGTCCAACAACTCCGTCGTGACCCTCGACGGCGGGGAGATCGGGCGGGCGCAGGCGCTGCAGGCGTTTGCCTGTGGTTTGGCGCCGTCGACCCGGTTCAATCCGGTGCTGCTCAAACCGGGCAGCGACCGCCGATCGCACGTGGTGGTGCGCGGACAACCCGCCGGTGACGTCGGTGCCGCTGACTACCACACCCGGCGCACCGAGCTCGCCGGCCTCGTCGCCGACGAATTCGCCTCGCTCCGTGCGGAATTCGATGTCGTGATCGCCGAGGGGGCCGGATCGGTGGCCGAGATCAACCTGCGCGCCACCGACATCGCCAACATGGGCCTCGCCCAGGCCGCACGGCTGCCGGTCCTACTGGTGACCGACATCGACCGCGGCGGCTCGCTGGCCCACCTGTTCGGCACCACCGCCATCCTCGACCCGGCCGACCAGGCACTGATCGCCGGCTACCTCATCAACAAGTTCCGCGGCGACCCGTCGATCCTGGCTCCCGGACTCGACGCACTGCGCGAGCTCACCGGACGCCCCACCCTCGGGGTGATTCCCTACGCCGACGATCTGTGGATCGACGCCGAGGACTCCCTGGCCGTCCCGGTCGGCCGACGCGTCGGGCCGCCTGATCGGCGGGACACGGCCGATGCCCGGCTGAGCGTGGCCGCGATCCGACTCCCGCGAGTGTCCAACTCCACCGACGTCGAGGCACTGGCCTGCGAACCCGGCGTTGACGTCACCTGGGTCGACGACCCCGCCGCGGTCGCCGCCGCGGACCTGGCCGTGCTGCCCGGGACCCGCGCCACCGTGTCCGACCTCGGGTGGTTGCGCGAGCGGGGGATCGGCGCGGCCCTCGTCGACCGCGCCCGCCGTGCACGGCCGATCATCGGGATCTGCGGCGGGTTCCAGATGCTCGGCCGCCGCATCGACGATCCCGTCGAATACCCGGGCCACGGTGTCGTCGACGGGCTGGGCATTCTCGACCTCGACGTCACCTTTCACGCCGACAAGACGCTCCGGCAGGTCCGCGGGCACGCCGAGCAGACCGCGGTGGACGGCTATGAGATCCACCACGGACGGGTCACGCGTTCCGCGGAACGTCCGTGGATCGTCGACGACACGCTCGGCCCGGAGGGGGCAGTGGTCGGCCCGGTGCGCGGGACGCACTGGCACGGGCTGTTGGCGAACGACGCTTTCCGCCGTGACCTGCTGCGACGCATCGCCGACGAGGCCGGGAAGCCCGATTTCGACGTCGCGACCGACACCGTCGTCGACAGGGTTCGCACCGCCCAGGTCGATCTCATCGCCGACCTGCTCGACGCGCACATCGACCTCACTGCGCTGACTGACATCATCGAACACGGGGCATCGGCCGACCTCCCGACGATCACCCACCACCTCGACTGACCTGCACTGTCCGTCGGCGGACCGCTGCGTCGCCTATTCTGGGCCGGTGGATACCGAACAGCGTGCGGTCAGGGTAGGGGAGCTCACCTTCGATGTCGAGATCGGCGGCCCCGACGGCGGCAAGTGGGTGCTGCTGCTCCACGGGTTCCCGGTCAACGGCTCGTGCTATGCCGAGGTCGTGCCGCGGCTGCATGAAAGCGGTTTGCGGACAATCGTTCTGAACCAACGCGGATACAGTGCGGGCGCACGCCCGGAGGGTGTGGAGAACTACCGGATCGAGCACCTGGTCGCCGACGCGATCGGTGTCCTCGACGCGCTCGAGGTCCAGTACGCCCTGCTCGTCGGCCATGATTGGGGCAGCCTCGTCGGCTGGCACCTCGCGGCCAAGCACCCGGACCGATTCACCGGCTACGTGGCGGCGAGCATCGGGCATCCGTCGGCCATCCGGGATGCGTTGGAGGGCAGCGATCAACGTGACCGGTCGTCCTATATCAAGGATTTCATCGCCGAGGGCGCGGAGAAGACGTTGCTCGCCCGTAAGGGCGTGCTGCTGCGCCGCGCCGGGGTGAGCGCAGAGGAACTCGTGCCGTTGTCCGAGCCGGGCGCGATGACCGCCGCACTCAACTGGTACCGGGCCAACTTCACGGGCGACATCGCCGCCAATCTGGCGTGCGGCCCGGTCGAGGTGCCCACGACGATGGTGTGGAGCGACGACGATCCGACGTCGAGCCGCGAGCAGGCCGCCGGCAGCTCGCGCTACTGCTACTCCGAATACCGGTTCTGCGAACTGCCCGGTGTCGACCACTGGATACCGCAGCACGCGGCCCCGGCCCTCGCCAGTGAGATCGCGTTGCGGTCGGCGGTGTTCTGAGCCCGGTGGTCAGCCGAACCGCTCAGTGCGCACCCGCTCGGGCGCGTGTCCGGCGGCGATGATCGCGGCCGCGCAATGCTCGACGAACTGGTTGGGTCCGCAGATGTAAACCGTCGGATCCCGTTCTGGGGCAATCGAGAACTCGGCCAACTCCTCCGTGCTCAGCCGTCCCGCCGGGCGTGAGCTGTCCGGTGGTGCAGTGCGTGTGTAGGCGAGGTGGATCGGCAGTCGCCGGTGTTCGGTGAGTTGGCGGAGGTCGTCGTCGAACAGCAGGCGATCCGGCGACCGCAGCGAGTAGATCAGCGAGAACGGTGTCTGCGGGGCGAATACCTCGCGGCACCGGATCATCGAGATGAGTGGCACCAAACCCGAACCGCCACCGATCAATTGGACCGGACTCGGGTCGGAGGAGTCCCAGGTGAACCAGCCGCCGTGCGGGCGGGTCACCTCCAGCGGTTCGCCCACCTCGACCATGTCGACCAGATACGGGGAGACCTCGCCGTCCCACGCCCGCTCCACGGTCACTTCGAGCGTGCGCGTCTCGCGGGCATCCGACAGTGAGTAGGTGCGCGCGGTGGAGTAGCCGTCCTCGGCGGTGAGCCGGATGTCGATGTGCTGTCCCGGACGTGCCTCGACCTCATCCGGGAGGGCCAGGCGCAGCGAACGCGCGCTCGCCGAGTGGTGGACATCCGAGATGACGGTCGTCACCAGCCAGTCGCTCATGAGTACCGCTCCTCGGTCCACGGATCACCGTGCATGTGATAGCCGTGGCTCTCCCAAAAACCCGGCGCATCCTCGGACATGAAGCGCAATCGCCGAATCCACTTGGCGCTCTTCCAGAAATACAGGTGCGGCACGAACAGCCGGGCCGGACCACCGTGCTCGACGGCCAGCGGTTCGCCGTCGTAGGTGTCCACGATCCAGCCCCGTCCGTCGGTCAACTCGTCGAGCGCCAGATTGGTGGTGTAGCCGCCCTGGCAGTGGGCCATCACGTAAGTGTCCGCGGGCCACGGCAACTCGCCGAGGATCGTATCGAAAGAGACTCCCCGCCACCGGGTCTCGAACTTCGACCAGCGCGTGACGCAATGGATGTCGGTGACCACGTCGGCATGGGGGAGTGCCTGAAAGTCGCTCCAGCTCAACGTGTGTGCCCGATGATCCGACGACTGCACCGTCAGCCGCCAGGCCTCCAGCGCGATGGTGGGGGTGGGTTCCGCCGAGAGCACCGGAAAGTCGAACGTCCGGTACTGCCCCGGCGGCAACCGCCCCGCATCCCGATCCCGGCGACCGACGAAACCGCGGTTGACAATGGCCATGGCGTCTCAGACCTCCAACCCCAGCAACGCGTTCTCGAGTACCTCCGGCATCGCCGGGTGAATCCAGTACTGGCCGCGAGCCATGTCGGGTGCGGTGAGGCCGAACGACATCGCCTGGATCACCGGCTGGATCACCGTGGGTGCCTGCGGCCCCATGATGTGGCAGCCGAGTAGCCGTCCGGTGCCCTTCTCGGCGATCAGCTTGCAGAAGCCGGTGGTGTCCTCCATCGCCCACCCGTAGGCGACGTCGCCGTAGGCCTGCACCTTGACCGTGATGTCGAGACCCTGTGCATGGGCTTCGGCTTCGGTGAGCCCGACATTGGCGATCTGCGGGTGGGTGAATACCGCGGCGGGCACGAACCGATGGTCGAATTCCGCGAGATCGGGTGCATCCCAATCCTTCAGCAGGTTGGCCTGCACCACCCGCTCCTCGTGGTTGGCCACGTGCTTGAGCTGATACGGCGAACTCACGTCGCCGAGCGCCCACACATTCCGGGCCTGGGTGCGGCCGAACGAGTCCACCACGACACGACCTTCGTCGTCGAGACTGATGCCGACCGAGTCCAGATTCAGTCGGTCGCCGTTGGGCTTTCGGCCGGTCGCCACCAGGAGGGCATCCCCCTCGACGTGATCGCCATCCCGCAGGTTGATCCGGATGCCCCCGTCGGGCAGGTTGCAGGCGCCGGTGATCGGCGACGACAGACGGACGTCCCACGCCTTCTGCGCGACCTCGGTGAATCGGACGGCGATGTCGTCGTCGAGTTTCCGGAGTAGCCGAGGGCCGCGGGCGATCACCGACACCTCGCTGCCGAGGGCACCGAAGACGTGTGCGAATTCGGCTGCGATGTAACCACTTCCGACGATAACCAGGTGCTTCGGCAGTTCCGGCAGACGCATCACGTCGTTGTTGGTGTAGTACTGCACACCCGAGTCGGCGATGATCGGCGGGATGGTCGCGCGGGAACCAGCGGCGATCACCACCGTGGTCGCCTCCACCACCGCGTCGGCGGTGACCAGCCGGTACCGGCCGTCGTCGGTGACGCCGTCGAACTCGACATGCGACGAGTAGACGGTGATGTTGGCGCAGCGGTCGACGCGATATTCCTTGCCGCCGGCCGAGATCGGATCGATCCGCCCGAACACGCGCTCCACGATGCCCGGCCAGTCGACCGACTCGACCCGGCTGTGCACCCCGAGTCGGGCGCTCTCGCGGGCGATGTCGGCGACCTCGGCGGCGTAGACGAACATCTTCGTCGGGATGCAGCCGACGTTGAGGCAGGTGCCGCCGTAGACACCTTCCTCGAAGATCGCGATGGAGCGGTCGTCGAATCGTTCGTCGGGGATCGAGTTGCCGCTGCCGGAACCGATGATGGCCAGGTCGACCTGGGTGGTGGTCATGCGCGGACTCCTTCATCGGTGATCTGTCGGGCGCCGACGACCCCGGTCAGCCAACGCTCGATCTCGTGATAGGCCTGCTCACGTGCGGAGCGCACGGATAGCAGCACGTCGTGGCGGGCGTCGGCGATCGGCACGCAGGTGACCCGGTCGCCGAGGCAGCCGCACCAGCGGGAAATGTGTCGGACGTCGAGTACGACGTCGGAGTTGTCCAACGACGACGGATAGCTTTCGTCGTAGATCGTCTTGTCTGACCGCAGCACCAGCGACGGCACGCCGACGTCGATTCCGCGGTGCAATCGGGCCTGACCGCGCCGCACGGCGTTGAGGAAGCCGAAGGTGACCGGGAAACCGCCCATCGGCTTGAGCGAGAGCTCGTAAGCCCACTCGCCGCGGCCGCTGACATGGATGCTCTGCCCGTACCCGTCGGACAGTTCCTGCGGGATCACCGTCTTCGGCCGAACGGCGGCACCCGCCCGTATCGTCAGCGAGATCGGCACGGTGCGCAGCAGTGGGCTGCCCTGCAGGTCGAACCACGGGCTGTTGAGCAGCAGCCCACCGACGTGGGCGTGCCGATCGGGCCGCTCGACGCGGAGCCGGTCGAGCCACAGCGGTGTGATCAGGCCGCCGGTCGAATGGGCGGCCACCACCACCGGACCGGCGCCGCCGAGTTCACCGACGACGATGTCGAGGGCCTTGCCGAGTTCTTCGTCGTAGTGGCGCAGGTCGGTGGAGAAGTGCGGCGTGTGGTGCTCGGTCAGCGACCGCCCGCATTTGCGCAGGTCCAGCGCATAGAACGCATAGCCGTGAGCGTGAAAGAAGTCGGCGAGCGGTTCGTGGAAGAAGTAGTCGGTGAACCCGTGCACGTAGAGGACCGCGCCGTTGCGAGTGGGTTCCGGACCGGCCTTGCGGACCAGCGTCGCGGTGATCGGGGCCTCGCCGTCGGGGTCGTCGCCGAGGTCGATGGTGCGGATCTCGTAGCGATCGAGCAGATGGTCGGGTTGCCAGGTGTCGGCTGTGCTCACCTGAACCACAATAGAGAACGCGGCTGCACGTGAAGGTGTCCCGATTGTGACGCGGAAATGTCGTTCATCCCACATTTGTCGCAGGGGATTCTTTCGATGACACACATATAGGGAACAATGGCGGTTGACAGGGACGACCTCGTCTGTCAGGACGTCGTCCATCTCAGCTGACATGGGGAGATACCAGGTGTCTCAATCGGTGATCAAGACGGACGTTGCGCTGGTCGGCGCGGGAATCATGAGCGCCACTCTCGGCACTCTGCTTCGCCGTCTACAGCCGGACTGGTCGATCAGCCTGTTCGAGCGCCTCGACGCCGCCGCCGCCGAGAGCAGCGACCCGTGGAACAACGCCGGCACCGGCCACTCGGCGCTGTGCGAACTCAACTACACCCCCAAGACCGCCGACGGCGACGTCAACATCGACAAAGCCCTCAACATCAACGAGCAGTTCCAGGTCTCGCGACAGTTCTGGGCGAACTCGGTCGACACCGGCATCCTTGGCGACCCGACCGAGTTCATCAACCCCATCCCGCACGTCGCGTTCACCCACGGACCCGACGGCGTCGAGTACCTCCGCAAGCGCTACGACCGTCTCGCCGGACAGACCCTGTTCGAAGGCATGGAGTTCATCGACGACCCGGCCGTCTTCGCCGAGCGGTTGCCGCTGATGTCGACGGGTCGTGACTTCGCCGACCCGGTCTCGCTCAACTGGTTCACCGAGGGCACCGACGTCGACTTCGGGGCACTCACCCAGCAACTGCTGAACTTCCTGGGCCGGACCGGCGCCGACGTCTACTTCGGCCACCAGGTCACCAATCTGTCCAAGCAGTCCGACGGCAGCTGGATCATGAAGATCCGTAACGAGCGCACCCAGCGGACCCTGACCGTGCACGCGAAGTTCGTCTTCGTCGGCGCCGGCGGCGGTGCGCTGCACCTGCTGCAGAAGTCCGGCATCGCCGAGGCCAAGGGCTTCGGTGGGTTCCCGGTGTCCGGCGAATTCTTCCGCTGCACCAACCCCGATCTGATCGGGGAGCACCACGCCAAAGTCTACGGCCAGGCAGCCGTCGGCGCGCCACCGATGTCGGTGCCGCACCTCGACACCCGCGTCATCAACCACAAGCCCGGACTGCTGTTCGGTCCGTATGCCGGTTGGTCGCCGAAGTTCCTGAAGAACGGCAGCGTCGCCGACCTGCCGAGCACCATCAAGCCCAGCAACCTGCTGCCGATGCTGTCCATCGCGCCGCAGGAGTTCGGGCTGCTCAAGTATCTGATCAGCGAACTCGCCGCGAGCCGCGCCGACCGTGTCGACACGCTGTCGGAGTTCGTGCCGCGCGCCGACGGCGGCGACTGGGAGATCATCACCGCGGGTCAGCGTGTGCAGGTCATCCGCAAGACCGGTGTCGGCGGCACCCTGGAGTTCGGCACCGCGGTCGTCACCGCAGCCGACGGCACCATCGGTGGTCTGCTCGGTGCCTCGCCGGGCGCGTCGACGGCAGTGCCCGCCATGTTGCAGGTCCTCGAGAAGTGCTTCCCGAAGGAGTACGCGGGCTGGACGCCGGCACTGACCGACATGATCCCGTCGTTCGGGCAGAAGCTGAACAGCAACCGTGACCTGTTCCGGCAGGTGTGGGACTGGACCAACTCCAGCCTGCAGCTCAAGCGCGGGACCGTCGCGCATCAGGCGCCGTCGGATCGCACCCAGGCGTCGGTATAGCGCGGTGCCGCAAGTGGTGCCGATGTGCGCGCTTGTGGTAGTCACAACACCATGACCGCAGGGCATTCATCGGACGCAGCGCACGTGCAGCACCGCCGTTCGGCGGACCTCGATGCGGCGACGCTCTACCGGATACTGCGGTTGCGGGTCGACGTGTTCGTCGTCGAACAGGCCTGCCCCTATCCGGAACTCGACGGCCGCGATCTGGAACCCGACACCCGGCAGTTCTGGATCGCCGACGACGACGGTCGGGTGCTGGCCACCCTGCGGCTGCTTGTCGATCCGCCGGCCGACGACGGCAGTCTCGTCTCCCGGATCGGGCGCGTGTGCACCGAGCGGTCGCGACGCGGGCAAGGCATGACCGCGCGCCTGCTGAGCGCAGCGCTCGAGATCGCCGGCGATCACCTGTGCCGCATCGAGGCCCAGGCGTACCTCGTCGACATGTACGGCAAGTTCGGTTTCGTCGTCGAGGGCGAGGAGTACCTCGAGGACGGAATCCCGCACGTGTCCATGAGTCGTGACCCGAAAGCGGTGTCGGCGTGAGTGTTCCGGCGCAGTATCCGTTCAGTGCGGTCGTCGGTCAGGAGCAGCTCAAACTGGCCCTGATCCTGTCGGCGATCGCCCCGGGCATCGGCGGGGTCCTCATCCGAGGGGAGAAGGGCACCGCGAAGTCGACCATCGTCCGTGGCCTCGGTCCGCTGCTCGGCGAGGGTGCCCGCGTGGTCGAATTACCCATCGGCGCAACCGAAGACCGGGTCATCGGCTCGTTGGACCTCACCGCCGTGCTGTCGGAGGGACGCGCCGAGTTCACCCCCGGCCTGCTCGCGCGCGCCGACGGCGGGGTCCTCTACATCGACGAGGTCAATCTGCTCGCCGACCACCTCGTCGATGTGCTCCTCGACGCCGCAGCCAGCGGGCGGGTCACCATCGAACGAGATGGCGTGTCGCACACCCAGTCCGCCGATTTCGTCCTCGTCGGCACGATGAACCCGGAAGAGGGGGAGTTGCGGCCGCAGCTGCTCGACCGGTTCGGGCTCGCGGTGGACGTCGCCGCGGGCCGCGACATCGACGAACGGGTCGCGATCATCACCCGGCGCATGGAGTTCGATGCGGACCCAACGAGTTTCATCGACCGGCAGGCCGAGGTGGAGGCCGCGCTGACCGAGCGGATCGCCGCCGCCCGCGAGCAGGTCTCTGCGGTGCGGGTGCCGCCCGCCGAACTGCGGCGCATCGCCGGGATCTGCGCGCATCTCGACGTCGACGGCCTGCGCGGCGACATCGTCGTGGCGCGTACGGCGGTGGCGCATGCCGCGTGGCGGCTCGCCGACGAGGTCGACGAGAACGACGTGCGCATCGCCGTCGAACTGGCACTGCCGCATCGGCGACGTCGTCAGCCGTTCGACGAATCCCGTTTGAGCACCGAACAACTCGACGACGCGATGGCGGCCGGGCAGGACGCAGCCGACTCCACACCGCCCGAGCCCGACCCCACCGATCCCGACCCTGACGGTCCCGGCCCCGGTGGGGGTGCGCCGGAGTCCGAGTCCGGATCGACACCGCCCGCCACCGATACCCCCGGCGAGCCCACCGCCGGCGACAGCGACAAGAATGCCGAAACCCCGGACTCCGCACCGGTTTCCGGCGCCGTGTTCGGAGCCCCACCCACCGGATCGACCCTGCGACGGATGCGTCGGCTGCGGGTCGACGGCGTCGGCGACGGCGACCCGGGGCGACGGTCCCGCGCCCGCTCCCGGCGCGGACATACAACGCACGCTGTCGATTTCACCACCGGACGACCGGTCCACCTGTTCGGCACCGTGCTCTGCGCCGCCGAGCGTGACGCTGCGACCGGCGTCCGCATCACCGCCCCCGACCTACGGGCCGCCGCCCGCATCGGTCAGGAGGGCAACCTGGTGGTGTTCGTCGTCGACCTGTCCGGATCGATGACCGCCCGCCGACGGCTCACGGCGGTCAGTGAACTGTGCGTGGACCTGCTGCGCGACTCCTACACCCGCCGCGATCGGGTGGCCGTCATCGTCGCCCGCGGGACCGACGCGTTCGTGGCGGTGCCGCCGACCAAATCCGTGGAGATCGCCGTCGCCCGACTGGCCGAGGTCCGCACCGGCGGCCGCACGCCACTCGCCGAAGGGCTGCTGCGCGCAACCGATCTCATCGAACGCGCGGCCCACCGCGAACCCGACCGGCGACCGCTGCTGGTGGTACTCACCGACGGGCGGGCCACCGCCGGTGCCGACGCCGCCCCCCGCGCAAAGGCTGCAGCCACCGAGATCGCCCGCCGCGGCATCGACGCCGTGGTCGTCGACTGCGAACAGGGCATGATCCGCCTCGGACTGGCCGCCGACCTCGCCTCGACGCTGGGCGCGCAGTACCTGCCGATGGCCGACCTGAGCCTCGGTGCCCTGACCGGGCGACCCCACGCGGCCTGACATCCCCACCCCGACCAGAGCAGGAGGCGCAGTGCCGCAAGGAGTTCCGACCGCGGTCCCGGACGACGGACTGACCACCCGGCAACGCCGAAATCTGCCGGTACTCGCCGTGCACACCGGCGACGGCAAGGGCAAGTCGACGGCCGCGTTCGGGATGGCGATGCGCGCTTGGAACGCCGGGATGCGGGTCGCGGTCTTTCAGTTCGTCAAGAGTGCGAAATGGAAAGTGGGCGAGGAGAATGCGCTCACCGCCCTGGGTGACGTGCACGAGCAGACCGGTGCCGGCGGACCGGTCGAATGGCACAAGATGGGGCAGGGCTGGTCGTGGTTGCGGGCCAACGCCGAACACGACGACGACCACGCGGCCGCCGCCCAAGCCGGCTGGACGGAGATCGCCCGCCGGATCGCCGCCGAGGAGCACGACTTCTACGTCCTCGACGAGTTCACCTACCCGCTGCACTGGGGCTGGGTCGACACCGACGAAGTGGTTGCCGCACTGCGGGATCGACCGGGCAAGCAGCATGTGGTGATCACCGGGCGCCGCGCCCCGGACGCGCTGATCGAGGCCGCCGATCTGGTCACCGAGATGCGCAAGATCACCCACCCGATGGACGCCGGACGTAAGGGGCAGAAGGGCATCGAGTGGTGAGCACTCCGGCGATCGTCATCGCCGCGCCCGCCTCGGGCAGCGGCAAGACGACGGTGTCGACGGGGCTGATCGGCGCGCTGCGCGCCGCCGGGCATCGGGTGGCGCCGTTCAAAGTGGGCCCCGACTACATCGACCCCGGCTATCACGCGGTGGCCGCCGGCGTCGTCGGACGCAACCTCGACCCCAACCTCGTGGGTCCCGACCTGATCGGACCACTGTTCGCCGCGGGCTGCGCCGGCGCCGATATCGCCGTGGTGGAAGGCGTGATGGGGCTTTTCGACGGCCGCATCAGCGACGGACCCGATGACCTCGACTCCGATCCGGCTGCCTTCGGGTCCACCGCTCACGTGGCCCGCCTGATCGGTGCGCCGGTCATCCTCGTCGTCGACGCCGCCGGCCACAGCCAGTCGATGGCCGCCGTGCTGCACGGCTTCATCGCCCACGACCCGTCCATCCACATCGCCGGCGTCATTCTCAACCGGGTCGGGTCGGCCCGCCACGAGGCGGTGCTGCGACAGGCCTGCGCCCGCGTCGGGCTGGCCGTCGTCGGCGTGCTGCGCCGCGATCCCGACCTGCAGGTTCCCTCCCGGCATCTGGGGCTGATCCCGGCGGCCGAACGACGTGACGACGCGGTGCGTGCGGTCGCGGCCATGACCGAGACCATCAGCGCGGTTCTGGATCTCCCGGCCATCGTCGCGGCCGCACGCGGCCGACGAGGCACGCCAACCGACGCGTGGTCGGCGGACACAGCGGTGGGCGGGAGGACAGGTCCGGTCGACGGTCACCGGCCCGTGGTGGCCGTCGCCGGCGGTGCGGCCTTCACCTTCGGCTACGCCGAGCACCGCGAACTGCTCACCGCCGCAGGCGCCGACGTGGTCGGCTTCGACCCGCTCACCGATCCGCTGCCCCCGCACACCGCAGGCGTGGTGATCGGCGGTGGCTTCCCCGAAGAACACGCCGAAGCCCTGTCGGCCAATGTGCCATTGCGTGCCAACCTCGCGGCACACGCCGCCGCCGCCCGGCCCATCATCGCCGAGTGCGCCGGATTGCTGTATCTGGCAACCGAACTCGACGGCCATCCGATGGCCGGGGTGCTCGACGCGGTCGGCCGATTCACCCCGACACTGACCCTCGGCTACCGCGACGCCGTCGCCGTCACCGACTCGGTGGCGTTCACCGCGGGGGAGCGGGTCACCGGCCACGAGTTCCATCGGTCGACGGTCGTCCCCGCCGACGGCGCCGCGTCGCCCGCCTGGGCCTGGCGCGATCACCACGGTGCCGCCGGCACCCACGGCGTCGCGGTCGGGTCGGTCCATGCGTCCTACCTCCACGTGCACCCTGCCGGAAGCCCTTCCGCGGTGGTCAGATTCGTTGAGCATGCACGCGCGGCGATACCAATGACGACGACCCGGGAGCGTGCCGGATGAACCAGGGATTGACCCCGAAGGGACTGACCGACGCCCTCGACGCCCTCGCCGCGCACGGCGCCGACGACCCGGCGATCCTGCGGGATCTGCTCGAGGCCGTGCTCGTGGTGGGGCAGGGTCTCGAACTCGATCATGCGTTGCAGCGCATCGTCGAAGTGGCCTCCCAGGTGCTCGACGCCCGCTACGCCGCACTCGGAGTCCGCGGATCCGACGGCCAACTCAGCGCGTTCGTCTACACCGGGATCAGCAGGTCGCAACGCGCCAAAATGGGCCACCTGCCGGTCGGTAGGGGCGTCCTCGGCGAACTGATCACCAATCCCCAGGTGCTGCGGATCGCGACGCTGTCCAAACACCCTGCCTCCGTGGGCTTTCCCGACGGACACCCGCCGATGAACACCTTCCTGGGGGCGCCGATCATCGTGCGCGGCTCGGTGTTCGGCAGCATCTACCTGACCGAGAAGCAGTCCGCGCTGGAGTTCAGTGAGGTCGACGAGACGCTCGTCGCGGTGCTCGCCGTCGCCGCCGGGATCGCCGTCGACAACGCACGCCTCTTCGAGCGCGCCCGCACCCGGCACCGCTGGATGCGCGTCATCGCCCACCGCGGCTCCGAACCGCTCGCCGGGATCGCGCTGTCCGACACACTGTCCCGGCTGTGCACCGACGTCGCGGAGCTGACCGATGCCATCGATGTCTTCCTGCTGACCGACGACGCCGGCACCACCACCGTGGCCGGCCACACCGGTGCCGAGGTCACCGCCGGTGACATGTCGTTCTCGGTGGACCGGCATCTGACCGTCATGCCTGCCGCGGAGATTCCGTCGGAGCTGGTGCGCCGCAAGGCATCCTGGGCGTCAATCCAGCCGATGCAACGCGCCGCAGGCGAGTTCGGCTGGATCGTCATCACCCACCGGGACCGCCCCGAATGGGAGGACGAGGACACCTCCGGTGTCGCCGGTGTCGCCGAAATAGCCTCGCTGGCAGTCGCCTACGCCGAACAGCAACAGATGGCCCGCGACCTCGAGGTGCTCGAGGACCGGCACCGCATCGCCCGCGATCTGCATGATCACGTCATCCAGCGCCTGTTCGCGATCGGGATGTCGGTGCAGACACTGCAGGCCGCATCGGTGTCGGGGGAGAATCCCGACGCGGCGGTGACCGCACGGCTGGACCAGGTGGTCACCGACCTGGACCGCACCATCGCCCAGATCCGCACCTCCATCTTCGACCTACAGACCATCCCCGGGCACAGCGACACCTCGACGCTGCGCCGCCGCGTCCTCGACATCGTCGCCGAACTGGCCGGGCACGCCCCGATCGCCCCCGGCGTCCAGTTCGCCGGCCCGGTCGACACCGTCGTCCCGGAATCGCTTGGCCCGCATATCGATGCGGTGCTGCGCGAAGGTCTCTCCAACGCGCTGCGGCACGCCCACGCCGACCACATCGACGTCTCGGTCAGCGCCGACGACGACGTCCTCTCGGTGCAGATCAGCGACGACGGCATCGGCATCGACACCGACGTCGCCTACCGCGGCCTCGACAACCTGACCCGCCGCGCCGACGACAACGACGGCACCTTCACCATCGACACCCGTCCCGGTGGTGGCACCACACTCATCTGGTCGGTGCCGCTGCGGGGGTAGCGGATGCGGGGGTAGGGGATGCGGGGGTAGGGGATGCGATCCCGCTCCCTGAGGTGCGAGGCGCCAGCCGAGCCTCGAAGGGCCGGTGACCTAGGGCTTCGAGACGCGTCGGGCTCGCAGGCTCGCTCGTCGCTCCTCAGCCGGCGGAGAATCACATCTTGCCGTCGCGTAGCTTCGTGGCCATCACCGCGACCTGGGTGCGGCGCTGCATGTCGAGCTTGGCGAGGATGCGGGAGACGTAGTTCTTGATCGTCTTCTCCGCCAAGAACATTTTCTGCGCGATCTGCCGGTTGGTCATCCCGTCGCCGATGAAGTTGAACACCTCGCGCTCCTGGGCGGTGAGGTCGGCGAGGGGATCGGTCGCGGGGTCCTTGCCGTCGCGCAGCTTGGCCAGCAGCGCGGCGGTGCTGCGGTCGTCGAGCAGCGAGCCGCCGTGGCCGACGGTGCGCACCGCCTCGATCAGGTTGTGCCCGAGGATCTGTTTCAGCACGAATCCGGAGGCACCAGCGAGGACCGCGGCCAGCAGGGCGTCGTCGTCGGCGTAACTGGTGAGCATCAGGCAACGCACCGACGGTTCGGCGGCGCGCACGTCGCGGCACAGTTCAACGCCGTTGCCGTCGGGCAGGCGGACGTCGAGGACCGCCACATCCGGCTTGGCGGCCAGGATGCCGACCCGGGCCTCGCCGACGGTGGCCGCTTCGCCCACCACTTCGAGGTCGGGAGCGGTGCTGAGCAGGTCGCGCAGACCGCGCCGGACGAGTTCGTGGTCGTCGACGAGGAACACGCGGACCGGCGTGGTGGCGGCGGAGTCGGGACCGGTGGCAGCGGCAGACATGGTCCGACGGTACCGCAGCCCGAGCTGGTCCGGCGCCCATGCACGGCGTTACGACACCAGATTTTCGGCACTTGGGTCCCGGTCGATTCGGGACTTTCGGCACACGCACCTCGCCGGACCGACGAGCAGTGTGGGTATCTGCCCGACGTGTGACAACGACGCCAGACGCAAACCGAATACGACGTGAAGCGAGGACTCGAGAGAAATGACCAGTCTGATCGGTTCCGAGATGACCGGCTCCGACCTGCTCCGGGAGCTGCTGCCGGTGTGTGAGACCGAGGTCGAGCGCCACATGAAGATGACCAAGGATTGGCACCCGCACGACTACGTCCCGTGGGACGACGGCCGCAACTTCGCCGCTCTCGGCGGCATCGACTGGGATCCGGAGCAGTCGCAACTCTCCGAGGTCGCCAAGGCCGCGATGATCACCAACCTGCTCACCGAGGACAACCTGCCGTCGTATCACCGCGTCATCGCCGACAACTTCACCCTCGACGACGCCTGGGGCTTCTGGGTGGGTCGGTGGACCGCCGAGGAGATGCGGCATTCGGTGGTGATGCGCGACTACCTCGTCGTCACGCGCGGCGTGGACCCGGTGGAGCTGGAGAACCTCCGCATGGAGCACATGACCCATGGCTTCAACCCGCTCCCGGCCGACGACGGACAGCGCGACCACAGCTTCGACATGCTCTACGCGGTCAGCTACGTCAGCTTCCAGGAACTCGCCACCCGAGTCAGCCACCGCAACACCGGTAAGGCCTGCGGCGACCCGATCGCCGACCGCATGCTGCAGCGCGTCGCCGCCGACGAGAACCTGCACATGCTCTTCTACCGCAACGTCGTCGCCGGCGCACTGGATCTCGTGCCGGATCAGACGATGGCCGCGATTTACGGCATCGTGTCCAACTTCCAGATGCCCGGTGCCACCATGCCCAACTTCCGGCGCAACGCGGTGCTGATCGCCAAGGGCGGCATCTATGATCTGCCGCAGCACCTTTCGGAGGTCGTGATGCCAGTGCTGCGGAAGTGGCGCATCTTCGAGCGCGACGACTTCGGCCCCCTCGGCGAGCACTACCGCAACCTGCTCGGGGCCTACCTCGAGGAGATGAACGTCAAGGTCGAGAAGTTCGAGGCCTCCCGCGACCGAGCGCTGGAGCGCGCCCGCCGCAAGGGGCAGGTGGAGGTGGCGGTCGGATGACGGTGCTCGACGGACCCCGCTTCCGCGACGACGGTTTCGCCGACGACCGCTTCGGTGGTCCGCGATTCAACGGCCCGGTCCTCGACCTGGCCATCGACTCCGGCACCGGGTGCGGCGACTGCACCACCTGTGCCTGCAGCGGTGAATCGGCCACCGACGACGCCCCGGACACCACCGACGATCGGATGCCCGGCTTCGACACCGCCATCGCCATGGCCGAGGCCGCCGGCTGCGGCAATGTGAGCTGGTGGAACGACATCCGCGCGCACGCCGGCGACTCCGCGGTCGGCGAGTATGCTGCCTCGATGCTCCTCGCGCAGATGATCCGGGAGTCCGCACACCGCTGGGGCGTGCCGGTCGTCGACGTGTGGGATGCGGTGCGCCGCACCGGCCGCCTGCCGTCCTGACCCTGACAGAGACCTACCGGCTAGATCGCGGGCACCGGCGGAAGTAGGTGCCCGCGGTCATGGTCGGCGAACTCGACGGCGAGTTCCCGTACCCGATCGTCGGTGAGCAACCGGTAACGGCCGCCGACGAATTCGTACACGGGGTCGTCGCCGAACCATGCCGTGCGGCGCAACGCGGGCTTGTCGACCTTGCGAGTCGCGGTGTGTGGCAACGCTTCGGTCAACCGCAGCAGCGTCGGCATCCACTTGGTACCCAGATCGGGTTGCGCGGCAAGAAAATCCGCGAACTCGTCGGCGTCAAACCCGTCCGCGTCGGTCTCGATCGCCGCCATCACCCGATCGCCGGTCCGCGGGTCGGCCACCGGATATGCGGCCACGCTCCGAACCCCGTTGAACCGCATGATGATCCGCTCCAGAGGCGCCGTCGCGAAGTTCTCCGAATCCACCCGAATCCAATCGCTGGTGCGCCCGGCGAACCAGAACACCCCGTCGGCGTCCCGGTAGGCCAGATCGCCCGACCAGTAGTCGCCGTCGCGGATCTTGTCCGCGGTGGCGTCCGGGTTGTTGTAGTAGCCCTCGAAGCGTGCGGCACCGTCACGCGCGACGATCTCGCCGATCGCCTCGGCGGCATTGGTCATCTGTCCGGAGTCGTCGAACTGAGCTGGGGGACAGGGTGTTCCGTCGTCGTCGACGATGTCCAACCCCATCTCCGGGCGCGGGATGCCGAGTGCGCCAGGCGGTGTGGAGTCGTCGCGCAGGATGACGCACACCCCCTCCGACGACCCGTAGGACTCGATGATCTGACACCGGTAGCGCCGGGTGAACTCGGTTCGGTCAGTGGCCGAGGCCTCGGTGCCGAAGCCGAGCCGCAACTGTGTCTGTCCCTCCTCGGGCCGCTCGGGCTGGGCGAGAATGTAGGAGAGTGATCGCCCGACGTAGTTGAAGAAGGTCGCGCCGAAACGCTGAACGTCGGGCAGAAACCCCGACGCGGAGAACCGGGCGCGCAGCGCAAAGGTGCCGCCGTATACCAGGATCGGCGCCCACGCGCTCATCAGCGCGTTCCCGTGGAACAGGGGCATCGCGTTGTAGGCGACGTCATCGTGATCGAGTCCTCGGACGTTGAGTTCGCCGATCGCCGCCAACCGGCGTGACGAACAGATCACCGCCTTCGGCGCGCCCGTCGATCCGGACGTGAACAGCAGCAGCAGAAGGTGATTCACACCCCGATATGCGGTGAAGTCGGTCAGCGCGGCCGGCCGGTGCTCGGCAACTGCGGCGGTGTACTCGTCGCCCTCGGCCAACAAGTGGTCCACGCCGAGATCGGGCACCAGATCGCGGTGACCGGCTCCGACGATGACCAACTGGCAGTCGGTGCGGGCGACGTCGGCGATGAACTCGGCGCCGCGTCGGGTCGGATTGATCCCGACGATCGTCGCGCCGGCGAGCGCCGCCCCGCCGATCAGGAACAGATACTCGGGCTCGTTGTCCATCAGCACCCCGACGTGCCACGGCCCGGGGCGACGCAGCTCACGCAGTACCGCGGCGCGCACAGCGCATTCGTGGACGAACTCCCGCCACGTCCACGACCGGTCATCGATGAGCAGCGCTGGTGCGTCGTCCTCGGCGCGGGCGGCGAGGTGATCGGCGATGGTGGCGGTCGACGGCGTCGTCATCAGCGCAACGTTACGTGCCCGCCCGCATGGTCGGCGCCGAGTCGGAGTGCGTCGGTAGGATCTGCTGCCATGTCTGCCTCCACCCCGCTCGACTCGGGGACTGCCGATCCGGGCGATCGGACCCACTATCTGGCCGGCCTTGACCTGACCGACCGCAAGGTCGTGCTCGTGGGCGGGGGATCGGTGGCGCAACGACGACTGCCGAACCTGCTGGCGGCGGGTGCACGCGTGCACGTCGTCGCCCTCGATCCCACGCCCGCGGTCGAGTCGACCCCCGGTGTCACCGTGGAGCGGCGCGCCTACCGTGACGGCGATCTCGACGGCGCCTGGTACGTGATGGCGTGCACCGACGACCCGGAGGTCAACGCGCAGGTCGTCGCCGACGCCGAAGCCCATCACACCTTCTGCGTGCGCGCCGACGACGCCCGCTACGGCACGGCAGTTACCCCCGCGTCGGGGCGGCACCGCGATCTGCAGTTCGGTGTCCTCGCCGGCGGCGACCACCGCGCGTCGGCCGCACTCCGGGCCGCGATCGGCCAGGCGCTGGCCGACGGCTCACTCAGCGTGGACGACGACGCACCCCATCCGCCCGGGGTCGCGCTCGTCGGCGGAGGACCGGGCGACCCCGACCTCATCACGGTGCGCGGGCAGAAACTGCTGCAGGCCGCCGACGTCGTCGTCGCCGACCGCCTCGCCCCACCGCAATTGCTCGCCGAACTCGGGCCTCAGGTGGAGATCGTCGACGCCGCGAAGGTGCCCTACGGACGGGCGATGAAGCAGGAGGCGATCAACGCGATCCTCGTCGACCGCGCGCAGGCCGGGAAGTTCGTCGTCCGACTCAAGGGCGGCGACCCCTATGTCTACGGCCGCGGGTTCGAGGAGGTCCAGGCGTGCGTGGCGGCCGGGGTCCCGGTGACCGTCGTCCCCGGCATCAGCAGCCCGATCGCCGCACCGGCCGCCGCCGGCATCCCGGTCACCCACCGCGGTGTCACCCACGAGGTGGTCATCGCGTCCGGGCACGTCCCGCCCGGGCATCCCGACTCGCTGATCGACTGGTCGGTGCTCGCGCAACTGCGCGGCACACTCGTGCTGATGATGGCGGTGGAACGCGTCGACGTCTTCGCCGACGCGTTGCTGGCCGGGGGCAAACCGGGCGGCACCCCGGTCGCGATGATCGAGAACGCGTCACTACCGACCCAGCGGCTGATCCGCAGCGATCTGGCCAACGCCGCGGCCACCGCAGCCACGGAGAACCTACGACCCCCGGCGATCGTGGTCATCGGCGATGTGGCCGGCTTCACCGAAATATCGGGTTGAGCTGGACATCTCCGATCATCTGGCCAATGGGGATTGGCATATTACGCCCGGAGAACGGTAGCGTCGGAACCTATGTCCGCACCGGAAACGTCGCCGCCGGCGCACAGCTCGGCCTCGGGGTACCGCAACGTCTTCGGCCCGGCCATCCTCGTCCTCAGCGGAATGCAGCTGCTGATGGTGCTCGACGGCACGGTCGCGGCGCTCGCTCTGCCCCGCATCCGGGACGCCCTGCAGCTCTCGGAAGCCGGCTCCAACTGGATCATCAGCAGCTACGTGCTCGCCTTCGGTGGACTCATGCTGCTCGGCGGTCGACTCGGCGACACCTTCGGCCGCAAACGCATGTTCGTCATCGGTGTGGCCGCCTTCACCGTCACCTCGCTGCTGTGCGGACTCGCGTGGAACGAACCCAGCCTGATCATCGGCCGCGCGCTGCAAGGTGCGTCGGCCGCGATCGCCGCGCCGACGGCGATGGCGCTGGTCGCGACCACGTTCGCGCCCGGTAAGCAACGCAGCCAGGCGTTCGCCATCTACGCCGCGATGACCGGCATCGGCTCGGTCGCCGGACTCATCTTCGGTGGTCTGCTCACCCAGGTGTCATGGCGGCTGGTGTTCCTGATCAACGTGCCCATCGGGCTGATGGTCGCGCTCGGTGCGGGGGCCGTACTGCGTGAATCCCAGGGTGAACGGCTATCGCTCGACATCAAGGGCGCAGTACTCGGCACCCTCGGCTGCACCCTGCTCGTACTGGCGGTCAACGAAGGACCGAGCGCCGGCTGGGACAGCCCGCTCGTCATCGGCTCATTCGTCCTCGGCGGCCTGGCGCTGATCGCCTTCATCCTCGTCGAACGTCGCGCCAGCAACCCGATCCTGCCGTTCGTCCTGTTCGACAACAGCAGCCGCGTCGCCGCCCTGGTGGCCATCTTCTTCGCCAGCATGATCATGATGTGCATGGCCGTTTTCATCTCGCTGTACCTGCAGGGCATCCTCAAGTACTCGCCGGTGCAGAGCGGTCTCGCGGTGGTGCCCTTTGCCTTCGGACTCGGGATCGCCGCGGCCATCGCCTCCAAACTCGCGTTGCGCTATCAGCCGCGTTGGCTGGTGCTGTGCGGCGGCACGATCATCCTCATCGGCTGCCTCTACGCCTCGTCGATCGCTACGACGAATCCGTCCTACTTCCCGAGCATCTACCTGCCGGTCGTCATCATCGGCTTCGGTGTCGGCTTCGCCGTCATCCCGCTGACCCTGTCGGTGGTCGCCGGCGTCGCACCGACCGAGATCGGTCCGTTGACCGCGCTGGCGCAGGTCGCCCAGAACCTCGGCGGCGCGATCGGACTCGTCGTTGTCGGCGCTCTGGTCACCTCCCGGGCGCTGTCGCTGGGCGGCACCACCGGCCCGGTCGAGGATATGAATCCCACTCAGTTGGCCGCCCAGGCCAACGGTTACGGCCTCGCGTTCGCGTGTTGCGCGGGTATCGCCATCATCTCGACCGTCGTGGTGCTCTTCATGCGGTTCACCCCCGAAGAGGTCGCCGAGGGACAGGCCGCGCAGCAGTCGGCCGACGCGGGCCTCGAGCCCGACGCCGACCAGCCTCAGGCATAGGCCCACCAGCCCACAGCAACCACTTCCGCGCCGACAGCAACCACTTCCGCGCCGACAGCAACCACTTCCGCGCCGACGGCAACCACTCCTGCGCTGACAGCAACCACTTCCGCGCTGACAGCAACCACCAACTGGCCCGAGCAGGTTGCTGTCGACGCGATTTTGGTTGCTGCCGCTGTGCTCGCGGTACCAGGAAACTTGCTCAAAAGGGTTGACCGGACGTCCCACCTCGCGTAAACCTTTGCGCTAAGTGTTTTAGCGCTAAAATAGTCGCGCGCAACGAGAGGTGAGGACCATGGCAACACCCGAGATCGCCATCGTGGGAGCCGGCATCGGCGGACTGACGGCGGCCATCGCCCTCCGGTCGGTCGGCCTGAGCGTCGAGCTCTTCGAGCAGACCGCACAGTTCGCGCGCGTCGGCGCCGACATCAACCTGACGCCCAACGCCGTCCGTGCGCTCGACGGCCTCGGCGGAAATCTCGGCGCGAGTCTGCGTGCCGCCGGGGCGCGTCCTCGCTATCGCATCAGCCGTACCTGGGACACCGGTGCGGAGACCTCGCGCATCACCCTCGGCGACGACGCCGAACAGCGCTACGGCGCGCCGCAACTGATGCTGCACCGCGGCGATCTGATGTCGGCGCTGCGGGCCGAGGTTCCCGACGAGATCATGCATCTCGGCGAACGAGTGCAGTCGGTGGAGTTCGGTGATCGCCCGACGCTGGTGCTCGGCAGTGGTCGCCGCGAGTTCGACGTCGTCATCGGTGCCGACGGCATCCACTCCCGCGTCCGTACGGCCATGTTCGGTGCCGAGGACCCGACCTTCACCGGTGTGGTGGCCTACCGCGGGGTCATCCCCGCCGAGCGTGTGGCGCATCTGCCGAACATGGATTCCTTCACCAAGTGGTGGGGCCCCGACGCCGACACTCAGATCGTCACCTTCCCGCTGTCGCAAGGTCGGGAGATCTTCGTCTTCGCCACCGTTGGACGACCGGAATGGACCGAGGAATCCTGGACCACGCCTGCGCGCATCGCCGAGATCCGTTCCGCGTTCGACGGTTTCCACACCGAAGCACTCGAACTGCTCGACGCCTGCGACGACGTGATGAAATCTGCTCTCTACGTTCGGGATCCGCTGCCCGACTGGACCAACGGTGCCGCTGTGCTCCTCGGCGACTCGAGCCACCCGATGATGCCGTTCATGGCTCAGGGCGCCGGACAGGCGATCGAGGACGCCGTCGTGCTCGCCCGCTGCCTCGCGGGCAATGCCACGACGGCCGACGCGCTGCGCGCCTACACCGCCACCCGGCACAGCCGCACCGCCGAGATCCAGCGCGGCTCGCGCGGCAACGAATGGCTCAAGACCGCATGCAACGGTGACTGGGTCTACGACTACGACGCCTGGACCACCCCGATTTCTGGTGTGCCCGTCGCCATCTGACGCTGATCTGCGAGGCGTGTGACGAGTTCTGCAGCGATCGACACCGCGGTCTGCGCCGGACCGCGGTTGCCGATCGGCAATCCCACGGGACTCGACAGGCGTGCACACTGGTCGATGGTGATGCCGGCGTCGGCCAGTTCGCGACGGCGGCGCGCGTCGGCTGTTCTGGAGCCCATCGCGCCCACATAGAAGGGTGGAGTCATCCATCGGGCGTCGTCGAGACATTCGACCAGCACCGGGACATCGATCTTGGGGTCATGGGTCAGCACCACGACCACGGTTCGGCTGTCAAGACATCCCGAATCGCGCTCGCGCGCAATGAAGTCGGATGGCCACTCGCAGACGACGCGGTGCGCATCGGGGAGGCGTGCGGGCGTGGTGAAGACGGGCCGCGCATCGCACACCGTCACGAGGTAGCCGAGGCGGGCGCCGAGGGCGGAGAGCTCGGCCGCGAAGTCGGTGGAGCCGACGATCACCATGCGCGGCGGGGGTTCGAATACGCGCGTGACCGTGTCGGAGCGGATCCGTGTCGCGCCGAGGATCCCCTCGAGGAGATCGTGCTCGCACCCATTGGTCCTGACCGCTGTCGTCAGCGTGAAACTCTTTCCGGCACAAAGACCTTCGACGATTGATCCCAGGTGGGGAAATGCGCCGGGGCTCACCTTCTCGACCAACACCCGCAGCGAACCGCCACAGGTCAGCCCAGGTGCGATGAGATCACCAGCCGGGCCGTAGTCCTCGATACGCGGTGTGCCGGTGGACAATACGTCCAGAGCGCTCTCATACAGAGCGCCCTCCACGCACCCACCGGAGATGCTGCCCTCCACCGACCCGTCCTCGTGCACCACCAGCATCGCTCCAGGATCGCGGGGCGATGAACCGTTGGTCGCGACGACCGTCGCCAGCGCGCAGGAACGACCGGATTGCCACACCGCATAGGCGGCCCAGAGTATCGGATGCGAGGTTCGCAGCAGCTCGTCCACAGTACCGTGCCTCTCGAGAAGTGGGGCGGCGCTGAGCTATTCGGTGGCAGCATACCGCCGATGCCCGCATCCTACACATAGTTTTGCGCTAAGATACCCTACGTTCCGTCCGGGACGCGTCCTGGGGGTTCGCGGCCCGAACCGACAGGAGAGTGATCATGGCGAGTGCGTCGCAAGGTTTCGACGACGGTGTCGGTGACATCGTCCGGGGATGGGCCCGGTCGCGTCCCGACCTCGACACGTCGGGTCTGGAGGTCTTCGGGCGCCTGCACCGCAGTTATCTGCTGTATCGCGCAGAGATCAACGCCGGGTTCGAGTGCTACGGCATCAACGAGGCGGGATTCGACGTATTGGCCTCCCTGCGGCGCGCCGAACCGCACTACCGGCGGACCGCCGGCGATCTGGCCAAGCAGACCCTCGTCACCACCGGTGGTCTCTCCCTGAGGGTGAACAGGCTGGAGGTGGCGGGGCTCGTTGTTCGCGAACGCGACGCGGCAGACGCGCGTGTGGTCTACGTCCGTCTCACCGACGACGGCCGGCGGCTCGTCGACGAGGTTGCCGATGCCCATTTCGAGACGCTGTCGACGATGCTCGGCAGTGTCCCGGCGGGTAGTCGTCGACAGCTTGTGGAGTTGCTCCACGGACTCGAGCGGTCCCTTCAGGACAAATTCGATCCGAGTGATCCGAGCGCCGTCACCAAGCATGTTGTGTTGCATATCATGCCTGGTTAGACCGCATTTAACGTAAGCAAAGGGGAGTAACCAACTCGTTAACGCAGGTTACGTCTTTGCGCGAAGCCATTGCGCAGCCAGCGGCCGTCGGGTTACATGTCTTTCTACAAAGAATCTTGGCGCAAAGGTAATGCGCCTCAGCCTCCCAACAGAGAGTTGTTCATTCCATGAAACGAGTCCGTCTGATCTCCCTTGCTGCCGTGGCAGCGTGCGGGATACTCGCCATGTCCGGGTGCGGCAACGGGGAATCGGCTTCCTCCGGTAGCGCCGCGGACGGGAAACTGGAGAAGACCGCCATCACCGTCGGCGTACTCCCGCTCGCCGACTATGGGGCGGTGTACTGGGCCGAAGAGAAGGGCCTGTTCGAGAAGGCCGGTCTCGACGTCACCCTCGAGCCGATTCAGGGCGGTCCCATCGGGATCCAGAAGGTGGCGTCCGGCGAACTGGACTTCGCCATCGCCAACACGATCTCCGCATCGATCACCCAGGCCCAGGGCGCTCCGATCACCGACGTGGCGTACACCTCCTCGCTCGGCGCGGGAAGCGGAATCGTCTTCGTCAAGCCGGATTCCCCGATCAAGGCGATCGATGATCTCAACGGAAAAACAGTTGGTACCAATACAACTCGCAATATCGGTGACGTGACGTTCGCCAACCTGGTGCAGAGTGAGCACAAAGACATCAAACCGAATTGGGTGGAAGTGCCCTTCTCCGAGATGATCTCGGGCGTGCAGGCCGGTTCCATCGAGGCGGGCTATGCACCCGAGCCGTTCTCGTCTGCGGCGAAGGAAGCGGGCATGCGTCAGGTCGTCGACCTGACCACCGGTCCGAACGAGAATCTCGCCGCCTCGATCTTCGTTGCGGGCAACCGATTCATGCAGGCGAACCCGGACACCACCAAAGCGTTCGCGGAGGCCATCTACGCGGCCGGTGGCCAGATGAGTGCCGATGAAGCGGCGGTTCGCAGTTGGCTGCCGGGAGTGGCAAAGGTACCCGCCGACATCGCGCAGACCATGGTGATGCCGAACTACTCATCGGCGATGGATCTTCCCGCCCTGGAAAAGGTCGCCACCATGCTGAAGCAGCAAGGTCTGGTGCCCGAAGATTTCGACATCTCCGAGCATGTCTACCGCCTGCCGACGGACTGACCGCCGTGCGTATCGACAACGAACCCTTGAGCCGACGTGCTCGCGTCGCCTACGGAACCCTTGGGGTGGTGGGGACTGCCGTCATCGCACAACTGCTCCTCGGCTCCGGGCTGATCTCGAAACCGGGACTTCCCGTGCCGTCCAAGGTGATCGGTGGAATCGGTGACCTCGCCGGGGATGGTGCCTTCTGGCACGCAGTGGGCTTCACCCTCCGCGAGTGGATGCTGGGGGTGCTCATCGCCGCCGTCGCCGGAGTCGTCATCGGCGGTCTGATGGGTGCATTCACCACCATCTTTCGGGCGTTGGAGTACCCCGTCGAGGTGTTCCGGGTGCTGCCGTCGGTGGCCGTCGGACCGATCCTCGTGCTGCTCATCGGCAACGGGATGCTCCCGCTTTCGCTGACCGTCGCGCTGGCCTGCATGTGGCCGATTCTGTTGAACACCCTCTACGGGGTGCGGGCCACCGATCCCACGGCGGTGCAAACAGCTCGGACCTTCGGTATCGGTAGTCTCGGCATCCTCGCCGCGATCAAGATCCCGAGCGCACTTCCGTTCGCGTTCACCGGCATTCGGGTCGCAGCGTCGATCGGACTGATCGTTGCGGTCAGTGCGGAGTTGCTCATCGGCAACGGCGACGGGATCGGCGGGTACATCCTGATCAACAGCGCCAACGCGCTGAACCTCGACATCGTCTATGCCGCAACGCTGGTCGCCGGAGTGCTCGGCGTGCTGGTGAGCGCGGCCTTCGCCGTCGTCGACGCCGCAGCGCTCGGCTGGAAAAAGGGGTTGGCACAGTGACATCGGTACAGATCGACACACGACCGACTACTCTCGGAACGGGCTCGCCGCAGGCGGGGACGAAGGTCGCGCACGCGCGAAAGATTCTCGAAAATACGGGAATTCGGATAATCGTGCCGGTAGTTCTGATCGGCATCTGGTACGCCGGGTCGCAATCGCCCACCGCTGGACTGTTCATCGCCAACCCCGTCGACGCGGTGTCGCGGGTCTTCACCGACTTCTTCAGCACCGACGCGAGCACACTCTTTCTCGGCCCGGCGTTCTACGACGACCTGATCCCGAGCGTCTATCGCGCGATGGCTGGTCTCGCGTTGGCCGTTGTCGTCGGTGTCGCGGTGGGAATCCTGCTGGGCGTCAACCGAACCCTGTTCGCGCTGTCGGCTCCGTTGATCCATCTCGGACGTTCCCTGCCGAGTCCGGCCTTGCTCGGGGTGTTCTTTCTGCTGTTCGGCACGGGCGACAGTCCCAAGATCTTCCTGATCGCGTTCAGTGTCGTCTGGCCGATTCTGTTCAACACCATCGACGGCGTACACAGCATCGGCACCGCGCGACTCCAGGCCGCGGCGGTGTTCGAGATCGGCCGCCGCGACGTGCTGTTCCACATCATGCTGCCCGGATCGGCACCCAAGATCTTCGCCGGCACGCGCACGGCGATGTCACTCTCGCTGATCATCATGATCATCTCCGAACTGCAGAAGTCCGAGAACGGTCTCGGCTACCTGCTCGTCCAGACCCAGCGAAACTTCGATTACACTGGCTTCTGGGCCGTCTTGATCGTTCTCGCCGTACTCGGCGTGGTACTCAATTTCGTCTTCAAGGCCATCGAACATCGTGCGCTGGCCTGGCACCGAGGAGCAACAGCCCAAAATGACTAGCACCGAATTGCGGTCCGCCGCGGCCAACACCCGATCGGCCACCATCGAAACCTCCTCTGCCGAACTGGTTCTCGACGCAGTATCCAAGTCGTACGGTGACAATCTCGCCGTGCGCGAGGTGACAGCCCGGGTGCCCGCCGGACAGGTCAGTGTCATCGTCGGCCCTTCCGGATGCGGCAAGTCCACTCTGCTGCGCATCATCAGCGGACTCGATACGCCAACGTCCGGTTCGGTCACCTTCGACGGTCGGCCTGTCAACGGCGTCCCCGAGGGTCTGGCGATGGTGTTTCAGGACTATTCGCGTTCGCTGTTCCCGTGGATGCGAGTTGAGCGCAACATCGCCTTCCCCCTCAAACATCTGCCGAGCGGTGAGCGCAAGCAGCGGGTGCGCGAGGCGATCGAAGCGGTCGGTCTGGCCGGCAAGGAGAAGCTCTACCCCTGGCAGATGTCGGGTGGAATGCAGCAGCGTGTGGCGATCGCGCGAGCCCTCGCCAGCCATCCGCGGCTCCTGCTGATGGACGAACCGTACGCGTCCGTCGATGCGCAGACGCGCGCCGAACTCGAGGATCTGCTCCTCACGATCCAGGCCCGCCTCGGGATCACCGTGCTCGTCGTCACGCACGACATCGACGAGAGCGTCTATCTCGCCGACCGGATCATCGTGCTGTCCACACCGCCGAGCGTCGTCGCCGAGGTGATCGACGTGAACCTGCCTCGCCCGCGTGACCAGGTGACGACCAAGGAGGATCCGGACTTCGTGGAACTCCGCGCCCATGTGACAACGATGCTGCGATCGACCGACGGTCGGGCGACCGAGTCACGCTGATGCGGACCCAGGCACGTAATGCCGGGTTGCTCGCGCAGAGCCAGTCGGCCACCCCTGCGTTCCGATTGCATCGGCCGACCACCGTCGCCGAAGCGTCCGACCTGGTTGCCGAGTATCCGGACGCGACCATCGCGGCCGGATGCTCGGACCTGGTGGCGCAGATTCGGGAAGGTGCTCGCGTCGAACGGCTCATCTCGCTGCAGCGGGTCGACGACTTGCGGCGCATCGACCTCGACGCCGACGGCGGACTGACCATCGGCAGCACGGTGACCCACCATGACGGATCGTCGAATGCCCTGGTGCACAAGGCTGTGCCCGGTTTGGCCGATGCGTGGGCGGCCATCGCCACGGTGCGCATCCGCTACACGGGCACCATCGGCGGCAACGTCATGGCCGGTCGCACTCGTTACGAGATGCCGATCCTGCTGGGCGCACTTGACGCCGACCACAACTACGATTCAACGGGACGTCTCCTGCTGGGCGTGCACGTCGATACCAGCAACCTGGTCGCCTACGCCTACGAACGGTCGATGCGTCCCACCGCCACCCTCGCCGTGGCCGTTCGTCGCGACGCCCACGGTCGGTTGGCGCTGCGCGCGGTGGCCGGTTCGGAATACCGACCCTGCTACACGCTGACCGCACAGACCGCTGCGACGGCCATGGGTGAGATTGAAATCGACGACACGGCAGAGCATCTCGCACGTCAGATGCCCGACGACTGCGCCGATCACACCGGGTCGGCGCAGTATCGCCGACACCTGGTGCGGGTGCTGATGTCGCGGACACTGCACCGGATGAGGGAGAAGGAAACCGAATCATGACCCACGACGAATCCGGTACGTCCCGTGGCGGCGAACTGTCGACGACCGTCGAACTCACCCTGAACGGCGTGCGCCGGGCCGTGGATGCGCCGTCGAATGCCACTCTGCTCGACGTGCTGCGTGATGATCTCGGCTGTCGAGGCGTGCGTGCTTCGTGCGAGCGGGGTGTCTGCGGTGCCTGCACGGTATTGATCGACGACGTGCCGGTGGCGTCGTGCTCGACCTTCGCCTTCGCTGCCGACGGTGCATCGGTGGATACCGTCGAGGGACTCGTCGAGCCGTGCGGCCGGCCGTCACCGGCGCAACAGGGATTCACCGAGTGCGGCGGATTCCAGTGTGGCTATTGCACTTCCGGCATGCTGATGCTCACCACCGGGCTCCTACGCCGCGACCCTCACCCGGACCGAGACACCATCCGTGAGTGGATCTCATCCAACACCTGCCGATGCACGGGATACGAAATGATCCTCGAATCAGTGGAGCGTGCCGCGGAACTCGCCGGCGAGCGGGACAGCGGGGGTCTGCGATGACCGTCGTCGATCCGACCCCACAGGTGCACTACGAGGTGCACACCTTGCCGACCGCATCGGCGCAGCACAGAATCGTCGGGCGCGACGGTCCCCGGGCCGACTCCGGGATCAAGGTGACCGGAAAAGCCGTATACGGCACCGACATCGCGCGCGCCGGGATGCTCTGCGCCAAGGTGCTCCGTAGCCCCCACGCTCACGCCCGGATCGTGTCGATCGACGCGTCGGCGGCCAGGGCATTGCCAGGTGTGCACGCGGTGCTGACGCGCGACGAGGCAGTGGGTCTGCAGCCGTACGGCACGATGGTCAAGGACCAGCCCACGGTCGCGATGGATGCGGTGCGTTATATCGGTGACATCGTCGCAGCGGTGGCCGCCGTCGACGAACGCACCGCGCTCGATGCGCTCGATCTCATCGACATCGTCTACGACGTGCTGCCCGCTGTTTTCGACCTCGACGAGGCGATGGACCCGTCGTCGCCGCTGATCCACCCGGAGGCGCCGTTCGGCGCGGTCCCCGGCTACGGCGACGGTGCGTCGGCAAAGCTGCGTGCCGACCACAACGTTCCCTACGAGTTCCGTTACAGTACAGGCAATCCCGCGGTGTGGGCCGACTGTGACCACATCTGGGTTGACGAGTTCCGCTATTCCCGGATGAACCACATGCACCTCGAACCGTTCGTCACCGTCGCCGAGGCGACCGACGACGACATCGAGGTGTGGACGTCGACGCAGAGTCCGTTCAACCTCCGCAAGGAACTCGCCCGTATTTTCACCATTCCCGAGAACCGCATCCGCGTGCAGGTCCCGTTCATCGGCGGCGGCTTCGGTGCGAAGAACGGCCCGAAGGCCGATCCGGTCGCGATCCGGCTGTCCCAGCTCTGTGGCGGGCGGCCAGTGCGGTTCGCGATGACCACCGAGGAGGTGTTCCTCACCGTCTCGCAGCACGCGGCGAAACTCGTCGTGAAGAGCGGCGTGAAGTCCGACGGCACATTCGTGGCGCGCGAGTCGCTGGTACTGCTCGACGGCGGCGCCTACGCAGAGCATTCGCCCGCCGTCGCCGAGAAGGCCGGGTACCGGATGCCCGGCGCCTACCGATGGCGCCACATCGACTCGGTATGCCGCGTGGTCACCACCAACACCGTGCCGGCCGGAGCCATGCGCGGCTTCGGCGGCACACAGGCGACCTGGGCCAGTGAACGTCAGGTCGACTTGATCGCCGAACGGCTCGGCATGGACCCCTACGACCTGCGGATCAAGAACTTCAAGGCCCTGGGAGAGGAGTACGTGCCGGGCGAGTCCGGTATCGACTCCGATCTCGCCGAGGGATTGCGGCTCGTCGCCGACGCGATCGGCTATCACGATCGAAAGCGCAGCGATGCTGGCGGCCCGCTGCGGCGCGGTATGGGAGTCGCTCTGGGCGTCAAAGACGGCGGCGGTATCAACAAGCCGGCGATGGCCCGCGTGAAGGTGACCTCCCGCGGTGATGTGATCCTCAACTGCGCGCTCACCGAGATGGGTCAGGGCGGGCATTCCGCGTTGTGTCAGATCGTCGCCGAAGTGCTGTGCACTTCGCCGGCCAGAGTTGTGTACGGTCGCATCGATACCGAGAACACCCCGTTCGACCAGGGCACCAACGCGAGTTCGGGGATCGCCGTGATGGGACAGGCGGTGCGCAGCGCCGCGGAGAATCTGCGTCGCCAGGTGCTCGACTGGGCGGGGGATCAGTTCGGCTTCGAACCGAGCACCGCACGGCTCGAGGACTGGTCCGTGCACACCGCCGCCGGCGAGGTCCACCCGCTGTTCGGTCGCATCATGGAGATCTTCGGGAACACTGGTTTCGAGTTCTCCGCCGACGGCTACTACAAGGCACGCATCGACCACCGCGCACCACTCGAGGCGCCCTGTGTCTTCTGGGAGATCGGCTGGGCCGCCGCGGAGGTCGAGGTCGACATCGAGACCGGCCGGGTCGAGGTACTGCAACTGGTGGTCAGCGGTGACGCGGGCAAGGTGGTCAACAAGATCAGCTGTCGCGGTCAGGACGAGGGCGCGGCGATCTTCGGTCTCGCACAAGCACTTTTCGAGGAGATGCGGTACGAGAACGGGGAACTGCTCAACGCCGAGGCGCTGCTCTACCGAGTGCCGCTGGCCGAAGACATCCCGCGACATTTTCGCTCCATCACCCAGGAGCAGGGTCACGGCGCAGGCCCGTTCGGCGCCAAGGGCATGGGCGAGGGCGGCATGCTGCCGGTGGCGCCGGCCATCGCGCAGGCGATCGCCGACGCCACCGGGGCGCAACTACGGGCGCTGCCGATGACTCCCGAACGAATCTTTCGGGCGCTGCCCGGTACCCAGGAGGACCAGTGACCCACACTCGTGGCGACACCCTGCGCGTTGCGGTCCTCGGCCGCGGCAGCATCGGAGCCGTCGTCGCCCAGCGACTCGCGAGCGGCGCCGTCGACGGAGCCGAGCTCTCGTGCGTCGTCGGCCGGACGGCGACCGGTGATGCGCTACCGCTCGACGAGGCGCTCGCCTGCTCCGACGTCGTCGTCGAATGTGCCGGTCAGCCGGCGCTGCACCAGCACGCGCTCGCTATCGTCGAATCCGGATGCGACCTCGTCGTCACCTCGGTCGGTGCGCTGTGCGCCGACGGCCTCGGCAAGCGCCTGCGCGACGCGGGACCCGGCCGCACGATCTGCACGCACGGCGCGATCGGCGGCCTCGACCTCCTTGCGTCGGCCGCTGACGCCGACGGGGTGGACTCGGTGACCGTCCGCTCGACCAAGAAGCCCGCCGGCCTGGTCCGGCCGTGGATGTCGGCGCCGGAAGTGCATCGCATCGAGGGTGCGTCGGTGCCGATCGAGGTGTTCCGTGGCTCGGCCGAGGACGCGGCCCAACTGTTCCCGGAGTCGTTGAATGTCGCTGCGGCGGTCGACTTCGCGGTGCGCGGCGGTGGTGCCACCACGGTGGAACTCGTCGCCGACCCCCACGCCACACTGACTCGGCACGAGATCCACGCCGACGGCCCGATGGGCCGCTACACGTTCGTCGTCGAGAACCGACCGAGTCCGGAGAATCCGAAGAGCAGCGCGGTCGTGCCGTACTCGGTGCTGCGGACCGTCGCCGGCCTCACTCGTGCGCTGCCGCTGATCGCCTGACGGTCAGTCGGTTACCACGGTGATCGCGGTGGCGCCGCTGACCTCCACCCGCTGCCCCGCGTCGGCGAGCACCGCCGCCAGTCCATTGATGTCGCGCACGTTCCGGCGGGTCGCGACGAGCTCACGCGCCATCAGTCCCTTGTAATGCTTGTTGAAGTGGCTCACCACTTTTCGCGACCCATCGGCGGCTTCGGTCACCACCGTCGCGGTCACCGCGCCCCGCACCGGACCCAGTTGCTGATACACGCCCGACCGCAGGTCGACGACGAAATCGTCGACCGCATCGAGCGCGTCCGACAGGGCCGGTTTCCACACCGCGGCCAGTGTCGGCATGCCGGGCAGCTTGGACCCGCCCGAGAGGCGGTAGGCGGGGATCATGTCGCCGGCGCGGACGACGCCGAACAGTGCCGACCCGATGGCGAGCCGATCCGCGGCCTTGGTCTTGCCGGCCCGGGTCAGCGAGGCGTGGTCGAGGGCGTCGTAGAGCACCCCGGTGTAGCGCTCGATCGCCGGTCGGGTGGGGGAGAGCCAGAGGTCGGCGTTGCGGTCGACCTCGGCGAGCTGGGTGCGACCGAGCCCGAGAGCCTGCCGGCTGGCGTCGAGGTCACCGGCCAGATCGACGATCGCCTCACCGATCCGCTTGCGGATCGGGGTCAACTCGGGGAAGGCGAGGGTGTCGAGGTCCAGGGGAGCGCCGCGACCGCCGTCGGACTTGGTCTCGGAGGGAGGCAGGATGACGAGCACCGCAACACCATAACGAGGCGCGATGGACGGCCGTTAAGCTGGTCAATTGTGATCACTGCGATGTCCTCCCTGTTCTTGCGTACGCTGCGCGACGACCCGGCCGATGCCGAGGTCCCCAGCCACAAGCTGCTGGTTCGCGCCGGCTACATCCGCCGCGCCGCTCCGGGCGTGTACAGCTGGCTGCCGCTGGGCCTCAAGGTGCTGCGGGCGGTGGAGAACGTCGTCCGCGAGGAGATGGACGCCATCGGCGCCCAGGAGATCCTGCTGCCCGCGCTGCTGCCGCGTGACCCGTACGAGACCACCGGCCGCTGGACCGAATACGGCGACGGCCTGTTCCGCCTCAAGGATCGCAAGGGCGCCGACATGCTGCTCGGTCCCACCCACGAGGAACTGTTCGCGCAGATCGTCAAGGGGGAGTACTCGTCGTACAAGGATCTGCCGCTGGTGATCTATCAGATCCAGACCAAGTACCGAGACGAGGAACGGCCCCGCGCCGGCATCCTGCGCGGCCGTGAGTTCATCATGAAGGACAGCTACTCCTTCGACCTCGACGACGACGGCCTCAAGGCCGCCTACCACGCGCACCGCGAGGCCTACCAGAAGATCTTCGCGCGCCTGGCCATCAAGTACGTCATCGTCGCCGCCACCTCCGGCGCCATGGGCGGCAGCGCCTCCGAGGAGTTCCTCGCCGAGAGCGATGTCGGCGAGGACACCTTCGTCCGCTGCCTCGAGTCCGGCTACGCGGCCAACGTCGAAGCGGTGATCACGCCTGCGCCCGAAGCGATTCCGTTCGATGGTCTGGCCGAGGCCGTGGTGCACGACACCCCGGACACCCCCACCATCGACACCCTCGTGGCATGGGCCAACGACACCCTCGACGGCACCTACGATGCCGCGGACACCCTCAAGAACGTGCTGGTCAAGACCCGCCAGCCCGGCGGCGACTGGGAACTCCTCGGCGTCGGCGTCCCCGGCGACCGCGAGGTCGACTTCAAACGCCTCGAGGCGTCGCTGGAGCCCGCCGAGGTGCAACTGCTCGACGATGCCGACTTCGCCGCCAACACCTTCCTCACCAAGGGCTACATCGGACCGAAGGGATTGGCCGCCAACGGGGTTCGCTTCCTCGTCGACCCGCGCGTGGTCGACGGCACGTCGTGGATCACCGGCGCCGACGCCCCCAACAAGCATGTGGTGAACCTCGTCGCCGGGCGTGACTTCACCCCGGACGGCACCATCGAGGCCGCCGAGGTCCGCGACGGCGACCCGTCGCCGGATGGCAAGGGCGCCTTGGTGTCCGCCAAGGGCATCGAGATCGGGCACATCTTCCAGCTCGGCCAGAAATACACCAATGCCTTCGAGGTCGACGTCCTCGGCGAGAGTGGCAAGCCCGTTCGCCTGACCATGGGTTCCTACGGCGTCGGCGTCTCCCGCCTCGTCGCGGTGATCGCCGAACAGTGCCACGACGAGAAGGGTCTGCGCTGGCCGAAGTCGGTGTCGCCGTTCGGCGTTCACCTCGTCATCGCGAACAAGGACGAGGCCGCCATCACCGGCGCCCACGAACTCGCCGCCGACCTCGACGCCGCCGGTATCGACGTGCTGCTCGACGACCGCAAGGCCTCGCCCGGCGTGAAGTTCAAGGACGCCGAACTCCTCGGCGTGCCCACGGTGGTGGTCGTCGGACGCGGATATGCCAACGGCACCATCGAGATTCGTGACCGGTTCACCGGTGAGGCCAACGAGGTTGCCGTCGACGCCGCCGTCGAGTCGATCGTGGCGGCGGTCCGCGGGTAGCCGGACCTCGTTTCGAGAGCCGGGGCCTCGATCAGGTCGTGCGCCCCGGAAACGCCACCGTCGCCGGGGATTCCCGCAACACGACCCGCCAGTTCGCGGCCCGCACGGTGGACTCGGTGAGTCCGTCCAGGCCGAGTCGGCGGTTCTCACCAGAATCGGCCTGCTCTATCAGTGAGCGGTAGGCGACGGTGCAGTCGACCTCGGCGGCCAGCAACGCCTGCACGGCCGTGACGGCATTGGTCACCGCCACCGGAAGGGTGTATCCCGCAGCGGCTTCGGGGACTTCTGCCTGTGCCGCGGTCAACGCGGCGACCAGAGATTCGCGACGAACGCGATGTGCCGCAACGTATTCGGCGACCGTCATCCGTCGTGCGGCGGAGACGAACGCGGTGCTCACGCCGTAGGCGAAGATGGTGGCGTCCTCCACCTCCACGGCTTTGGCCAACGCATCAGTGGTGGCGCTCATCCGAGTTGCACCTCCACCATGCTGGTCACCGACGCGCCGATTGATCCGGCCAGGCCGGCCGGATACCCGTTGAGTGACACCGCCGCATCCCCGGCCGCGCGCGCGGATGCAGTCAACTGGGTGCGCAACGCCGAAACCGTCGTCGGGGCGGGGGCCGGCGCGGGCGATGTCGAGGTTGCACCCGGAGCTACCGACGCGGATGCCGAGGTCGAAGCCACCGCGGGGTCGGTGATTCGGTTCGCGGTCTCCTGATCGAGGCGGGTGATCTCCTCGCGGAGCGCCCGCGCGTGATCGCCGCGCTGGGTGGCGACCACTCCGAGTGCTGCCGAGTACTCCGCAGACTGGGGTGAGAGTTGTTGGGCCGCATACTGATCGGCGAGAGCGCTGTCGGCCAGTGGTACCAGCGCCGCCGCGGTGACCTGTTCCGGGGTCGGTCCGCGGTCGCAGGCGGCGACCACCGAGGCGGCGACGGTCCCGGCCGTGATGACCAGACCGCCGCGCAGCACCGCGCGCCGGGTCAAGGGTGTGCTCACCCGACACATGATGCCAGCCGCGGCGCCTGGCGGTCGCCGGCTCACCCGTCGGAGACCGGAAGGCGCAGCGAATAGGTCGATGGCACGCCCATCCACTACGATGGTCGACCGGACCGAAACGCGGAACAACTGAACACGGAGGAGTGGTCGTGGCGATCAGAGCCGAGCAGATACGTGATCTCATCGACCCCGTGGTCACCGCCAACGGATTCGACCTCGAAGACGTCTCCGTGCGATCGACCAACGGCACCGACAACGTCACCGTCGTCGTCGATCGTGACGGCGGCAGTGAACTCGATGTGCTGGCCGCCCTGTCCACCGCGGTCTCCGACGTCCTCGATCAGGCGCCCGACATCGACGAGACCGCTTACACCCTCGAGGTCACCTCGCCGGGCATCGACCGGCCGCTGACCGCGGAACGACATTGGCGCCGGGCACGTGGCCGCAAGGTCACCGTCGACGTCCGCGAGGACGACACCACCCGCACCGTGACCGGCCGCATCGGCGCCCTCGACGACGGCCGGATCCAACTGGTGAACAACGACCGCGGCCGGATGCGCAGCGAAGAAATCGTGCTGGCGTCGGTCATCAACGCCGTCGTACAGGTTGACTTCAGCAAACCGAGCGCCGCCGAACTGAAACTGTGCGGCCTCGACGACGACGAGATCGACCGCCGCCGGTCCGACGCCGCGCAATCGGACACCTGACCCACCCCGATCGGCGATCATGGATATCAGAGATCGCGCGACAACTGCATACCCGGATAAGTGAATACACCGACAAATGAATAGGAACCCAGCCCCATGAACATCGACATCAACGCGCTGCGCATGATCGAAGCCGAGAAGGGCATCTCGATCGACACGGTCATCACCGCGATCGAAACCGCGCTACTCACCGCCTACCGCCACACCGACGGCTTCGCGCCGCACGCCCGCATCGATGTGAACCGCAAGTCCGGCGCCGTCCGCGTGATGGCGCAGGAGGTCGACGACAACGGCGACGTCGTCCACGAATGGGACGACACCCCCGAAGGCTTCGGCCGCATCGCCGCCACCACCGCTCGCCAGGTCATCCTGCAGCGGCTGCGCGACGCCGAGAACGAGAAGAACTTCGGCGACTTCGTCACCCACGAAGGGGAGATTGTCGGCGGCGTCGTCCAGCAGGACGCGCGTGCCAACGCGCGCGGGATGATCGTCGTGCAGATCGGCAGCGACGCCAACAGCGCCGAGGGCGTGATCCCGCCCGCCGAGCAGGTGCCCGGTGAGACCTACACCCACGGCGACCGCATCAAGTGCTACGTCGTCGGCGTTTCCCGCGGCCCCCGCGGACCGCAGATCACTCTGTCGCGCACGCACCCGAACCTGGTTCGCAAGCTCTTCTCACTCGAGGTCCCGGAGATCGAGGACGGCTCGGTGGAGATCGTCGCGGTCGCCCGCGAGGCCGGTCACCGTTCGAAGATCGCGGTGCACACCGGTGTCAGCGGCCTCAACGCCAAGGGCGCCTGCATCGGCCCGATGGGGCAGCGGGTACGCAACGTGATGAGTGAACTCGCCGGCGAGAAGATCGACATCATCGACTTCGACACCGACCCCGGCAAGTTCGTCGGGAATGCGCTGTCACCGGCGAAGGTTGTGTCCGTCGAGGTCGTCGACCTCGCGGGCAAGGCCGCTCGCGTCGTCGTCCCCGATTACCAGCTGTCGCTGGCCATCGGCAAGGAAGGGCAGAACGCCCGGCTCGCCGCCCGACTGACCGGGTGGCGGATCGACATCCGCTCGGATGCCGACCCCGCGCCCGCGGGTGACGACGCGTGATCGAGCGATCTCGCGCACACCGAGTGACCAGCCAGTTGTCGTTGACGGCCCAACTAACGCTAGACTGATCGATGGTCCAGCGAGCAGTGTCGGCAGCGCATCCCATTCGGATGTGTGTCGGCTGTCGGCAACGCGCCGAGGCAACTGAATTGGTACGGGTCGTCGCCCGAACGGAAGACGACTCACCGAGGGTTGTCGTCGACGTCGCGAAGACCATGCCGGGACGCGGTGCCTGGTTGCATCCACGACGGGACTGTGTGTCCGCCGCGGTGCGACGTAAGGCGTTCGGATCGGCACTTCGGGTGCCCGGCCTGACCGTGGCGCCCGACGACCTCGCCGAAGCGATCGGTGGGATCACCGAAGAAGAAGGCCATCAACGGCCAGAACAGGTAGCAGATGACATGAGCACACCGTGAAGTCTCCACGATGAGCACGTTTCAGACGTAAACCGAGGTCGTAGCGGGCAGGCCGCTCGACCTCCAAGTGAGGAGAGCAGTGGCAGGCAAGGCCCGCGTGCATGAACTGGCCAAAGAACTGGGCGTGACGAGCAAGCAAGTGCTCGAGCGTCTCAAGGAACAAGGCGAGTTCGTCAAATCGGCGTCGTCGACGGTGGAAGCCCCCGTCGCCCGACGACTCCGCGAATCATTCCCCCAGGCCGGGGCAGCCAAGGAGACCGCCAAGCCGGCGGCCAAACCTGGCGGTTCCCCCGCGCCCAAGCCGGGCGCCAATGGCGGCTCGGCAGCAAAGCCCGGTCCGGCTCGTCCCGGACCCAAGCCGGGTGCCCCGGCACCGGCTGCAGCCGCAGCACCAGCGGAAACCCCCGCTCCGGCGGCCCCGTCAACTCCGGCGGCCCCCGCCGCCGAGTCGACCCCGGCCCCCGCACCGACGCCGACCCCGGCATCGGCCAAGCCCGGACCAGCTCCGACGCCGCAGGCGCCGGCCGCCAAGGCCCCGGCCCCCGAAGCCCGTCCGCAGGAATCCGGTGGCGGCAACCGTCCCGGCCCCGGTCCGCGTCCGGGTCCCAAGCCCGGCCCGCGTGCCCCGCGCGTCGGCAACAACCCCTATTCGTCGGCTCCCGCACCGCGTCCGCCGGCCGCTCGTCCCGGTCAGGGACAGGGCCAAGGCGGTCCGCGTCCGGGTGGTCGTGCCGGCGGTGCCGGCCGTCCCGGCCCCGGTCAGGGCGGTCCCCGTCCGGCACCCGGGCAGGGCGGACCTCGTCCGAATCCCGGCAACATGCCCCCGCGCCCGAATCCGGGTGCGATGCCCAGCCGTGCCGCACGACCAGACGCCCGTCCGGGCGGTCGTGGCGGACCCGGCGGAGGCGGCGGTAATCGCGGTGGCGGTGGCGGTGGCTACCGTGGCGGCGGTGGCGGCGCTCCCGGTGCCGGTGGCGCACCGGCCGGTGGTGGCGGTTTCCGCGGTCGCCCAGGAGGCGGCGGCGGTGGCCGTGGCCGCGGTGGTGCAGCCGGCGCGTTCGGTCGTCCCGGCGGTGCCCCGCGTCGAGGCCGCAAGTCGAAGCGCGCAAAACGCGCCGAGTACGAGAACATGCAGGCACCTGCCGTCGGCGGTGTGCGGCTGCCGCGCGGCAACGGCGAGACCATCCGGCTCGCCCGTGGCGCGTCGCTGTCCGACTTCGCCGACAAGATCGACGCCAACCCGGCATCGCTCGTGCAGGCGCTGTTCAACCTCGGCGAGATGGTCACCGCGACCGAGTCGGTCAACGACGAGACGCTGGAGCTGCTCGGCTCCGAGATGAACTACGACGTCCAGGTCGTCAGCCCCGAGGACGAGGACCGCGAGCTCCTGGAGAGCTTCGACCTCACCTACGGCGAGGACGAGGGCGGCGAAGAAGACCTCGAACAGCGTCCGCCGGTGGTCACCGTCATGGGTCACGTCGACCACGGCAAGACCCGACTGCTCGACACCATCCGTAAGGCCAACGTCCGCGAGGCCGAGGCCGGTGGCATCACCCAGCACATCGGTGCCTACCAGGTGAACACCCACCTCAACGGTGAAGATCGCCTGATCACCTTCATCGACACCCCGGGTCACGAGGCGTTCACCGCCATGCGTGCCCGTGGCGCGAAGGCCACCGACATCGCGATCCTCGTGGTCGCGGCCGACGACGGCGTCATGCCGCAGACGGTGGAGGCGGTCAACCACGCACAGGCGGCCGACGTGCCGATCGTGGTGGCGGTCAACAAGATCGACAAGGAAGGTGCCGATCCGCAGAAGATCCGCGGACAGCTCACCGAGTACGGCCTGATCCCCGAGGAGTACGGCGGCGACGCCATGTTCGTCGACATCTCGGCCAAGCAGGGCGACAACATCGACGCACTGCTCGAGGCCGTGCTGCTGACCGCGGATGCCTCGCTGGATCTGCGCGCGAACCCGGACATGGACGCTCAGGGCGTTGCGATCGAGGCACACCTCGACCGCGGCCGCGGCCCCGTGGCGACCGTGCTCGTGCAGCGCGGCACGCTCAAGGTCGGCGACTCGGTGGTGGCCGGCGACGCCTACGGTCGTGTTCGACGCATGGTCGACGAGCACGGCGACGACGTCAGCGAGGCACTGCCCTCGCGTCCGGTCCAGGTCATCGGTTTCACCTCGGTGCCCGGCGCAGGCGACAACCTGCTCGTCGTCGAGGAAGACCGCACTGCTCGGCAGATCGCCGACCGGCGCAATGCGCGTAAGCGCAACGCGTTGGCCGCACGTAGCCGTAAGCGGATCAGCCTGGAAGACCTGGATTCGGCGCTCAAGGAGACCAGCCAGCTCAACCTGATCATCAAGGGCGACAACTCGGGTACCGTCGAGGCCCTCGAAGAGGCGCTGCTCGGTATCGATATGGGCGACGAGGTGTCGTTGCGCGTCATCGACCGCGGTGTCGGTGGCGTCACCGAGACCAACGTCAACCTGGCGACCGCCTCGGATGCGATCATCATCGGCTTCAACGTTCGTGCGGAGGGCAAGGCCACCGAGCTGGCCAACCGCGAGGGCGTCGACATCCGGTACTACTCGGTGATCTACCAGGCCATCGACGAGATCGAGAGCGCGCTCAAGGGCATGCTCAAGCCGGTCTACGAAGAGGTGGAGCTCGGCCGCGCCGAGATCCGTGCGATCTTCAAGTCGTCGAAGGTCGGCAACATCGCCGGCTGTCTGGTCCAGTCCGGGATCATGCGTCGCAACGCCAAGGCCCGCCTGCTGCGCGACAACGTCGTCATCGCCGAGAACCTCACGATCGCGTCGCTGCGTCGGGAGAAGGACGATGCCACCGAGGTCCGCGAAGGCTACGAATGTGGTCTCACGGTGACGTATTCGGACATCAAGGTCGACGACGTCATCGAGAGCTACGAGTTGCAGGAGAAGTCGCGAGACTGACCTGGACGCGCGACCCATGTTGCGCAGCACAGGTTTTCGTAATCTGACTACGTCCCCTTTCCGTCCCCGGTCCACCGGTGGGCGGGAAGGGGAGTAGTTTTTGCCCAGAGGAAGGGATCGGGATGGTTGATACGGCAAGAGCAGCACGCCTGGCCAAGCGCATCTCGTCGATCGTCGCGTCGGCGATCGGCAGCGAGATCAAGGACCCACGGCTCGCATATGTGACCATCACCGACGCCCGCGTCACCAACGATCTGCACGACGCCACGCTGTACTACACCGTGATGGGCGAGTCGATCGACGCCGAACCCGACTATGAGGCCGCGGCCGCCGGACTGGCGAAGGCCACCGGCATCCTGCGGTCCAAGGTCGGGGCCGGCACCGGTGTGCGATTCACCCCGACCTTGACCTTCGTCCTGGACACTGTGCCCGACGCAGCCCGGCACATGGAGGAACTCGTCGCCCGGGCCCGCGCCAACGACGAACTCGTCGCCCGGCAGGCCGCCGAGGCCAAGCCGGCCGGCGACGCCGATCCCTACCGGCACGACGATCCGGACGAGGACGGTTCCGGTCAGTGACGACCTCCACCAGCGCAGCGGTGGCGCAGGCCCTGGCCGGTGCTGACGCTGTGACGATCCTCTGCCACGTCCGCCCCGACGCGGACACCATCGGCAGTGGATTGGCGCTGGGTTTGGCGCTGCAGCGGCGGGGCGTCGACGTCGAGGTCGCCTTTCCGGGCGGCATCGAACTACCGCAGGCGATGCGGGCGCTGCCCGGGTACACGCTGCTCGTCGACGAGGCGGATCTCGTCGGGCATCCGGTTGTGGTGTCGGTCGACGCGGCCAGCCGCGGACGGCTCGAATCGTTGCAGCCGACCTTCACCGCGGCCACCCGGACCATCGCGATCGACCACCACGCCTCCAACGACGGCTTCGCCGATCTCGACCTGATCGACGCGACCGCCGACTGCACCGCCGTGCTCGTCCTCGCGGTGCTCGACGAACTGGGGGTGACCATCGATCTGGACATCGCGACCTGCCTCTATGCCGGGCTGGTCACCGACACCGGATCGTTCAAATGGGCTCGGCCCGAATCCTTTCGGATCGCCGCCCGACTCCTCGACACCGGCGTCGACGCCCGCACGTGGAGCCGCATCCTGCTCGACACCCACCCGTTCGCGTGGCTGCCCATGGTCGGCTCGGTGCTCACCGCGGCGCAACTCGTGCCGGGTGCCTTCGACGGCGCCGGACTCGTCTATGCCGTCGTCGACAACGACCTTCTCGCCGGCATGAGCTGGGAAGAATCCGAGAGCGTCGTCGACATCGTCCGCACCGCCGCCGAAGCCGAGGTCGCCGCGGTGTTCAAGGAAACCGCGCCTGGCGCGTGGTCGGTGTCGCTGCGATCCAAGAGCAGCATCGACCTGGTCCCGATCGCGGGCGTGCACGGCGGCGGTGGACACCGCCAGGCCTCGGGCTACAGCGACGAAGGCACCGCGGCCGAGGTCATTGCGCGCTTTCTCAAGTCGGCGTAACCACTACTCGGCCAACCCCGCCGGCCACCCACCCGTATCCGCAGCCGCGCGGTAGGTCTGCTCGAGGAAGTCGAGGACCGTCGCGGCCGGGTTCGACGACGTCCGCGCCGTTTCGTACGGCAGGATGAACTCGCCGAGCTGCTCGTCGTACCGTGCCCCCGACACCGTGATCGGGGTGCTGCGGAACCCGTCCGGCTCGGGATAGGCGTAGGAGTAGAACGCACCCTCCTCGCCGCCACCGCACCAAAAGCCGGCGCTCGACAACTCCGAGTCGTAGGCCTCGTGCATCACCGAGTCCGGACAGTTCGGCACCCCGCCCGGATGCTGCGGCGCGGCCCGGCCGGAGAATCGGGTGACCGCGAGATCGAAAGCGCCCCAGAAGAAATGCGACGGGCTCACCTTCCCGGTGAACCGTGCACGGAACTCGGAGAACACCTCGGTGATGACGACGAGCTGCTGCCAGAAGGTGTGCACGGCCTGCGGATCGTAGGAGTGGTGGGTCTCGTCGTCGGCGAACGGGATGACCTCGGGGAGCTCGACGGGCACCGGATAGATCTGCACGTGCACCCCGAGTGCGTCCAGGTCGGCGCGGACGTCGCGGTAGAAGTCGGCGACCGACCGCGGCCCGAGCTGGATGCTGCGGGCGCGGCCGTCGGTGTGCTGGAGGATCAGTTCGTGGGCGATGAAGTCGAAGCGGATCTCCAGGCCGCCGTCGTCGACGGGCATCAGACCGGTGGTGAGGCCGCGGGCATCGACGTAGAGCGTGGTGCCCCACCAGTGGTTGACGTGCGGGGACAGTGCCATGCGCACCTTGCCGACGATCTGCGTCCACATGTGCAGGGTCTCGCGGGTGTCGGTCCAGGAATCGACGGTGAGCGCGGGCCAGGGAAAGGTGGGGGAGACCATGTCCCCACCCTGACACGATCGGTGCGATCTCGTGTTCGTTCGCCTCGATAAGGTTTCTCCATGACGACCTCCGCAGCCGACACGAGTGGTCGTCGGATCGCCACGCTGACCATCTCGGCGCTCGCCGTGCTGATCGCCCCGCCGCTGTACCTGCTGCTCGATCTCGCGGTCGTCGGCCGGCTCGGCGGACACCAACTCGCCGCGCTCGGCGTGGCGACGCTGGTCCTATCCGTGATCAGTACTCAACTGACCTTCCTGTCCTACGGCACCACGGCACGGTCGGCGCGACGCTTCGGCGCCGGAGACCGTGTCGGCGCGATTCGTGAAGGCGTGCAAGCGAGTTGGATCGGGATCGCGGTCGGGCTGGCGTTGGTCGTCGTCATGTATCCGCTCGCGCCGTATGTGATGGACCTGCTCGTCGGCAGCGGCCCCGATGCTGCCGAGGTGGCCGACGAGGCCACCGGCTGGCTGCGGATCGCGATGTTCGGGGTGCCGCTGATCCTGCTGTCGATGGCCGGCAACGGGTGGATGCGCGGCGTGCAGGACACCCGCCGTCCGGTCATCTACGTCGTCGTCGGGCTGTCGGTGGCGGCGGTCCTGGTGGTCGGCCTGACCCACGGCGTCCTCGGATTCCCGCGCCTCGGACTACCGGGCAGCGCGATCGCGAACCTGATCGGGCAGGGACTCACCGGGCTGCTGTTCCTGATCCGGCTCGTCCGGGCCGCTGGTGCCGACGGGCGAGCGGCGTTGCGCCCCGACTGGGCGGTGATGCGAGCCCAGCTGGTGATGGCTCGAGATCTCGTCGTGCGCAGCCTCTCGTTCCAGGTGTGCTTCCTCTCGGCGGCTGCGGTTGCGGCGCGGTTCGGCGTCGCCGAGGTCGCCGCCCATCAGGTCGTGTTGCAGCTATGGGAGTTCATGTCGCTGTTCCTGGACTCGCTCGCGATCGCCGCCCAAGCCCTGGTGGGTGCCGCGCTCGGTGCGGGGGCAGTGGGTGCGGCCGGGGTGGTCGCGCGGAAGGTCACTCTGGTGTCGCTGGGGGCGGCATGTGTGGCCGCCGCGGTGTTCGCCGTCGGCGCCGGCATCATCCCACGACTTTTCACCTCCGACCCCGACATCCTCGACGCGATCAGCGTGCCGTGGTGGTACTTGGTCGCGATGCTGCCCGTCGCCGGCGTGGTGTTCGCACTCGACGGGGTGCTGCTCGGCAGTGGCGACGCCGCCTTCCTGCGCACCGCCACCCTGACCGGCGCGCTGGTCGGCTTCTTCCCGATGATCTGGCTGTCGCTGGTGTTCGACTGGGGGCTGGCCGGCATCTGGACCGGACTGATGTTGTTCATGCTCATCCGCCTGGCCACCGTCGCTTGGCGGATTCGGTCGGGGAGGTGGCGGCGGGTCGGGGTGTGACGTGTGTGGCGGGGGTGGTTGGCCGGCGGCTCGGAAACCGCCCGCACAAACCGCCCTTCGTCGAAAACCGCCCTCGGTAGGGCCGGCAAACTCGCTACGCACTCGGTCAGCCGCTGGTGGGTGGACTTGCTGGGCGGCTTCGTGCCGGCGGGCCGGCGTTGGGGACCGCGCGACGCGACGAGCATCGGCGTTCTGGCACGATGGATCCTCGTGGCAACACTCTGGGCGATCAGCGATCTGCACGTCGCGCACCGCGGCAACGAGCACATCATCGACATGATCCGCCCGTCGAGCAGCGACGACTGGCTGATCGTGGCGGGCGACGTCGCCGAACGCACCGACGACATCGTCGACACCCTGCGCCGACTGCGCTCACGCTTCCACACCGTCATCTGGGTGCCCGGCAACCACGAGCTCTACACCACCGCCAAGGACCCGCTGCAGATATTCGGCGTCGCCCGCTACGACTACCTCGTGCAGGCCTGCCGCGACATCGGTGTGGTCACCCCGGAGGACATCTACCCGCTGTTCGATCCGGGCGACGGCACCCCGCCGGTGCGGGTGGTCCCGATGTTCCTGCTGTACGACTACACGTTCCGTCCGGAGGGCACCTCCACCAAGCTGACCGCGCTGGCGCTCGCTCGCGAACGCAATGTGGTGGCCACCGACGAGTTCCTGCTGTCACCCGAGCCGTACCCCACCCGCGACGCGTGGAGCCGGGCACGGATCGAGGCCACCCGCAAGCGCCTCGACGCCATCGACCCGTCGGAGTCGACGGTGTTGATCAACCACTGGCCGTTACGCCGTGAACCCACCGACACGCTGTTCTATCCGGAGTTCGCGCTGTGGTGCGGCAGCGAACTGACCGCCGACTGGCATACCCGCTATCGGGCTGCCTGCTGCGTCTACGGGCACCTGCACATCCCGCGGACCACCTGGTACGACTTCGTCCGGTTCGAGGAGGTATCGGTGGGGTACCCGCGCGAATGGAAGCGTCGCGGACTGCCGGAACCGTTGCTGCGGGCCATCATTCCCGATCCGGGCCTGACCGAGGATGACCTGCCGGGCCACGGCGCCCGCTTCGAACTGCCGCCCGACTACGAGAAGCGGGCCGCGGAGTTCGCCCGGCGACTCGAGGAACGACGACAACAGCGTGCCGAACGTGCGCAGGCTCGCGCGGCGAAGACGGAGGAGCAAGGGTGATCGAACAGCTGGTGCCGGCCGGGGTGGCCGCGGCCGAGGCATTCGAGGACCCGCCGGGTATCGAACCGCTGCCCGCCGAACGCAGCCTCATCGAACGGGCCGTGGAGAAACGGCGTCGGGAGTTCACCACCGCCCGCCACTGTGCGCGTCAGGCGTTGTCGGAGTTGGGTTTCGAGCCCACCCCGATCATGCGCGGGGAGAAGGGCATGCCATTGTGGCCGGACAAGGTGGTCGGCAGCCTGACCCACTGCGACGGCTACCGGGCGGCGATCGTCGGATTCGCGCTGCAGGTGCGGTCCCTCGGGATCGACGCCGAACCGCACGATGCGTTGCCCGACGGCGTGCTCGACCACACCAGCATCGCTGCCGAACGTGATGTCCTGGCGACCCGGCCCGCCGGCCTGCACTGGGATCGACTCCTGTTCTGCGCCAAGGAGGCAACCTACAAGGCGTGGTTCCCGGTGACGCAGCGGTGGCTCGGGTTCGAGGACGCGCACATCACCTTTGAGCAGACCGCCGACAACGCCGGCACCTTCACGTCGCAGATCCTGATCGACCCGGCAGCCATCGACGGCGGGGCGCCGCTGGCCGAACTGTCCGGGCAGTGGCTGATCGACCGCGGCCTCATCACGACCACGATCGCGCTGACCTGACATGGCCGACGCATCCATCGAGAACGCCGGACTGCTCATCGTCGACAAGGACGCCGGCATGACCAGCCACGACGTCGTGTCCCGATGCCGAAAGCTGTTCAACACCAGACGAGTCGGGCATGCGGGCACCCTGGACCCGATGGCCACCGGCGTGTTGGTGATCGGCATCGAACGCGCCACCAAGCTGTTGGGCCTGCTGTCGCTGACCACCAAGTCCTACAGCGCCACCATCCGGCTCGGTGCCAGCACCGACACCGACGACCGCGAGGGTGAGATCCTCACCCGCACCGACGCGTCGCATGTCACCGACGACCAGATCGCCGCCGGCGTCGCCGATCTCACCGGCGACATCCAGCAGGTGCCCGCGAAGGTCAGTGCCATCAAGGTCGACGGCCGGCGCGCGCACAACCTGGTGCGGGCCGGAGCCGAGTTCGACCTCGAGGCGCGGCCGGTGACGGTGTCCCGCTTCGATATTCGTGAAACACGGAGGGAGGACGCCTACATCGACCTCGACGTCGAGGTCGACTGCTCCTCGGGCACCTACATCCGTTCCCTCGCCCGCGATCTCGGCGCAGCCCTCGGCGTCGGCGGCCACCTGACCGCGCTGCGGCGCACCGCCGTCGGACCGTTCACCCTGGAACACACGCGGCGACTAGAGGATCTGACCGACGGACCCGAACTGTCGCTGACCATCGACGAGGCGGCGAAACTCTCGTTCCCGCATCGGGATATCGATGACGACGAAGCCGAGTCGATCAGTCAGGGCCGCTGGCTGACGCCGGTCGGTCGCAAGGAGGTCTACGTCGTCATCGATCCGGCCGGGCAGGCGATTGCGTTGGTGCAGGAGAAGGGGAGACGTGCCGGTTCGGTGATGGTGGTCCGGCCGGCGACGTTGCGCTGACTACTCGTCACCCGCGCGATTCGGTCTCGGTACGCCACTCCCGATCTGGACGCGCGACCCACGCAACAAACTCCCGCAACAGATTTGACGGCGCCCTATCCTTCGGCCAGGCCAACGCCACCACGGTCGGTTCCGGCAGTGGGGACAGATCCTTGACCACCACGCGCCGTCCTTCGTGGGTGAGATCGTTGACCGGCCGGTTCACCAGCACGGTGTAGCCGAGTCCGCGCCCGACCATGGACCGCGCCAGTTCGTAATTGGCGGTCGCATAACGGATCACCGGCCGTACGCTGGCGGCGGCCATCAGCGCCAGGGTGTTCTGCCACGCCGGTTGGACGTCGAACTGGATGAATGGTTCGTCGGCGAGGTCGGTCAGCGACACCGAGTCCGCCTCGGCGAGACGGTGATCGGCCGAGAGCAGGACGTGCGCGCGCAGCTCGTAGAGCGCCTCGGTCTGCACCGGTCCGTAGATGTCGCGGTGGTAGAGGATCGCGACGTCGGCGCGGCCCTCGTCGAGGGCGTGCAGCAATTCGTCGCCGGAGCCCTCCAGGAAGTCGAGTCGCACGGCGGGGTGCTGCCGGGTGAAACCGTCGATGATGCCGGGGAGAAGCGACGCCGACAACGTCCGATAGATGCCGAGCACCAAGTGTCCGGAGAGTCCCTCGGTGTCGTCAGGGTTGAGATCGGCGGCGGCCGCGAGCACCGCGCGGGCGCGGGGGAGCAGGGCGCGTCCGGCGGTGGTGAGCGTGACGCCGTGAGCGCGTCGTCGAACCAGCAGTTCCTCGCCCAGGTGTTTCTCCAGCTCACCGAGCGCGCCGCTGACCGCCGACGGCGAGGCGTGCAGCGCGTCGGCGGCGTGCGCGATGGTCGCGTACTCGGCGACCGCGACGAAACACTCGAGTTGACGCAGCGTGAAGTCCGGCATTGCACGATTCTCCCGTGGATATTGCGCGCTTTTACGCGTTTTACACGAGGTTACCGCGGTGGTGAACTGTTGTAGACGCCACAGAACGCGGAGGCAAGAGATGACCAGCACAGTGCACAGCGTGGAAGCCGGCGGGACGGCGGTCGCCGACTGGATCACCCTCGACGACCTCGACCGCGATCCGTTCCCGATTTACGCCCGACTCCGGCGCGAATCCCCGGTCGCCTTCGTGCCGGTGGCCGGACGCTACTTCGTCACCCGCTACGACGACGTGCACACCGTCGACCACGACCCGGACACCTTCACCGCGAACGAGGCCGGCTCGCTGATGAAGCGGTCGATGGGACATTCGATGTTGCGCAAGGACGATCCCGAACACGCGGTCCAGCGCGCTTCCTACGGCGGCGTGCTGAAACCCAAAGCGATCAAACAGCTCTGGAATCAGCGGTTCGAGGAGAACTTCGAACGCTTCTTCGCCGAGTTCGTCGCACGTGGTCCGGGCGCGTGCCTGGTGCGTGACTTCGCCGCACCATACGCGGCCGAGAACCTGCGCGTGGTCATGGGATTCGACAACGCCACCCACGAGGACATGCTGCGGTGGAGTCAGACGCTGATCAACGGCACCGGCAACTACGCCGACGACCCGTCCGTCTGGGCGCTGGCCGAAACCTCCTACAGCGAGGTGAACGACGCGCTCGACGAAATGATCACCCGGTTCCGCCGCGAACCCGACGGATCGCTGATCTCCCACATCGTGAACAGCGGTGCACCCGAGGTGACGCTCGAGGACACCCGCGCCAACCTCAAGATGTCGATCGGCGGTGGCATCAACGAGCCCCGCGACGCCCTGACCACCACGGTGTGGGCCTTGCTCGAACGGCCGGAACAGCTTGCCGCCGTGCGTGAGCAGGGACGCTGGAAGGATGCGTTCGAGGAGAGCGTGCGGTGGGTCGCACCGATCGGCATGTACCCGCGGCAGACTACCCGCGAGGTGGAACTCGGCGGCATCACCCTGCCTGCCGGTGCCAAGCTCGGGGTGGTGGCGCTCAGCGCGAACCGCGACGAGACCGTCTTCGAGAACCCCGACGAGTTCGACGTGTTCCGGCCGAAGAAGCCGCATCTGGGATTCGGTGGGGGAGCACACTTCTGCGCCGGCGCCTGGGTGGCCCGCGCGCAGGTCGCCGACATCGCGCTGCCGCGCCTGTTCGAACGTCTACCCGACCTGCGGCTCGATCCGCAGCAGCCACCGGAGATCGGCGGCTGGGTGTTCCGCGGCATGACGTCGCTGCCCGTGCACTGGTAGCCCACCGAAACCAATTCAAGGAGAAGAACAATGGCACTCATCACCTATCAGCACGCCGACGGCTCCACCGACGAGATCCAGGCCGCCGAAGGTATCTCGGTGATGCGGGCGGCGCTGACCAACGGCGTCGCAGGCATCGTCGGCGAATGCGGAGGCCAGGCGATGTGCGCCACCTGCCACGTCTACGTGCCCGATCAGCAAGGGCTACCGGAACTCTCGGAAGACGAGGACGAGATGCTCGACTGCGCAGCCGACGAGCGGACCGACCAATCCCGGCTCGGCTGCCAGTTGGTGTGCGGTGAGCATTTCGCCGACCTCACCGTACGGGTCCCGCAGGTGCAGGTGTGAACACGCCCGGAGTGGTCATCGTCGGCGCGGGCCATGCCGGCGTCGAGACCGCCGATGCGCTGCGGCGGGCAGGCTTTGGCGACCCGATCACCATCATCGATGGTGCCGCCCACCAGCCGTATCAGCGGCCGCCGTTGTCGAAAGACTATGTGCGGCAGAGCGCTACCGCCGAGCCGCTGCCGCTGCGGCCGGACACCTCCTATGCTGACAACGACATCACCCTACGGTTCGGGTCCCAGATGCATCGGATCGACCGCGTAGAACAGGTGGTGCACCTGCGCGACGGCTCCCGGGTGCCTTACGACGACCTGGTCCTCGCCACCGGTGCCAGGGCGCGGCACTTACCCAGTCCGGGAGGCGAACTCCGCGGCATCCACCACCTGCATACCCTCGACGACGCGGAGCAGCTCCGGACAGCGATCGACCACGCGACACGGGTGGTGGTGATCGGCGCCGGTTTCATCGGACTCGAGTTCGCCTCCGCCGCAGCCGGACGCGGGATCGATGTCACGGTGCTCGATGTCGGCGACCGCCCGATGGCGCGGGTGCTGACGCCGGAGATGTCGGCAGTGTTCGCCGAAGCACATACCACTGCGGGCGTCCGCCTGGAGTTCGGCACGGCACCAATCGAATTCGAGGGAACCGACGGACAGGTCACCGCGGTGGTGGACGACCGCGGCCGACGACACGCCGCCGACCTCGTGGTGGTCGGTATCGGTGTGCGGCCGAACACCGAGTCCGCCGAGGCATCCGGTCTGGCGACCGACAACGGCATCGTCGTCGACGAGTATCTGCGCACCGACGATCCGCACGTCTACGCGATCGGGGACTGCGCGGCCTACCCGAATACGCATGCCGGCCGCCGGATGCGGCTCGAGGCAGTGCAGAATGCCACCGACCAGGCCCGTTGCGTCGCGGCCACGATCGCCGGTGACCCGACGCCGTATACGGCGGTGCCATGGTTCTGGACGATCCAGCATGGTCGGAAACTGCAGATCGCCGGCTTCACCGACACCGTCACCGAGACCGTGGTCGTCGGTGACCGGTCGGCCGGAAAGTTCAGTGCGCTGGGCTTCGCGAACGGGCGATTGGTCAGCGTCGAGAGCGTCGGTGCGCCCGCGGACCATCTCGCCGCCCGTAAGCTTCTGGCGCACCGCCGTCGGTGACGCCGGAGGACGCGCGGGCACCCGGATTCACCCTGAAGGGGAGTCTTGCGGCCCTCGCCACCGCGACAGCGGGGCGCTAAATTCAACGAGGTTCTCGACGACGAGACCCACGAAGGAGGCGTCGTGTCCCAGGCTCTGCTGCGGTCGACGACGCCGGTCGTGCAGCCGCCGGTCGCCTTCGCGACGGAGTCCGTGGTGGCCTGGCAGCGAGTGGTTTCGAGATCCTTCGTGCCGCTCATGGTCGACGATCTGTCCGACGACCATTTCGCCGGCACCATCCGCGGGCGCGTCGTCGACGACGTGTTCTTCTCGCGACTCAAGGTCACACCGCACGAGGTTCATCGGACGCGGTCGCTCATCGACGTCTCCGAGCGGCTGTTCTACAAGATCACCCTGATGATCAACGGCACGGGCGTGCTGACCCAGGACGGCCGCACCGCGGTCATGCTGCCCGGCAGCATCACCGTCTACGACACCGCACGGCCCTACAGTCTCCGGTTCGTCGGTGACATGGATGCGGTGATCATCATGTTCCCGCGAGATCTGGTGGAGCCCAGCCCCGATCACGTGCGGGCAATCACCGCCATCACGCTCGGTAGGGAGGAGAGCCTGACACGTCTGGTTACGCCGCTGCTGACCGAGATCTCCAGCGACTTCGCCTCGCTCGAAGGACCGGCGGCCACCCGCGTGGTGCACACCACCGTCGACCTGATCTCGGCGCTGTTGAGTACCGCCGCCCTGAGCCGGGCCACCGAATCCGACCCCGGACACCTGGCGCTGATGCTGCGGATCAAGGACTATATCCTCGCCAATCTCGGTGACAGCGAACTGAACCCGGATGCGGTGGCGAAATCCGCCTACATCTCGACGCGGCATCTGCATGAGCTGTTCCGGCAGCAGGGGACCACGGTGTCGGCATGGATCCGCGACCAGCGACTCGACGCCATACGACGCGAACTCGGCGACCCGATGCATGCGCACCGGGCGATCGCCGAGATCGCGTCGCAGTGGGGTTATCCGGATGCCTCGCACTTCTCGCGGACGTTCCGCGGCCACGTTGGCATGTCGCCCAGCGCTTTTCGGCGGGCGGCGCTCAGGAAGTAACGAGTTCGGGCGGACGTGCGCCGAGTGCGGCGTGCCGGGCGATGGCCTCGTCGACGCGTGCCGGGGTGGCGACCATGTCGCCGTTGCGATGTGGGTGACTGAAGTTCTCGGTGAACTCGTCGCACAGTGTACGCATCTGCGACATCGCGCCGAGCAGTTTCTGCAGGTGCGGCGGGGTGGGGGTCTCGATCATGGTGTTCACCCAGGTACTCAGGCCATCCACCCGTTCCCGACGCCGCAAGGCCACCTTCTGCGCGAATCGCTCGTCGACGATGCCGTCCTCGATGATCGCGTCCGCGGCCACCTGCGCTTCGAACGACGCGGAGTTGGCGCCCTGCCCGGTCACCGGATCGACGGTGGCGTGGGCGTCGCCGAGCGAGAGGACCACGGTGCCGTCGTCGAGGAGGCGATAGTCGTCGCGGACCACGGGTCGTACCGCGCCCTGCAGGATGTCGCCGGGTTGCATCAGCTGGAAGCGGGACTGGTCGATGCGCTCGTACACGGTCGGGTGATGGATCTTGAGCTTGTCGAGCAGTAGCTGTCGGTAGGCGTCGGGATCGTCGGATTGCTTCTGCGTCATGAGGATTTCCAGGTCGCCGCCGGGCACGTTCTCGCACAGCAGGGCGCTGGCCCAGCCACCGAATGTGGTGATCGGCAGGTCGAGGAGTTCACCGTGGCCCGGCGAGATGCTCATCGTGACCGCCCGCGGATCGGTCTGCTCGACACCGTCCCAGAAGCCGACGGCCAAGTGGCGCTGCGGTTTTGCGTATGGCGACACGTCCGGTCGCTCGCCGAAGTACTCGCCGAACGACCGCTTTCCGGCGGCCACGACGACGAGATCGTGTGCCGCGCCCAGTTTCTCGAAGTCACCCGGCTCGACGTTGCGCTGTTCGATGGTGCCGCCCCGGTTCTCGTATTCGGCCATCAGCCGCGGCAGATAGATGCGGTAGTCGAGCACACGCGACGGGCGCAGGAAATCTCCGCGGAACACCGGCGGACCGTCCGGCACGTTGAGGTGGTGGAAGTGCACCTGATAGCCGTATTCCTCGGCCGGCCAGAAGTTCACGCCCATCGCCTCTTCACGGGCGATCGTCGGGGCGTGATGCGACACGCTGTTCTGCGGACGACCCGAGGCCACCTCGTCGGCGGTCTGGTTGGTGTAGATCCGGGTCGATACGCCCGCCTGCTGCAGCAACAGCGCGAGGTGCAGGCCGGCGGTGCCGGCCCCGATGATCCCGATGTCTGGCATGTTGACTCCTCGTGAAACGCGCGCCGGGTGGCGCTGCGACGTCCTCGTCGGTAGGCAACATCGTGAACCCGTGAGGACCGTCACGGGAGGGGTTTGTCTATGAGTGCACTCACAGACAGGATCTGCGCGCCCAGTGTCAACTCGCGCTGGTGACGGGTGCCCGACCTCTGGTTCCTGGCCGCACGAGTCTGTGCAATCCGCGCACGGCAGTGGTCCGGGTCATCGAACCCGTTGTCGGCCCGCGTCGGTGCATCTAACGTCGCCGCTACACACGCTCCGCCAAAACCGTTGGGCGGAACGAGCACTCGAGGAGACGCGATGACCGTGACCGCCGATCAGCCCACCGCGGCCCAGATCTTCCGGAGCAGCCTGGGTCGCTTCGCCACCGGTGTGGCCGTCGTGACCTTCGACGGACTCGTCGACGGCGGGGTGAAACGCCATGGCCTGACGGTCAACTCCTTCACGTCGGTGTCGATGGACCCGCCGCTGGTGCTGGTGTCCATTCAGCAGTCGGTGCGCGCCCACGCCCTCCTGTTGGACCGGCCGTTCACCGTCAACGTCCTCGGGGCCGAGCAGCGCGACACCGCACTGCATTTCGCCGGCCGCCCGAACGACGATCCGCGGTGGGTCGAGGGCGTCCACGCGCCGCGGCTCACCGACGCGGCATCGTGGTTCGAGTGCATGCCGTGGGCGCAATACGACGGCGGCGACCACACGCTGTTCGTCGGCAAAGTGGAGAACTTCGCTCACCGACGTGGTGACTGCCTCGGGTTCGTCGACGGTGGGTTCGTCACGATTCCCGATGTCGGCGTGTGAGCGCGTTTCGACTCGCGTCAGGCTCGCTGCGCGAGCGTGTCGCGGCTCAACGAGCGGAGGGGCTCAGGAAGATCGCGCGGGCGGCCACGTCGCCGAGATCGAGGTTGGTGTTGCCGTCGACCGAGATGGAGATGGTCCCGGCGAACGGACGCTTCTCGACGACGGTGATCTCGCAGTCGAGCGCGACGCCCACCTCGTCGAAGTATCGCAGCATTTCCGGATCGGTGTCGGAAATCCTTGCGACACGACCGCTTTGGGCGATCTCCAGGTCGGCGAGCGGAGTGACCTCGGGGCTGGGGACCGAGCCGTCGAGCGCCGGGATCGGGTCGCCGTGCGGGTCGCGGTCGGGGTAGCCGAGCTTGGCGTCCAGTCGCGACATCAGCCGGTCGGAGACCGCGTGCTCGAGGATCTCCGCCTCGTCGTGCACTTCATCCCACCCGTAGCCGAGTTCGCGAACGAGGAAGGTCTCCAGGAGCCGATGTCGTCGGACCATCAGGATCGCCGCGGTGCGGCCCTCGTCGGTGAGGGTGACCGCGCCGTAGCGTTCGTGCGAGACAAGGCCTTGGTCGGCGAGCTTCTTGATGGCCTCCGACGCCGTCGACGCCGATACACCGAGTTTCTCGGCAAGCATCTTGGTGGTGACCTTGACGTCGGCCCATTCCTGGCTGGTCCAGATCACCTTCAGATAGTCCTGGGTGACCGACGACAGCGCGGTCACCGGACGGTCGGCACTCGATCCGGGGTTGGCGGCCGCCGACTTGGCAGCAGCGACCGAGCGCGTTTGGGGCATGAATTGAGCTTAAGCCATAAGCGGGGAATCTCTCTCCACCTGCATGCGTGGTCGGTGTGGGCGCGGTGCGCGTCCGTCACCGGTTGTTCACGAGGCTTGAGGGCGAACGAAACACGACGTTCAACAAGGCAGGCGGAGGTGGTCAGTGGGGCTGGTGGGTCGTAGGCTAAGGCCCGTGTTGCGTTGGCGAGGTCTCGAGGACATCCCCGCGGACTGGGGCAGATGTGTGGTCACCATTGGCGTTTTCGACGGCGTGCATCGGGGACATGCACAGCTGATCAATGCCGCGACGACGGCGGCGAAGGCGCGCGGCGTGCCGTCGGTGCTGATGACCTTCGATCCCCATCCGTCCGAAGTGGTACGGCCCGGATCGCATCCGCCGCAACTGACGACGCTGACCCGGCGGGCCGAACTCGCCGAGGAACTCGGCATCGACGTTTTTTGCGTGATGCCGTTCACCCCAGAACTGGCAGCACGCTCACCCAAGGACTTCGCCCACGACATCCTGGTCGAGACGCTGCACGCGGCCGACGTGGTCGTCGGCGCCAACTTCACCTTCGGCAAGAAGGCGGCCGGTGACGTGCCGAAACTGACCGAACTCGGTAAGAAGTTCGGCTTCGAAGTGCAGGCCATCTCTCTGTTCGGCGAGCACGCGGTGACGTTCTCGTCGACCTATATCCGGTCGTGTGTGGCCGCCGGCGACGTCGAACGGGCCACCGAGGCGCTCGGCCGGCCGCATCGCGTGGAGGGCGTCGTCGTCCGCGGTGACGGTCGTGGCCGCGAACTCGGGTATCCGACCGCCAACGTCGCCCCACCCATGTACGCCGCGATCCCCGCGGACGGGGTCTACGCGGCCTGGTTCACCGTGCTCGGCGCCGGTCCGGTGGTCGGGCAGGTGGTGCCGGGGGAGCGGTATCAGGCTGCGGTGTCGGTCGGCACCAATCCGACTTTCTCCGGACGGACCCGCACCGTCGAGGCCTTCGTCCTCGACACCAGCGCCGACCTCTACGGCCAGCACGTGGCGGTCGATTTCGTCGCCCGCATCCGCGGCATGGTCGACTTCGCCGACATCGACGACCTGATCACCGCGATCGGCGACGACGTCGACAAGACCCGAGCGTTGCTCGCCGCCGACGAGGCGTGACCTGCGACGATTTGGGTCCAACCGCTGCTGCTGGTAAATTGGCTCCTCGGCGTTGCTGCAGTCCGCGGTGGCGCGCCCGGAGCTGTGTACGCGGAACTGAAATAACGGGAGTATCTCCATGGCATTGACTGCCACCCAGAAGAAGGAAATCCTCAGCGAGTACGGGCTGCACGAGACCGACACCGGTTCGCCCGAGGCGCAGGTCGCGATGCTGACCAAGCGCATCACCGACCTCACCGAGCACCTCAAGACCCACAAGCACGATCACCACAGCCGTCGTGGTCTGCTGCTGCTGGTCGGCCGTCGTCGTCGTCTGCTCAAGTACGTCGCCAAGGTCGACATCAACCGCTACCGTTCGCTCATCGAGCGCCTCGGTCTGCGTCGCTGATCGACTACCGACTTCTCGGCCGTCCCCGCATCACGCGAGGGCGGCCTTGTCGTATATGTAGGTCGTTGTTTATGCAGGTCGGGCCGCAATGATAAGCTGGACAACGACCGTTGCCGTGATAGTCCTGCTGGACGTGTGAGAACGAGCAGATCGGTCCTCGGTAGTGGCCGCCGGACCAGGGGTGCATCCACCCACATTCCGGCCGCTTCGATCGAAGGCCGTCTGCAGCACAACATCGGCGCGCCACAGGCTTGCGCGCCCGCACGACCGGCAATTCTTTACGGCTCCTGTCTGGGTCGGCCATCTGCACCAGCAGTCGTCGCCGCAGTTGTGTTGCGTCACCGATGTGACCGCAGCGCGCCGCGTGCCGATCAGGGCCGACCCGCTCCACCACCGCATCGTCGACGTCGACGATGCGACACGAAGGGATTTCACCACTCACATGACAGATGTGACCACCGAGCAGAACATCGATTCTGCCGACTACGACGAAGATGACGCCATCACCGAGGCGACCGCGATCATCGACAACGGGAGCTTCGGCACCCGCACCATCCGCTTCGAGACCGGACGTCTCGCCCTGCAGGCCGCCGGCTCGGTCGTCGCGTACCTCGACGAGGAGTCCATGCTCCTGTCGACCACCACGGCATCCAAGCAGCCCAAGGAGCACTTCGACTTCTTCCCGCTGACCGTCGACGTCGAAGAGCGCATGTACGCCGCCGGCCGCATCCCCGGCTCGTTCTTCCGCCGCGAGGGCCGCCCCTCGACCGACGCGATCCTCACCTGCCGCCTCATCGACCGTCCGCTGCGCCCGACCTTCGTCGACGGCCTGCGCAACGAGATCCAGGTCGTCGTCACCGTGATGTCGCTCGATCCCAAGGATCTCTACGACGTCGTCGCCATCAACGCGGCATCGGCCTCCACCCAGCTCGCCGGCCTGCCGTTCTCCGGCCCCGTCGGCGGCGTGCGCGTCGCGCTCATCCCGACCGAGGAGAACAAGGCCGGCCAGTGGGTCGCGTTCCCGACCGTCGAGCAGCTCGAAGGCGCCGTGTTCAACATGGTTGTCGCCGGCCGCATCGTCTCCGGTCAGGGCGATACCGCCGACGTCGCGATCATGATGGTCGAGGCCGAGGCCACCGACAACATCCTGGAGATCCTCGCCGGCGGCGCGCAGGCACCGACCGAGGCGATCGTCGCCGAGGGCCTCGAGGCCGCCAAGCCGTTCATCGCTCGTCTCTGCGAGGCGCAGAAGTCGCTCGCCGAGGCCGCGGCGAAGGAGACCGGGCAGTTCCCGCTGTTCCCGCCGTACGAGAGCGACGTCTACGACGCCGTTGCCGCCGCTGCGACCGATCGCCTCAGCGAGATCCTCACCATCGCCGGCAAGCAGGAGCGCGACGAGCGGACCGACGAGCTCAAGGCCGACATCCTCGCCCAGCTCGGTGGACAGTTCGAGGGCCGCGAGAAGGAGATCGGCGGTGCGTACCGCTCGCTGACCAAGAAGCTGGTCCGCCAGCGGATCCTGACCGACCACTTCCGCATCGACGGCCGTGGCATCACCGACATCCGGTCGCTCTCGGCCGAGGTCGCGGTGATCCCGCGCGCCCATGGCTCGGCGCTGTTCGAGCGTGGCGAGACCCAGATCCTGGGTGTCACCACCCTCGACATGGTCAAGATGGCCCAGCAGATCGACTCGCTCGGACCGGAGAAGTCCAAGCGGTACATGCATCACTACAACTTCCCGCCGTATTCGACCGGTGAGACCGGTCGCGTGGGTTCGCCCAAGCGTCGCGAGATCGGCCACGGAGCGCTCGCCGAGCGCGCCCTGGTGCCGGTGCTGCCGAGCGTCGAGGAGTTCCCGTACGCCATCCGTCAGGTCTCGGAAGCGTTGGGCTCCAACGGTTCCACCTCGATGGGTTCGGTGTGTGCGTCGACCATGTCGCTGCTCAACGCCGGTGTGCCGCTCAAGGCCCCGGTCGCGGGTATCGCAATGGGCCTGGTGTCCGACACCATCGACGGTGAGACCCGCTACGTCGCACTGACCGACATCCTCGGCGCCGAAGATGCCTTCGGCGACATGGACTTCAAGGTCGCCGGCACCAAGGACTTCGTCACCGCGCTGCAGCTCGACACCAAGCTCGACGGCATCCCGAGCCAGGTGCTCGCCGGTGCGTTGAGCCAGGCCAAGGACGCGCGGCTGACCATCCTCGACGTGATGGCCGAGGCCATCGACGAGCCGGACGAGATGAGCCCGTACGCGCCGCGCATCACCACCATCAAGATCCCGATGGACAAGATCGGTGAGCTCATCGGGCCCAAGGGCAAGACGATCAACGGCATCACCGAGGACACCGGCGCCAACATCTCGATCGAAGATGACGGCACCGTGTTCGTCGGCGCCGCCGACGGCCCGTCCGCGCAGGCGGCCATCGACCGCGTCAACGCGATCGCCAACCCGCAGCTGCCCAAGGTCGGCGAGCGGTTCCTCGGCACCGTCGTCAAGACCACCGCGTTCGGTGCGTTCGTCTCGCTGCTCCCCGGTCGCGATGGCCTCGTGCACATCTCGAAGCTCGGTAAGGGCAAGCGCATCAACAAGGTCGAGGACGTCGTGAGCGTCGGCTCCAAGCTCCGCGTGGAGATCGCCGACATCGACGACCGCGGCAAGATCAGCCTCGTCCCCGTCGACGAGGAGGCTGCGGCCGACGCGCCCGCCGAAACCGTGGGAGCCGACGCCTGGGGGTGGCCGGACCCACACCCGCGTGGTCCCCCCCCCGCGGCTTCTCCCGACGGGGCTTCACTTCTACCCACGGACGGAGGAGTCGTGAGCCCAGCGACCGCGACGACGCTGCTGCGTGGTCATCCGCCGTTCGACGCGCTCACCGACGAGCAACTCGCCGGTCTGCTCGAGCGCGCAGAGAATCACCAGTTCGAGTCCGGGGCAACTATTTTCGACGGCTACTCCACTCCGGCCGATGCGATCTACGCGGTCATCTCCGGGCAGGTGGAGCTGTTCAACATCGGCGCCGACCAGGGCGAGGCCGACGAGACCCTGGGTCCGGGAGGGGTTTTCGGCTACTCGTCGTTGTTGACGAAGACTCTGGTCGGGCCGCGCGCGGTGGCTGCCGGGCCGGTCACCATCTGCCTGATCCCCGGGGATGCAGCACGATCGCTGTTCTCCGGTGTCCGGGGCGCGCAATTCGTCGCCGACAAGCTCACGGTGGCGCGCCGCCGCGATGCGCAGACCCACACGCAGGGGACCGTCGATGCGCTCATCGTGAGCGCACCGGTGATCGGTAGGGCCGACATGACTGTCGCCGACGCCGCCCGCCTGATGACCGACCGCCATCAGGAGTACGTCATCTTCGTCCGCGACGACGGTTACCGGGTCGTCACCGACGCCGACATCCGCGCCCGCGTCGTCGCCGCCGGACTATCGACCGACACCGTGCTCTCCGACGTCGTCGACGCCCCGGCCCGCGTTGTGTACCGCGACACCGCCGCGGCCGATGCGCTGACCGAGATCCTCGATCACGATCTCGCCGCCGTACCGGTCCTCGATCCCAGCGGTGTTGTCTGTGGGGTCGTGGGGCCGGCGGATTTCATTGCCGCACCGGCCGGTCCGTCGATGTCGCTGCGCCGTCAAGTGTCGCGCGCCGCCACCATCGACGACCTCGTTGCCAGCGGCGGCCGAGTGCCGTACCTGGTGGCCGACCTGCTGCGGCGCGGACAACCCGTCTACGAGGTGACCGCGCTGGCCTCCCTGGTCAACGACGCCATCGTGAGACGCGCCATCGAACTCACGCTGCGGAGTCATCCCGAGCTCGACCCGGCCGCGCTGACCTGGCTGTCGTTGGGCAGCAACGCCCGTCGTGAACCGGTGCTGGCCTCCGACGTGGATTCGGCCGTGTCGTTTGATGATTCGGTGACCGACGAGCAAATCGTCGGCTATCGGCAGGCGTTCGCCGAGGTCGACGAGGTCCTGCGGCGGGCGGGCATGGCCATCGACACCAACGGTGCGATCGCCTCGATGCCGTTGTTCGCCCGCACCCACGCGCAGTGGCGGGCGGCGGCTCGGCTGTGGTTGGGTGCGCCGCTGGAGAACAAGGGCATGATCTTCACGTCGTTGCTGCTCGACGGCCGGCCGATCTGGGGTGACCAAGGGCTCTCGGCGGTCGGCGAGGTGTTCGCCGACCTGCGCTCGCATCCGGGCACTTTGGGGCTGTTGTTGCAGGAGTCGTTGTCGCACAAGGCGCGACTGCGTTCGGTGCGCGACGTCCTCACCCGCCGCGGCGGCACCTTCGACATCAAACATCATGCACTCACCCCATTGGTGAACATCGCGCGGTGGGCCGCGCTCTCGGTGGGGTCCGGTGAACTCGGCACCCGTGGGCGCCTGATGGCGGCCGCGGGCAGCCCGATGATGCCCGCCGACTCTGCGCAGACCCTCGTCGAGGTGTTCGACGTGCTGCAGCGCGTGCGGCTGACCTATCAAGTGGCGCAATTCGATCGGGGTGAGCAGGTGAGCGATGTGCTGAACATGAAGCGGCTCTCGCCGCTGGATCGGAGTCTGGTGGCCCAAGCGGTACGCGAGATCACCGGGGTGCAGCGACGGATGACCAACATGAGTCACTACATGTCGATCGCCGAGTAGGACAGGTCGAAACACGATGTGTCTCATTCTTTTTGCGGTGGACACGCATCCAGACTTCGCGATCATTGTCGCCGCCAACCGTGACGAGTTCTACCGTCGCCGGACGCACGCGCTCGGGCGGTGGCCGGAGGCGCCGATCATCGGTGGCCGCGACGGCGAGGCCGGTGGCACCTGGCTGGGCTTGCATGCCGAGCGGACCTCCCGGATCGCGATGGTCACCAACGTGCGCAATGGATCACCCGCCGGGCCGGGTCCCCGGTCGCGGGGTGAGCTGCCGGTCGAGTTCCTGACGGGTGACGCCTCGCCGGAGGCTTTTGCTCAGACGTTGCCTCGTCACGCCGACGACTATGCTCCGGTCAACCTACTGGTCGCCGACGACGGAGAACTGTGGTGGGCCACCAACTTTCCGGAGCCGCAGGCGCAGCGGGTGGCGCCGGGTGTGCACGGTCTGTCCAACGGGGCACTGGACAGCAACTGGCCCAAGGTCACCGACGGACGCGACGCGCTGGCCGCGGTGGTCGGCGCCGACCGGCCCGACGGAACGGTGGAACCCTATCTGGAGTTGCTCGCCAACGACACCCGACCGGCGATCGACCGGTTGCCCGACACCGGGGTTCCGGCGCAGCGCGAGCAGGATCTGTCGCCGGTGTTCGTGCGGATGCGTGGTTATGGCACCCGGGCGTCGACGGTGCTACGGGTTGGTCGTAATGGCCACGGCGACATCACCGAACGTCGTTTCACCTATCGCGGGCGACAGCGGGGGACCACGACGGTGCGGTTCTGAGCGGTGTGCTTCTGAGGGTCAGCCACCGGCGATGATGCGCCTGGCGACGATCATCGCCCGGTCGATGGGGATCGCGAAACCGATTCCGATGTTGCCGGATTCGGGTCCACCGACGGTGGCGATCGCGGTGTTGACGCCGATGACGCGGCCGTCGAGGTCGGCGAGCGGACCGCCCGAGTTGCCGGGGTTGATCGACGCGTCGGTCTGCACGACCTGCTGGGTCGGACCCGCGGGACCGCCGAGGCTGGCCATCCGATCGACGGCACTGACGATCCCGGCGGTGACCGTGCTCGACAGACCCAGCGGTGAGCCCACGGCGATCACCGGCTGACCGACCAGAAGTGCTGAGCTGTCACCGATCTGACCCGACGGCGGACCCGTGCCGTCGAGTCGGATCACCGCGAGATCGACCGCCGGGTCGCGGCCGACGACCCGCGCGGTGCGTTGCTCGCCATTGGCCAGCTGCACCTCAACCGCGGCGGACCCGCCGACCACGTGCGCGTTGGTGAGCACATGGCCGGCCTCGTCGAAGGCGAAGCCGGAACCCCGCGCTGCGCCCGCCCGCACCTGCACGACACTGGGCATGAGTGCGGCCGCCGCGCGTCGTCCGTCGAGTACTCCCTGGCCGGTGCTGATCGACGACGGTGGTTGCGGCGCCGCCGATTCCAGCGCTACACCGGTGGCGACCAGACCGGCCGTCGCGCCGGCGATTCCGCCGAACACCAGGCTGGCCACGAACATCAGTGGGGCGCGGCGGGTGGCTGATCGTGGTTTCGGTTGCGGTGCTTGGTTTTCGTTGGTGCTGGTCGGTGGCGTCGGCAGAGTGGTGGGCGACGGTGGCGGCACAGTGGGTCCGCCGATACGGGTCGGGATCGATGTCCTGGGCGGCGCGGTGGTGGATGGGGGAGTCGGTGGAGCGACCACAAAGGCAGGCCCGGCGGGCCGGCCGAGGCCGGATGGTCCAGTTGCCATGACGATCAACCTTTCTCTACAGAAGTCGGGAGAACCAGCGCAGCGAGAACGCGGCTGCAACGAGACCGAACAGCAACGCGATACCCGCCACCCACGGCGTCACCTCGCGCTGTTCGGTGCGCCAGCCGATCGACGACCCGATGTCGCGGTAGACGTTGCGTAGCTCGTCGCGGTTCTCCGCTTCGTAGGCGGTGCCGCCGGTCGTGTCCGAGAGTTCCGCCAGCGCTTCGTGATCCACCGGCACCGGGATGGCGTAGCCGCCGGAGAGCAGCGTGCCCCACTCGCTGCCGTAGGCGATCGTGGACACCGGGACACCCGCATCGGAGGCCTGTTCGGCCGCAGCGGGAATCGCGGTGCCGCTGGTGTTGCTGCCGTCGGAGAGCAACACGATGTGCGCGGGCAGTTCCTGCTGGCCGGGCCCCACGGCGGCGCGGATCTGCTCCAGCGAGGCGAGGACCCCGTCCCCGATGGCCGTGCGGGACTGGGTGGTCACCATCCGCAGGCTGCGGCGCGCGGCGTCGTGATCGCCGTCGGCGGGATGGATGACGGTGGCCGACCCGGAGAAGGTGACCACCCCGACGTTGAACGTGTCGGGTAGTTGCCCGATGAAGTCGCCGGCGGCGTCGAGGGCGGCGGTGAGCCGATCCGGATCGACGTCGGTGGCGCGCATGGAATCCGAGGTGTCGATGGCGACCAGGATGGTCGCTCGCTCGTAGGGGACGCGCACCGGCATCTCGGGTCGCGCGACCGCGACTGCGGTGAGTCCGAGCGCGGCCAGCAGCAGTCCGGCCGGCAGATGTCGGCGCCACCGCGGGCGCTCCGGGATTGCTTTGTCCAGCAACGGCAATGCGGCGAAGCGGACGGCGTAACGGTCGCGTCGTCGCAGCATCACCAGGTAGGCGATGGCGAGCGCGGCGACCGGGATGAGGACGAGCAGTCCCCAGGGGAACAGAAAGGTCATCGTGGATGTGTCCTTGTATCGACGGCGGATCGGGCGGTGCGTCGTCGGATCTGGAGGAAAACGGCGAGGTCGCGCAGCCAGTCGCGGTCGGTGTCGACGGCCAGGTGCGCGGCGCCCGATGCGGCGATTGCGCGCCGGACGTCGTCGCGATGTGCGACGGCGGTGGCGGCGAACCGGTCTCGGATCGCCGGATCTGCCGTCCAGATCGACCGCTGCCGACCGGATTCCGGGTCGACGAGGGTGACCAGACCGACGTCGGGCAGCGCACTCTCCCGCGGATCGGTGACCTCGACGGCGATGACATCGTGGCGGGCGGCGAGCTGCCGCAATGGCGACTGCCATGCGAAGGGTGCGGCGAGACCATCGGCGGGCTCGAGGAAGTCGGTGATGACGACGCGTAACCCGGGACGACGATGTCGACGCGCGAAGGCGCGCAACGTCGCCGACAACGCGGGTGCGAAACCGGACCGCTGGTCATCGTCGCCGATCGAGCGGATCAGGCGGGCGGCCGCGAGCCGGGGACTGTCCGCGGCCGACCACGTGATCCCGGTGGCGCCCACCGTCGTCACGCCCAGGCGGTTGCCGGGGGCGTCGATGAGATGGGCCACCGCCCCGACTACCGCGACGGCGAGGTCTCGCTTCTCCTGGTTCGCGGTGCCGAACGCCATGCTGGGCGACAGGTCGAGGAGGATGCGGCAGTCGAGTTGGTTGTCGATGCGCGGTCGCCACACATGCAGCTCACCGGTGCGGGCGGTGATGTTCCAGTCCACGCGACGCACGTCCTCGCCCGGCTGATAGCGCACCACCTCCTCGCGGTCGAAGCCGGTGCCGAGCCGCATGCCCTCATGGTCGCCGGGCAGCAGCGCGTCGAGGCGGCGGCGCAACGTGAGGTCGAGGCCGCGGAGCGAGCCGGGCTGCTGCGGGTGGGTCACGACGCCAACTCGGCGTCGTCGGCGAGTTGCGGGGCCGGGATGTGGGTGACGAGCTGGTCGATGATCCAGCGGGCCGGGACACCGTCGGCGACCGCGTCGAAGGTGAGGACGAGACGATGGGCCAGCACGTCGGCGGCGATGTCCCGGACGTCGTCGGGCAGCACGTAGTCACGGCCGCGGATGAGGGCGAGTGCGCGGGCTGCGGCGAGCAGGCCGAGTGATCCGCGGGGGCTGACCCCGTACTCTAGTAGCGGAGCGAGGAATGCCACGCCGTAGGCCTCCGGGTCGCGGGTGGCCATCACCAGCCGGACGATGTAGTGGGCGAGGGTGTGATGGACGAAGACGTCCTCGGTGGCGCGCTGGAGGTCGGTGACGTCGGCGAGCGACAGGATCTGCCGCGCCCGAGGCGGTCGACCACTCATGCGGGAGAGGATCTCCATCTCGTCGAGTTCGGTGGGATGCCCGAGGTCGACCTTGAGGAGGAAGCGGTCGCGTTGGGCCTCGGGCAGGTGGTACACGCCGTCCGTCTCGATCGGGTTCTGGGTGGCCAGCACCAGGAACGGCTCGGGCAGGGGAAACGTCTGCCCACCGATGCTGACCTGCCGTTCGGCCATCGCCTCGAGCAGCGCCGACTGCACCTTGGCGGGTGCGCGGTTGATCTCGTCGGCGAGGATGAGGTTGCCGAACACCGGTCCGAGTTCCACCTCGAAGGACTCCGTCGACGGCCGCCACACACGGGTGCCGACGATGTCGGCGGGTAGCAGGTCGGGGGTGAATTGCAGCCGGCGGAACGTGCCGCCGACGACGTCGGCCGCGGTCCGCACCGCCAGGGTCTTGGCGATGCCGGGCACCCCCTCGAGGAGGACATGCCCGTTGGCGAGCAGTCCCACCAGCAGCCGTTCGAGCATGGCGTCCTGGCCGACGACGACCCTTTTCATCTCGAACAGGGCGGTCTGGATTCGTGCGGTGGTCGTGAGATCCGTTGTGTGGCTGTGCTCCTGCTCGATCGACGTGGGCAGGTCGGGTTGGTCGTCCGAGTGGGGGGAGGTCATGAGTCCACCGAAGCAGGCGAGGCCGAAAACCAGCAGAATCGTCGCCGAAAGACCAGCGAAAGCGCCGTGGCCGCGTCGATGCCACGCCGGTACGATCGGGGTATATGCGTGTGCTCATCATCGAAGACGAAGAGGGACTGGTCAGCGCCCTCCGCATCGCGTTGCAGCGTGAGGGTTACGCGGTGGACGCGGCGACCACCTACGCCGACGCGTGTGAACACTTGGCGCTCAACGACTACGACGTCGCGTTGGTGGACCTGACCCTGCCCGACGGCGACGGCCTGGAGTTGGCGTCCCGGATTCGTGGGCAATCGTTGCCGTGCCGGTCGGGACCCGACATGCGTATCGTGATCCTCACCGCGCTGGGCACGCTGCCCGACCGGGTGCGCGGATTGGATGCCGGTGCCGACGATTACATCGTCAAACCCTTCGCCATCGCCGAGTTGCGGGCGCGGCTGCGCGCCGTGCTGCGCCGCGAGGTGTCCGGCGAGACGTCGGTGCTCCGGGTCGGCCAGGTCACGCTGGATACCGCGCGGCAGACCGCGTTCCGGGGACGGCGCGAACTGGATCTGACGCTGAAAGAGTTTGCGGTGCTGCGGTTTCTGATGTCCCGACCCGACCATGTGGTGTCCGCCGAAGAACTACTCGAGCATGTGTGGGACGAGAACGCCGACCCGTTCACCCAGACCGTGCGGGTCACTGTCGGTAATCTGCGGCGCAAGCTGACCATCGACGACGAGTCGCCGATGCTGCAGACCCTGATCGGTCGCGGCTACCGGCTGCGGGTGCCGGCCGAGTCTGCGGAAACGGGTTGAGCCGGTGTGGTTTCCGAGCCTTCCGTTACCCGGCGTCGTGCGCACCGTACGGATGCGGCTCGCGCTGACCACCTCGATCTGGCTCTTCCTCATCAGCGGACTGATCCTGCTCGGCGTGTATGTTGCGCTGGCTGCGACGATCGATGCGCGCCAATTGGATCCGGTCACCGTCAAGCGATTCATGCGGAAGTCCGACGGCTCGCTGGTCTACAAGCCGGGGGAGTCCTTTCAGGCGGCCGATCTCGCGAGCGTGGAGCAGGCCGTCAACCAATCCACGCTCGAGACCCTGCGGAACTATTCGCTGATCGCGCTGGCGGTGATCTCGCTGATCAGCATCCTGGTCGGGTGGCTGGTCGCCGGACGGATGCTGCGGCCCATCGGCGAGATGACCGCGACGGCGCAGCGACTTCGTGCAAGTGACCTGTCCGAACGCATCCACGCCAGCGGTCCGCACGATGAGTTGCGCGTGCTGGCCGACACCCTTGACGACATGCTCGACCGCATCGACATCGCCTTCCGTGCCGAACGGGCCCTGGTCGCCGACGTGTCGCATGAGCTGCGCAATCCGGTCGCGGTGATCCAGGCCAATGTGGAGGCGGTGCTCGCCGACGACCGCGCCACGCCCGCCGAACGCAGCGACGCCATCGCGATCGTGTCCCGGCAGACCGCCCGAATGAGCCGACTCCTCGACGACCTGCTGGCCACCGCCCGGCGACGATCCGGCTCGTTCGCCGACGAACCCGTGCCGGTCGGTCGGTTCGTCGCTGACCTCGCCGCCGAGCACGCACTGCTGGCCGACGACCGCGGCAAACACATCGAGACCCGCGCAGCCGACGGGCCGGTGGTGTTCGCGGACCCGGAATCGTTGAGCCGCGCCGTCTCCAACCTGCTCGGCAACGCGCTGCGGCTCGCGCCCGACGATTCGACGATCACCCTCGGCGGCGGCAGCGTCGACGGCTGGGCGTGGATCGCGGTGGCCGATCAGGGACCGGGCATCGCCGATGCCGACCAGCAGCGCATCTTCGAACGGTTCCGGCGCGCCGACAACGGTGACACCGTGGAGGGACGACGCGGGTCCGGCCTGGGCCTCACCATCGCACGGCAGATCGTCGAGAGCCACGAGGGCCGGTTGGAGGTCCACAGCCGGCTCGGCGTCGGATCGACGTTCGTGATCTGGTTGCCCGACCGTGCCGCCGCTGCTCGGCCCGATCGGAGTGGCCGTCCGCCGGAGGGGAATCCGATGCAGTTCTAGGGTGAGTCTCCCCGGGGGTAATGCCAGGCCCTCCCTCGTACGCGGTGTGGTCATTACGGTGGGCTGCATGAGCGAATCCATGGAGTATCGCAATCTGGGTCGGACCGGAGTTCGGGTGAGTCCACTGTGTTTGGGCGCCATGATGTTCGGACCGTGGGGCAACGACGACGTCGACGACTCGGTGCGGATCATCCACCGCGCACTGGACGCCGGCATCAACTTCATCGACACCGCCGACGTCTACTCGGCGGGGGCGTCCGAGGAGATCGTCGGCAAGGCACTCAAGGGTCGTCGCGATGACGTCGTCCTCGCAACCAAGTTCTTCATGCCGATGGCCGACGATCCCAACGCCCTCGGAGGTTCCCGCAAGTGGATCATGCGCGAGGTGGAGAACTCGTTGCGGCGGTTGAACACCGACTACATCGACCTCTACCAGGTGCATCGCCCGGACCCCGGAACCGACGTGGAGGAGACACTCGGGGCGCTGAGTGATCTCGTGCACCAGGGCAAGGTCCGGATGATCGGCTCGTCGTCATACTCCGGCAGCCAGATCGTCGAGGCGCAATGGGTTGCGCGCGAACGGAATCTACAACGATTCGTCACCGAACAACCGCCATACTCGATCCTGGTGCGCGGCATCGAAGAGGACGTACTGCCGACCGCCCAGCGACACGGGATGGGCATCCTGACCTACAGCCCACTATCGGGCGGGTGGCTCTCCGGGCGGTTCCGCAAGGACGCCGACGCTGCACCGACATCCCGGATGCGTCCCGGCGCCCGCTTCGACATGTCGCGCCCGGCCAACCAACGCAAGCTCGACGTGGTGGAAGAGATTGTCGCGGTTGCCGAGTCCGCTGGATTGACCATGATCGAGCTCGCCATCGCCTTCGTCATCCGCCACCCCGCGGTCACCTCGGCGATCGTCGGTCCCCGCACGATGGAGCAGTTGGAGTCCTACCTGCCCGCGCTCGACGTCCGACTCGACGACGCGGTCCTCGACCGGATCGACGAACTCGTCGCCCCCGGTGTCACGATGAATCCCGACGACAACAGTTACGGGGCACACGAACTCACCGCTGCCGCGCGGCGGAGGCGGTAGGCGCGCTTATTCGTTGGTTGAGTCCTTCTCCGTTGGTGTCCTTCTCCCTTGGTCGAGTCATTCTTCAGTTGGTCGAGTAAGCCCGGCGACGAAGGAGCCGAGCGCATCGAGACCACCGCGCACACTCAAAGGACGCCCAAACCATCGTCACCCAATCTTGTCGGTACCCCCGGCTATAGTGGCTCTAGCAGGTCACACTGATGAAAGCTGCACACCGGCAACGGTTTCCGAGACCGTCGCCGACCCTATGATGACGAGAATTGCCTGCCTCCCGTTTCACCCTGTGATGTGGAAGGTGTTCGTCATGACAACCGCTACTGCTCCGTGCCCGGACCCGGTCGCCGAGCATCCTGAACCGATCGACGGTGCGGGCTACCTCGCCACGTTGACCGCGATCCGCGCGATGCTGTGGGACCTCCCTCCCGGCGGCAGCGGGCAGACCGGTCCGCAAGCCCTGGCGGCGATGACGGTGTTGATCGAGTTGCGCGCGATGATCGATCACCACGCCGCGGCCGGTGCCGCAACGCTGGATCGGTTGGGGGTGGCCCGTGACCGCACGGGCAAGACCGCCGCACTGTTGATGACGAAGGGCGTCGCACCCGCGGTCGCCTACCGCTGGCTGCGCATCGGTGCCGCGCAGTCGCAGGTGTCGCGACTACCCGGCTACACCGCTGACGGCGCGATCTCCGGTGAACATGCCGATGCCATCCTCTCCGGAATCACCCACGTCGAGCGTCGGGCACCCGACGGATTGTGTACGCAGGAGAAAGCCGAAGTGGAACGCACGTTGATCGCGCAGGCGATGTCAGGTGCCAGCCCGGTCGACATCGGGAAGAAAGCCCGAGAACTGGGCAACGATTACGCCGCCGAGACCGGTGGACTGCCCGCCGGGGAGGACCGCACGATCAACGAGTTCACCATCGGCCCCACCACCGACGGCCGGCTCACGGTGAAGGGTGATCTGGACACGGTGATCGGGGAGAAACTGACCGCGGCGATCGAATCGCTGAACACCCCACGCCCCGAACCCGACGGATCCGCCGATGCCCGCACCACTGGTGCTCGCAACGCCGATGCACTCGAAGCGATCCTCGATGCCGCCGCGGTCGCCGACACCAGTCTGGCCACCCCACCGAAGGTGCATGTCGACCTGGTGTTGCCGGCCACCACCCCGGAGAAGGCCAGGTTGTTGTGGCTGGGGACGATCACCCCGACGGTCACGAAGCTGCTGCTGTGTGACGCCGAGATCGCCGAGGTCGTCGTCGACGGACAGACCGTGCCGCTGCAGATGGGCACCACCCGACGCCGGTTCCCGCCGCATCTGCGGCGCGCGATCATCATCCGCGACCAGTGCTGCGTCAAGTGCGGGGCATCGGCGGGCCGCACCCACGTGCACCATGTGCAGTGGTGGAGCCAGGACGGGCCGACCGATCTGGACAACGGGTGTCTGCTGTGTCCGTCGTGCCACGCCTTCATCCACGCCACCGACTGGGACATCATCCTGGGCGCCGACCGGCACCCCTGGTTGATTCCACCAGCGGTCATTGACCCGCAACGACGACCGCTACCCGCCTACAACCGCCGCACCCTGACCCTCGACGACCCGATCGCCGCCTGAGGTCCACCGAACTTGTCGGGGGTCGGTGATACACCTGTACCGGGTGATCAGCCAGGGCAAGCGGCCGACACCCCACGACATCTGATGCGGGCTC